>NZ_AOIS01000020.1 GCF_000337495.1 Haloterrigena salina JCM 13891
AAACCGATGCACCAGCCCGTGTAAACGGGGCTGGGAAGGGTTAATGCATGCCGCGTCTACGGCGTGCAGATGAGACCGTGTGTACGTGTAGTCCAGGCGTCCACTGGACCCGTTCCCGGGTCACGATGTTGCGACTTTGTCGCAANGTGGGCCCATAGCTCAGTGGTAGAGTGCCTCCTTTGCAAGGAGGATGCCCAGGGTTCGAATCCCTGTGGGTCCATCACTCGGAGCGGATCGAGACCGTGCCCCTTAAGTGGGGTCAACGTCTTCGATCTAATCCGAACGAAAACCGATGCACCAGCCCGTGTAAACGGGGCTGGGAAGGGTTAATGCATGCCGCGTCTACGGCGTGCAGATGAGACCGTGTGTACGTGT
>NZ_AOIS01000021.1 GCF_000337495.1 Haloterrigena salina JCM 13891
GTGCCAAGCTGCGATAAGCCTGAGGGAGCCGCATGGAGGCGAAGAACTCAGGATCTCCGAATGGGAATCCCCACCGCAATTGCTTCGCGCAATGGGGAACGTCGAGAATTGAAACATCTTAGTATCGACAGGAAGAGAAAGCAAGTCGCGATGTCGTTAGTAACGGCGAGTGAACCCGACACAGTCCAAACCGAAGCCTTCGGGCAATGTGGTGTTCGGACTGACTTTCAGCATCGGACCCGCTACAAGAAATCTCCTGGAATGGAGTACGAAACAGGGTGACAGTCCCGTACTGTAGTGTAGTACGTTGTGCGTCAGCTCCAGAGTATCGGGGGTTGGATATCCCTCGTGAAGATCGCGGGCATCGACCGCGAAGACTAAACACTCCTCGAGACCGATAGCGAACAAGTAGCGTGAGCGAACGCTGAAAAGCACCCCACAAAGGGAGGTGCAATAGGGCGTGAAATCAGTTGGCGATAGAGCGACGGGGCACGAAAGGTCCTGACCCAAACGACCGAGACGCGAGTCTCCAGTAGGCCGGTCAGGAAGCCGGTGTTCCGTCGTACGTTTTGAAAAACGAACCAGGGAGTGTGCCTGTTTGACGAGTCTAACCCGATCATCGGGGAAGGCGTAGGGAAACCGATACGGCCGCAGCGCTTTGCGTGAGGGCCACCGTGTTCAAGCGCGGGGAGTCAGACGGGCACGACCCGAAACCGGACGATCTAGGCGTGGGCAAGGTGAAGCGTGCCGAAAGGCACGTGGAGGCCTGTTAGCGTTGGTGTCCTACAACACCCTCGCGTGACCTATGTCTAGGGGTGAAAGGCCCATCGAGTCCGGAAACAGCTGGTTCCAACCGAAACATGTCGAAGCATGACCTCTGCTGAGGTAGTTCGTGGGGTAGAGCCACGGATTGGGTGACCGGCCTCCGAGAGGAGTTCGCCACCCTGTCCAACTCCGAACCTACGAACGCCGTCGACGCAGGGAGTCCGGTATGCGGGGTAAGCCTGTGTACCGTGAGGGAGACAACCCAGAGCTGGGTTAAGGTCCCCAAGTGTGGACTAAGTGCGATCGAAGGTGGTCGCAAGCCCTAGACAGCCGGGAGGTGAGCTTAGAAGCAGCTACCCTCTAAGAAAAG
>NZ_AOIS01000022.1 GCF_000337495.1 Haloterrigena salina JCM 13891
GCGTTTCGGTGAGTACTGGAGTGCGCGAGCCTCTGGGAGAGCCGATTCGCCGCCATCCACTCATACTTCATCATCACGCCCCGCACAGCGCCGGCTGTGCGGGGCTACTCGTATTTATCGCAGGTACTGTCGCACAGTAACGACTGTGCCGTACCGCTATGCTTAAACGACCGCAGTGATAAGGGACAAACGCGCCAAGGTGGCAGAGTCCGGCCGAACGCAGCGGCCTGCAGAGCCGCCTACCGCCGGTTCAAATCCGGCCCTTGGCTTACACCCGTTACCCCAAATCCCAAAACGACATTCCCTATTGGGGTCTTTGCGGCGCGATATTGACGAATCAGCACCCGTTTTCACTTGCTGTCGTCGCCGGTGTTCTCTCTTCGCTTCAGGACGTCCCGTAAAGTTCCGACGGTGTTCCGTGGCCCTTGCCGTCGTACCCGTAGGCTTCGAAACTGACGGTGAGTGCGTACGTCTGCGGAATTCGTCGAGAAACCTACCTCGTTGCTCTGCATTAACCAGCAACTGTTAGCGAATCTTCGCTCCCGGGTATCTCGGGAAGTATATGCGTGGAGACGCGATCGGCGACGCAGCAGTCGACTACGGAGAAACGATCGACGTGTATCTCCACACGTGCTACGACGACATCGAAGACATCTATCGTGAGAACGTCTTCAAGTTAGAAATTGAGCCGTATTAAATTCCGGTTGGCGGTTTTAGTTCCCCTTGTTGTTTGGCAGAACTTCTGCCACTAATGATTCCTGGACTAATATTCGTTCAGATCCGCATGATATATTTCAAAGCGGGCATCCTCTTCGAGGTCAGAGTTAATATCCTGAACTGGTCCTTCAAGCGCAGGCTCCACGTCTTCGTCAAGCGCACCGATTCGCTGATATAGCTGCTTCCAAGCAAGCTGGTCCTCATAACGATCCGCATCAGGATGCGAGGTCTGGAAGATAGATTCTGAAGCGACGATAATGAGTTTCCGTTTCATCCGACTCGCGGCCACGTTGAACCGATATGGACTCAAGAGGAACTCACTGAGTAGGTTTACGTATCCGGGTTCGCTGGCGACCATCGACATGAGGATGAGGTCCCGTTCTCCACCCTGGAACTTCTCGACTGTTTGGGCTTGGACTGCGTCATCAAGTTCCCCTTGTAGCAGATCGCGTTGTGCCGTGAACGGTATAACAACTCCGGCGGATATTTGGTCGTTTTCGATGTCTTCGTCGTCCGACTCGACGACATCGAACGCATTGACGACTTCTTCCGCAAGCGAACTTTCGATTTCGCTTGTCCGCTCATCACGATCACCCGAGTGGATTAAAACCGAGATCCACTGATCTGGAGCGGTGAGTTCCTCGACGACTGCTGAGTCACAGTCCCCTTCGGGAATCGGGTCTCGGTCATCAAGACCGCCGAGCTCAATTCCATCTTGGTCATAAAATAGGTCCGTTAGGAGTGCCGCGACCGGTTCCGGAAGACGGAAGGATTGGTCCAATGGATAGATTGGCAGCACTGCCTGTTCTTGCTCGTCAGTACCTAACCCTTCGTCAAGAGATGGCGATTCTCTTTCGATGAAGTCCATCTCCTCGATGTCCCCCTTAAGGAACCTGATGAAATCGAGAGCGGACAGGAAGGGAACTGTTTCCTCGATAGTCTCTCGGGTTTCTTCCTCCCACCCGTGGGCGCGAATTGGTTGCATCTGACGGTGATCTCCCGCGAGTAGCAGTTGACCAGAGTCCCGAAGGAACGCACCAACAAGGAATAACTGCGGAAGACTCATCATGCTCGCCTCGTCGACAACAGCCAAATCGAAGAGGTCGCCCCGCTCCAACTCGAGTAGTTCCCATACTGTTGGGTCCCAGTCACCGTCACGCTCCAGTTCGTCAATGTCGATGTGGAGTGGTGCGATCTTATCGACTGCGCCCCTGATGGAAGTCGGGGGACCGAAGATTATGAATTGCGTCGTACTTTGCTCGTTGAGGACGAACTCATCGTAGAGGTCACGGAGTCGCTGAGCACCATCGTCGTGGTGGTAAGCAATGTGCTCTACAAGTTGGTCGTCTGCCCTCTCGTCGTATGGTTGAGCATCGTCGGGAAGATCACTTGGTCGAACACGCACGAGTTTCATCTGCTGGAAGCAGTCCTCATCTCGACAATCCTCTGCCACCGCTCGCACGTTCGAAAATACCTCATCGACGGCATCGTGAGAGAGCGCAGATACCGCACTACTGAACGACCGATCTTTCTGCTCGAACGCGTAAGCACGGCCGAGCACCGCCGGTGTCGTCGTGTAGCTTGTCTTTCCTGTTCCTGGGGGGCCTTGAACTACGACGAGGTGATTGTCTACCTCTCGGATGAACCGCTGCTGTGGTTCGTTCGGTGTGTTATCGATGGATTCTGCCTCCACAAACTGGGTTTCGATGAAACTCCCTGGTCCATTGTCTGGTTCGGGATTCCCTTCAATCAGGTTCTGATTGCAAAACTCAGTGTTCATCTCTTCCCGGTCACCAGTCAGGAGGTCATTCAACCAGTGGAGGACATGATTGTTGTCGCTCCGACCAAGGGCTCGAGAACAGTGATAGCTTACAACGTCGTCGTGAGCCTCATCGAGGATGAACGATGCCCCTTCGTCAATGACGATCTGATTTGCGTCGCCGTCGATTTCCTGAAACCGTGGGGCGTCCGGCCCAGCTTCTGCGCGCGAGACATATCGGTGATGATTATGGAGGTAGTCGTGGTAGGAGCGGGGCCACCTATCCCAATCGTTCCAAGGGGCTGCGACGGTAATCTGTCCGTCCTCAATTTCGACAACATGGACTAGCGGCATCCGGGCGATGTCGCTCGCCTTGCCGACCGCCTCCTCGTTTTCAATCGGTGGATGCTGATCGTCGCTAACCGGCGTCATTACAACCCAGTCCCCCTCTGAAATACTACTTTCCGTATGCGTCACGTCGTCCGCTCCGGGTTCCCAGAGCTCTCCTTCAATTTCATTTGTTTCGTCATCTGGTTCCGGCGTGCTCGTACAGCGGAAGAGAACAGAATTCCCCTCAGAGACCCGGTAGGGAATCGATTGTCGCCAATCGCGGCGCAGTTGCCGGTCTCGTGCCCCATGTTCTAGATCCATATACTCCCGCGATGTCAGCGCCAGTTCGGGTTCGTCGAACTCCAGTTCTAGTAATTGATCAAGCGGAAGCGCCTGCTTTGGGACGGTCGAACTCTTATGCCACTCGACAATCGACGCCTCAATGTGTTCAACGGCCTCTGCCATCTTTTCGGCGAGGGCACGAAGATGTCGGGGTTCGAACCGTCTGCCCTCCCCCTCACCATCGCCGGTCCATCGGAACCGATGAATCAATTCCTGGAGTTCTTGCCCCTTCTCCGTGTCGTCGAAGGACTCTGGTTCGATCCAGTCGGGCGTTAGTTCATCGAAGGCACCCCAGATATACTCAAGTGGGATGTCGTCCGTGTGACGATGAGCGAACGGGAACTGGTCTTCATAATTTTCCCCGACTTCCGTTAGCTCCAGTCCAGAGTCGAGGTCGAACGATACCCGGTTACCTTGATTGTAACTGACTACGTTTTCGAAGAGGTGCTCGTCGAACAACGGCGCCAGCGGAAGTTCAACAGGTTCACCGTCGACCTCGTGTTGCCAGGAAAATCTTCGTGGTCCCCATGTTCGGTATCCTGGTGGCCCGTCATCGAAATCTGGATCCGGCCGTTCGAACTGCTCGACTGTTTGTACGATGCCGAATCCAAGGAATCGTAAGAGGTGGCGCGTAACAAACTCCTCCTGAAGAACGGATACCATTTCTTGGTCAATATCCTGTTGACCGATTTCTGTTCGCAATCCAAGTAGTGTCCGTAGTGCCTCAAACTCGTCGCCACCGTCTTCGACGTGCCGCTTCACCGCACGAGTAAGCGCCTGTCGCTGGGCAGGGCTGTAGAGGTAAAGGTGGACGAATCCGGGTTCATCCAGTTGTGAACCGTAGTCGTCATCATCCAGTTCGTCCGCGATTCCGTCTGGTGCGACCGCCTGGATTGCGTCAACGAGGCCGTCTCTGTCTTCGTCCCCCCGTAAGAATCGCTGGATCAGCTCCTCTTCGGCATCGTCCTTCGCGTCAGAGGCCTCTTCTCCTGGCTGAGCGCCGGGCAGTCCGTCACTGATTGCGGACACATAACGACGCTCTTCAGTGCGATGATTCGTCACATATCCGCCTAGAAGAACCAGACGTTCGCGAATGTTGTCTTCCTGTATGAAGAGATAGACACGAATGAGAGATCGATCTGGATAAGAGATCATCGAGTCAGGAAGGTTTGGATGTGCTGGCTCGCCAGCGGGCAGATTGTAGCCGCTGTCCGGTATCATCGATCGATGGTAGGGGCGGTCACGAGCTCCCTCTCCGGAAAAGACATCCGCTGCGATGGAGTACCGCTCTAAATCTTTAAGACCGACATCATCTCTCACTCGTTCGAATCCATCTTCGTCAGCGATCGTGACCTCCTCGTTCGCCCTGTTGGTCGGACTGACGTACCCCCTGTCGTCATATTCAACTAGATCACCCAAGTCACGTAACGTCTCGACACCAACCTCGGCGAGGTCCTCTTGGGTGCCCTCGGGGAACCCTAGTAATTCGGGGCGATCTTCTTGGACAGCGCGCGTGTAACAGACATCGTGAAATTCACAACCGGCACATCGTCGCGACATCCGGTTTGTCATTTCCCAGGCATCGACAGCCGTGACAGCCTCTAGATCGAGGTCGTCTCCCTCAGACTCGAATAGGGTTCTGTCGAGGCGTCCTGCCCGCTGTAAAAGCATCTGCACGTCTGTTTCGGTTGGTTGAAGATCAAAGCCCTCAACGTTCTGGTAACCCATCTCGGAGATAGCATTAGATCGCGTGACGACACGACCACGGAACGTTGTATTGTCAGACAGTTCCGTTGCATTGGAGAGCGCATTGCGAATGAGTTTGCTGTAGCAGGCCGCCTGAATTCGATGGTGGGTCTGTTCGTCCCGTGAGGCCTTCACCTCAAGAATATCGACGACGACCTCACCAGATTCATTTCGGGTTGAACGCGCCGGCCTGATGACGATGATGTCCGCCTTCCCCCCAACATCCCAAGCACCCAGGGTGCCCTCGAGTGTTGGCTGGAAACAAACTACGGTGTAGTCACCTGATTCTTCGTGCGCCTTTCGTACCTTCTCGACCATCAGATCGAGTGCCGTATCCGAAAGTCCCGCTGCGTCGCCAGTAGCCTCCCCCCATGTATCATCGAGTGGGATGTCGTCCGGTGTCTCATCTTTCGAGCCGATCATTTCGTCGACACGGCGCTGGTCGAGAAGTGCGCGTAGTTCTTCGACTTCGAACTGTGTTCCTGTCTCAGAGTATAGAGGACTAAGCAGGGATTCGTCGAAGGGACTATCTTCCTCAAGGAGATCCTCTGCGAGGTACTTCCAGCCCAGAAATTGACCACATCGTTCAAGCTTAACGAATGAACCAAGCGCGGTTGGACTGATCGGACCAAGTTCCGACCGGAGGGTGGTGGCAGGTTGCACTGCGCCCACATTCTACACGATAGCCCTTAATGATGCATTAGATATGGACAATAGTTTACATAATCGGCGAGTCATACAGGCCCCGCCTTCAGGCGGCAACTGCTAGTGGATCTTCGTTCCCGAGCGAGTGATCTGCGTCACTTCTGAATCGTGGCTACGCCGGTACGCTATTCGAATCCGACGACTCGAGCAAACGCTTCCGAACCGGGTATTCAAACCAAACCCCGATCACTCCATCGCAAACGAAGATGTGCAAGTGGTCAATGCCGAGATTGAAATAGTATTGTATGCGTTGGAGCGTCTGTCGCAACTTTTGATGTCTCACTGGGCTCTGTTGAAACTCCGGAGAAAGAATTTGTGCATTCACTTTGTTGCATGAGCCGTATGTCGGCCGGAAACGTTGTAGAGTCGATCGAGGAACTGAATCGAGTTTTCCATCACGAAGCAGATTTCCAGCATGCATTAGCCTGGCACATTCACCAGCAGTACCCAGACGCTCGATTGCGATTAGAAAGGCGCTTTCCAGGAGAAAAGTTTCCGGGTTTAACAGAAGACGTCTATATCGACATTTGGTTAGAACTCGATGGGGATGCCATCCCGATCGAACTCAAGTATAAGCCCGACACTTTTCGTGGAGAATGGGGTGACGAATCGTTCGATCTTCGCCGGCACTCAGCACAGGATGTTGCTCGCTATGACTTCATTAGTGACATCGCACGGGTTGAGACCGCCGTAGCTGCTGAGGAGTGCAGTTACGGCGCCGTCGTGCTCCTGACAAATGACCATTTGTACTGGCAGCCACCAACTCGAGACGATGTTGTCGATTACGAGTTCCGTCTCAATGACGGGAAGATACTGGAAGGCGAGTTATCGTGGGCTGAAGATGTCGGTGCTGGTACGGTTGGAAAGAAGCGTGATCAGCCGATCAAATTAAATGAGACGTACGAGCTAGACTGGCGAAACTATGACTACGACATCCCATCGGACCCTGAGGAGAGCGACGATTTCCGTTATCTGTTCGTAAAAGTCGAATGACGGTGTTCTAGAACTGAAGTTTGGAGTTCTGTTCACTCGTAGGACGGATAGACAATCTCCATCGGCAAGCCTTTACTATCAGTTTGGCCACCTAAGACCTCTATCCCGTGGTCAGCACACTCTCGCGCAGTCGCGGCGAGTACAAGCGCATCAACGACGTCATCTAGCATCCCCACACCGATTCGTCGCTTCCAAGCAGCCTTTGAGTTGACCTCCTCTTCCAGCCCTTGGAAGGCGTTCCGATATGAAGGAGACACAGCTTCTAAGATCGATAACCGTCTCTCCATTCCCTCGCTATCGTTCTTGTTGGACATAACCGGCCCAGATTCTGAGAGAGTAGCAAAACAGACCTCTGGATGGCTCTCCCGAACAGTGATGTTCGGGGATGATTCACGCATGAAGAGATCGACTTCGTGAATCCGCTCCATGATGCCCCACGTTTGTGGACCAATATCGTCCCCTACCACTTTGAGATTCTGTTCACGGGCACTCTCGTAGGTTGCAGCTTGTACCGCTTGACGCGCTGGCACATCGAAAACAGACCTCTTTTGCGATGGATGAACGAGTTCGCGTGCTGCTTGGTCACAGTCTCTGGGACTCATGTCTGATTCCCCAGGAAGCCCGATCGGTATGTCCACAAGGAGCAGATCGGCGTCGCTATGCCTATCGCACACCGCTTGAAAAGAGGGTTCAGTCGCAAAACTGAGCTTGCTATCGCGTTCTTCGGCAGTTACCCATCTCTTCCCGCCCCAATCTACACCGACGAACGTGCCCATACAAACCGAATTTTTCTCTAGATTGATTATTCAAATGGTCTATACAGAGTCGATTTAGGTGTACCCTCCTTACGACCAGACTCTTGAAGTTCGCAGAGGAAACTCCTTGACCGACAGCAGTCACGGACGATGTTCGAACTCCAAGTGCTCGCTCAGTTGTGGCGCCTTGGTCGAACTTTCGTCGTCCTCCATATATTCAAGAGTCCGATTGACGAGGATCATGTCTTCCCGTGCAGCAAGCTTTAGGACCGGGGAGATGTCCGGTATCTCTTCCTCGGACGCGGCGGACCAATGAATGACCACAATCGGATCGTTGAACAGTTCGTCCAGCGGCCGATTCCAGTCGGAAAGAGGGCTCTTCGCCACCTTGAATCGGTCGAATACGCTATCGACGGTTGAAGCAAATTCTTTGATGCCCATGTTGACAGACGCTCACGATCGAAAATCTGGTCTGAAGTCAGTAGAGCGCATTTGGATCAGTGACATCGGAAAACACTGAACCACCACTCTCTCGAAGAGCGGAGACCGCATCGTCTGTGAGGTCGTCCTCTGACACCACGACAGAACCATACAACATATCGTTTGAGCTGTCGAGGGCGTCACAACCGTCTCCTTGGAAGATTGATGCGGGATAGCGGACGGGGCCGAGTTCGACCACCGTCTTTGTCCCTCGCTTGCGTCGGGTTGCACCGGTAGATCGTGTCCCGATTAGAACGACCGGATCGTCGATGTTGATCCCGAACTCGTCCACATCAAGGTGGACATCCGACAACTCGTAGAGTCCGACAGGCGTCGCAAGCATCAGCGACCTCCGAAGTGCCTGTCGTAGAGTTCGTCGACAGCTGTAGCTATCTCAAGGTACGCTTCGAGATGGGCCCCTGGTCCGATCTTGTTGTAACCTGTGTCGGCCTCGATAACGTCGGAAGTCTCTAAAACGGGAAGGAAAATATCCAACATCAGGCCCCTCAGCACCGATGCACTGATTTCCCGATCAAATTCCTCGTCAAGGAGTGTCGCACGAGTGAGTTCCTCGAGCGATAGCGGCTCATCGGCATCCGCAAGAACTCGTAGGATGATCCGGTGTTCGGTATCGCCCAAGACGGAGTATATCTTCGCCTTTGGATAATCGTACTGTCGCTCGTCGGGGGTTGGTGATTGCGTTACCTGTGTCATTGTCAGTGATTGTAGTGGAGTATCGAAATCGATCCTCTACTACTGTTAGTAGGTGAAATGGAATTAACAGCGGCGCCCACAGTACCCAATCGACTGCATACCGATCCTATACCTCGCAACGATACAATAACACCGTTCCGAAATCTGGTGGCGTCAACAGAACTCGATCACCTTCGACCACGACTTTGGAGGGACGTACTTACTCACTGTTGAGCTACAAAATAGTAAAATAGGAATCATGTATCTCTCTGGTGTTTCCTGTCGGGGCCCCTCTGCTGAGCAGGTAAATGACAACTAAATATAGTTTGTTCTATTATGGTGTACAAATTCTATTTTTTATAATTTGGACTAGGTCCAGTCTCCCGGTCTTGTTATCCGTGTGTGCAGATTGTGCGCAAAACAATAGTTTGAATTACAGAAATCACGACCCTACCTTTAGTATATATTACTATTTTGTGCAGAGATAGGTCATATCACTATTCTTATTTGGGGATCGAAACACCGTCTGCCGGTTTTCAACCTGCTGTGGGCAAATTGCACACAAAAACATCATCCCGAGAAGGTATACTAGCGAGAGAATGAAATAATCGAACTCAATTGGTAGAAAAGAAGGTATATGGATTTGTTTGGGTTCTATTCGGCGCTTAGAATCTGTGAGATTGGATTCGGATAGATGGGGAAATTCTCTCACACTTTCTATGACCCGTTACCACAGTTTCCTACTCTTAGCAGAGCGATACCACAGATACCACAAGGCGTGAGGGTGGGATAGAGTCCGTAAGTTACCCGGGGCTCACGCCATTAAGGCAATACCAGAGGCAAAAGATCGTGGTGGTGGTGTTCAGACGCCAGTTGGCTCATTCTCAGATGAACCACGATCGCAATTCTATCAGTATTCAGTCATAGCTTGGATGTACCTGTTTCGGCTGAAGCATATACTCACACGCGTCTATGTATGGTCTGTTTGAGGGTCTCGAGAATCCTCTCCCTGCTAGTCCGAATGAGAATTTTCGGACGTTTGCTTAGGGGGTGCTCAGGTTTTTACCGAACGATAAGTGACCTCATGGTAGAAGAGATGAGTCACGCAAATCAGGTCGACAAAGAGGTCCTCCACAGATTGGAATCTGCGGCTGAGCGAGTTGCAAGGGGCGATGCTCACCCAGCACACCTGCGTCGCCCAACTGCTCAATATTTATCGCGAGCACATATCCCGTCAGCCGTCATGACTGCGAGGTCTCTTGGTCGGGTATCCTTCGGGCGTGCAAATGAGCACAAACAGGGTGTCGTGGTGTTTCTATCAGGTGATCGGGTCGATCTGGACGAGTTGCAGAGACTCAATAAAGTAGATACGTTGACTCCGAAATCGATGGAAGTGTACCGGAACCTCGCAGACACAGAGTTCAAGGAGATCGAATTTGCCGCGGAAGCAATCACTGAGGCCGTTTCAGACGAGATATTGCTCGCAGAAGATTTAGAAATGGACAACGACAGGAGAATATGCAATCACCTCCTTCCGGCTATAATCATTGTTCTTGAGCACCTGACCCATGCGAACCTCCGCTGGCGTGGGCCGGGTTCAGAAGGACGGGTCCAGATCGACGAGACTCTTGAGGGTGTTCGCGGGTTCGCCGCTTGGATTCCCCCATCATGCCTACCTTCCGATGCGACACTGGAAGACATCGCCCACGCCTGCGGTGCTGAAAAACAAGGTCGATCGTTAGCGCTGGATGTCTAGTGACTGCGTTCGGTGTCCTGCGCTGTCGTTAGATCCGGGGGTCGTTGCGAACTAACTGCTCTACTGCTGCCCCGAACTCTGGACCGGGACAGATCGTATTGTCCTCGAACCTGACGACATCGTGTTTCGCGAGGCGGGGAAGATGACGTCGGCGCAGCGTCTGTCGAACGTCGTCGTAATCCGGATCTTGATCCGAGAATTCATCGATATGGTCTCGAATATTCTGCGCAAGGGCTTTGAGCGACATCTCCCTGTTCGGAGCAGCTAATACTTGCAGTACGACGTGCTGGCGACGAGGGTTAGTCCACAATTTGGCCCTCTCCGAGATCACCACAGCACTATCGTCGAAATGTTGGCGCCCCTCTCTAAACGGCTTGGTGCCGTGTTGTTCGTCTTCATCATCAGACGTCATCGAGGGTCCTCCTCTCTGGTTGTCTTCTGATTACGATGCGTCCAGCGAGCGTAGGATTCAGAACGCGTGGGAACGTATCGGATCATGCGGTCGGGTTGGTCTGACCGCATCGAGGTCAGAGCACCCACGGGCCTAGCGTGGGTGTATCGCCTCTTTCGAGGCGGCCCTGTACTCGACGCGGTCGAGTAGTTTTGAGGGGAAGAAACCCCATAACTAGTTGGATGTTCGCTCAGTCCTCGGCGTTTTCATTCACATCGACTCTTGAACGAACTCGGGAGTGACCATCTCTTGGTTCTCCTCAACAGCAGCATCTAAAACTCGGCTACAGATAGCGAGTGCTTGGCGGACATTACCCTGCGAACGTTGTAGAATCTCGTCCAACCCTTCATCAGTAAACGGGGCTATCGAAGAACCCTCGTTCGATCCGTTACGCTCTCGTCTGAGGTAGTTCGACACAAGATCGTTCAGATGGTCGTTCGTGAGAGGCTTCAGAGCCACTTCCTCGCCGATGCGCTCAGAGAACGCGTGATACTCGCTCATGACATCCTGCCAGACTTCGGGAGCACAGCCGAACAGCATGCAGAGGCCCGAACTGTTCTGGTCCATCAGGTGTCGGATGCTGTTGAGCGTCGCCTGCTCGTCCTTGGGAGAGAGCCGTGCGATGCTCTCGAACTCGTCGACGAAGACGAAAATACCGGTATAGCCGAGTTCGAGCAGCATATTTTTGAGTGCAGTGAAGGCCCGAACACCCATCGTGTCGTCGTCGAGTGCGCTGTGAATTTCCATCTCCTTGCGCTGTTCGTATCGAATCCCCTCTGCGGTGAGCCACTGCCATGCGTAGAGATTCGTGTCTTCGTACACCATGTGGATGATGGCACGCGCAAAGTCGGCGAACTTCGTCACATCGCTGAGGCGGCGAATTGCCTCGGGGACAATTTCCGAGAGCAGCACGTCGCCGTCGTCTATCAGCGACTCCATTGCACTAGCACCGATAGGGTTCGTCTCGGTGACATCTCTCGCCACCGATGCAAGGAACTCGTACGCGAGCTCTTGGAGTCGGTTGAAGCCCAGATCGTAGATGAATTCGTGGTAGATGTCGAGGAATCCTTCGCCAGGCTGGGCAACGTATCCTACGACGACGTCATCGCGGTCGCGGAGGAGTGAACGGGTATACTTGAGCGTGTGTGACTTTCCGTTGCCGTACTTCCCCGTGACTACCAGGTGCTTGGACTTGCCGGTAGAGAGCATCGACGAGACTGTCGAGCTAATCTTATCCGAGACGTGCTGCTGGCCACAGTATATCTCGGGATCTTCGGAAGGTACTGGACTGTACGGAAAGGGGTTCGCGTTCAAGTCGTACTGTGAGTAGTCTTGCTGCTCGTCGGTGATCGTGAATGCGTCGGACATTATGTAGCCTCCTGTGTGTATTCGATGTCGCGGTCGTGCACCGCGAGGTAGTAGTATTTCTTACCGTACTGTTCGACACCGGCCATGACCTGCTGAGTGGACTGCGAAGTGCTAACTAAACCGTCCTCTTCGGAGAGCGCAATACGCTTGATACCGAGGGTGGCATCCTTTGCAGCCGTATCCATCGGTGCCCCCGATAGCTCGAGTTTACCGACATTCTGTTGGCAGAGATCGAGCAGCGCTTGGTTGAAATCATCACGAGTGCAGCCGAGTCGTTCACAAGTCTCCTCGCGGAGACGTGGAATCGACAGGTAGCGCTGGCGCAGGTCGACGCCCGCTCTTTCTTCGAGGTCGTCGTACACGCCCAAGAGCAGGTAGTGGAAGTTAGTGGGTATCGCCGCCTGATCTGTCAAGTAGTAGTTTCCCGTGAACGCGTTTCGTTGGACCCGACCCAGCCGCTCAGCCCAATCACCGAGCACCTCCACACTCGTTTGGTTATACGAATATGGGCTGAATTCTCGAGCCTCTTCTAACTGAGCCAGGAGTGTGTCTAAACCAGCGTTTTCGAGGTCTCCGAGAACCTCGATGAAGGTTCCGTAATGTGGGCTTCGTGTCTCGAGGATTGTGCTCACTTGATGCCAATCTTCGTCACGAATCGCACTGAGGAACGACAAACCAACATCAGTCGTCGTGTAGACTGGTTCCTCGCCAGAGTCATCTTCCTCGAGCAAGGAGATGCGCTTCGCTTCGAGGATCGTTTCACGCGCACGGCGGTGACTGACGTCCAATTCGTCTTCGAGATCCTCAGTGGACCTGCTGACTCCTTCACAGGCGTGGGTCAGTTCAGCCATCCGGCTGAGAGTGACTGGCCTTACAGTCGGCCTCTCGTCGCTCATGTGAGCCTCCGCACCTGTTGCTTGGCGGTTTCGTATGCGCGCTTGGTAACCTCGTTCCCACTGAAGCGCAAGTCGAGATACTCCTCGATGTCTCGACCAGATTCGGCGACATACCGGAAGCGACGCAGTTCGGTCGCAAGTGCCCAGAGGTTATGCTGGGTCAGGGCAGTTCGGTCTTCACGAATCTCGTCAAGTTCCCTTTGTCCACACACTGGGCAGGGACAGGGGAGCCTGTCTAATTCCTCAATATTCCGCAGTTCTTCCCCACCAAAGCCCGGAATCAAGTAGTTCCGGTTGCCTGCACTGCGGATGAAGGCCGAAGAGTCGAAACTGTCGACCCCCAAGTAGAGCAGAAGTGGTTGATAGACGAGACCCCCGAGCCCGTACACGTGCAGGTGCTTGTCTGTCGCGTTTCGTGCAGACAGTATCAGTTTTGTTACTTTTTTATAATCGGTTCGTATCGGAACCATACTTCCGAGGGCATACCCATCGAATTCGCCGTTCTTCTCCAGGTATTGTATGTTATTCCGAATCGTCTCTGGATCGTAACCGTGGACACTCGCGAAGAGAAGTCCATCTCCATCGTGGTGGTCGCTCGCTTTGAGTGCGTACTCGATGCTTTGGTCGATTCGTCGTTGATTTTCTGCTGCCCGGTTGTCCTTTGAGAGAGGAATGTCGACTGTACCGAGGATGTCCGCGTCCAATTGACTCTGGGTCTCAAGCGTTTTTACTGGGGTAGTGTCCACTTCTTCGTTGGCGAAATCGAACCCACCACTGTCAGCAAAAACGATAGTGTCCTCGGGGACGTCCATTTCCTCTCGTAACGTTACACCATTCGATATTCTCTGCCACATTGGGTCTCGGTTGCGGATTGACCTCGCGTTGATCATCGCTGCCGAGAACTCTGGAATCGTGCCGACGTACGTCGGTGTATTGTCACTCGACCGCTTCCCGATGTTTCGGACGGGAAAGAGAACAGGGGTGTCTAGTTCCCCTCGGGGGAGGTCGAGTTTCCGGCGTCGATACAACATGCCTCCCGCTCGGATAGGCTGTCCTCTTATTTAGTGAATGGGGCGATATGATCTAATCACTCATCTGAAACATATCCTCGGAACAGGAGAACAATTCTTAGGATCGAAAGAACACGGATGATTCCATCTGGTAGTGGAAGATCATTCAGACTCGAATTCCGCTTGTGGTGGTACTTCCTCTACTCGCCGACACAGTTCTTCGATAGTTTCCGGTCGAAGAGTATCGACGCTGCCGATGTATCGAGCGAAGTTCTTCATATAGTGTCCCTTGAGTCCAATAACGATCGTGCCATGTTCTTTTGCGTCCTCTGTCCGGGCGGGGATGGATTCGATATTGTCAAACTGGTCTTCGACAAGTTCGCGGTTGAACACCACACCAATCCGGTCGGAACGCACTTCCTGAACCATCTCGTCGATATTGATGCTGGTGTAGTAGTCCTTCCCGAGGGTAAAGAAGACGACATCGTAGTCGGCATCTTGGAGGAGGCGTCGTAGGTCTTTTTGAATGTTGAGTTTCGCAGATCGCTCTCTAATATCGCTAACATTCATTGAGCTGAACGTTACGTCGTAGGGTGGGAGATACTCGTCTTCTGCGACAAGGCCAAATCCTGCACTCACGAAGTAGCGATCGACATCGTGGCCTTGGCGCATGAGCCATCTAACTGCACTCTTGACGTGATTTTGCTGGCGTCCAGTGTACAGGTCCCGTGCCGCGATACCCGGCACATTATCACGAGCGAGGAGGTCCTCGCGAGAGAACTGAAGAGTTTCCTCCTCACCGAAGGTGGGCGCGTCGTCTGGTACCTCCTTCGATCCTGAACACTGGTCGATGACAAGGATGTCCAATCCGTTCTCGGTATCGATCTCAGGTGGATGAGGCACGAAGTCGTCACTGGCGGCATAGTTCTGCCCGCAGACCTCGAGTATTTGATCTCGCAACTCTCGGGGGTTGCTATTGGTGTGAACCTCGCAACCGTTTTCACGAGCAGCCGCTATGGCTTCTTCGTCAAGCTCGCCGTCCAATGTGTGTACGAAGAGGTGTTGGTACCTCGCTGCTTGTTCGCTGACGTTTGCTGCCATACGGTCTGGGGCGAACGAGACGAGCGACGGGGTTTCTTCCCACCACTCACTCACGCCGTTCGCATCTAGTACACCAATCTCTGCGACCGGAAGGTCGTGTGTCTGGGCCCAGAACGAGGAGTGTTTGTCGCACAGATAGTCTTCAACAGTTTCGTAGCCACTGAGGGCCGCATCACCCTGGGTCGCGACGAGGATCTTCGGAAGGTCTTCTTCGAATTCATCGTAGAAGCGACGTGTGTTGTGGAACCCTCGTCTCCGATTTCGATCGTTCCCTCGGAAGATGCAAACCTCGATACCATGCTCTCTACAGATTGGACAGTCACATTTCTCCCACGGACGACTTCGAAGGGTGTCTTGATACTCTTGGAGCAGGTCGTCGTCACCGATCCAAGTAGCATAATCCCTGACAATCGCCCAGACTCGGTCATAGTCACTGACGACATACGGCTCGTCCAAAACGGTCTTCGCGTGTGGGAACGCCTCGAATACGTCTACCGCCGTGCTAAGCAGTTCGTCGTATTCCTCGAACGGTACTGGGGCAGCCGAGGTATCTTTCCGCAGGAGCTTGACTAGCTTACTACGTAGATTATCGCTGAAGCTCGCCTGAAGCTCACGGCCATACTCGAAATCCTCTCGGAACGCTCTTTCTATGTCCTGTAGGAGTGACTCGTCGTACTGGTCCTCGTGGCGGTGTTCCCGCAGGTATTCTCTAGTCGCTGGTAGCACCTTCTCGGCCCGCTCGTACCAACTCTCGAGAGCATCACGAATCGAATCTCCTGCATCGTATGCTCGGAGCGCTACCAGTGTTTCACGACCGCGTAGGGATTTCTCGACAGCTTCGTCGAGATCGTCTCGGCTCGATGGATAGCGAACTCGAATGGCATCGTAGCGTTCGCCGTTATCAAGGCGATAGTTCTGTCCACCCGTCCACGCCGAACGAAGCATACTGGCGCTGTCGAAACTAGTCATCCCCGAGCGACCGATCGTCTCGAACGCCTCAGTCTTCGCGAAGCCGAAGACGTGTGAGTCGATACGTGTGTTGTGTTCCCGTTCGAACTGCTTGATCGTCTTTCCGACGCTCTTAACGATTCCACGGACGTCGTGAGTTGGACTACCTGCAACGCCCCCAATTCCGAGGTAGTCGTAGCCAATATCAAGCACCTCCTCAGCAGCCTTACTGTATGTGGCGGGGTTCCAGCCCTGGATGGCAACCATCAATCGGAATGGGTAGTCACGACGCTGGTAGAGATCATACATCTCTTGGGCGTTCCGCAGCGTCAGGTCGTAGCGGAACTCGGCGTCGTGTTTACGGTAGACCGCACGTGGATCCTCTGCGAGACGAGCTAGAACTGTGTCAATATCTCCTTGGAAGTCCTCTGCAACAAACGACTCAACATCTGTGTCCGAACCGGTACGAATCGTCGGCTCATACTCGTCGACGTATGAGGGCCATTCTTCCGGCCATTCATCGACCATTACGTCGACGACATCGGCGATGGCATCAGGGACATCGCTTTTGCTGAGTTCTTCGTCGAACGCTCGTTCATCAAGGTAGAGTCGCCCCCTGTCCTTGCCCGAACCGAGGACGAGATGGTCGATTGTGACGCCGACAGTAACGTCCAGCGTCTCGTAGAAGCCAAGCATATCTTCGTTCCCGTACGGCGGGAAGGGGAGTGATTTGTAGCCCCAAGCCCCGCAGTCACTGATCGTGGGGAGCCAATTCGGGACAGAAAGAACTGGGTCGTCGTAGACGCCGTGTTTCGCGAGTCTTTCGGCTTTACGGTCAGTTTCTTCGACCTGCTCTCGGGAGATGAGAACCCCATCGACTGGTGTTGTTTCTGGATCGAAAATATCCCATATATAATCCAAATCGCGTTCTTGACGGTCCAGCGTAGAGAGTTCGTCGTGCTCAAAATCGTAGTGGGCGTCGACTGCGTCGTCCCACTCGGGAACGTAGAACCGCACGTTAGATAGTCACCAGTAGTAGGGATGGGTGGGCATCCTATAAATCCGTTTGAAGTACCTCACTCAGAGCTATGCTGGTATATGGCACTCTCTAACCGAAGTCCGACAGTGTCGGGCCTGTGTGGATCTGTATAGAATCCCAATGGTCTGGGCACTCTGCCTCAACTTGCTCAAGGACACTGTCACCATTACTTGTCAGTACGTAACTGTTTGAGCGAACCTTCGCGAATCCCAAGTGAACTAGCCACTTGTAGTGGACTTTTGCACGCGGCACCCAGGAACTCTCACTATCGACACCGGGATAGAGATGATTGATTCGCTCTGCGAGTCTCTGTGCTGCCGGTGAGTCTTGTGTAACGGGAACGGTCTCGACAGAAAGTTGGTGGAGAACCGCCAGCATTGGCAGACGGTGTTCGTGATAAATAACCATCCAGAGGAGAGCCTGCTCACGACGTGAGAGTGAATCCTTCACCCCGATACCTAGCGTTGCTCTTGGTCGACTCTGCTGCATAGCGGGTTCATACGCTTCGGCCAGCCATCGACCTCGGTCAGTCAGCTCACCGTCTTCCAATAGTTCGAGTAGGTGCAGAAGTCGAGTCACGTGCTGAACTTTTCTGGCCCCTACGACACCTCTGTTTAGAGCTAAGGTCCTCAAATCCTCGCTCGGCTCACGATGCCGTAGCTCAAGCAACTCGCAAGCCAGCGGAAGATCATCCCAATCCGGTTGGATTGTCTCTATGTACCTAACTGACGAGATTTCCGCCACTTTTGGCATTAATATGGCAACTACAATATAAATTCCCCAGAGATTTGACCATCTGGGAGTATGCTACCGATAATACTTAGTGAATACTGCGAGAGCCTGTTTAATATGCACTCCGACCCAGAATCGATCTCTAATCTCGCTGAGCGCGATGAGCGAATGCTAGTCGTAGGAAAGGACAACCCGATTCGCATCAGCACAGGCCATAGATTGCTTCACCATGATGGCAAGTGTAGTCGGCCGCACGGTCATAACTACGAAATTTCGGTAGAGATAACGGGGGCGCTTACTGAGGAAGGTTGGGTCGTTGACAAAGGAAATATTACACGGGTAATATCGGAATGGGACCACCGATTTCTTCTCGAACAGGGGGACCCTCTCATTGAGGCCTTCGAGAAAAGCGGAGACAGTGATTCACTCATCGTTCTCGAACATCCTCCGACCGCAGAAGTGATGAGTCTCCTCCTTGAGCAGAAACTCTCCGAGGCGCTCCCTGACTCGGTCTCAGACATTTCGGTGACCGTTCGAGAGACATCGGAACTCTGTGCCGGGGGAACTCACTAATGCCCGTCAGTTCCACTGCCGACGATCAAACAGCGGATGATGTCGACGGCGCAGCGCTGCCGATCAACGAACTCTTTTATTCGCTTCAGGGCGAGGGCAAACTCACAGGAACTCCGTCAGTATTCGTCCGTACGAGCGGCTGTAATCTCCGATGTTGGTTCTGTGACTCTTACCACACTTCCTGGGAGCCCACCCACGGCACCATGAGCATCAACGACATTATCGAGGGGATCCAGTCACATGGCGACGCCGATCACGTCGTCCTCACTGGTGGTGAACCGCTCATCCATGACGAAGCGGTCACTCTCCTCGAGCGCCTCGACGATCTCGGCTACCACACCACCGTTGAAACCAACGGTACCATCCATCGCGACGCACCGATCGACCTAGCAAGCATTAGCCCGAAACTCGCATCTAGTACACCCACTGCCGAGAAAGACCCCAAGGGAGACGGCGAGTGGGCAGATCGTCACAAGGACCGTCGCATCGACTTCGATGCGCTCGGTGCGCTCGTCGACGACTACGACACTCAACTCAAGTTCGTCGTCACTGGTCCCGACGACTTGCCCGAGATTGAATCCCTCCTCGCCGACATCCGCTCGACAGCAGCAAGTCGCATTCCAGACTCCGACGTGCTACTGATGCCGGAGGGAACGACCCGGGATGAAGTCGACGCAAGACGGAACGAGGTCGCTGACCTCGCGATGGAATACGGCTACCGGTACACGCCGCGGTTGCACGTCGATTTGTGGAACGACGCTCCCGAAACATAACATGACGAGCACGCACTCGCAACTTACGACGGAAGACACTGAATCGGACATCGACCACGAGAAGGCCCAGCGAGGTGTTCGACTCCTGCTGGAGGCTGTCGGCGAAGATCCGGACAGCGATGCGCTCGCTGAGACTTGGCAGCGACGCGTTCCGGACGCATTCGCAACACTCACTGAAGGCCAACGGGAGACCGCGAAGCCGACGATGCGCACCTTCGATGCCGAGACAACTGACTTAGTGGTGAAAACGGGGATTCCCGTATACTCCCTGTGTGAGCACCACCTACTACCGTTCTTCGGTACGGTACACCTCGCGTACAGGCCGACCGACGAAGTGGTGGGGCTTTCCAAGTTAACGCGGTACGTCCGCTGGCAGTCACGGCAACTCACGATGCAGGAACGGTTGACGAACGACATTGCGTCGGGTCTCCAAGAGGAACTCGACGCAGGCACGGTTCTCGTAGAAATGAACGCGACGCACCTTTGTGAAGCGATGCGCGGCATCGAAACCGAGAGTACGACCACCACCAGAGCGACCATCGGTGAACCAAGTGAGGCCGAACGCGAGCGGTTCCAAGCAGCGGTCAACCGTACGGAGGATCAACAATGAGTGAGAAGAGGGCGGTCATTCTGGCATCCGGAGGGATGGATAGTGCAACGGCAGCGGCTGTCGCTCAGGATGCTGGTTACGAGTTGTACATGCTGCACACGTCCTACGGACAGCAAACAGAGACGAAGGAGTACGAGTGTGCAAAGGCTCAGGCCAAGGCCTTCGGCGCCGCCGACTTCCTCCACTTGACGACGGACCACCTCTCAAAAATCGGCGCGTCGAGTCTTACTGACGACGAGATGGATGTCGAGGATGCGGACATGGATAGTGACGAGATCCCCTCAAGCTACGTGCCGTTCCGGAACGCGAACCTCCTGTCAATGGCGACGTCGTATGCGGAAGCCAACGACTGTGAGGCCGTGTTCATCGGTGCGCACAGCGAGGACTTCTCTGGGTATCCTGACTGCCGGCCAGAGTTCTTCGAGGCATTCCAGCAGGTCGTCGACGTCGGTACGAAACCAGAGACCAAGATCAGCATCGAAGCGCCGTTCGTCGAGGCTTCGAAGACGGACATCGCTGAACGCGGCCTCGAACTTGATGTTCCCTACGAACATACCTGGAGCTGCTACCGCGATGAAACACCGGCGTGTGGCACGTGCGACGCGTGTGCGTTCCGCCTCCAGGCATTCCAGAACCTGGGCGAGCGAGACCCGATTGAATATGCCGAGCGTCCAGCCTATATTGAATCGTAACGCCGCTGAGCCGATTTACCTACGGTTAAGTCGGCTCCACCGCTAATATTCCTTGACGCGGGTGGTCCACGAAGAGTGGGCCCGGTGGTGGAAGCACCGACCCCGCGCTGCCTGAATAGACAGCATGTGTACTAACGACGACGATTCGCAAAAATTCGACGGTCGTGTCGCATCGTTGCCGCCGGAAGCTTCGAGGAAGAGGTGGTCCCTTTGAGCGCAGTTGATAGTGACTCTCCGGGTGTCGCTGACGTGCTCAATTTCCTCGGTAACCGACGACGTTTGCTCACACTACAGTACCTCGCTCTGTTCGAGCCGGGGACCACTATTGAGGTGCGCCACTTAGCACGTGTCATCCGAGGCGTCGAAACAGGGAGTCCACCTAGAAACGTCGGGACTGCTGATTACGAATCCGCGTACAACGGGTTGATACAGACGCATCTGCCGAAAATAGACCAGCGGGGCCTCATTCAGTACGACGAACGGCGAAAGACAGTGACGGTAGAAGAGTCGATTGAACGGTATATTGTCCTCACGACACTCGTGCAGTTCGTCCTCTCGACTGGGAGGGTTGTCTAACCACAGAACCTGATGCTAAACCAAGGGATATAGCCTGCGAATATCTATGATTGTCTCTCCCGTTTGTCCAGTCGGACGACGAAGCGCCGCGTAGTGGGATGCGTGGTGGTGGAAGTGCCCGTCGTCCTCCACCTGGGATGCTTGGGAACTGCCAACTCGATCGGTGGCACTCTTCTCTGAAGTGGCGGACATTGATTATCGTAGCCGAATGAGAGTGATTCATGGCTAGAATCACGCAACCGACCCGACTAGATCGGGTTGAGCATATCATCGGTAGCGGGACCGGAATGCTGGACTTCGCAGTAGAGGGGGAGAACGATTACTACACGTGGGACGGCGGTGAGGACGCTGATTGGAAGATTGAAGATGTGGATTCAGTCGAGAATATCGACGAAGATCGGTTCATTATGTATCCTGACGGCGAGGCCTTTGTCTGTGACATCGCATCAGAGGGGGAGGAGGGGAACACAGGACCAGTACGCTGCTGGTGCGAGTAAGACAGGAACAGAAATATTTGTCAGCGAGAGTTAGCCATCAATATGTATGCTGATAATGTCGATTTCTACTCCCTCTCCGAAACCAAACAACGACGCTTGGTTCATAACAAGCGCGTTGCGACTACTGACCAGTTGCTAAAGGAACTACCAGAGGGAAAGCCTGCGGTTCGGATATTTGAAGGCTCTCTCGACCAATTAGTGTTGGATCAACTGGAGCAAAGTCAATACACTATCGAAGAATTGGCGAACCACTTTAGCGTACAACCCGCTGATGTTCGACGTGTACTCCATAAGTATCGCCGACGTGGGTCAGACGACTTTACGAACGAGAATTTCAAACTGAACCTTCTTGAGGAGCGGCACGGTGTGATACGTGGTGTCGACAGTGATGGGAGGTCACTCTATTATACTCTCCAAACAATCCCATTCTTCGCCCGTGTTGTCGATCCAACGTTGATGTTTTCTCTATTGGGACTGGACGAGTATGTCGATACGTTCCCTCACATCGCCGAACATATTCCTAGTGGAAAAGCTACTGAACTGGATGAAGACTACGCCTTCGTGATCGGTGAATACTGGAACATTGACGCGGAGGAAGTATTCGAATACCTGACTGAGTTTGACCGCGCATATGTCGATACATCATTACTTCCACTACCTTATATCGAAGACGACGAGCATTATGAGCGCGTGTCTCGTCGGTTTAGACAGGTCGACGAGGTCTACCGTATGTTTCGTGGGACCTCAGATCACGTCCAGGAAGTCGGTGAAGAATTCATGGGTCGTGTCGAACAGAACCAAGCGGGGATAGCTACTTATCAAGTAATGAGCATCGATTTTGCTGATTTTGAGTGGTATGTGGACCAATCTGGCGACTATGCCCTTCACAACGTAATCGGGGATTGGGTAGAACAGATAACCCGATCGCTTCATCCCGATGAACCATCTATGGATGTCGACGATTCGATAGAGGATGCAGAAATCAATCTCCGAGATGAAATCCAGTTAATCCTCTCGGAGAAACCTCGAACTCCTGCCGAGATACACGATGAACTCCCTCGTGATGTTCAATTGGGAACGGAGCAATCAGAAATCAAGGCAGTTCTAGAACGATTGGCCAATACAGGTGTTATCAGCAAAAAGGACGAGGTGTCTACATCTCGGTACTTCCAGCGACAGAGAAAAACGTGGGAGTAGTCGGGGAAAGGCTTTATCTACTTATGACCGAGACCAACAATATCTCACTCGAATGACCCTCCAGTATGCGCGCCTCTTCCAACTACGGGCCGGCATTCAACTGATCGCAGAATCTGGTCCGATGTCCAAGGAGGAGCTTACAGAAGCACTTAGACAGCGGAAAACGATCGGTGCTGATGAAACCGCTACCGAAGGAGCAGACGATATAATCGAACAACTTCGGGATGCAAACCTCATAAAAAATAGCGAAGAGGGCTACCAACTAACATCTGAAGAGGGATTCAACGACAAAGGGGTCGTGTTGACTTATTCAGGTGAAGAAGTCGTTGGTGCAGAAGATCAGCGAGCGCAAGCAGACCGAATACTCGCAAATATCATGTACCAACACCCTATGCTGCTCGTCCTCTCGAAATTCATCTACCGGAAAGGCCCAGTCAAGGACTACGAAGTGATGCGGGAATTTGATGGCGATGCGTTCATTGGTGACAAGATGAATCAATTCACAATTGACATGGGTCTCGATCTACTGGAAGATGCCGACGTTATTGAACCCACAGACAATGGCTACATCCAGGGGAGGTGGCCTGTTCGCCTGTTCGCACACGTTATCTACGAAGAATATTCGGATTTGATTGGTGACGGGGGCAGCGTTCGAGAACCTGAACTCTTCGAGAGATTAGAAACTTTGTACGGTATCCCTCGAAGCACGTTCGATAACTACATTACGAGACTGCATACTGCCGGTATCGTTTCTGAAGGTAGCTACAAACAGTTGATCCTCAACGAAGACGTCCTTGAAGGAGCCAAAATCCATGAGTGAACCAGCAAGCAAATTCAACGAACTAGGGTTGGAACGAGACCCATTCTCGACGACTATCGCGGATGAGGAGATTGCGGCACAGTATAGTTTGGTCGGAAGAGATGATCAGGAGTACCGCCTGCGTGAATTCGTCCAATCGGGCATTCGTGAGCCCGACCTCATGAAACGTCGGCTGATTTTCGGAGAATATGGGACAGGTAAGTCCCACCATCTCATCGAACTGCGGGACGAGGTAAGAGAAGGCGTTGAAGTCGATGGGGAAACGTATGAATCACTAGCAGTATACGTCGGCAACTTAGGTCTGAGTATTCGTCGGCTGTATGAGAAAATCGTTGAGGAGATACTAGAAGACGAACCTGGTCTTCAGGACTACGTGGAGTCACTTCCTGATGTCGAACCGGACAGTAGTGTTGACGAAGCCTATCAATATGAACGTCTGCAAGACAACGTTGCCACAAACCTTCGGAAAATCGTCACACATGCCAGAGAAGAATTAGGATACCGCTCAGTCTACCTCTTCATCGACGAAGCAGAAGACATTGAGGCAGAAAATGACGAGCAGAAAGTACAGCGGTTTATTCGCTCGTTCCTTCATTTGGTTAACGAACTGAACACCTCGGGTCTGCACATTCTTCTAGGGTTTTCTCAAGGTGCACGGATGGCGATTACCCAATACGAGGATGACGATGACTCGCTTGGTAATGCGTTGGTTCAAAGGTTCCAGGGAGACGATATTTATCTTGGCGATCTTACTGAATCAGACGTCAAAGAGATGCTAATCGACCGGATGGATGCCCACCGAACTTCTAACCGTGGTGAAATTTCACCAATTGTGGAAGACACTGTCGATGTTGTAACTGAGGTTACGGGAGGCCATCCACGATCGATCCTTCAGATATACTCTGAGGCCCTCAACTACGCAGCGAAAGTGGATGCGGACCGGATTGATGGCGATGCTATCGTTTACGCTCTTAGAGATTTCACCTCTCTTGTGCGTGACGAGGACCTCCTGAGTGGAGAAGCACTTACCTCACTCAAGAAGGCCCTTGAGGATGCACACCCTGACGCACGAGATGACTTCGAGCGCTTGGAGGGGCGCCTCATTGGAGAAGGAGATGCGATTCCAGAGAATTCCTTCTCGGATGGCGTTCCTGGCGCTCTCATGAGTCCGATTACTGTTGAAGGAGAGGATGCTGGCGAAATTCGTGTCCTTGAAAAACGCGACCGGCACGGTCGATACTACTATGTTTTGAGTGAAGAGGCCAAGGACTTCCTCTTCCGCGGAAAAGGTGACGAAGGGACGGAGACACAGAAGTTGGATCTCCAAGCGACGAATGCCCCTGACAAATACCAAAGAGACCTTTCACGTGGGCTAGCGCTGGCTGTTCAATCGATGGGCAAAGGGAGTCTGCATAAGGATCCCGTCACCATCGCTGCCGGTCGATACGAATACGCTCTTCACTTAATCGACGTTGACCGAGGACCGGGGAAGCGAGAACAAACTGTCGCCGTTGGTGTGTATAACGGCCAGGAAATACCCGTAGAATTACTCAAACTCTACGTCGAGGCCTACCAATCTCGTGGGGCTACATTCGGTGCGTTGGTAAAACAAAACCAGCAGCAATCTGCGGAGGCAAATAAGTACGTTAACGGGCTAGATAGCGAAGAACGACAGTTTGTCACCGACCGTATTATAGAGGTCAATCTCTCTACTGAACAACGTGACAACTTCATTTATGGTAGGCTGTTGGCTCTTGGCGATTCTGAGATTCAAGCAGAGGGGATGGTCGATGGCCACACGCTGATCTCTGAAATTGGCATAATCGGTGGCTTGCAAGAAACCTTCACAGAGACGATCCTTCCGTATCCCGACAAGGTTCATCGTGATGTCATCGAGCATCTTGAAAAGAATGATGCACGAGAGTTCACAATTGGTGACCTAAAGGACGAGCTCGACATTCAAAGCTATAACCTGAATGGGGACATAATGGGTGGGCTTCGAGACCAAAATCTCGTAGCGAAATCAGGAAATCGCTGGGTCTATCCGGACATCGAGAACGACAAGCCGCCGTGGTATGAGATTTACCGGCGTCTTAACGAGCGCGGGGCCCTCACCGTGGATGAGATCCAGGATCAGTTAACCACCGAGTTCGCTCTGGGTTGTTCACGTGGTGATGAGAATGCGATGATTCAGTGGTATTTGGACCATCTCCAGAGACAGAACTACGTGGAGCCCACCACAGTAGAACGGGAGGGAGAGATTCACGACGCGTACGACATAGTTAGTGTTGAGGACCAGTATAATGAAGCTAGATCCCGAGCCCAATCTAGGCTGGATGCGGCGCAGGAGCTCTACGACGAAGCGGTTTCGCTTGACGCCAAGAGCATCAATAGCTACAAGAATCGGATTGAGGACTACTCCACCCAACTCGAACAGTTTGATGAAGTTTTCAACCCGACACACAACGACCTGAACGAGGTTCGTAGCCTCATCGACGATATTGTGGAACTGGAGGAAGACCTAGAAGATGCTGTCTCTGACCGCAAAGAGAAGATTGTCGGTGACGCAGTTTCAGTTCGAGACGATATTGACGATCTTCAACGGAAGATTTCGAAATCCGATGTAGAGGGTTCATTCGGGTCTCAGCTTGATGACTACGATGAGGAGTTGGGAGAACTGGATACGGAACTTGAGTCGCTCGTAGATAACGAGCAGTATGAGCGGCTTGCGAAACGAACCGGGAACATCGATGACCGGGTAGATACGATAGACGATGAAGTTGAACAGCTTCTGGGCGTCAAGTCAAAATGTACTGAGAAATTCAAGCAACTGCGTGATGTAGCAGACAGCGCGGAGGATCACATCGACGCTATTGCAGCAGAGAACTCTTCGCACACGGAACTGGAAGCGGAACTTGAGACAATTGAATCTCGATTTGACGATTATCGAGATCAGTTCAATAGTGGCGAATTCAAGGTTGCCCTCAGCACGCTCGAAGAGATTGGACCAGACCTCAAATCTCTCAAAGAGCAGGCGCAAGGGATTGAGCAGCAGCAACAACAGTATCTAAAACAACTCGATGATCTTGATCCGGAAATCTCCGACGAGGAAGGAAAAGAACTGCTCGAAGAAGCACGGAAAACCGTAAAGAAGGGCGACTTCGCCACGGCGCCGACACTCATTGACGACCTTCGTGAACGAGCAAAAGGGCCGACCCGACGTGAGCAGTTTGTCGCTGCCTTGCGTGAGTACAATGGAAGTTTCAGGAAGATCGTCACTGAGACAGACTTCGATGAGGCAGAAGCGTTTAGTCAACTCAAAGATGTCTACTCGGACTCTACGAGCGACATTGAGGACATAACGGTCGTGATGGCTAATGAGTAATGCAGAGATGAGACAGCATGAGCACCTCGATGCTGTCAAGGAGATGTGGGAGGTTCTAGTCGACGGGGAAGATCATGATGGCCTCCAACAACACGTTCTTAGATGGGTCGACAATGCCTGTAAGCAGCAGATCAACGCCGGTAACTACGATGCTACGGTAGCACTGTCAGACCTATTCGATCGGTTCCACCGAACATTCGTACTCGGTGAAGATGAACCGGATACTGGCGAAAACATCGACATTACCTACGCATTCCCTGCTCAGCTATCTACTAAGACGGCCAGCCAACTACTCTTTCAGCATGTCATCGACAAACTTGTCGAAAGGGATGTTCTACTCTACGTCTACGATAAACAACGCGTCCGGAGTCGTGTAGCAGAAGTCACTAGGTACTTCGCGCTGCTTCGCCAGCGGTTCGCTGACCAAAGTGGATACGAGCATGCTCCCAGTCTCACGAAGATGGTCAAGATGGACATTCAATCCCGTGAGAAGCCTAAATGGGGTGACCAAGGAATTGACCTGGGTGACAAAATTAGAGAGATTTTACAGCGCTCGAGCACTGGCGAACCTGCTTCTGAGTTTGGGTCCGTGGGACGGGCAGACTGGCGAGACGCCACGAACGACGCGCTCACTCTGATATACAGACTCTGTAAGCGCCGGGGTATGACCGGGTTAGCTGCATTCCAGGGCAGATCCCTCGATGAACTCTATCGCCGGGCGGTTACCGAACGAGACGAAGAACGAGCCCACGTTATCACCGCGAGTACCGGCGGTGGTAAGACAGAGGCCTTCTTGTTCCCGATACTCGCCTACAGTCTGACGGCGAACCATGACAACATTCGGGTAGGTGGTGTTGATGCTGTTCTTGCATACCCACGAAAAGACCTGTGTGATAACCAGTTTGAGCGCATCGTCGAGTATCTCTACGAGATTGAACAGATCATCGCTGCGGACGACGAACTGCCCTATGATTCGCTCCCGATAACGGTTGCCCTCCAACACGGTAGTGCAAGCCAATCTGAGATCAGCTGCCCCGTCGACGGCTGTGATGGAGGAATGCCGACGGATGACATGGTCTGTGATAAGGATCCCGCGCATAAGGCTGACTTTGCCCGATCAGATAAGGGGGCCACAGCCGACATCATCGTAGTTACCCCCGATACGCTTCATCGACGATTGATGGATCACCGGGGCTACGATCAGTTCTGGAAACACGCGTCACCGCCAAAGTTCGTTGTCCTCGACGAGGTTCACGTCTATACGAATCAGTACGGAATGCACGTTGCAAACGTAATGCGGCGGTTCCAAGCAGCAATGCGGGAAGTCGATCCAGACCAGCAACCCAACTTGGTTGCCTCCAGTGCAACTATCTCAAACGCTGAACAGTTCACAGAGGCAATCTTTGGGGCTCCCAGTGCTAGAGAGATCACTCCCCGGGGGAAGAACGAAGACATCCCATGGAAGGAGACGAGTAAGGAATTTAGAAAAGAGAGTGAGATTGAAGAAATTGGGTGGGAATATCTCGTATTTATAAAAGCTACAGACCCCCGTGAGGTCCAGGTTCCACAGGGAGAAGCAAAGTACAAACCTCGGCGTGAATGGGGACCAGAGGATTTCGAAGAGACGAACGTAACGAATCTCTCGTCCATGATTCAGGTCGCCTTCACGATGTACCATACGATCCTCAAACAGGAGTCTGATGAGGGGCAACTGAAGAACAAAATTCTGGGGTTCGTTGACTCTATTGATTCTGTCAAACGACTAGGCGATTATATCCAAGACGCAGAGTCTGGACGAGGTGTCGAGGGTCAGGAGTTATTCACTCTCCGTACTCCTGATGCTTTCCTGCGAGACGAAGATGAACCAGGGACTAATCCAGACTGCCCCAAGCACCAGTTCAGATCGAATGCAGCATCCCATGAACGGGCTGTCTGTGAACCACTCCCTCCGAACAAGAATCTGAATCCGTGTCCAGTCTATGAGGCCGGTGAGTGCTGGTGGACGATGACTGATGAGCTGGACCTTGAGCCGATGGATGTCTACCTACACAAGAGTGGCCGAACCGAGACTCCGGACGGGACCCGCATTGAAGACGACAATTGGGATCTTATGGTCACTACTAGCGCACTGGAAGTTGGGTTCGATCATCCCGGCATAATTGGAACCTTCCAGTACCGAGCACCGATGAACATCCCTGGATTCGTACAACGGAAAGGGAGGGGAGGCCGTGATCCTGATGACCAACCGATTTCAGTAGTCGTTCTCGGTTCACGTCCTGAAGACGCATTCTACTTCCACCATGAAAACCTCCTTTCCGACCCAGATGAGCGGTACCTCGAAATCAATCTGGATGAAGAGAATAGGTTCGTTCGAACAGAGCATCTCGTCTCTGCCATCTTCGATTACTTGAATGTCACTGACAACGAGACCGCAGACGAGATATACCGAAGATTAGACATCGAGGAGTTAGACGAAAAATTCACACATGAGCAAGATGAGATCGCCAACTGGCTCCGCAAGGCGTTCCCGATGGTGCCTGAGGAGCAGATTACTGCCGTGATCGATGAAATTGGAGATTACATTAATCTAACACAGGCCCCTTTGACACCTGCAAGTGTAGGTGGAGGAGACATCCAAGAATTCTGGGAGGCAGCACGCTTCCCTAGAGGAACTCGTCAGGCCGATCTTGAGGAGAGTCTTGATGACCTGAAGTTCAAGCGACGGCTTTTCCAGGAGATTGCGGCGGGGAACCTCGACTTGGAGAATACTTCCAACAAATGAGCGATCAAACTCCTCTCTCGGAAGCAGATGACCTGACGCAAGAAGAGCGATTGCTGGCACGACTTAATGGCCTGATTCAATACCAATCTGACCTGCTTGATAAGGTCCAGCGCAATCGTTTCCGTCCATATTGCCATATACCAGACCTTTTTGAGCTTGATCCAGAGGCAACAAGGCCATTTAGCGTTCCGGGTACATTCATCTCTGAGCAAGTTGGTGGTAACATCAGTGTTGTCAACGCGAATGGCGGCTTTTTGGCGAATGAGCCTCTCGATCTTATGTTGGGGAGCTTTCTGCCCGGTGGCTACAAACGCCGATGGGAATTCGACCTATGGACTGGAGATTTCGGGCCTTCATCGAGAAGAGGATTTGCAGATATTAACGACGGGCTGCGCATTCGAACATCCAGTCAACTATCCGAGATCCTACCACAGAGTGATGAAGAGCGGTACACCCCATTTGAGCACCCTGTAGACGAGGTAAGCGTCTACATTCCACAACAGTTCATCGTCTGGAATCCGAGCGTAGGTGAGAACGGAGAGCATACGCACTACTATTGGGATTCTGCGAACGGGGTTGTAAGGAATCAGAAACCAGAGGATGTCTCAGAGGAGGAACTCACGAAGTTGAAAAGTGATCCGACCTCGCAGTTCCTCTGGTTCAAACATCCCCTTGGACGAGGCGACAGTCCGGAGTCACTGGATTTGTCGACGATGACCGGTGGCCTCATTGAGCAGGGAGAGTTCAACAGCGACGCGACATTCCTTAAAGCGTACTATGCCACCCTGTTGACTCTATACGGCGAAGAGAGGACCTTCTCTGAAGTAATTCGCTATCGTCATGAGGAAGATGATGCCACGGCATTCGTTGGTAGCCGTGAGGAGAGCCAGGTTCTGATGTTTGATATAGACCGGTCGATGGTCACCGAGTTACTTGACAAAGTCTTCCAGAAAGAAACGCCGCTTTTCCGAGACCTCCAATTTTCGCTCTTATATCGCCGATTATGGGACCGACTGTTCTTCCAAGAGGAGGCCCTCGAGCACGCATTTAGCGTTACCCCGTTCTATCGTGCCCTAATTGCGGTCGACTATCTCTTTTCGATGGGATCTGACGGGCCAGACTCGCTATTTGAAGCCAGTGTTAACGACATTGCAGCACGTCTTCCAAGCCTCCTACCGTCTAGAGACAGGCGGTTAGGGCTGCTTGATTACGATGACGGGAAAATTTCGACTTATGAGACGCTTCTGGATGAATATGGAGATTCGTTGAAAGCCATTATTGAGGAGTGCACTGATGGCGATTCAGTGAGACAATTTGCTGAGCATGTCTTCGTCCACTCACTCAAACATGGACTTGCTTCGTGGGCGGCAGAATACAGTGCCGGTGGTGGTGACTTCGAAGCTTGGTACGACGTGAACTTCGTAGAGACAAACGGCGAAACCGTTGAGATCGGTATCTATGACTCAATTCAAGGCGGTGCCGGTGTAAGCCGTGAAGTCTTCGATGACTTACGTGAGCTCTCCGATACTGAACTGCTAAGCGGGCTTGCTAAACAGGCAAGCTGCCATATCGGTGCTACAGAAGAGACGTTGGTCTCCTTGCTGGAGGAATACTCTGGAGAGTACGTGTTTGACCTCGCTCAAACGAGCGAAATTGCATCTGGGCGCGATGTATCCGAGTTCAATGATGCGTTTCAGAGCCTTGGAGCCGACTTCTCGTACGCTCGGTACGACGACGTCAAACCGCTACTTCACCGGCGTCTTAACCGAATAGCTGAGACACGGGAAATGGCCCGCTTCTATAGTGTTGTTGCTGAGACATATACGACAGTGAAGGAACAACTAAACCGCACACCACGGCCGGTAGACTTGGTATTTGCTCTGGAGGACCGAACGTTCTTCGACACTCGGGTCAGAGAGACGTACCGTAGATTTGCGAATAGGCGTTCTCAGCGCCGTGATCTCAGTGAACTGGCTGAACGAATAGAAGAGGTGACTAAGCAGTGTATTCATGCATGTCCGGACTGTCTAAAACGTGATTCCTGCACACACCAATATCGGTATCAGGAACAGATGCTCGACCGCCGTCTCCTCGCACGCTCACTAGCGTCACTTGATGGAGGTAAGTGAAAATGATCTATCCGATTCAGGACATCGTTGACAACGAGACGTACTATGGCCGGGAAGTCACTATCCGATGTACAGTCGTTGGTGAACCAAGAAGAGGGCAACAAGGCGGAGACAAGGCACTTTATCCGGTTCGGGTGTCTGGTCAGTTCGAAGGTGATGCCTTCCTCTCGATCTGGCATGAGGATCCTGCTTGGACGGACTCGTTCGGGCGAACCGCGTCGTATCTTCGCGAAATAATCGACGAGGTACCGTTACAGCAAGACGAGTCGGTCGTCGTCAGGGGTATCCCTAACACACACAACGACAAGTGGTATTTCAACGTCACTGGAATCATAATTCGAGACCCGGATACCGCAATCGGCAAAAGTGAGATGCGCTCCGCTAGCGAGTGCCCCCGTATTTACGACCTTCTTTACGAGAAGAACGTGTATTCGCCTGGTCGATACGATCTTTCTCCCGGAGCAATCAAAGGGAGAATAGTTCACACATTAGTAGAACGCGCCATCGAAGAAGGGAACCAAGCTCAATTCAAAGGTGGTTGGTCGGAAGCACAAGTTGAGGCGTCTCTTGAAGAGTTAATTGAGTCGGAATATTCTATTGAGATGGCTTTGTGTCGGTTGGCATGGGTGAGCCCCAACCGAATTCAGGAGAATGCGTTGAATGCTGCTACTAGTCTTCTGACGGACGACGAATTTGCAAATCGAATCGCTTCAGCAACAGATGTTAGTGCAGAAGTCGGCCTCTCTGCCTCTGTCGGCTTTAATGGCCGCGTTGATCTAATCATCGATGGAATCCCTTATGATCTCAAGACTAACTACAAGCTGACCGATAAAACACGGAATCAGCATCGATTCCAGCTCCGGGTCTATCTCCTAGCGTTCCTCCTCGAAACTCTTGAAACAGGAGAGCGTCTCCATGAGCGGATTGACGAGGGAGTTAGCGGCTATCTCGTTTATCCGAACCTAGCGAACGAATCGGGCGTCGTGTTGGAAGAAGTCGAATTGCGGCGCGGCGATGTAGAAGACATTCTCTCTCTCCGGAACGAGGCATCTGTTCTTCGCGATGGATTCGGTGTGCCGACGACTTACGGCCGGGATTGTGCTGGCTGTACGTTCAAGTCGCCGACAACCGACCAGGAGGAAAATGAGATTCTGCCATCACCTTGTCAATACTACTGTCAGTCTGAGCGCCGGTGGCCGTGTTTTGAATCAGACGATGAAGGGAACATCATATCCCAGTGTCCACTTTTCGACGAGTGTGACCAACGACTTGAATTCCGAAACCCCGCTGTCACCGATCATTACACGGGTCTTCGTCAAGGATTGAATACTGAGCGAGACCACCGGAAGCGATTAGGCTACGAACTTGAGCAATTAGCTCCAGAGACCCTGTCGGAAGCAGGGTTACGAATCCCTGATCTCGAGCTTAAAGCCTTAGAGGGCCAACGGAGGATGGTCTTCACGTCAGATACGGGGATAGTTCCGTCTTTTACTCCAGGTTCGGGCGTACGTCTCAAGCAGACCGGCACGGAATACTATCAAGAAGCCATATACTATGGCCAGATTGAGAACAAGTACATCTTCCAACTGAAATCAACACCCAATTCAGCGTTTCTTGATCCCACAGAGACGTATGAAGCCGTCCGTACCGTAGCTGCTGATTCTCTACCGCGTGAGCTGTTGTCACAACTGGACTACGCTCAGCGAGGGGAGGTGTCTCCCCTTCTTGAGACGACAGGAAAGGCGGGCGATAACGAGGACAGTCTTGACCCTTCGAACCTAAATCATCTTTCCGAGTACGCTGACGCAAAGGAACTCTATCTGGATGTTCCAGTCCGTCGTGACCGGACTACGCTCGTTACAGACATTATTACAAAACTCGCCACGCAGCAGTATCCAACCCCGACTAGTGACGAAGAGATACCTGATGATGAACAACGTACATTAGTTCTCTGTACGCGGCCTGAGATGACCGACTCAGTTGAAGAGCGACTTTCTTCAGTCGAGGGGGCAACTAGAATGGACGGATTCGCTGGTGGGGCAACGATGGGTCTTACTGGAACATCTGATGGGCACGAAATTTATGAGGCGCTTCGTGACGCATCTGTCGTCATTTCGTCGGCACGCTATGCGCTTAGTGAGCAGATATTCCACGCTATGCGCGATGGAGATGAGTCAGTTCGGTCCCATACTGACAAATTCTTCGACACAGTCGTAATTGCGGGTGCGGAAAGCCTCGCAGAACCCCAGTTCCATTTCCTCCAGGTTCTTGGCGATCGAGTAGCAGCAATTGGTGACACTCGACGGTCTGGTCCTGAGATAGTCAGCGGGGAGGCTAGAGAGGCCCGTCTCGACGAGGCGTATTTCAACCGTCTATACCGGCGGTTTGCGAACGTTGAGAGCGGCGACAGTCAGAGCATTCGGGTGAAAGCAGAACTCACTCCTGCAATGCAATCTGCATTTTCGGGACTGGAACTTGACGCAGAGACCATTGACGGAAGTTTCGAATTTAGAGATACGGATGGTGCGATAGCGACGGCCATCGGCGAAACCTCGTTAGAGTATCAAGTACCAACGTCCACTGAAGAAGACGAAACCCGCTTCATCCGGCTAGAACCAGTTGAACAAGTTGATGCGGTCCATATCTCTCAGTCTCTACAACAGCTTAGAACCCTTGACGCGAGCGCACTGACGTTCGGCGAGACGTACACAATCCAGGACATCAGATTCAAAGTCCGTACCAGTAATCCTATTGATAGTGATCATCATCGTCTGAAGGTCAGTATCCCCGTACATGCGACACCATATCTCCATCAGCGCCTGACGAAAAATAAAGCCGAAGCCGAAAAGGTAGCTGAAGTTTGCACAAACGTCTCTCCAGATTTGGTTGTTACTCCCTTTGTCGCCCATGCAAATGCAATTCGGGAAGAATTGGAAGAAACAGGGGAGGACATAGCGGTCCGTCTCCCCGATCAGCTACCCGGAACTCATGTAGACTCGGCTGTAGTCAGTCTCGCCGTTACAGGTGAAGAACGAGTGGTCACTCCGCCCGTGAGTGAGATTGAGCAACTCTACACCTGCTTCAACTGCGCACAAGACGTCACATTAGTTGGCGATCGGGAAACTTTGGAACGGAACTCACTCATCAGTCGATTGATTGAATCTATCTAAGCGCTTACCGGCACGCATACCAATAATGCACCGACTGGATAAGGGAACAACCAACCGATACACGCGAAAGCTATGATTCCAACAGACGAATTCTATGACAAACCCGAGGTGGAAAGGCAAGAGCTTGTGGACGCAGGCCACGTCGTAATCGACGGCAAAATTGCAGAAACAGTACCTTCAAACAGACGTGGCGGAATTCACGTTTTTGAAGAACCGGTCACCGATCTCGTTGTCGATCGCCTCAAGGGTGCCCGATACACTGCAAATGAACTCGCTCCAGACTTCCCCATCGACAAGGAGGAGCTGGATGACCTGTTCAATTGGATGAAGTATGAGCCAATGGATCTTCTTACGGACCACTTCGGTGTTCTGAGGGTCGTGGATACCGAAGGTGCAGAATATGTCTACACTGTAGAAGCCATACCATTTTCGGCACGGTGTGTTGACCCAACCCTAAGTGGATACCTGTTAGACGCTAACGATCGATGTCCGATTTCCCGTCCTGAAATCACAACGAAGCGCAGTTCTACTTCTTGGGATGAATACGTAGATCAAGCAACCGATTACTGGGGAATCCCAGAAGACGAGCTGACGATGGATCTTGATGATCAAGTCGGATTCGCAAAATCAACCCTCGGACCTCTGCCGGTTATTAGCGATTTGTCGGACACAGAACGGGTTGTAGAGCGGTTCCAGAGCACTGAGGACAGTTACCGCAGGAAACAGCATACAGTCCAGAGCGTTAAAAAGAGCATTAGCTTCCACAAATCTCGTTGCCGACGTAATCCTTCACTGGGTGCATTTCAATCATTCAGTCTGTTTCTGATGGATGTTAGCGAATATGCGTCAATTGAGAACGACAGCCAGCTACGAGAGTTAGTTACACAGGGGGGACAGATTCTCTATCGATGCCTGTACGGAAATCTCTGGCCAGGCGGATCGACGGATTGGCGACCGTTCGAAATCACGATTCAAGACAGAAGTATAGATACGTTTGACCGACGGGTGATCGACATTGTAGAGCAACAACCCACATCAAACGGACAGTTATCCGACCGCTGGGGATTTTCGGATGGGCGAGAGGTATGGGATCACCTTCAGTCTGAGCTCAGTCAGTATGTAACCCGGAACACCGACAAGTTTGCTTGTGCCACCGAATCAGCCCGTCGTTACGTAAGTGGACTTGAACAGGATGGCAAAATCACTCTCAGTAAAGAGCCCCCCAGAATCCCAGGTAAAGGAAGAATCACCCTCGCAGTCTCGGATTCCCAGCAAAACGATAGCGGCGGCGTTAACTGGAGCAGGTGATTGTAGGAGTTTTACTACTCTGTTTGATCTTGTTTTCCGGTTAGTTCTATAGCAATTTCACGTCGATGACCAACACCCCGGTGTGGTTACCAACGACGCACCACCCGAAGATGTGAAGACAGTTACTGTTGATAATTCTTGCTTGCTAAGACCTTGAGAACAGTTGATCTCGCTCTAGGTCTCCACCTCAAGCAAGAAACCAACATATGACATTACCCCTTTTACCAGCATACCACTATCGTCGGGTGAAGAATGAAATGGGCAAATAAATCGCTTGAGGAACTCGAGGAGGTGTACTGGGAAGAGATTGCACCCGAGTTCCGCGACGACGGCTACGATCCAACCACTGAGTATCCCTCCTATCAGTGGCTCGTTGAACACGGGTACCGTGGTTTTCGGTACCCCTTCAGCGGCCAGCAGAACTCCCACAATATGACGTTGGCCGGTTTCTTTGCCGACCATGTCGGTCTCTCTTCGCCCAGTGGTTCCACATTCGAATGGCAGGGTGATCATCAGGCCACGCATGATGCATTGAATCAGTACCTAGAGTCACTTGCTCAGTCAGGCCTGTCCCAGACAACAATCGAGACGTACCAGTACGAGCTTTCTACACTTCTCCGGCTCTATCAAGAGGAACACGGCCATGTAGACATTGTCAGCATCGCCGATGAGGGGCCTTCTTCACTTCGAGACCATTGGGAACCGATTTTGTCCGATTTGGATCGAGAGCTTGGCAGCCGGGAGTCCAAACAGAAGTATGCACTGAGGCTGAAAGCGTTCTATGACCTCTTCTATGACGACAACAATCCTTTTGCCACCCTACTCTCCGAAGTTGAGTGGACTGACCACGATGTTTCCGACCCGGGGAACCTCGATGTGAGTCAAGTTGCGGGAATTTACCACAGCACTGCGTCACTTGATGAACAGCTTGTTGTATTGCTCACAGCTGGGTGTGGTCTCTCTACTAGTGACTGTGCAACTCTGCGGACGGACCGGGTCCAGTTCACTGATCTGGACGAGGGTTTAGATGAGGTTGGATTCTACATCGAAGGACGGGCAAACTCCCTGGTCCCTATCGAGAAAAATGTCGAAGCAATCAAACGACGACTGAACGAGCATTCGTACGTTTTTGAAAGCCACGAGGCGGGACGTACCCACGTAACAACTGAGACAGTCCGTCGGTGGTTCAAGGCTGCTGCGCGGCGTGCGGGAGTTTCTCTTCGAGGGGACACACCCACCCCTCGGGACGCACGGAAATTCTTCGGAAATGTTCAGGACGACTCTCCTATACTCGCAGCACTCCAAACTGCTGCGGCGTTCTATAGTGGTGGTGAGGAGGATGACTGATTCTACCGATCCTGATGTATACGTCCGCAAAAACAAGGAGTCCCTCGTTCGAGTCATCAAACACAGCAACGACGAGTTCGTTCGAGCGCTCTGCTTGGCTGCCCTCGTTAAGTACGGCGATGAGCCCCCTGAAGCAGTCGTCGAGAAAGACATTGACCGCCTCGATCAGCTTCGCGATTGTCTCGACCAGTAGTCGTGTTTTCTGGGTAGCGTTCTGCTGGCCACGGTTGGATCCATCAGTAGCTGGGATTACAGGTTCGGTGAAAATACCAGTGGATGATACAAATAGAGTGCTACATTCAGAGGATATAGTCAGCAAGCGAACGCATTCCTTTTGCCTCATCCGGAATGAAACAGCCGGTAAGTAGGTCTGCGAAGTGATTGCCATCGATTCTCCCTGCTCCGATAGATTTTCTCCGCGGTGTGCAGCATGCAGGGCGCGAATCAGGTACTTCGTGGACGGTCTCGGGATTAAACTATGAGGCTCTCGGCCTGCACCGCCTGTAGACGTGACGAACTGGCCCACCGCTGACTATGCCATCAAGCCGTCATCGAAGTAGCAGTGGAAGATACTTGTGTTTTCACTCACACTGCCACTTATGCAACAGGACCCGCCCCGTTCTATCGGCGAGATCCAGAAGCGGCAACTCCAGGGGTACTGTGGCCATCCGAATCGTATCGTCGTGGATGCGAACAACGAACGGCAGGATCGGGCGGGGTACGATGGCCGATTCATATTCGAACTCCTACAGAATGCAGCTGACGAAATGGCGGATTCTGACGAGCCTGCGATTCATATCGAACTTTCAGAGGAGACTCTCTACGTCGCCAACAACGGACGTGCATTCGACTACAAGGACCTGTACGCGCTGACGATGATCGCCGAGACGACGAAAGCGGGTGAGAGAACCATCGGTCACAAGGGCCGTGGCTTTACCTCGGTTCTCGGTGTAACAGACCAACCATCCGTGTTCTCCTCCGAGGGAGTCTCAGCGAAATTCGACCGGGAGGAGACTCGCGATCTCTTGCTCTCAGAAGTTGAGATCGAGAGTGCCTTAGAGAACGGTCTTGAGCTGGACGACATCCCAATTCTGAGCATCCCGACTCAGATTGACACGACACCGCCAGAAGTCGAGACACTCCTCTCGAACCGGTATGATACGGTCTTTAAGCTCCCTCTCAGAGATCCAGACCACCACCGGGTCCTCATAGAGGAGCGACTGCGATCACTCGATGAGAACACGATTGGTCTCCTCCCCGAGTTAGAACACGTCGAAATCGTATGTGAGGAGTGGAATCAAGTGTGGCACATAGAGCGTACTGGATTCGGCAATCCGGACGATCCCGGCCTCGTCGAGATTACCGAGTGTCGCCATCTGGAAGAAGAGACGCTGCGAGAGCAGCATCGATTTCTACTGTTCGAGGGTAACGAGATCAACCGCGACGAGATCGTTGAGCGAGCGAGTCTCGAAGAGAAGGAAGTCGAAGCAATGGGGGAGCTCTCAGTCACGGTCGGGTTTCGGGCAGTGCCGAGAGCCGAAGACCCAGATGGGCCAACCGACTGGGCACTCGCGCCCGTCTCCTCCGAGGACAAAGAAGAACCACCGTATCTCCACGTGTTCCTACCGACGCACGAACGCAATCCAATGCCCGCACTCGTCTCGGGGACCTTCCAGACAGACTCCTCCAGACGGAACCTACCCCTTGATTACGAGCCCGAGGTCGGCTACCAACGACAGTTCAACGCTCTTCTCTTCGAAGAGGTGGCCGAGCTGATTGCGGAGTCGGTCGTCAGCTTCGTGAACGAGTCGGCGACCGAGCCTCGAGAATTCGTCGCTGCCATGGATCCGACATTCGGTGGCCAGCTAGACCCGTCGTACCCGGTGGGTTCGGTGGAGCACTGCCTCCTCGAGAATGTCAGAGAGAAGCTCTCTGATCGACCGTTCGTCCCGATCCTCGAAGGATCCGACCTTCGACCGATCGAGGATATCGTTCTGCCACACACGTCCGACCAGTTTGCGAATCTGGGGCAACAATACGCGGATGCAATCGGCCAGCCAAGCGTGTCCATCGACGAGAGCCAGCGTTGGATTCCGGCACGATCGCTCCTCGATCACACGACGATTCGAGCGCTCAACCACCTCAGAGCAGATAAAATTGATGTTCGAGAGATCCCACATACTATTGCAGAGAGTTCCGGTGAGCCCGATCTAAACGAGTATAGGACAACGACCAAGAAGGAGAACGGGCAGATGGAACGAGGCACTCTGTTGGTTGACCCCGTGCTGAGGGTACTGACCAAAATTCGGAAGACACTCGAGGCCGACGAAGATCGAGAGGAACTCGACGAAGCATGCCGATCGGCTGCCGTGTTCCCAAGTGCAATCGAACGCGACGGTGACAGATACGAGGTGGGCAATCGAATCCCGACAGACGAGGAGCCGCCGTTCCTTCCGCCTAGAGAAGACGTTCACAGCGACGCACTACCTGGGATTCAGTTCCTACCGCGGGAGCTGTATCATGGGACAAACCCCGACTTAGGACAGTCTCTACGAGATGAACACGTTCCGGAATTGAAACCACAGCTCGAAGCTACCTGGGAGGTTCGAAGGTACGAGTTCGACAGTGTCTTCGGTAGTGCAATCAGCCCCCACCTCCCAGGTCCGGGATCACCCGATGCAGATCCATCACAACTACAGGAGAGAGATACTCTTGAGTCCATACGAGAGCTGGCCGCTGTAGGATCTGGGGAGAATGGCCGAAGCCCAGACGAACCGTTACTCTACGAGTCGAGCCGGAGGCCGTACCAAGCGCTCGCAAGGCTACGAGTTCCTGCACGACCGATATCAAACGAAGAAGAGATCCAGTGGCGACCAGCTCACGAGGTGTACTTCAGTGCAGCGTGGCCAACCGAGCTGTACGACGACAAGCGGGTTCATGCAGAGTTACTGCTTCACAAGTTATCAGATCACATTGGAGGGTTCAATCCAGCGCTTCTGGTAGAGCCAGCCTGGTTCGATCTAGAGGGCGACGAAGAGCCCATGCGCTCCTGGTACGACTTCTTCCGCTGGCTCGGCGTCGCCGAGCATCTTCGTCCGCTTCCTTTCTTCCCGCCTAACGCGCAACATCAGTACAAGAGCACCGGTTCTCTCAGTCGGCCTGGCGGGTCGGCTATCGATGAGGACACCCCCCCACGGTACAGCAAGCTATCAGAGGACGAGTGGCAGGACTACCGCGATCATCTGCAGAAGGCGTTGGACGTCCCCGAGTCGGATCAGTACATCCATCAAATCAACCCCCTCGAGTACGGTGAAGAGATCAGAGACGTTCTCACCTCCGACGAGGTTCCGAATCGTGTACAACACCTCTTTCTCGATCACCTCGCCGACTGGTGGGATGGAGGATTCGACCGGTTTCGACGTCCACAGCTCGCAGAGTTCACGAACGACAACTGGCGTGGACGATCGACGAACAGATACTTCAAGAAGGGGGAGTTGCGAGAGATCGGCTCAAACCTGTGGCTATGGCAGCTACAGCGTGCAGCTTGGTTACCGACAACACATGGGAAGGTGGAACCACGTCGTGCGTGGCACCTGGAGAAGAATGACGAAAGTCGATTCACGATAGGGGAGACGACCTTGCTACCAATCGTCAACTACCGGGATACCGATGTTCGAACGGTCGCACCTGCCTTAGAAATCGGTTTCAACCTGGAAGAGTCATTCACACCGTCGGATGCGGTCTACGTACTCCGGCAAGTAGCCGAGGCGTACGAGAAGCACGGACGTGGAGTGGAGGGAGCGATCGAAGGCATCTACGGTCGTGTCGCACGCCACATGGGCAATCGCGACGAGGAGCCAGCGTGGGACCTCTCAGAACACGACCTCAGGGTCCTGTGTCACCAAGGGCCCGGTTCCTATACCCTCGATCCCGAGTCGGGGCCTTACTATGCCCGATCTCATCGGGAGCGGGAACTGTACGAGAAACTCGGCGTTCCGATGCTTAATCTCTTTAAGGAACATTTATCGATCCGCTTTGGTGAGTGCATCGGTGCTACCGACGTTCGCGACGGTAACCAGATGGACCCCGAAACTGGAGTAGTTCACGAGGAACTGTCAGTGGATGTAGATGGGTTCGAACTGACGCCGGAATGGATAGAGACGGTCCTCGCAGGGTTCCTCCTTCGGTTACGGATTGATCGAGACCCAGAGTCGGAGGATCTGCGTCGTACACAACTGTTCTACCAGAAACTGACCTTCGTCGAGGATCTCGTATTGACACCAAGCGGGACTGTCTCAGACGCGTCGGCGATCACTTCCAGAAACTACTACATCGAGCGTGATACAAACGACAACAGGATACTGATCGATCGTTGTTCGAGAGAGGACGAATTCAAGAAGGCCCTTGCGAAGGCGTATACGGAGTATCTCGACGTTTCCTCGCATTACGAGGGGGTGATCAGGATCGTGGATACAGCTTTCCAGAAACACGAACCCACGGTGGCGATCATCGACGATCTTGCCGCAGTTGGCAGCAGTGCGTCCGTCCCTGAATTACAGGATGTACCGATTGGCGAGGCGCCAGATGAGTCGGATGGTGCCTCCGAACCCAAGACCGGAATATCAGAAGCGGAAGACAAGGAGAAGACCGACGAAAGGCCGATCACGGAGACATCCGATACGTCCGAGCCGAGGCAAAAGACAGTACGGGCCGACAGGGTCCCTGATCCGGCCTCGATACGACGAATCGGTGATGGAAGCGTAGCTGCCATCGACTTCGGTGGGAGCCAGAGCCACCGGGGCTCTGGTGGCTCTGGTGGTAGCGATCGCCCGCCACGGGTACCGACGGGAGATTATAGAGAAAAAATCGACTCGTTCGGAATGGAAACCGTCCAACGGTGGGAAGCGAAGAGAATCGAGGGTGACCCCGAAAAGTGCATATGGGACGTCAGCGTGGCCGAAAAGTATGAGGATCTGCTGGACAAGGAAACGGAGTCCGGACCCTCGAGGGATACAGAGCCGCTGCGGGAGGCAATCGAGAACTTCGGCGAAAAACTTGAGGATTCGAGGCCCAACCCTCTCGAAGCACCGTGGCCGGGATTCGACGTGCTGACGCTCAAGTGTGACAATGGGCAGTACGAAATCAACCGGTGTATCGAGCTAAAGACGACAGCCCGGAAGACATACAAACCGGGTATATCGTGGAATCAGTGGAAGGCTGCGAGCGGTTCTCTGCGAGATCACTACTATCTTTACGTCGTCCGAAACGTCCGAAAGGGAAAGAGTGGTGAGGCTGAACTGCTCGAGGTTCCACACCCCTTCCGGACACTTGACCGGAAGACGACGGAACAGAGGACCCTACAGGTTCAGTTCGATCTCCGGGATTTCGACTCCGAGACGAGTGATATCTGGCAGCACGCTATCGAGTGGGGCAACTGAGCCGACAGGCCACTTGTCGTAACCGACATGGTCAGCTTTCGGATCGCACTGTCACTGCCAATGAGCCACGCTATACGTATCAATTCGACTGCCTCAGGTTAAGAGACATAACTGACCGATTCGCGCCCTGTATTCAGCACTACCTCTGAAACCTGTCTCCGACCCAGGGTTTCAACAACGCCACATAAAACGCCCCTATTGCAAGAACAATTGCTGGTAGTTCTACTACTCAGTCGCTTCAGTGAACTCCTTTGCGGCGCTGATCACGTCTGCATCCCCGCCCAGCGAACTGATCAACGGTTCCAGTTCTTCTAACGTATCCAGTAGTTCAGGGTTCTCTTTTGCGACTTTCAGGAGCTTACGCCGATGTTCCTTTTCTTCTGCCTCCAACTCGTCGACTGCTTCTGGCTCCATCGCTTGATGGCACCAGACGCAGAACGACTCGTCGCGAGGTGTCTCTTTTCCACAGCGCGGGCAAGTGAGGGGGGTCCTGTCTTCGGTCTTCTCTGTTTCGACCTCAAGACCCTGAAGTTCGGCATACATGTTGTTCTCGTTTTCAGGGCCGAACTTGGCCAGATAGCGCCGCGCATGGTCTGAAGTCTGTTTCCGACCCTGGCGCTGATTGATGATTGACTCTTTCGCGCCCTGCTTGGCGAGCCAGTAGGTGTTCGACTTTCGGAAGTTTGTCGGCGTTACCGGCTTGTCGATTTCAGCTCGTCTCCCGCAGTCTTTGAACCTGCCAAGGAACGAATGATAAGATGCGTTGTCATGCGGGTCGTCGATTTTACACCAGAGATACGCCGAGGGGTCATCTGGGGCAGGATGGTCAGAGAGCCATTGTTGGAGGTATGGAACGCTGTTGATCAGCGTCACGGAGTGCTCACCTTGCTTGCCATCGAGGTAGATTTGTAGCCCGTGATCGGCGTCCTGAATTTGTCGCATCTTAACCTCGTGCATTTCTTCTCCTCTTGGCCCGAGTTCGTGGGCGACAGGAAACAGTGCTGCATCGCGTGAGTTTAGTGCGCCCTCCTCAGACATCTTCACCGCCTCTTCCCACTCCAGCATGTCCGCTCTGCTGGGAACCGGATCGTAGCTGTTGCTGGTTCCGGTCGGAACCCACGCCAGTGTGTCGGGGACCTCGTCAAGTCTCAGAGTTCTCTTACCGAAGATACGAAGCGCAATTCGGTAGTCCTGGTTGGTCTCTTCGCTGTAATCTTCTGTATTCCTTTCAGTGTTGATCCACGCTACGACACGCTCAGCATCTTCACGGCTTTCTAAAGCAGCGGCGAGCCCGCCGACTTGTTCAGCCATGATTGTACAGTGTCGTAGCAGCTTTTCGTGACGGTAATCAGTGTACTCAGAATTGAGCAGGTCTAATTGTTTGGAGAACTTGAGAAGTTTGTCTGCGTCCTCATCTGCTATTGTCGGTGCATCTTCGTCTTCTGGCTCGTCGTCGGAGAGATTCGACCGCGTCTTGATGCGGGTTCTCAGGTTCTCGATTCGCGACCGGGTGGACATGCTCTATTTATCAATTTTATATTCTTGGGCTTTAACCCTTAGCCACATAGCCGGCCCTTGGCTTTCTGTCGTGATCGGCTCGAAGAGCGATCGCTCTAAGGTTATCTCTAGACACTGGTTCGCAAAGTAGATCCGGATCCCAGTTTCATACTGTGATGATTTTGTGCGTACCACGTGAGGAGTCCGTGATCAGCTGGTGGCTCGACAACAGTGATCCACCAGTCGGTTGATCACGATCTTCTCGATCACGGCGTTGCTCTTGAGGAGTCGGCTATCGAAAAAGAAGGACGAGCCAGTGATGAACTCTGTCGAGATATCCTGGTCGCGCCACTCGCATAACCGCGGTCTGCTACAGATTCCTCATCCGTCGAAATCTGAACACACGGTCGATCGCTTCCTGGATCACGTCGTTCGCGAGACTGGGCTCTCCCTGCGATTAAAATCACTCTGGCCGCTTTGCTCCTCACGAAATTGGTCGTCGCAAAAGCGGGCCGGGCGCGATTTGAACACGCGACCGTCTGGTTAAAAGCCAGACGCTCTGCCAAACTGAGCTACCGGCCCTGTGGATGCTACTTTCGGGGAGTGATGGTTAAACGTTTCTTTCTCTGCCTACCCGATGACCGGGTCGGGGTGTTGGGCGTACTCGAGCAACTTTGCTCAGTCGAAGTACTCTTCGAGTGCCTCGGTGACGATTTTACCGGGGAGAACGCCGTCGACAGAGGCGCGGCGGCGGAGATCCCGGTACGTCGACGGTGAGAGCGTGAGTTCGAGTTGGCCCAGTGTGACGCCGTGATCGGCCAGCGCCTGCTCGATCGGGGTGCCGTCGTTGATGGTGCTGGCGACGCTTCGGACCTCGCGGACGGTGAGGTTGCCGTCGAGGGTCGCCCAGGCGAGAAGGAGTCGCGCTTCGCCGCCGACGCGAGCGATGTGTTTGGCGGCGGTAGGTGCGATGCGGCCGAGCGCGACCTGTTTGCGGACCGACCGCGGGAGGTCGTGGACGCGAGCCCACTTCCGGATAAACGAGACCGTCGCGTCGCCGCCGGCGCGTTCGGCTGCGGCCTTGTAGGAGCCTTCGCCGCGGACGAGCGCGGCACAGGCGGCGGCGCCGCGCAGCATATAGAGGTGGTCGTCGTTCGTCGAGCCGCTGGCGAACTCGCGGACGGTTTCGGCGGCGTCGGCGAGGCTCTCGGGATCGTCGGGATCGAACTGGACGGCCTCGCGGGCGCGCGTGCCGGCGACCGATTCGTCGCCCCGGATAACTGGTGCACCGACGGGCGATTCGCGGTCCGTCGGGATCGAACGACCATCCGCACGACGGCGGTGTGAGCGGTCACCGGGCCGATTGTCGGTCATGGCTTCCGATAAGGACTTGAACGCTAAAAAAGCCGCTGCCGTGGCGAATCTCTCACTCGTCGCGTTTTTCGGCGAGATGCTCCCAGATTTCCGTGCAGCCGGCCCCTTCCTCGATGTCGTCGAGGTGGGCATCGTCGCGCTCTTCGTCGTCCTGCTCGGGTTCAATTGTCTCCGGTTTGCATTCGGCCGCGTCAGTCATGGATCCCTTTTCGAACGCAGCGGGCATAAGTACCACCTCGGCTGCAAGCGATACCCGTGCTCGGTCTTACAGGTTAGTTATGCCGCTATCTCCGACGCCCTACTGCTTCGATTCGTGATGCTGGCGGGTGATTTCGTTCGAAACGCGCGTCACGGATCGGCGCCGTGAGAGCGAACGCTCGAGAAAGAAACCAGTTAGAGCGGCCGAGCGTCCAGTTCGAGAGAACGAGTCCGATCCGACTGTCGACGACTCGAGCGAGAGTGGGCTGAAGGCGGGTATCGAGACGGTTGGGTGGTGGTACGGGCGGTGGAGTGGGTCTCGTGAAGACTCGTTTTCCCGCCGGTTGCCGAGCGTCGACCGATGAAAACCGGCTGCGCCGCATCGAGAATCCGCGGGTGATGACGGTCTGGAAAGACTGACGGTGGATGTCGCAGGCCGTCTGGGAAGGCGAAGCGCCCTCTCTGGAGGGAGTGACGGCTACCGGCCGCCGAGTCGCACATCGGAGGCAAAATAATCCGGTAGACGAGGCACCGAATCGGGGATTATTGTGCAGTGTGTACGGGCAGCAGAGATTGATCGGGAGCGGGCCGATATCGATCGGATCTGTCGGTCCGACGCGTGGTTCGGATCTGTTGGAACGCAGTCTGCCGTCTCGAGTCCACGATCGACGGATGTGATCGGTGTCGACGCGTTTCGGTCGGCAGTCGTCGCTGTACAAGAGTTCCTCCCGATCGGTTCGCGAGCGCGCTCTCGCGGCCCCTAAGTGGGTTCGTCGTGAGCGTTCTCGTATGTCAGATCGACTGATGACGGTTAACGCGGACACGACCTTAGACTACGTCGAGGCCGTCGCGGAGGGGGCGGCGTTCGAGTGGGAATCGGTCGCCGTCGTGAACGCGACCGCCGACACGGAGGATCCCGACTGCGTCCACCTCAAACTCGAGTTGGACAACCTTGCCGAGGAACATCTGCCCAAACACATGGAAGACCTCGAGTTGACGCCCGATCAGGCGCGGGCGCTGGCGGCCGACCTCGAGAAACACGCCGACCGGGTCGACGACGCGCAGGCCGACGAGTGAGAGGGCTCCCTCGCGAATCGAGAAAATCGGCCGCTCGCGGGCGCCTGCCGTCGCAGGCTGGCGATTTTTTCACGGCGCCGGCGAATCGCCGGCCGGATCATGAGCATGGACACGATTCAGGACCTGTTCGAGCACGGCCTCGAAGACATCTACCACGCCGAGCACCAGCTGCTCGACGCGCTCGAGGATCTGGAGAGCAACACCGAGCGCGAGGAGATCGCGCAGGCGTTTTCGGAGCACCGCGAGGAGACGCAGGACCAGATCGATCGGCTCGAGGAGGTCTTCGACATGTTCGGCGAGCCCCCGGAGAAGGAGGAGTGCGAAGGGATCGAGGGCCTGATCGAGGAGTACGAGGAGTTCGAATCGATGGACCCCTCTCAGGAGGTCATGGACTACCACAACATGGCGGCCGCCGAGAAGACCGAGCACTACGAAATCGCCGCCTACGGCAATCTAATTCCGCTGGCCGACCAGCTCGGCATGGACGAGGCCGCCGACCTGCTCGAGGAGAACCTTCGGGAGGAACAGGACGCGCTGGACGAACTGACGGAACTCACCGAAGAGTTCGAGATGGACGCCATTCCGGCGGAGTGATTCCGGTGGCTGACGAGAACGACGACACCGACGAGGAACAGACCCAGTACGGCGGGACCGAAGACCAGGAGCCGACGACCAATATCGACGAGGACGAGGACGAAGACGAGCGCGCCGAGACGGACAACGAGGGCGTCGACAAGTAGCTGTCCCGTCCGTCGCTTCTCTTGTCGTCTCGCGCGTCGGTGAGCCGCTGGTTCCGTTCGCTTCAGTCACGGACCTGTTCGGCAAGCTGGCGGGGCGCGTTCGCGTGCCGTGGACGGAAACGGTCGATAATTGAGCGCTTAGTATCGCGCAACAGAATGATATTTGTTGACACACAGCAAACAAATAGGTGGCTGCGCGTGGTGGTATCGCGGGTGATCGAACGATGGCGGAAGTTCCATCCAAGACGGCTCGAGCGGAGTGGGGAACTCGCTTCGGCTTCCTGATGGCGATGATCGGCGCGATGGTCGGCGCCGGGAACATCTGGCGGTTCCCGTACGTGATGGGGAACAACGGCGGCGGGGCGTTCGTGCTCGCCTTCCTCTCGCTGCTGTTCCTCCTCGCGGCACCGGGACTGATGGCCGAGGTCGCGCTCGGCCGGTACACCAAGAAGGGCGTCATCGGTGCCTTCCGGGACGTCGTCGGTCGAGGTGGAATGGTCGGACTCGGGGTCGTGGTCCTGATGGTCAACGTCGCCCTGATGTCGTACTACTCGCCGGTGATCGCGTGGACGCTGTACTACGCGATCCACTCGCTGCTGTTCACGTTCACGGCGGCGGGCTTCGAGGCCGAGGCGTTCATGACCGGGCTCTTCGAGAACTCGGCGCTGATGATCGGCCTCCACACGGTCGTGATGGGCTCGATCGCGGCAATCCTCGCGCTGGGGATCCGTCGCGGCGTCGAGCGGATCGTCGTCTACGCCGTCCCGGCGCTGGTGACCGCGCTCGTGATCATGACGATCCGGGGACTCACGCTGCCGGGCGCCAGCGAGGGGATCGCCTTCGCGTTCGACGTCCAGTGGGAGTACCTGACCTACAGCGACACGTGGATCGCGGCGCTGGGACAGGCGCTGTTCTCGACCGGACTGGGCTGGGGGATCGCGCTGACGATCGGCAGCTACCTCCGGGAGTACGACGACGTCCCGCTCGGCGGCGGCGTCTTCACGGCGATCGGTGAGTCGAGCGTCGGCATCCTCGCGGCGCTGGCCATCTTCCCGATCGTCTTCGCCGTCGGTGTGGAACCGGACGCCGGTGCCGGACTGGCGTTCGTCTCGCTCGTGCAGGTCTTCCCCGAGATCCCGTTCGGTGGGCTCGTCGCGATCCTCTTCTTCGTCGGCTTCTTCCTCGCGACGTTCACGTCGGGGCTGCTCATCACCGAGGTCGGCGTGACGACGGTCAGCGAGGAGACACGCCTCGATCGGACTCAGACGACGCTGGTCGTCTGCGGAGCGATCTGGCTGCTCGGCCTTCCCAGCGCCTACTCCGTCGATGTCCTCGACTACCTCGACTTCGTCTTCGGGAACTGGGGGCTCCCGCTGGCGACGCTGGCTATCATCGGCGTCATCGGCTGGGTCGTCGGTCCGAGACGACTCCGCCTGCTCGCGGTCAACCGAAACGCGGGCGTCTACGTCGGCCGCTGGTGGGATCCGCTGATCAAGTACGTCATCCCCACCGTCATGATCTTCATCATGGCGTACTTCGCGTGGGAGAACTTCGGCACTCCCGAGATGATCGGCGGCATGCTCGTGATCGCGTTGTTCCCGATCATCGGCTACGCGATTATGTCGGTCCTCGAGGGCCGGGGCGGTCGACCCGACACGGCCGGGGTCACCGGAGGTGACGACTGATGGCGTTCGGACTGTCTACCGAGGTCATCGGTATGCTCGCGTTCACCCTGCTGGCGTTCTGGGGCGTCGCCGGGTGGGCGCTCGTCCGGACCCTGCGTCAGGAGGGCCGCAAGGTCGAGATCCTCCGCCATCAGGACCGCATGGACACCTACTCGCCGCGGGCGCTCGCGGAACTTGGCGAGTGGATCGAAGAGAACCCCGACGATCCGCTGGTCGACGACGCGCGCGACCGGTACAACGAGTGCGTCGAGACCCTGCGACGGACCGACCGGCACTTCTACGACTGGTCTGACGAGGAGATCGCGCGCCTCGAGCGTCGCTGACCGCGCGCCGCTACTTCTTTTACCGCTGGGTGTGCTACCGATAGCTGTGACAACACCGGCGTTCGGAGCGGCCGACGGTGACGGCGGGCTCTCGATCCGTCCAGCGGAGCGGGCGGATCTGCTCGCGATCGTCCGTATCGAGAACGAGTCGTTTTCCCAGCCGTGGCCCTACGACGCCTTCGAGCGGTTTCTCGGCGACGACGGGTTTCTCGTCGCTGTCGAGGGGGGCGCGATCGCCGGCTACATCGTCGCCGACGTGAGCACGCAGTTCGGACGGGAACTCGGCCACATCAAGGACATCGCCGTCCATCCGGACCACCGCGACTCGGGGATCGGAACCGCCTTGCTCACCCGGGGAATGGCCGTGCTCACCGCCCGCGGTGCCGATTCGGTCAAACTCGAGGTTCGCCGGACCAACGACGGTGCGAAGCGACTCTACCGCCAGTTCGGCTTCGAACCGCTCCGGCGCGTGCCGGGCTACTACGGGAACGGCGAGGACGCGATCATCATGCTCCGGAAACTCGAGTAGTCGAGCGAGAGTCCCGCGAGAACGGGCGTACGGCTCGATGGCTGTCGAAGACCGTTTCGACCCACGGTCGCGCTCGCGACCGCGGACGTGGCCGTTTTACCGCCGGCGTTCCTACCCGCGAGCATGGGATACGCCTGCCCCGTCTGCGACGTCGAACAGGCCGACGCGGAGCACCTCGCGAACCACCTCGCGATCACCGCCTCGCTGGGCCGCGAGGACCACCGCGCCTGGCTCGAGGAGCACGCGCCCGACTGGAGCGACTGCAGCCCCGAGGAACTGGGCGAGATCGTCGGCCAGTACGCGCCCGACATCGACACGCCGGAGTTCGAATCGCCGAGCCACGGACACGACCACGGCCGACCGGGGGGCCTCGAGGAGGGACTGGCCCGCCAGAGCCGCCAACCGGGTCGAGGAGACCAGCTCGGCGGCCGGTCGGGCCGGGGCGGCATGAGCGCCGAAGCCGAGAGCGCCCTCGAGGAGGCGCGGGAGCTGACCCGGCAAATGCAGGAACCGACGGAGGCGGGCGAAGGGGGAGAAGCGTCGGACGACGAGACGGGAGCCGCCGAAACGACCGACGGCGACACAGCCGCTGACGACGACGGGCCGTCGGAACGCGAAACTGGTAACTGACTACCGCGAGCACGTCGAGGTATGCACACTGACGGGACGTTTGCGCCGGCGTCGGCCGAGGAGGCCCGGGACCGCTACGAGGAGGTCGGTCCCGCGGCCCAGACCGTCGTTCGCGAGGTCGCCAAGGCCATGGAGTTCGACCGCGAGGAGTACGACGACCGCGTCACCGGCGACGTCGTCGAGACCGCCCGCGACGCGCTGTTCGCGAGCCTGCTCGAGGTCCGCGTCGGCACGCGCGAGGAGTTCGAAGATTGGCACGAGGAGTACGACGGCGAGGTTACGGTCGTCGGGAGCGAGAACGTCGACTCCGTCGTCTGGCACGCCGGTCCCGAGGGCGACGCCGTCGCCGCGACCTTCCAGAACGAGGAGGAAGCGGCGGTCGCGACCCTCCGACGGCAGGCGTTCGGGCGGCTCTATCGGGACCTGGTCGAGGCGAACTGAGCGTCGGTCGCCGCGGAACCGCTCTTCTCTCCCGATCGCCGAACGGCACCTATTACCCGCTCGAGGCCGACACACCGGTCGATGACTGCACCCGACGAGTGGACGCTCCGCGAGGAGGTCACCGAGTACGAGACGTCCTGGTACGACGGCGGGTACGATCTGCTCGAGCAGCCCGACGGCACCGAAAAGCGCTACTACTGGGCGGACCTGCCGGACGCGGTAATCGTCGTCGCCAAGATCGACGGCACCGCCGTGGCGGCTCTCGACGGCGAGACGACCGACAAGACCGAGGGCGAGCACCTCCTGTTCGTCGAGCAGTACCGGCCGACGATCCGCGAGACGCACCTCGAACTCCCCGCGGGTATCGTCGAGGACGGCGAATCCTACACGCACGCGGCCGCCCGCGAACTCGAGGAGGAGACCGGATTCAAACCCTCGAGCACCGCCTTGCTCCAGGAGTACGCGGTCGCGACCGGCGTCCTCCGCCACGATCGGGGAATCGTCTTCGCCGAGGGGCTCGAGCCCGGCGAGCGCGAACTCGACAGTAACGAGTTCCTCGAGGTGATGACGGTGCCCGTCGACGAGGCCATAGAGCGCGCCCGCGAACTGCCGGCCAACGACTCGACGCTGTCGGCGCTGTTGCTGGCGAAGGAGGACGGGCTGCTCTGACGCTCGTCGGGAGCGATCGATCTCGTTGTCGAACGCGGGCGGCCTCGACGCGTCGTGCTGGAACGGCGAGTCAAGACGACCCGCCGCTCGCGAGCGGGACTCGACCCGTGGGCTTATTCTGTCCGCGTCCCAATCCCGGCGTGATGGACGGCGAAATCTCCCCCGACGAGGTCAAGGAACTCCTCGAGGACGGCGCGGACGTCCGCGTCATCGATATCCGCGACGAGCAGAGCTTCAACCACAGCCGGATTCCCGACAGCGAGAACATCCCGTTTCACGAACTCACGAGCCGTGTCGAAGAACTCGAGGGCGAGGACCGCATCGTGACGGTCTGCCCCCACGGCAAGGCCAGCGTGCAGGCGGCCCAGCTCATCGGCTCCTACGAGGGGACCGCCGACGCGACCGTCGAGAGCATGGCGGGCGGCCTCGAGAAGTACGGGCTGAAGTTCGGCCTCGTCGGCAACGAGGACGAGGCGGACGAGTCGGCGAACGCCGAATCTCCCTTCTGATCTCGCGACCGCGGTTCTCCCGCGGCTTCGCTTTTCCGTATCGACGGTATCGTGACAAAGACGGCTCTCCGCGAGGATGGACCGGCGGCGAAATCAACGCGAGACCGGTCGCTCGTGGAGGTGAAAACCGAAGTCGGTGAAGAAGCGATACGGAAGGCAGCCGCGGGGTTCGGAAGTCGTCTCAGAGCATCGCGGGCATTATGCGACGTTGAAGCCGCGGTCCCGAAGGAACTCTTCGATGCGGCCGGTGTGATTGCCTTGCAGCTCGATCTGGTCGTCTTCGACGGTCCCGCCGCAGGCGAATTTTGATTTGAGATCCGACGAGAGACTGTCCAGATCGACGTCCTTCGGATCGAATCCTTCGACGATCGTTACCTCTTTACCGTATCTGCGCTCGTCAATGCGGATGTTGAGTTGCTGTTGTCCCTTGGCCACGTCCTCGCAGACGCAGAGTTCCTCGGGCAGCCCGCACGTCGAGCAGACTTCCGACATTACGTTCACTGGTACGAATCGGCCATATTAAACACTATCGGGACCCGTATGCCGTCTCGCGGTTCTTTTTGAGTGAGCGGGCGCTCAATTCCCCCGTTGACCGCGGCCAGGGAGGCGCTCCCGCGCGAGTTCGTCGACGATCGCCATCGACTCGTCGGCTCCCTCGCGATCGACGCCACCGCCGTACACCGCCCGTTCGTACCGCTCGAGGACGGTCTCCGCCCGCGGATCGACCCCTTCGTCGGATTCCTCGGCCAGCGCCTCGAGGTAGCCGCGCGCGGACTCCGAGCGCTCGCGGGGGCGATGGGAGACGGCCAGCAGGCGCTCGAGGCGCCGGTAGGCGCGTTCGGCGTCGCGGTCGGGATCGTCGCTGCGCCGTTGCCAGTAGAGGCCGACGGTCCGGCGGAGCCGCCCGACCGCGCCGGTGCGGTGAACGCTCGCGACCAGTCCAGTGAGGGCCACGAGGGCGACGGTGGCCGCCTCGCGGGAGATCGAAAGCCGCTCGACGAGCGCCGCGAGCCAGCCGTCGTCGTCCTCCTCGTCGGTGACCGAACTGTCGTTCGCCGCCGGTTCGACCGGTTCGGGCTCCGGAGACGAGTCGTTTCCGTCGGTCTCGTTGTCCGGTCCGTACCCGGTGTCGGGGTCGGAGTCGTTCCAGTCCTCGCTCTCGTTGTTGCCGACGATCTCCGACGGGGTCTCGCTGGGTTCGTCCTCCGGTTCCTCCTCGGAGAGCGGCACGTCCTCGCTCGAGTCGGTGTCGACGTCCTCGGCGCCGTCCTCGCGGGCCCGCTCGACCTGCTCGTTGTGGGCCGAATCGCGGGGACCGGACGGCGTCGGTTCGAAAGCGACCCAGCCGTGGCCGGGGAAGTAGACCTCGACCCAGGCGTGGGCGTCGGTCCCGCGGACGACGTACTCGTCGTCGTCGACCTGCTGGCCGCTCGTGTAGCCGGTGACGTAGCGCGTCGGCACGTCCTCGGCCCGCAGCATCTGGGCCATCGTCGTCGCGAAGTAGACGCAGTAGCCCTCGTCCATCTCGAGCAAGAACGCCTCGGCGACGTTGCCGGTCGGTCGGTCGACTTCGAGGGAATAGCCCTTCGTCGACCGGAGGTAGTCCTCGATCGCGACGGCCTTCTCGTAGGGCGTGTCGGCGTCGGCAGTGATCTCGGCCGTTCGGGCCTCGAACTCGTTGGAAGTGTCCTCGGGCGTCTGGAGGTACCGCTCGGCGATCGGGTCGGGGTAGTCCGTTCCCGCCCCCTGGAGGGCAGCGGCGCCGGGGTCGATCACCGCGCTCTCGACGGCGTACGTGTCGCCCTCCACGAGGGGGTTGTTCGGATGGATCTGCCCGTGGCTCGAGACCCGGGTGTGCTGGGTAAACTCACCGTCGACGGAGACCGGCTGCGGGGCGGCGGGCATGACGCCGAGCGTGGTTTCGGCCGTGACGAGCTGGCGCACCCGTTCGGTCTCGCCCGGCGGCCCCCCGATGGGCCCCGAGTAGTCGCTGCGGTCGCCGGTTCGAACCCACTCGTCGCCGGCGAAGCGATCGTAGACGCCCGTCCGCCAGTAGGAGGCCTGATCGGCTTCGACCGTAAATCGGACCTCCGGCGAGAGGTCGACCGAGCCGCCGATGCGCGAGCGATCCGAGGCGTGATCGATGGTTCCCTCGAGCGTCCCGGCCTCGGTCCCGGCGAAGTGGCCCGGCGTCCCCGAGCCGCCGGGGATGACCGTGACGGTCAGCGAGAGCACGACGATCAGCGCGAACAGGGCCGCGAGCAGGTCCGCCTGAGCGACCGAGCCGCCGCGGCGCTCGAGTTCGCCGCAGCCGACGGCGCCGATCCCAGCCAGCGTTCCCACCAGCGTGGGTATCGTCCCGGCGTCGCCGGTCAGGACGAGAAAGAGCAGCGCGATACCGCCGGGAACGACGCCGAGCGCGTACCGTCCCCGGACGGCGAGATACCACGAGAGGAAGACGGGCGCGGGGACGAACGCGAGGGTCCAGACGCCCGCTTCGACCATCCGGAGCAGGGGGAGGCCGGTCGCGAGCGCGGCGGCGTCCGAGAGTAAGACGTCGCCGGCCGAGAGCAGCACCTCGACGCCGAGGCCGGTGTACTCGAGGTAGTAGGCGAAGCCGAGCGCGCCCGCGACAACCGCGGCGACCGTCGCGGTCCGCGGGCGGATCGCCCACGCGAGGACCGTCGCCGCGACCAGCATCGCCCCGACGAGGGTCAACAGCGTCTCGGTCCCGCCGACGACCCGCGTCACGTCTCGCAGGACGCTCACGTACGATGCCGTCAACACCAGCACGCAACAGCACGCGAGCAGCCGGAAGGTTCCGGGACCGACCGATCCGTCCGTCGCGATCTCGATCGTCCGGTCGCTCGTCTGAGAATCGGATTTCGTACTCATGACGTCACCTCCGGTTCGTCGGGACCGCCGCCGTGTCCGTCTCGACCCCGCCGATCGGGTGCGCCGAGCCCGTCGTAGGCGGTCGTGGCTCGGTCGCGTTCCTCGACGAGCCGCTCGAACGGGATCGATCGATCGTCGATCACGATCCGCGTCCCGTCGGCGTCGCTCCGGATCACCACGTCCGCCTCCGCTCGCCGACCCGCCTCGAGTTCGCCGGCCTCGAGACGGGCCGCCGCCGCTAGCAGCCGCCGGGAGTGCTCGCGGCCCGATCCCGGCTCGTAATCGGCGTTCGGGAGCGCGAGACCCACGTCGATGTCGGCCTCGAGGAGGTGTATCGCGACGCTCGCGACGGCCGTCGCCAGGTCGTCGTCCCGGTCGGGCGCGCACTCGGCGGCGATCGTCGCCGACCCGGTCTCCTCGGTGTCCGCGTACTCCGTGACGACGAGGTCGGCGTCGGGCCGTTTGGCGGCCGATTTCCAGTGGACGTCCCGCAGCGAGTCGCCGCGCTGGTACTCCCGGAGGTGGTCGAACGCCTCGCGATCCTGCCCCGCGAGCGCCTCGGTGACCGCTCGGATGTCGCTGCCGGGACCGGACCGAACCTCGTAGACGCGCGGGTAGACGAGGACGGTCGTCGTCCCCTCGTCGGCGAACCGGCGCCGAACGAGTCCGAAGAGGTCGCTGACGGTGATCGTCGCCGGCCCCAGTCGGTGTTCGCCCCGCTCCTCGAGTCGGATCTCGTACCCGACGCGGCCCTCGCCCACGAGGGTCGTCTCGACGACGGGTGCGCCGTCCTCGATCGCGGTCGTCTCGTCGTCGCTCTCGAGGACCGTGACGCCCTCGCCGACGTCGTCGCAGACGGTCGCCGAAACCGCCGACGACGACTCGATCTCGAGTTCGACCGTCCGTCGGTCGCCGGCGAATCCTTCGGGAACGGGCGCGCGTCTGATCTCGGGGCGGTCGGCTCGGCCGACCGCGACCAGTCCGGCGAGCAACACGACCGCGAGCGGGACCACGACGGCGTTGAGCGCCCGCGGGCCGAACGCCCAGCCCATCGCCAGCGAGACGACCGCGACGAACAGCGCCGTCCAGCCGCGGATCGTCAACCGCATCGTCACTCGACCGAGACGCGCTCGAGGGCGTTCTCGACGACCGTCGCGCCGTCGCGCTCGCGATCGCCCGCCTTGATCCGGTGGGGGAGGACGACGGACGCCTCCGTCTGGACGTCGTCGGGGATGACGTAGTCGCGGCCGTCGGTCACCGCGCGCGCCTGGGCCGCCCGCAGGAGGGCGATCGTCCCGCGGGGGCTGACGCCGACGCGGGCGTGTTCGCGGGTGTAGCCCGCCAGCCGCGTCGCGTACTCCCGGACCGGCCGCTCGACGCGCGTTTCCGCGACGGTCTCGCGGGCCGCGACGATCGTCGCGCGGTCGGTCACCGGCTCGAGCGACTCGATGGGGTGGTGCCCGACGGTCCGACCGAGCAGTTCGGCCTCCTCGTCGGGATCGGGGTAGCCCAGGTGGAGCTTCTTCATGAAGCGATCGAGCTCCGCGAAGGGCAGGTCGTAGGTCCGGTTCGGTTCGATCGCGTTCTGGGTCGCGATGACCGTGAACGGATCTGGCAGCTCGCGGGTGTCGCCGTCGACGGTCACCTGCTCTTCCTCCATGGCCTCGAGCAGCGCCGACTGGGTCTTCGGGGGCGCGCGATTGATCTCGTCACCCAAGACGACGTTGCCGAAGACGGGGCCGGGCTGGAACTCGAACTCGCGGCTCTGCTGATTGAAGACGTTCACGCCGGTGACGTCCGTCGGGAGGAGATCGGGCGTGAACTGGATCCGGCGGAACTCGCAGTCGATCGAGGTGGCGATCGAGCGGGCCAGCATCGTCTTGCCGACGCCGGGAACGTCGTCGAGCAGGACGTGGCCGCGGCCGAGCATCGCCGTCACGACGTGTTCGACCACGTCCTCGTGGCCGACGATCACCTCGGCGACGTTCGCCTCGAGTTCGGCACAGAGGTCGGCGACCGTCGAGACTCCGAGGCGATCGGTCCCGGTCCGGGACGGCGGGTTCGCGTCAGTCATGGCTCGAGCACGGATACGGCGAGGACCCAGTTAAACCGCTCATCAGTACGTCAGTAGTGGCTCTGAAACATATGCTTTGCGTCGACATCGCACCCGTTCCGCTCCGAACGAGCTCTCGCGGTTCGGTGCCGTTCGTTCCCGTCGTCCCAGTGGCGGGGCAGTCGCTAACCGGTTGCGTCGCCGTCGCCGCGTCGATACCGGCACAAAGAACCGACGATCGGGCCGGACAGCGGACAGTACTGCCGTCGCTACCCGGCTAACGATCAGAGAACGATACCACTACACCGAACCGGCTTACAGGCGTTCGAGGTTCGTCGCTCGGGGGCCCTTTTCGGCCTCCTCGATCTCGAACTCGACCTCCTGACCCTCCTCGAGGTCGGGGCCGCCGACGTCCTCCATGTGGAAGAACACGTCCTCGTCCGCGTCGTCAGTTTCGATGAATCCGTAGCCGCCAGTGTCGTTGAAGAATGCGACCGTACCTTGCGCCATTGCACCTCTATAGAACCACGACGGAAATATAAAGCTTCGGGAGCACACTCGCAGGCACCGCCGAGATATCGGACCTGTACCGGGTTCAGAGAGCGATTCGCGGGGGTTACCAGTTTTTGCAGTCCGGGCAGACGAGGTCTCCGTCCTGTCTCTTATACACATCTCTNGGACCTGTACCGGGTTCAGAGAGCGATTCGCGGGGGTTACCAGTTTTTGCAGTCCGGGCAGACGAGGTCTCCGTCCTCGCGCCAGACGCGATCGGTGTCGCTCCCACAGCGACGACAGGTGTACTCGCCCCAGCCGTACGTCGAGCGGCCGGTATCGCCGATCGGCTCCTCGTCGATTGAGTCGTCGCCGATCGCTTTGTCGTCGGTTACGGCGGTCTCGACGTCGACTACGCCGTCAGTGGACTCGGTCCGTTCCCGCTGTTCCCGATCGCTGTCAGCGGCCCGCTCCTCCCGATCGCCGCCCGCTGGCCGTCGCTGCTCCGGGCCGCCGTCTTCGAGTTCCGACTGTGATTCGTCGGCGTCGCTCGGGTCCGGGTCCGCCGCCGCGTCTGCGTTCGTATCCGCGTCTCCCTCTCGAGCGTCGTCCTCGGCGCCTTCGGACTCGAAAAAATCCGTGAGTGTCGCGTCGTCGGTCACGGGTGGCCGTACGGCCGGCGCCGGCTTAGTGGCTCCGTTCGCCGCCCGATGGGACCGGAACCGGTCGTGCGGACCGCCACCGTGCGACGGCGTACCGGCACGGCCAAGTAGCATCGGTGACAACGCCCGCACATGGCTACCGTCACTCCGATGAACGTTATCGTGGACAACCTCACCGAGATGATCGACCTCTTCTCCGACGTCGCGACGGGCGAGGCGCTCGCACCGTTGCTCATGGTCATCGGCGGTCTTCTTGTCGTCTTCTCGATGGCCGTCTTCGGCGCCCTCACTCTCGGCGCTGTCGGGAGCCTCTTCTCCGCGAACTGATCCCGGCGCCGGCGCTCTACGCCGACGTCAGTCGTTTTCGCCGTCCGTCGCCGCCGCCAGCGCCTCGCTCGCCCGCTCGATCGCGTCCTCGAGGTCGGGGCCCAGCGGCGAGCCGACGACGATGCCGTCGACGTGCTCTAAGGCCGCTTCGAATCGCTCGGCGACCGTCTCGGTCGTCCCGGCGATACAGAAGGCGTCGATCATCTCGGGCGTCACGCGACCGAAGGCCTCGTTCAGGTCACCCCGCTCGAGCGCCTCGCTCACCTCGTTGGCCGCCTCGCGGTCGATGTCGTGGCGCTCGAGGACGGGATCGGCCGCGCCGCCGACGATGAACGCGACGGGCGGCCGGGCGGCCTCTCGAGCCGCCTCCTCGTCGCCCGCGACACTGACGCTCGCAAAGGCCAGCGACTCGAAGTCGCCGGCGTCGTCGGGTCGCTCTCGGAGCCCTTCTTCGAGTTCGCCCGCGGCCCACTCGAGGTCTCGCGGGTGGGCCGCGTTGATCAGCACGCCGTCGGCGTGTTTCGCGCTCATCCGGAGCATGTGGGGACCCTGCGCGCCGACGTAGACCGGAATCTCGCCCGCGGGATCGAGGTTCAGCGACGCGTCGCGCGCCGTGAACGTTCCCTCGTGGGTGACGGTTTCGCCGTTCCAGAGATCCCGCGCGAGGTCGAACGTCTCGAGGACCCGGCGAAGCGGCCGATCGCGCTCGACGCCGAGATTGGACAGCGAGGAGCGGTCGCCGGCGCCGACGCCGAAGACGGCCCGACCGTCGCTGACCTCGTCGATCGTCGCCGTCTGGGCCGCGAGCTTGACGGGGTGGGTCTCGTAGGGGTTGACGACCCCCGGCCCGAGGCGCAGGTCGTCGGTCGCGTCGGCCATTCGCGAGAGCACGACGAACGGGTCGCGGTTGAAGTAGTGGCTGCTCGCGAAGGCGGCGTCGAACCCGACGGCCTCCGCGCGGGCCGCCAGGTCGGCGATGCGGTCGGGCGGATGCTCGGGAGTGAGTTCGATCGCCCAGGTCGCGTCCTCGCTCATCCGTCGATCCTCCGCGTCCGTCCGCGCTGCCGGTCGCTCGCCGTCTGAGCGAGCGGCGCCGATCCTGCCTGTCGGTTCATGTCCGCAGGGTCGGCCAGCGCGGTGAAAAGCCCACCGTCACCGGAGACGGTGGCCGCCGTCGTAGACCGAAGTACGATAGAATCGAACGCCGCCGGCTACCCGGCGCGCGCCCGGAAGAACAGCGCCGCCCCGCGGCGGTCGAACTCGAGGCTCGAGAACCCCGCCTCGCGGAGGCGGTCCCGGAACGACTCGACGTCGAACGGTTCGGCGCCGACCGTCAGCCGCGCGACCGCCCGCACGGGCGACGCGCCGAGCACGTACTCGTCGACGATCGTCGTCCCGACGAGCCGGCCGCCGGACCGGAGAACGCGGTGCAGTTCGGCCAGCGCCGCGTCGACGTCGGGGAAGAGATGTAGCGCCCAGCAGCAGGCGACCCGGTCGAACGCACCGTCGTCAATCCACAGTTCGTCGGCGCTCATCCGCGCGAACGCGACGTTCTCGAGCCCCTCGCGGGCGGCGTACCGCTGCGCTCGCTCGAGCATTCCGCCGGAGATGTCGACTCCCAGCACTGACGTGGCGTCGCGGGCGACGCGGCGGGTGATCCGGCCCGTGCCGCAGGCGACGTCGAGCACGCTCGGTGCTTCCGTGTCTCCTTCAGCCGCGGGTTCGGTCCCGGATTCGGCCTCGAGGTCGAGCATCGACGCGATCGTCGAGCGGTCGTCCCGCGGTGCGGTCGCACCGCCGACGAAGCGGTACAGCGGCCGGAACCAGACCGGCGTCTCGTAGACGGGTGCCAGCCGGTCGAAGAACGTCTCGTGTGCCGACTCGTCCACGGCGTCGGGGACCGGAAAGCGCGGGATTTCGTCGACAATCGGAACCGCCACGCCGCAGTTCGGACAGTCCAGTTCGCCGTCCCGCCGCGACAACCCCCATCCGCAGCGTCGGCAGACGTATCCCGGTTCGATCGCGGCCATCGCCGTGACCTACGGCCGCGTCGACCTTGAGTTCCCCCGCCGGCGTCTCGAGACCTTCACTCCGCTCAGAGTTCGCGGGTCACGTCCGTTCCCCGCTCGCTGTACCGAGATCTTCGCTTCGCTCGGATCTCGCCCCTCAGCCGTCGAACTCCCAGTCGCGGAGCGCCTCGCGGACGAGGTCGTTCTCGACCGCTCTGAACAGTTCGTCGCTGCCGCCGTGGTCGCCGAACTCCCAGTCGCGGACGACCACCGCGGGGACGCCGCCGGCGCCCTCGCCGGTCACGAGGTTCGCGGCGGCGGCGAGTTCGTCGACCACCGACTGGACGGTGACGCCGAGTTCGTGGCCGTCGCGGTCCTCCTCGCCGCGCCAGTCCCGGCTTGCGGGCATGCCGGCCCAGCCGATCGCGACGCCGGTCTGGCCGTGACGGAATGGCCGCCCGCAGGTGTCCGTGACGATCACGGGGACGTCCTCGTAGCCTCGCTCCTCGAGTCCCGCGCGGATGCGCTCGGCGCTCTCGCTCGGCTTTCTGGGAAGCAGGAGGATGTCGTGGTCCGGTACGTTCGACCGATCGATCCCCGCGTTCGGGCAGATGTGACCGAAGCGCGTCTCGGCCAGCAGGAACGGGACGTCGATCAACAGCTCCGCGCTCTCGTCCAAGACGGCCTGCGCGAACCGCGGGTCCTTCTCCTCGCCGGCGATCTCCTCGATTCGGTCGGCGATCTCCTGTGCGCGGCCGCTGACGGGGTAGTCCTCGAGATCCGCCAGTCGTCCCTCGGCCTTCGAGACGATCGTGCTCGCGACGGTGAGCACGTCGCCGGGCTCTAAGTCGACCCGCTCCGCGACGAGTTCGGCGATATCGTCGCCGGGACGGACCTCCGGCAGGCCCGTCACTGGTTCGAGTTCCATACTGGTGGGTGGAACAGCGGTGTCAAAAACACATCGTCATCGGGGAACGGAACCGTTGGTGCCGACGATTACGGCCGCTCGCACTCGAGTAGCGTTCCCAGTCCGTCGAGATCGACCTCGAGCCCCGCGGCGCCGCAGACGTCCCACAGGGTCGCGCCGTTGCTCGTGAGTACCGGCACCCCCAGTTTCGACTCGAGTTCGCCGACGGCCGCGAGCGAGCGGTAGTTCGTACAGGAGACGAAGACGGCGTCGAGTTCGTCGCCGTCGACGCGCTCGATCACTTGCCGGACCGCGTCGTCGGGGGTCAGCGCGCCGATCGCCGTGTTCGCCTCGAGACCGCGGCCGTCGATCGAGGCGACCTCGAACCCCGCGGCCTCGAGGAACTCCCGTTCCTTCGCGTCGAGGTCGGCGGTGTAGGGCGTGACGACCGCGATCCGTTCGGCGTCGAGAGCCTCGAGGGCGCGGACGACCGACCGCGCGGTCGCGACCGCGGGGACGCCGGCCGCTTCCGAGAGACGGTCCTCGAGTTCGGCGTCGAACCCCGGTCCGTGGAGCAGGCTGCCGGTCGTACAGGCGTAGGCGACGGCGTCAACGTCGGCGTGGCCGAGCAGTTCGGCCGCCCGCGCCGCGTCGTCGCTCATCGCGTCGAGTTCGCCGACGGTCACCGACTCGAGTGCCATGCGTGCGCCGTGGACGGTGACGTCGTCGGGGAGCGCCCGGCGGAACTCCGGTTCGGCCGTCGTGTTCGAGGAGGGGACGATCAGTCCCAGTCGACCGCCCACGTCGGCAGTAGCGTCCGTACCAGACGCGTCAGCTATAGCGCCCGCGTCAGCTCTGGAAGCGTCGGAGTCGGACATCGCTCGGTCACTCCCCGTCGCCCTCGCCGTCCGCGTCGGTCGTCTTTTCGGCCGCGCGATCGGCCTCGAGCGCGTCCGCGTCGCGCTCGTCGGGGTCGCCGTGGCCGCCGCCACCGGGCGTGCGGACGGTCACGGTCGTTCCCGCCGCCACGTCGACGGTCGTCTTCGCGGCGACTTCCTCGCCGTCGATCAGGTTCTCGCCGGTCGCGCCGCGCTCGCCGCCGGCGACGCCCTCGGGCGCGTGACGGCGGCGCTCGGTCAGCAGCGACACCGTCGCCGGCTGCTCGACGGTGACGGTGCGCTCGAGGCCCAGACCGCCGCGCTGGCGACCGCGACCGCCGCTGTCGGGCCGGAGCGCGTAGCGCTCGACCCGGAGCGGATACTCGGTCTCGAGGGACTCGACGGGCGTGTTCAGCGTGTTGGTCATGCCGACCTGGACGCCGTCCATCCCATCGCGGTCCGCTCGCGCGCCGAAGCCGCCGCCGATCGTCTCGTAGTAGGTAAAGGAGCCGTCGCGAGCACCGATGGTCAGGTTGTTCATCGTCCCCTGACCCTGGGCCGGCACGCGGTCCGGCGCCGCCTCGGCGAACGCGGTGAAGACCACGTCGGTCACGCGCTGGCTGGTCTCGACGTTGCCGCCGACGACGGCGGCGGGCGACTCGGGATTCAGTAGCGTTCCCGCGGGCGCGCGAACGTCGACTGGCTCGTAACAGCCGTGGTTCGGCGGGATCTCGGGATCGGTGATACAGCGCACGACGAAGTAGACCGCGCTCTTCGCGACGGCCAGCGGCGCGTTCAGGTTCCCGTCGAGTTGGCCGTCGGTACCCGAGAAGTCGACGTCGATCGTCGCGCCGTCGATCGTGACCGCGACCGTGATCTCGACGTCCTCGTCGGTGACGCCGTCGCCCTCGAGAACGTCGGTCGCCTCGTAGGTGCCGTCGGGAAGCTTCCGAATCTCGTCTTCGATGCGCTCGCGCGAGTAGTCGATGACGGCGTCGAAGCCCTCGAGGACCGTCTCGCGGCCGTGTTCGTCGAAGAGCGCTGCGAGGCGCTGTTCGGCGCGTTGGTTGGCCGCCTGCTGGGCCCGGAGGTCGGCGCGGCGCTCGCCGGGGTTGCGGATGTTCGCGAGGACGAGCGAGCGGACCTCCTCGCGGGGCTCGCCGCCCTCGACGATCCGCGTCGGCGGCAGGCGAAGCCCCTCCTGGTAGATCTCCTGGGCCCCGGCGGGCATGCTGCCGGGGGTCATCCCGCCGACGTCGGCGTGGTGGGCCCGCGAGACCGCGTAGCCGACGATATCGCTCTCGTCGCCGTCCGCGTCATCTCCGTTGGCTCCGACGTCAGCGCCGGGCGCGATCGGCGACACCATCGTCACGTCCGGGAGGTGCGTCCCCCCTCGGAAGGGGTCGTTCAGGATGAACACGTCGCCGGGCTGGGGATCGTACTCGAGGACAGCGTCGACGGCCGCGGGCATCGCGCCTAGATGGACGGGAATGTGCTCGGCCTGCGCGATCATCCGGCCCTCGGCGTCGAACAGGGCGGTCGAGCAGTCACGGCGCTCCTTGATATTCGGCGAGTAGGCGCCGCGGATCAGCGTCTGGCCCATCTCCTCGGCGACGCTCTCGAGCTGGTTGCGCAGCACCTCGAGAGTCACCGGATCGATGGCGTCGGCGCCCGTTGCGTTCGATTCGTCCGTTTCGGTCGTCGCGCCCGCGGTTTCGTTCGGATCTGGCGTCATCGGAAATCACCCCCTCGCGTCATGACGAGGGTGCCGTCCGTGAGGATCTCGCCCGTCCAGGTCGGCGGGACGACGGTCGTGCTCTCGGCCTGCTCGAGGATCGCCGGCCCGGAGACCGTCGATCCGGCCGCGAGGCGGTCCCGGTCGTACACCGTCGCCTGCCGCGGCTCGGCGCCGGCGCCGGGGAAGTGGGCCTCCCGCGTGCCGACGAGCGCGTCGCCCGGCCCCTCGTGGCGGACGGTCGGCTCCGAGCCCGGCACGGTCGCCGTCGCGCGGAGGTTGACGACCTCGACGGCCTCGTCCAGCGCGTAGCCGTACGCGCGCTCGTGGGCCTCGTGGAACCGTTCGGCGACGGCTTCCGCATCGAACTCTTCGTCGGCGGGGACGGTCAGTTCGAAGCTCTGTCCCGCGTAGCGGCAGTCGGCCGCGCGCTCGACCTCCGCCGCGTCGGGGTCGGAGGCGTCGGCGAGGACGTCCGCCACGAGGTCGTCGTAGACGGTCTCGAGGTCCGCAGGATCGGCGGTCGCGAGATCCGTGCCGACCGTCCGCACGGCGTCGTAGCTCTCGTCGGCCGCCAGCAGGCCGAACGCCGAGAGGACCCCGCCCGGTCGCGGGACGACGACGCGGTCGACCTCGAGCGAGTCGGCCAGCGCCGCGGCGTGCATCGGGCCCGCGCCGCCGAACGCGACCAGCGCGAACTCGCGGGGGTCGTGACCGCGCTCGACGGTCACCGAACGGATCGTCCGCGTCATCGTCGCGTTCGCCACGCGGTAGACGCCGCGGGCCGCCTCGAGCGCGCTCTCGAGGCCGGCCTCGTCGGCCAGTCGCTCGAGGGCCTCGCGGGCCGCCTCGACGTCGAGGGTCATCTCGCCGCCCAGCGCGGTCTCGGGGCCGATGTAGCCCAGTACGACGTTGGCGTCGGTGACGGTGGGTTCGGTGCCGCCCTTGCCGTAACAGGCGGGGCCCGGGTCGGCACCCGAGGAGCGGGGCCCGACGCGGAGCGCGCCGCCGGCGTCGACCCAGGCGATCGAGCCGCCGCCCGCGCCGACGGTATTGACGTCGACCATCGGCGTCCGGATCGGGAGGCCGTCGATCTCGGCGTCGGTCGTCCGCTCCGCGCGGCCGTCCCGAACGAGGCTCACGTCGCTCGAGGTGCCGCCCATGTCGAAGGTGACGAGCCCCTCGACGTCCTCGTCGTCGACGGTCGCCGCGGCGCCGACGACGCCAGCGGCCGGGCCCGACAGCGTCGTCGTCACGGCGTGGTCCCGAACCGTCTCGGGGTCGGCGATGCCGCCGTTGGCCTGCATGATCCGCGGCGCCGGCACGCCGGCGTCCTCGGCCTCTTCGACGAGTCGGCCCACGTAGCGGTCGATCGCGGGCCGCACGTAGGCGTCGACGGCCGTCGTCGACGTGCGCTCGAACTCGCGGAACTCCGCGAGCACCTCGTGGGACGCGGAGACGGGGACCTCGAGTTCCTCGCGCAGCGTCTCGGCGACGCGCGCCTCGTTCTCGGGGTCGGCGTAGGCGTGCAGCAGCGAGATCGCGACGGCTTCGACGTCCCGGTCGCGCAGCGTCGCCGCGAGGTCTCGGACCTCGTCGGGGTCGACGGGCTCCTCGACGCCGTCGGCCGTCGTCCGTTCGCTCACCTCGAAGCGCCGCTCTCGGGGCACCAGCGGTTCGGGCTTCTCGGCCTCGAGATCGTACAGATCGGGTCGGTCCTGCCGGCCGATCTCGAGGACGTCGCGGAAGCCCTCGGTGGTCACGAGGGCGGTCTCCGCGCCGCCGCGCTCGAGCAGGGCGTTGACCGAGACGGTCATCGCGTGGGCGAACTCGTCGAGCTCGGCGGGGTCGATCCCCGCCTCGTCGCAGGCCTTGCGCAGGCCCTCGAGGACGCCGACGTGCTGGGGATCGGTCGAGGGCACCTTCGCGGTGACGAGGTCGTCGTCGACCGAGAGGGCCACGTCGGTGAACGTCCCGCCGACGTCGACGCCGATTCGGGTGTCGGTTTCGTCGCTCGAGGGCGACGCGCCGCCGTCGGTACGGGGGGCGTGGTCGGTGATCGATGCGTTCCGCGTCGGATCAGAAGGGTTTGAATGCGTCATTCGTTCAAAGGAGCAAGACGTCGTAGAGCGTTCGGAGGCCGATACCGATCACGACGACCGTGACGAGGCCGCCCAGCACGTTCTGGAGCGTGCTGTTCGTGTACTCGCCGAGCAGGTCGTCGTTGTTCATCGCGTAGATGAGAAAGACCGCGAGGACGGGCAACAGGAGCCCGTTGGCGACCTGCGCGAAGACGATCACCTCGACCGGGTTGTAGTCCAGCGCCGAGAAGAGGATCCCGACGCCGATGATCGTCAGCCAGATCGCGCGAAAGCGGGTCGATTTGAGGTCGCGCTCCCAGCCGAGCGCGCCGGCGGTGGCGTAGGCGCCGGCCAGCGGCGCGCTCATCGAACTCGTGAAGCCGGCCGCGAAGAGGCCGATCGCGAAGAACGTCAGCGCGTAGCCGCCGAAGACCGGCTCGAGTTGGTCGGCCATCTCGCCGACGTCACCGATCTGGGTCCCCTCGGGGAACACCGCGGCCGCGGTGACGACGATCGCCGTCGTGATGACGCCGCCGACGGCGACCATCGCGATCGTGTCGGTGCGACACTCCGCGAGGTCGTCGGCGCCGTCCCACCGCTCCTGGACGGTGCTCGCGTGCAGGAACAGGTTGTAGCCGACGACGGTGGTCCCAACGAGGCCGGCGATCAGGTACGCCGAGCCGTCGGGGACCGTTGGCACGAGGCCGCCCGCGAGCGCCGTCGGGTCTGGACGGACGATAATCATGTTGAGCACGAATGCCAGCCCCATGACGGTGACGAGGCCGATGAAGACCCGCTCGATCAGCTTGTAGCTGCCCGTCCACAGTAGGCCGGCGGCGACCAGTCCCATGACTGGGCCCCAAATGTTCTCGCTGATGCCCGTGATCGTCGCCAAGCCGGCGGCGCCGCCGACGATGTTGCCGGTCTGGAACGCCGCCGTCCCGATCCCGATGGCGCTCACGACGAGCGCGATCGTCACACCCCTCGCGAGCGGGTTCGAGAACTCGTTTCGAAACGCTTCCCCCAGTCCCTCCTTCGTGATCAGGCCGAGCCGCGCGCTCATCTCCTGGAGCACCATCGTCGCCAGGATCGAGAACGCGATCGTCCACACGAGCAGGTAGGCGTACTCCGCGCCGATGACGCTCGCGGTCGTGACGGTTCCCGGTCCGACGAACGCCGCTGCCACCAGCGCCCCCGGCCCGATCGCCTTGAGTCGGTCTACAACACCCATGATACGTGTACACATATGACCCTCGCCGAGAGGACCAAAATGGTTGTTAAGAATCGCACATACGGGGCGCGATCCGCTCGAGTCAGTTCGACCATCGTATGAACTCGTATGAAGTCGTTCGATCGGTGCTCGAATCCGGCGCTCGGTGCCCGAACGAGAAGGCGATCGCGAACGCAACTGCGACTCGTCCGCTGTGGCCGACGGGCGGTCAGTCGCCCCCGCGTTCGGTGACGATCACCTTCGAGACACCTCGGTCGATCTCGATCTCGGTTGGCATGTCGACGGTGCTGCGCTCGAGGAACCGGGTCATGAACCAGCGGATCGCTTCCGACGGGAAGACGATGTGGTAGACGTCGCCCTCCTCGCGGCGCACTTCGAGGAAGCCACAGAAGGAGAGCCACTCGAGCACCTCGCCGACGCTCTCGAACCGCTGGGCGTACTCGCGGGCGTGGTAGTCGGAGACGCGGTCGGCCGCCGCCACGAACTCCGGATCGGGATCGCCGCCGTCGTAGCAGTGCTCGAGGAAGGCGTGGAGGAAGTCGACGTCTAACAACACGTGTTCGCCGGAGGTCAGCATCCGGTAGTACTGCTCTAAGTTGTCGCTCGGCCGGCCGCTCGCGGCCTCGAAGTTCGCCGCGTAGAACGTCAGCGCCCGGCGAACGAGCTCGCTCTGTCCGTGATTGGTCTCGGACAGCAGCGTCTCGAGGGCCGCGTGCGAGTCCTCGTCGAGAGATACCGTGACACGTTCGGTCATGCCTCGAGGTAGAACGCGAAACGGGTATAGTTCACGGGATTTGCCGGCGCGAAGACAGTCACTCGGACCGTCGTTCAACCGCTCCAGCACGTCGTCGCTCCGTCGCGGCGCTCAGCCGGTCCGTTCTTCGACCGCGAGCGAGCCGTCCTCGACGGTCGCGACGAGCATCGTCGCGCGGCCGGCGGGACTGGCGCCGGTCGCGCTCCCGGGATTGAGTACCCGCACGCCGTCGACCGTCGTATCGACCACTTCGTGGGTATGACCGGCGACGGCGACGGGGTCCTGGTCTCCGTCTATTTCGCTTCGAGCAACTTCGACGACGCGCTCGTGCCAGCCGCGCGGCGATCCGGTACCGTGGGTGACGACGAACGTTACGCCGCCGACCTCGAGGACGTCGCGGAAGCCTTCGGTCACCTCGCGTCCGGTCCCGAATCCACAGGCGCTCCGGACCCAATCGTTC
>NZ_AOIS01000023.1 GCF_000337495.1 Haloterrigena salina JCM 13891
AGCGCTCGACCGCGACGACCGAGCCGTTGCGATCCAGGGTGAGCGAGAGCGTCTCGTCGCCACGTTCGACATCGACACGTAGCCGGAGCGGCTCCGTCGAGAGCACCGTCTCGCGTCCGGGCGTACAGAAATCCAGTTCCCAGAGTGGCGTCGAGCGCACGTCGCGCCCGTGATCCGCGAAGAGGGCAACTACTTCCGGGTGCGAAAGGACGAGCAGTCCGATGTCGAACCCGTACTGGAAGCCACACTGCCGACACTCCCCGTGATAATAGTGGTGTTCGAGGTTCCCGATGCCGAACCGCACCTCGCCGTCAACGCTACCCTGACACTCCGGACAGATCCCGCGGCGGACCTGCGCGACGCGCTGTTGCAGGTGAAGCGTGAGCCGTTCGCCGAGGGTTTCGATTGGGTGCGAATCGAGCAATCGCGGCGAGACCGACAGCCGAAGTGTATGCTCCCATGTCCCACACTCGAGTCGGAGGTTGCCGTCGGCGTAGCGAAGTCGTTGCCGCTCGTCGCAGTAGGCACACGTCGACGGGACGTCGATCGGACCCCACGTCCAGTCCGGGTCGAGCGACCCGGACGCAACCGCGACGACGATTTCCAGCCCGACTCGCGAGATCCGGTATCCCTCGGCCTCCTTTGCGACGAAACCCTCGAGCCGATCGAGGTGGTAATTGAAGTTCCCGTTGTCGCGCATTCCAACCGCGTCGCGAAGTTCTGTGTAGTCCAGCCAGGGGTCGGCCGGCGACTCGCTATACGCGCTCGCTAGCGCCTGAAGGATCTCGAGCCGCGTCGAATTATTGACCGCTTCGAAGGGTCCGGTCGGAATCGATTTGCCGGCATCCATCGGTCGTCGGCCGGAACATGGGTGGCAGTCAACTAAACGGTACTCTCCTATCACATATATTAGGGTAATCGCGTGCTCCGAATATATATCTCGCTGTCAGGTGAACCGTCGTATCGAGTGAACCGGAACCGACGACCGGTCTAACCGATACCATACTCCAGAAATGAACGATCGAAAACGTCGACAACTCCTCGAGAAGATACGCCGTCCTTCGGGAACACTCGGTACGGATCTCCCTGCGGAGATTACCGTGCAAGGAACCGAGATCGACCTAACGGAATTCGTCTTCGAATGTAAACGTCTCGAGACGATTCCCGACGAGGAGCGCGACCGCATCGAGGAGATGAAGCGGAAACTCAGACGGGAACGTCTCGCACGAAAACAGCGACTCGTTCGCGAGGACATCTCTGAGACGGAAGGTGAGCGACTCGTTCAAACTATTCTGGGCCTCGATCGCGCCCTTACTGCTCTGGACGGACTCGACGAGCCGAGTATCGGCGAGCAAATTCGACGGAAGAAGCTCGAGGACGCGAGAGAACTGCTGTCGCTTATAAATCAGCAACCCTGATTCGACGAGTGAGCGATGGTTCTCGTCGCTCGCTGACGAGCACGATGCAAGTCATGTTCGACGGTACGGCTCAATCCCGAAAGCGATTCCCTCACGGCTGCCGTCCGTCGGCGTATGAGCGAACCGATGGACGACGACACGGATACGAGCCACGTCGTCACTGCCGTTCTTCGAAACCGCGGCGAGGTACTGTTGTTGCGACGCAGCGACGCCGTCGGCACGTATCGGGGCCAGTGGGGCGGCGTGTCGGGGTTCGCGGAGGGCCAGCCGGACGAGCAGGTTTTCGTCGAGATCCGCGAGGAGACCGGCCTCGAGTCCGACGCCGTCTCGCTCGTCCGATCCGGACGCCCCGTCGAGTTCGAAGACGTCGACCTCGAGCGCGAGTGGGTCGTCCATCCCTATCTCTTCGACTGCGAGACCCGCGAGATCGAACTGAGCGAGGAACACGACGCCGTCGAGTGGGTCGCCCCGACGGCGATGCTCGTCGAGTCCGGGCCGGACGACGAGAACGGACTCGAGACCGATGTCGAGAACGAAATCGGCGAGACGGTCCCCGAACTCTGGACCGCCTACGAGCGCGTCGCGCCGACCGTCCGCTCGATCGCGGCCGACGACGAACACGGCGCCGCGTCGCTGTCGATCCGCGCGCTCGAGGTGCTGCGCGATCGCGCGGGGTTACTCGTCGCTGAGCGGAGCGAGGCGACGTCGTCGCCTCGGGACGACGAACGGGGAACCCGTGAGCCCGGCGCCGATCCGGAGGGCGAGTGGGACGAACTCGCCGAACTCGCCAGTCGATTACTCGAGGCTCGCCCCTCGATGGCCGTCCTTCGGAACCGAGTCAATCGGACGATGGCCGAGGCGGCCGCTTCCGTCGAGGACGAGAGCGTCGCTGGCGCGCCGGCCGTCCTCGAGTCGGCGCTGTCGAACGTCGACCGCGCGCTGGCGGCCGACGAAGACGCCGCGGCGAACGCCGGCGAGCGGATCGACGGCGCCGTCATGACGCTCTCGCGGTCCGGAACCGTCTTCGAGGCGTTCCGCGGCGGCGGCCCCTCGCGCGTGTTCGTCGCCGAGTCCCGGCCGGCCCGGGAAGGGATCGACGTGGCCGAAGCACTGGCCGCGAGCGACGACGTCGACTGCCCCGTGGCGGTCCACACCGACGCGGCCGCGGCGCACGTCCTCTCGAGCGAGGGCGTCGACCGCGTCGTCGTCGGCGCCGACACGGTGCTCCCCGACGGTGCCGTCGTGAACAAGACCGGCACCCGCGGGCTGGCGATCGCCGCCGCCCGCGAGGACGTGCCGGTCTCGGTCGTCGCCGCCACCGACAAGGTCTCGACGCGCGAGGGCGTCAACCTCGAGTCCGGCGACCGGTCGGCGGTTTACGACGGTGAGGCGGCGGTCGACGTGCTGAACCCCACGTTCGACGTGACGCCCGCCGACTGCGTCGACGAGATCGTAACCGAGCGCGGCGCGTTGGAGCCTGCGGGCGTGAGGGAGGTCGTCGAAGAGTTGCGGGACCTCGAAACGTGGCGAACCGATAGCGAGTTGACGGCCCGAGAAACGACAGACCGAAACCTTTCGAGGGAGTAGCGACTCCCGGCGGCCGTGACGAAGTGTTACCCCCTCCGAGCCCCTTGTGACGAGGATTTTCCCCGAGCCGCCACTTCGTTCGATGACGAGCGCGCAGTGTCGCGATAGGTGTCGATTCGCTTCGAGAGCGACCGCTCGAATCTCGCTGTAGTCATCTCCGTGTTACCGTTGGCGTGTCTTGCCGTTCGCCCAAACCTTCAACCCTGACTCGAGCGTATCGCCGGCCATGCAGTTCGAACTCGAACGACTCGGCGTTCACGACTCGGTCGAGGCGGTGTTTCCGCCGTCGGAACTCGCGGATTTCCTGGCCGATCTCCCGCTCGAGGTCGGCGTGATCGGCGACGACGAAATCGCGGCCTGCGACGCCGCGGTCACCTTAGAGCACCGCGAGGCGTTCCTCGAGGTCGACTGGGTACACTCCATTCAGGCGGGCGTCGACCGGTTCCCGTTCGGCGAGTTCGAAGCCGACGACGTGATCCTGACGAACAGCACGGGCATCCACGACCGATGGGTCGGCGAGACGGTCGCGGGCTACCTGCTCTCGTTCGCCCGCCGGCTCCACGACCACGTCGCAAACCAGCAGGAACGACGCTGGGACCAGCCCGAGTGGGACGAGGGCTTTACGCTGTCCGGGACCACGGCCTGCGTGCTCGGTACCGGCACCCTCGGGAGCGGCGTCGCCGAGGTACTCGGTTCCCTCGGCGTCCGCGTCACCGGCGTCCGTCGCTCCGCGGAGCCTGTCCCCGGCTTCGAGGAGGTCTACGCGACAGACAACCTCCTCGAGGCCGTCGCCGACGCCGAGTTCGTGATCGTGACGCTGCCGCTGACCGACGAGACGCGCCACCTCGTCGACGCCGACGTCTTCGAGGCCATGCGCGAGGACGCCTACTTCGTCAACGTCGGCCGCGGTCCGGTCGTCGACGAGGCGGCGCTGATCGACGCCCTGGAATCGGAGACCATCGAGGGTGCGGCGCTGGACGTCTTCGAGACCGAACCGCTCCCCGAGGAGTCGCCGCTGTGGGAGCTGGACGAGGTGATCGTCACGCCCCACTGCGCCGCCTTCACCGAGGACTACTTCCGGGCGGTCGGTGACATCGTCCGCGAGAACGTCTCGCGGCTCGAGTCCGGCGAGGAATTCTACAACCGCGTCGTCTGACCGGTGCTCGGGTGACGGCCGATCGTCGTCCGACCCAGTGCTCGGTGGACCGACGGGAGACGGCGGCGCCCACGAGACCGACTGTCGCGACCGCGCCCGACCCCGTCAGGATCGCTCGTCGTCGCGTCGACGATTCGAGAGGAGATACCCCGCGGTACCGAGGCCGGCGAGCGTGCCGGCGATCCCGAATCCCGGCAGCGAATCGTCGTCGCTCTCGTCGGATTCTGCACCGGTTCCATCGGTTTCGTTGCTCTCGTTGGATTCTTCACCGGTCCCATCGGTTCCGCTGCCGTCCCCTGCCTCGAGATCGGCCAGCGCCGTTCGAAGCGTCACGATCTCGAGGTCGCGCTCTTTCGCCGCCTGAATCGCGAACCGGATCCGTTCGGGGGTCGTCTCGTCGAACTGGCTGTGACCGACCGCGATGCCGAGGGCGTCGTTCGCAGCGACGTCGTCGAAGAAGGCCTCGATTTCGGCTTCGGTCACCGTGTGCCCGTCGATGCTCGAGCGACTGAGCGCGTGCGGATCGAGTCCCTCGAGCGCGTTCACTCCGTTGCCGCCGCGGTTCGCGAACGCGGCGTAGTGGTCCCGAACGAGGTCCTCGACCAGCCCGTCGCTGCGACCGTACGGCGAGACGAACCCGTCGACCTCGACGCCCAACTCCTCGAGCGCGTCCTTCGAGCCGACGACCTCGTCTCGGATCCGATCCTCGGTGAAGCGGACGTACGCGGTCTCCGCGTCGAACGACTCGCCGACCGGCTCCGCGAGGTCGAGGTAGATGCCGGTGTCGTCCCGGTCGCCGCCGGCGACGGCGTTCTCGACGGTTCGATCGCCGTCGCTGATCACGATCTCCTCGCCCTCGTATTCGGCGAGGAAGCTCCCGTCGAGATAGAGCCGTTCGTCGCCGGCCGCGGCCGGCGCGGTCAGATAGAGGTTGCCGACCGCGACGTGACTCACGGTGTGGGCCATGATCTCCCAGCCCGCGTCCTCCATCTTCCGCAGGTGTTCCGGGAGCAGCCCCCAGGAGGTGTCGATGTGGTCGACGACGGCCGCACTACAGGCGGGGACGCCCTCGTCCTGATGGACGGGGAACGTGTCGGTCCAGTCCTCGCGCCAGCTATCGTCGTAGACGAACACGACGCGACCGTTCGTGTTCTGTTCGGCGGAACCGACGACCGCTCCGGTCCCGGCGGTCCCGAGCCCGGCCACCGTCAACGCGCCCGCCGCGCCGAGCCGGCAGACGTCGCGTCGTCCAAAACCGCTCATCGTCGGCGACCCCGATCGTCGCCCGTAGTGCGTTCGTTCCGCCGACGCAGTGCAGTAGATCTATCAGTCCGTATGCTACTGTCCATGATCCCGTCTTCGAGATGTCGGGCCGTTATTATTATACGGTTAAGTGCCGTAGAACGGGCGAATTCGGGGTTCGGCTCGATCTCGATTTATTCGCCGACCGCGTTCTACGTCCGACGATGACTTTCCCTCGGCTCTCGCTCCGCGAGGCGACGTCCGCAGACGCCGCGTCGATCGCCGCCGTCCACGAGGCGTCGATTCGCGTCCTCGGCAGCGACGGGTACGACGACGAGCAGGTCCGGGCGTGGCTCTCGAACGTTCATCCCGACCGGTACCCGCTCGAGGAGGACGGATTCCGCGTCGTCGTCGCCGACCACGAGGCCGACGGCGTCGTCGGCTTCGGCCTGCTCGACTGCGAGCCCGCCGGCCGCGACGACCCGTCGACCGGCGAAATCGGGGCCGTCTACGTCCACCCCGATCACGCGCGCCGAGGCATCGGTCGGGCGATCCTCGAGACGCTCGAGTCGACCGCCAGCGACGCGGGTCTCGAGGCGCTCGTGCTGACCGCCTCGAGAAACGCCGTCGGGTTCTACGAGCGACAGGGCTACGCGGGCGTCGAGACGGTTCGCCTCGAGATGGAAGACGGCGTGGCGCTGGCGTGTCTGGAGATGCGAAAGGCGGTGGTGTAGGACGCCGATTCGGCCGGGTCGTTCGCTGCAGGACGATGCTACCCGGTGCTTTTCGACCGTGGTGGCCCTACGATCGCGTATGGATATCGGACTCGGTCTCCTCACCGCCCAGCAGCGACCGGACGACGACCGTTCGACCGCGGCGATCTACGAGGAACTCTTACGTCTCGGCGAGGCGGCCGACGACGCGGGACTCGATAGCGTCTGGACCTCGGAACATCACTTCGCCGACGACGGCTACCTGTCGGGGACGATTCCGACGCTGGGCGCGCTCGCGGGACGAACGGACGATATCGAGGTCGGCTCGGCCGTCGCGCTCGCCCCCTTCTACGACTCGGTCCGACTCGCGGAAGATTCCGCGACGATCGCCGCGCTCTCGGACGATCGGCTGACGCTTGGCCTCTCGATCGCCTACTGGGTCCGCGAGTTCGAGAACTTCGGGATTCCCAAAGCCGAGCGCGTGGAGCGGACCGAAGACGCCATCGCAGTCCTGCGAAACGCCTGGGAACCCGGCCCGCTCGAGTACGACTCCGAGTACCACGCGATCGATCCCGAGACGGAAGTCACGCCGACGCCGGACGAGGCCCCGCCGATCGTCCTCGGCGGACTCGCGAAACCCGCCGTCAGGCGCGCGGCCCGGCTGGCCGACGGCTGGTGTGCCAACGAGATGCTGTCGCTCGCGGACGTCCGAACGCGCATGGACGACATCGAACGGGTCCGCGACGAGGAGGAGATCGACGGCGAGTTCACGACGTATCTCATTCGATACGGATTCGTCGGGGATTCGAAAGCTGACGCGTGGGAAACGATGCGAGACGGCTACTTCTACCAGCAACGGAAGTACGCCGACTGGATGGAAGATGAGTCGGTTGACGCGCTGTCCGACGAGCGGAAAGCGGAGCTGAAAGAAGACGCGATCTTCGGCACGCCCGAGCAGGTTCGCGAGGAACTCGCGGACTACCGCGAGGAATTGGGCGACGACGTCCACGTCATCTTCCGCTCGTACTGTCCCGGGATCGGAACGGACGAACTGCTCGAGTCGGTCGAACGCCTCGGAACCGAGGTCGCGCCGGAGTTGTGACGATACCCGTTCAGTAACGGGGGGAGCGCAATTCTCGGCCGCGAGCGAAGCGAGGCGGCGAAGCCGCCTCGGATACGCGAACGGCGCAGCCGTGAGCGAAGCCGACGGCTGAGCGAGCGGGCCGACGACCGATGTGGAGGTCCCGGAGGGACCGGAACGGAGAGAGGAGGCTTTTCATCAAAGTTTTGCCGAGGGCGCGGCGAAGCCGCGCCCGCAGAGCAAAAGTTTGGTTAGAAGAACTTGAACAGATCGTCCCGATTCTGCTCGTGTAGATGGGTGCGGACGGCCTCGTTGAGGGGGCTGATCTGCCCGTTCTTGGCGGTGATCGGCGCGATGGTCTCCTGCCACTGTTTCCACGGCGGGTAGAGGCCGAGGCGGTCACAGAGGTCGTTCAGGCGCTCGTCCGTATCGTCGACCTTGTCCATCTTGTTGACGGCGACGACGGTCGGGATGTCGACGTCCCGTAGGAAGTGGAACATCTCGACGTCGTAGGGGATCTCGTCGGGGCCGGAGTGACGGTCGATGATATCGACGGCGCTCTTGCCGTCGACGACCAGAATGCCGGCGAGGATGTTGTCGGCGTACTCCTCGAGGTACTGGACGATGTCGGTCTTGATCGCCTCGCGGTACTCCTCGTCGACGCCGCTCATGAACCCGAAGCCGGGGAGGTCGGTGACGACGAAGTCCTCGGCCGCCCAGTCGTAGTGGTTGGGTTGGCGCGTGACGCCGGGTTTGCCGCCGGTGTCGAACTTGTGCCCCGTGATCTCGCGCATGAGCGTGGATTTCCCCACGTTCGAGCGACCGACGAGGACGACCTCCGCCTCGCGGTCGGGACGCGTATCGAACATACGCTGCCGTAGGGGCGTCGCGGGTTTATACGGCGTGATTGCCTCGCGGGCTAGACGGGCGTCGCGGGTTTATACGGCGTGATTGCCTCGCGGGCTAGACGAGCGTCGCGACGAGGACGCCGCCGACCATCGACGCGACCGCGAGCGCGGCGATCGCGACGAGTCGGGTCCGCGACGGCGACGCCTCGAGGTCGACGTGACGGCTGTCGCGGGCGGTCTGGACGCCGAACCACGCGATCGAACTACAGCTGATGAGCAGCGCCGCGTCCGTGAACTGGGTTGTGGTCGCGCCGCCGTCCCAAAGGCTTCGAACGGTCGAGACGGCGACGACGAGCGCTACGAGGACGCCCGCGCTGCCGACGAGGACGTTCCACGGGAGTGTTACCGGACCGAGCGCGACCGCCTCGCGGACGCCGCCGGCGATCGACAGGACTGCGGCGACGACGAATCCGGCCAGCAGCACGGCCGTCATCGGGTCCGCGACCGCGTCGCGTCCGAACGCGGCCAGATATCCGCCGACCGCGACCAGCAGCCCCATGCCAAACCACGGAGCGAAGCGCCGAATCATGTCTGCGGGTTGAATTGATCGGCGGAAGTAGCTATCGGTTCAGTCGGTCGGCGCCGGATCGCGATCGATCCGTCGTCGTGAAATCCGACGCCTGCGCGGCGAAAGCGCCCCAAGTTATGAGCCCGGGGGTACTCACCCACCTACGTGCGGCTCGTTCAGTTGACGGTACCGACGGGGAAGCGGGAGACGATCCTCGAGGAGCTCGACGACCGGGGGATCGACTACGTCCTGACCGACGAGGAGAGCAATCGGGGGTACACCGCGGTCGTCTACTTCCCGCTGCCGGATCCGGCCGTCGAACCGGTTCTCGACGAGCTCCAGGACGTGGGCGTCGACGAGGACGCCTACACGGTCGTCGTCGACGCGGAGACGGTCGTCTCGCGACGCTTCGAGACCCTCCGCGAGGAGTACGAGAACGGCGACGTCGAGACCGACCGCATCTCGAGACAGGAGCTACAGTCTGAGGCCGATTCGCTGACGCCGACGTTCGCGGTCTACGTGATTATGACGGTCATCAGCGCTGTCGTCGCGACCGCGGGGCTCTTCCTCGATTCGCCGGCCGTCGTCGTCGGGTCGATGGTGATCGCGCCGCTGATCGGTCCGGCGCTCGGGCTGAGCGTCGGCTCGGTGATCGACGACGAGGAACTGTTCAGGGAGAGTCTCGGCTACCAGATCCTCGGGATCGTCCTCGCGGTCGGCGCGGCGGCGATCTTCGCCCTGTTCGTCAGGGTGACCAACATCGTGCCGCCGACGCTCAACATCAGTACCGTCGGCGAGATCTCCGAGCGGCTCGCCCCGGATCTCCTCTCGCTGGCGATCGCGCTGGGCGCCGGCGTCGCGGGGATCATCAGCATCGCGACGGGAACGGCCGTCGCGCTGGTCGGCGTCATGATCGCGGCGGCGTTGATCCCGCCGGCCGCGGCCGCGGGCATCGCGATCGCGTGGGGGGAACCCGCCGCCGCCATCGGCGCGACCGTGCTCGTACTGGTGAACGTGCTCTCGGTGAACCTCGCGGGGCTCCTGACGTTGTGGTGGGCCGGCTACCGTCCCGAGAATCTGTTCTCGATCGGCGAGACGGAGCAGCGCGTCCGGAGACGGGTGCTCGGACTGGCCGTGATCGTCCTCGTCTTCGCCGTCTTCCTCGGCGCCATCACCTACTCCTCGTACACGGTCTCGACGTTCGAGCAAAACGCCAACGAGGAGGTCGAGCACCTCCTCTCCGAGGGGGAGTTCGCCGAGTACCAGCTCCTCGAGTTCGAGGTGGTCATGGACGAGAGTTACCCCCTCATCGGACCCCAGCGCGTCGTCGTCACCGTCGGCGGCCCGCCCGGCGAAGCGCCGCCCGAGTTGGCCGATCGGTTACACGAGCGGATCAATCAGCACACGGACGAGGAGGTCGACGTCCAGGTTCGATACGTCGGGCTCCTCGAACGCTGAGCCGTCCGTCCCACTCGGTTCGCTCTCGCGCTCGGTCCGACTCCGGTCGCCGGCGACCCGGACGCCGACGGCCGGTAGGATTATCCCGTTCCCGGCCCGTCGTTTCGTCGAACCCTCCGCCGATGGTCCGAGCTTCCGTCGTCCAGTTACTGTTGTTCACCGCCGCGATCAGCGCCGCGACGCTGTTCGCGGGCAGCATCGCCACGGAGGCCGGGCTGTACGCCCAGTCAGTCGAGGGCGAGGGCGCACGGGACGTCGCGACGATCGACAGCGAAATTTCGCTCATCAACCACCCCGAGGCCGGGACGACGTACAACGAGACCGCCGACAACGTGACGATATACGCCAAGAACGTCGGCGGCGGCTCGCTCGAGGCCGACACCGCCGACCTCCTGATCGACGGCGAGTACGTGCGGTCCGTCGAGACCCGCGTTCTCGAGCGATCGGATTCCCTCTGGCGCGAGGGGGCGGTCCTCGAGCTAACCGCATCGGCGTCGCTCGAGCCGGGAGTCCACCGCGCGGTCGTCGACGCCGACGGAGCCCGGGACCGACTCGAGTTCGAGCACCGAATCGCTTACTGGACCAGCCCGGACGGACAGAACGGGACCGCCGACGACTGTACCGCGGAGAACTGTACCGTCTCCCTGAGCGAGAGCGGCGGCGAACTGACACTCGAGATGGCGACGGAGCTCGACCAGCCGAACGAGTCGGTCACGTACGCAAGTTCCAACGAGACCGTCGCGACGGTCGACCCCGAGAACGGGACGACCGACGCGGCCGGAACCGACTCGACGACGCTCTACTTGCACGAAACGGGTGAGACCACCGTCACGCTCGACGTCGGATGGGACGCTGACGAGATCCTGATCCGCGTCGAGGAGTAGCCGAACCGAATCGCGGCGACGGATGCTATCGGAGAGCCGTTCACCGATCGCGGAGGCGCTCGAGACGGCTCAACCGCGAGCCGTCCTCGGCGTCGTCCGCGTTCGAGTCCGACCGGCCGTCGCCGTCGTCCGTTTTCGCGTTCGTCTCCGTTTTCCGTCCGCGCCGCCCGAGTCGGCGTCGAATCCAGGTTCGCGGCCCGCCGATCCGGTTCACGAGGTACGTCGGGAAGTAACAGACCAGCGCGCCGAACGCCAGGTAGAACGCGGCCCACTCGTACCGTCCCGTTCGGACCGACTCGAGTCCCAGAAAGAACATCGGGCCGGCCATCGAGAAGCCGGCGGCGGTCTGGAGCATCCAGAGGAGTCCGGGGCCTCTCATCGGTGCGGTAGCCGTCGAGTCACTCCTCGAAGGGGAGTTCGGGCTCGTAGTCGACCGCCTCGATGGCCGCCTCGAGCACCGTCTCGACGTCCTCTCCGGTCTCGACGCTCATGGTGTAGTCGGCGTCCAGTTCGTCGAGCAGGTCCTCGTCCCAGACCTCCCGGCGGTCGATCTTGTTCGCGACGGTGAGGACGGGGACGGAGTCGAACTGGGCGACGATGGAGTCCCGAAGCTCGAGCTGGGACTCGAGGGGGTAGCCGCACTCGCCGCTGGGATCGATCATCACGAGCATGCAGTCCGCGAGGTGCTCGATGGCGCTGACCGCCTGGGACTCGATCTCGTTGCGCTCGGCCGGCGGGCGGTCGAGCAGCCCCGGCGTGTCGACGAGCTGGTAGCGGAGGTGCTCGTGCTCGAAGTGTCCGAGGCCGATCCCCTTCGTGGTGAAGGGGTAGGAGGCGGTCTCGCCGCGGGCGCTGGTGACGTCGTTGACGAACGAGGACTTGCCGACGTTGGGGTAGCCGGCGACGACGATCGTCGGCTCGTCGGGGTTGATTTCGGGCAGGTCCCGCAGGTCGTTGCGCGATTCGTTGATGTACAGTAGGTGGTCGTCGATCTGTTCGACGATGTCCGCGAGCCGGGCGAAGGCCTGCTTGCGGTGCTTGCGCGCGGTGTCCACGTCGGTCTTGCGCAGGCGGGGCTGGTACTCCTCGTGGATCTCGCGGGCCTTGCGGCTGGCCCACATCACTTCGGAGAGGCTCTGGCGGAGTTTGTCGACGTCGACGATCGCGTCCGCGAGCTCGTAGTAGAACGGGTGTGCGTCGTACTCGAAGTCCGGCCACGCCGTCACGACGTTCTCTAGGTTGTCCGAGATGATGTTGGCCGCCGTCTGGAGCATCGACTGTTGGGCTTCGAGGCCGCGTTTGGCCTTGCCGGCCCGCGCCGCCCGCGAAAACGCCTTGTCGATCAGCTCTTCCGACGTGGGCGTCGTCGGAAGGTCTTCGAAAATCATAGCGATACGTACGACGCGCGCTCTTAAAAGGTCGTTCGTTATCCCGCGAGCGATCCCGGTCGGTGGATTCGCCGCAGTCGTCCTGCGAGTCGTACCACTGATGAACGGTCGCAGTATACGCGCCATCTCCTTATCGTCGCTCGGTCCCTCTCTCTAGGTATGACCAACTGGCGCGCCGTGTTCGTCGGCTTCCTGCTCGCGACCGTCTTCGGAATCGTCGGCCTCGTCCTGCCCGGCATCGGCCAACTCGCCGCGGGGCTGATCGGCGGCTTCGTCGCCGGCTACATGGCCGGCGGCGGCCTCGGCAGCGGCCTCTGGCACGGGCTACTCGCGGGCTCGCTCGGCGGTATCATCGGCGGCCTCTTGATCGGCGTCGCCGTCGGCCTCGCCGGGCTCGCGCTCGGCCCCGCCGGGGGCGCGATCTCCGGCGCCGCCGGCCTCGGCATCTTCGCGTTCGCCGTCGTGAT
>NZ_AOIS01000024.1 GCF_000337495.1 Haloterrigena salina JCM 13891
TCCCTCGCGCCATCAGAGATGTGTATAAGAGACAGGGCCTGACAGTGGTCGTGGTCGTGCCCTTCGCACTCCTCGGCACACTCCTCGCAGAGGTCGGCACAGATCTCGCCCAACTCCTCGTGGTAGCTCGAGTTGCGGGCCATGAAGCGCGCGTGCAGCGACGCGATATCGGCCACGTCACGGCAGAGCCGGATACAGCGGGCCATCCCGTCCTCGTCTGCACAGGCGTCGGCACACCACTCGCAGACCTGGGCGGCCTCGAGACAGTTGTCGATACACTCTTGCATGTGGTCGTCCGCGTGGTCGATCTGTTGAAGCGCCATCACGCGAATCGACGCCAAGGATAGCCATCAAGCTATGACGGGCGTTTGCAAGGGTGAATTCTGCAGCACGGCCGCGAACACCCGTATACGGCGGAAAATTCGCCGTCGAGGGCGGTCCCCGTCCGGCCGGATCACTCTCACGGCCACGGCGAGTCGTCGTCCGCTCGAGTCGCCTCGTCGGTCGCACCGTCGGAATCGCGGTTCTGGCCCGATTCGGTCCACGAAGCGTCCGGTTCGTCGCTCGAGTCGTCGGACGACGAGGCAGCAGGGGACGCGCCGTCAGCGGTCGACCGGGGGTCGGCGGCAGCGTCGGATTCGGCTGTGGACTCAAGGTCGTCGCCGTCGTCAGCGTCGGGCTCGCTCGCGTCCGGCGACACCGCCGGCACGTCGACCGACCGCAGGGCGCGCCGCACGATATCGCCGCCCGCGACGCCCTCGACGCTGGCCTCGGTCGTGAGTACGATCCGGTGGGCCATCGTCGGCTCGGCGAGTCGCTTCACGTCGTCGGGCGTGACGTAGGATCGGCCGTCGATGACCGCCGCCGCGCGGGCCGCCTCGAAGACTCGCTGGACGCCCCGCGGCGAGACGCCGATCTCGGCGTGGCCGTCCCGGCGGGTCGCCCGCGCGAGGTCGATGATGTAGCGCCGGAGTTTCTCGTCGACGGTCACGTCTTCGGTCAGGTTCTGGATCGCCAGGACCGCGTCCGGATCGATGACCGGCTCGACGCTCGGCGACAGCGTCCGGCGGTTCGCCCGTCGCTCGAGCAGCCCCATCTCCCCCTCGACGTCGGGATAGCCGAGCGAGGTCTTGACGCTGAAGCGGTCGCGCTGGGCCTCCGGCAGGCGGAATGTTCCCTCTTGTTCGATTGGGTTCTGGGTCGCGATCACGACGAAGGGTTCGGGCAGGTCGTAGGTCGTCCCGTCGACGCTGACCTGGCGTTCCTCCATGGCCTCGAGCAGCGCGGCCTGCGTTTTGGGGGGCGCGCGGTTGATCTCGTCGGCCAGCACGACGTTGGCGAACACCGGCCCCTCCGAGAACTCGAACTCGCCGCTGTGTTCGTCGTAGACCGTCGACCCGCTCACGTCGGAGGGCAGCAGGTCGGGGGTAAACTGGATGCGCGTAAACTCCAGGCCCATCGATTCGGCGATCGTCCGGGCGATGACCGACTTGCCCGTCCCCGGCACGTCCTCGAGTAGGACGTGGCCGCGGGCGAACACGGCCGAGAGCACGGCGTAGAGCACGCCGTGATCGACCACGGCGGCTTCCTCGATGCGCCCGACGACGTCGCGGACGGTGGCTTCGGCGTCGGCGGGCGTCACGTTCGACTCGTCCATACGCGAACGTGATACTCGGTGAACATCAATCCCCTGATCGGTCCCGTCGGAGCCCAACCGCTACCCGCGCAACGGCACCAGCAACAGCACCGCGCCGAACGCGATCACGACGGCGCCGCCGGCGGTGCCGATCCCCGCGAACGCGCCCGACCGCAGCGCCTCGAGACCGGCCGCCAGCAGGACGGCGCCCAGCGCCACGCCGACGGCGACCGCGGCGTGGAACAGCTCGAGGCGGCGGGTATCGGGGAGATGGCCGAGTTCGGCGGTCAGTCCGAGGCCGAACGTCGAGACGTCCCAGACGAGCAAGGCGCCGGCGACGGTCGCGAACGTCAGGACGGGTTCACCCCCGCCCAGCCCGATCGCGACGAACAGCAGCCCCGTCGCGGCGACGGCCGGCCCGGTCGCTCGAGTCGGGAGCAACTCCAGGCCGTCGGCGAGGACGGCGGCGCCGCCGACGACGAACAGCGCCAGCGGCCCGGCCAGCAACAGCGCGGCGACCGGCGCGCCGGAGGTCGTCAGTCCCCAGGCCAACCGCGGGACGCCCCGAACCAGCCCGAAGAACAGGAGGACGGCCCAGACGACGCCGACGACCGTGATGGCGACGCCGACGATCATCGCGACGGCGCTCCGGGTCGACTCGACGCTGATCTGGCGGGTCAGGCGTCGCGCGGCGCCGGCCAGCGTTCCGGCGAGTGCGACTGCGAACCCGACGGCGACGAGCGGCCAGACGACGAACGGCGACGACAGCCCCCGGAACAGCGCCCCGAGGCCGAACTCTCGGACGCCGCTGCCGAGCCCGCCCCAGGTCCAGAGCGCCGTCAGGACGATCCCAAGAACGGGGAGCCCGAAGAGCGTCCACCGGAGGCCCCGGTGGACGAGATCCAGTCGCGCCTCGAGGGGCTCGCGGCGGGACCGGGGCGTCAGCTGTCGGAGCGGAAGCTGCCGGTAGCCGATCAGGAGCGCGGCGGCGGTCGCCCACACGACTATCAGAAAGCCGAGCACGGATTCCAGCGGCGCCGCCGGCCCGGTGACCCACTGCAGGACGACCCGGCCGATTAGGGCGACGGCGAGCAGCACCGCGACGACGATCGCGCTGACGACCATCGAGACGTAGGTCACGGCCGCGCTCTTGACCGCCCGCGCGACGTCGTCGCTCCCGACGTCGGCCCAGGCCGCCGCGACGCCGACCAACGAGAGCGCGCAGGCGGCCACGACGAACAGCGCCCGGTCGAGGAACGGTCCGACGACGACGAGCACCGCGAGCGCCGAGCCGGCGGTCACCAGCAGGAGGTGGCCGACGAACAGCCGGGCGAAGGAGTCGCGCTCGAGCAGGGCGACGCCGGCGACGGCGCCGCCGGCGACGAGGGCCAGCGTCGGCAACAGCGACGGCTCGCCGGTTCGGATACCGATCCCGCCGACGACGGCGACGACGACGAGCGTGGCCACCCAGAGGCTCGCCGCCCGCGGTCTGCCCTCGTCGCCGATCGCCGACGGACTGTCGAGGCGGGGGCCGGCGATGGCCATCTACCGATCACCTCCCTGTCGCGGCGAGGCGCCGTCGCCGGCGGTCGAGACCGCTCCGTCGCGCTCGGTTCCCGTGGAGTCGTCGGCCGGCGACCGCCACGTGTACTTGGCCGTCGCCGATTCCGACTCGGTCGTTTCTGACGGCGTCGAATCTACGCTCTCGGGCTCGGGTGCGGTCTCGCTATCTGCTCCGAACTCGCCCTCGCTGCCGGCTTCGCCGCCGCTTCGGCCACCGCCGCCGCCGGATCCGCCCGAGAGGCGAGCGCTCGAGAGCCGCGCGTCGGCTGTGAAGGCATGTTCGATGAGGACGGGCAGCGGCGTCCCACGGCGCCAGTCGAAGGTCCGGGCGCCAAGCGCCTGGCAGCGGGCCAGCCGGGTCCGCCGCCGGAGCTGTTCGTACTGGCCGCTGACGGTGTTGCCCGGGACGACGTCGGGCGAGAGCACGACGACGGGGAGGCCGCCCCCGCGCCAGCGCTCGACCGCCGTGACCGACCGGTCGTCGAGCACCGGCGAGAACAGCGCCACCTGCGCTCCCGCCGGCGCGAGCTCGAGCACCTTGCGGACCTGCCGGGGCAGTTGCCCGCGGTCCTGCCTCCTCGAGGACGTTCGCGAGAACCGCCCGCTCGAGGACTCGTCCGCCGTCGCCGAGCGGATGACCTCGAGTGCGCGCGTGCGCTGCTCGCGGCCGCTCGCGGGTTCGATCCAGTGGAGGCCCGCGGGCCCGTCGCCGTCGCGACCGATGACGGCGACGCCGACGTCGTGGCCGTGGCCGAGCAGATCGGTCAGCGTCCGGGTCGCCGCGTAGGCCGCGAACTCGACGGCGGTCGGGCGGCCGGGCCCCGCGACGACCGCGTTGGACGAGCGGGCGTCGACGACCAGCACGACCGTCGCCGCGACCTGGCGCTCGTACTCGATCGTCGCGAGCGTCCCGCGTTTCGCGTAGTGGCGCCAGTCGATCCGGTCGGCCGGATCGTCCGGCCGGTGCTCGCGAACGGAGTGGAAGGAGAGCCCCTCGCCGGGTCGGTCGGTCGTCAGCTGTCCGATCCGGCCGCGTCCGACCTCCTCGATCGGCGGCGCGTCGGCGTCGAGTCGACACACCAGCCGTTCCGCGCCCGCGGTCGACAGCCGCGTCGTCGCGACCGCGCTCGCGCCGAGTCCGCGTACGCGACACTCCGGGGCGTCGAACTCGTACTCGCCGCGTCGGGCGACGACCAGGTACTCGATTCGGTGTTCCTCGCCGGGCTCGAGGGTCACGCCGGCCCGCGGCGATCCCTCGAGGACGGCGAGGTCTTCGGGGACGCCGTCGACGAGTCGACAGTCGGTGACCGCCCGATCCGACTCGTTTCGTACCGTCAGCGTCACGGTGACGGGGCGGCCGGGCGCCGTCGGCGTCGGCGAGACCTCGCGGACCGCCGCGAGTCCCTCGGGCGCCGAGACGGTCGACAGCGAGCCGTAGGCCACGTAGACGAGCGGGACGATCGCGGCGAGCAACAGGACGGGGCTGGCGTCGAGCAGGCCGGCGAGGACGAGCACCACCGTGGCCGCGATCGCGCCGCGCCAGCGCAGCCGTCTGCTCATCGGTCCGCCACCTCGCGTTTCCCGTTTGGTCCGTCCCCTTCGGGAAAATCCGTGCCGCTCTCGTCACCACTGTCGGCGTCCTCGGACGCGAGCCGCGGCCGCGGCGGTCGCGGCCCGCGGACGGTCGCCGCCGGATCGACGGCCCGCTGGAGTCGACCGTCGGCGCCGCGCCTGAGTTCCTCGAGTCGCGGCTGCAGGACGGGCTTCGTCCGGGGCGCCGACTGGCCGGGGACCGACGGGAGCGCCTCGTCGGCGGCCTCGGCGACGGCGCTCATCGCCCGCCGACTGCGATCGCGGGCGACTCGTTCGGGGAAGAGCCACGCCCGGATCCGTTCGCGGAGCGGCCGATCAGGGGGGTCGATCGACGGCTCGAGGACGCTCGCGGCCAGTCGGTCGTCGGTCCACGAACCGTCCGCGAGCGTCGCCTTCACCGCCTCCCGCGACTGCCCGCCCGCGACGAGGGCCTCCCCCAACGTTTCCCGGAGCGGCGGGCGAACCACCTCGAGGCCGTCTTCGACGGTCTCGCGGTGGCGCGCTCGTTCGCCGGCTCGCTCGATCACTGACGCGAGCTCGTCGCTCGAGAGTTCGGGCGTTCGATCGCTCCGCTCGGGAGACGGCGCGGCGAACGAGTCGCCGGGCGCCCACGAGACGGGCGGTGCGTCGGCGCTCGCGTCGAGCGCGCCGCGGATCTTCGCGCCGCCGACCGCGAGCGCGACGAGCGCGAGCACGACGACGCCGAACGCGACGCTCGCCGTCCACGTCCACGCCCACGCCGGCTGCGCCTCGAGGCCGAACAGGAGGCCGGCCGCGACGAACCCGATTCCGAGGACCACGAGCAGCCACTCGCGGCGCGTCACGGCCGCTCACCTCCCGGGTCGCGATCGGGCGTGTTACCGGCCGTCGACCCGTCCGAATCGTCCGCGTCGTCCGTCTCGTTCGTTCCGCCTCCGTCGGCTGCACCGCCCTCGGTGTCCGCGCCGTCACCACCGTCGTCCTCCGTCTCGAGGAGCGCCGCGTAGGCCGTATCGGCCCGATCCCGGACGCCGCTCGAGAGCGGGCGGCGGCCGTACTCGACCTCCCGAAACAGCGTCGTCAGTTCGTCGACCGGCCGGTCGGGGTACCCCTGCTGGCGGGCGGCGCGCCGGACTTCGCCGGGCGTGTAGTGGCGCCACCGACGGGGTGCGACCCGCCGGGCGAAGGCCCGCCACAGCTCGCGGAAGGTGAGGCGCTCGTCGGTCTCCGGCGCGGTGTCGGGCGCGGCGCGCGTCCGTTCGACGCGTTCGTCCTCGTCGCCGTCGTCCTCGCGCTCCGCGGGATCGTTTTCGTCGCGCCCGCGGTAGAGCAGCGCCGCGACTCCGAGCGCGGCCGCGACGACGGCGGCTCCCCGCGGCCCGTCGACGACGTAGCCGGCGGCGACGGCGGGACCGGCGGCGAGGACGCCGATAACCGCCGCCGACGGAACCCGTCGAAGCGTCTCGAGCCAGCGACGGCCGATCGCGAGCCCCCGCGTCGGGAGCGCGGCCAGCCAGCCGCCGAACGCCGCGGCCAGCGCCCTGCCGGACCGGGGCAGCGACGCGGCCCACGCTCGAGCGGCCGCGAGCCGCGCGCGGCCCCAGTCGACGACGCGCTCGAGGCGGGTGACCAGCGCGAGGAGTCGGTCGACGATCCACTGGAGGGCGCCGCCCGCGGCGTCACCGGGTGACGGCCGCACGTCGAGGATGGTGCGGTCGCTCCGGGCGTAGGTGACGCCGAGCGCCAGCGCTCCGAGAGTCAAGAGTGCGAGGGCACCGGCGGCCCGCCCGTAGAACGCCTCGACGGTGAGGACGACCGCCGTCGCCGCCGTCGCGCCGAGGACGCCGGCCGCGCCGCGCCTGCCGTGGGTCCGGGCGGCGACGGCGGTCAGTCCGACGATGGCGACGCCGAGAACGACCGCGACGCTGCCGTACTGGCCGGCGAGACTCACGGTCTCGGTCCGATCGGCCGTGCTGACCGTGATCGCCGTCGTCGGATCGACGGGGAACGCGAGGTCGAGGCGGCCGTCGTCGTCCGTCGTCCCGATCGCCTCGCCGCCGACCCGCACCTCGGCGTTCGCGACCGGCTCGTCGTCGACGGTCGCCTCGAGGACGCCGGGGCTTCCGGGGATCGGTGCCAGTCCCTCTGGGGAGAGCGATACCTCGAGCAGTCGGACCTCGACGGTCGTCGTTCCGGCGAAATCGCCGCGGGCGACGCCGAGTTCGAACGATTCGGTGTCGTCGTCGGGGACGTCGATGACCGCGAGTCCGTCCGCGTTCGTCTCGGCGACCTCCTCGCCGTCGATCGTCACGCTCGCGTTGGCCATCGGGACGCCCTCGATGGACGCCTCGACGGTCACGGGTTCGCCCGGATCCGGCGGTCCGCGAACGGCGATTTCGACCTCCCCTTCGACCTCGTACTCGACGCTGCCGTTGTCGACCTCGTCGACTTCCTGGGCGCTCGCGAGCGTTGGCGCGTTCGCCGTCGAACTAGTCGTCATCGGGCTCGTGCTTGTGCTCGTCCCCACACCGGCACCGAGCAGCGCGGTCGCGGACGCCGTCGCGCTCGCCGTCTCCGCAGTTCCAGAACACGCCGGATACTCGTCCGACTCGATGCGGACGTTCAGGTTCTCGACGTAGGGGACCGTTCCCGTCACGCGCCCCTGCTCGTCCGTTTCCCCGACGTAGTCGTCGTCGTACCAGACGTCGGCGCCGGCGACGGACTCGCCCTCGTACTGGATCCGCGCCGTCACCTCGCTGCCGGGCGTCGGTTCGCGGTCCAGCCAAATCGCACACGGCGGCGTCGAGGGGTCGCCGTCGCCCGGCCCGGGCCCGCGATCGATTTCGCCGTCGGGCTCGGGGTCGCCATTCCCGAGCCAGTCGAACTCGGTCCACTCGAGCAGCCCGTCCCAGTTGATATCGAGATCCGGGATGCTGTCGGGGCCGTCACCCTCCGGCTCGGCCGGGGCCGATCCCGGATCGACGTTCGGGTTCGCGTTCGGGTCGACGTTCGGATCGGCGTCGGGATCGACGTTGGCGTCGGGACTCATGATCCCGCTGCCGGCCGGGGCGAGAAACGCGGCGAGCACGATCGCCAGCGCCGCGAGCGCGACGACCGAGAGCTGTCGATAGTCGGGGCCGTCGTCCGTCGGTTCGTCGGGGGGATCTGGCACGTCGTAGCACCTCGGGTTGCTGGATCGCCGTCGGCGGTCGGTTCAGGGCGGGATCGATTCGCCGTCGAAGCGGCCGGCCCGCGGAGGGTCGGACCGACCGGTTGCGTTCACAACAGAACGGTGGAACCTGCCGGTTCATTAAGGTATCCACCGCGCCCGATCGCGCTCGATTTTCCACCGAAGTCTCTCATCGAACTCTCTCGGGCCGAACGGCGCCGGTAAGACGACCGCGATGAAAGAGACGATCGGAACGGGCTACGAACGCAGGATCGACGCTCACTCTCTTCGCCTTCGAGTCCTTACCGTCTGGCCTCGAGTTCGGCCTCGAGGTCCTCGAGGCTCATCTCCTTCATCGAGAGCAAGACGAGCAGGTGGTAGACGATGTCGGCGGCCTCGTAGGCGATCTCCTCGCGGTCGTCGTCTTTCGCTGCGAGCACGAGTTCGGTCGACTCCTCGCCGAGTTTCTCCAGCACCGCGTTCTCGCCCTTCTCGTGGGTGAACAGCGAGGCGGTGTAGGAATCCTCGGGCAGCGTTTCCTTGCGGTCCTCGATCACGGCGAACAACTCTGCGAGCGTGTCGTCCATCTACATGTCACCCGATACGTTGCGAATATCCTCGAGTTGCTCGAACTTTTCGCTCTCGTCGCGGCCGTCGGTGAAGACGTCCTCGGTGACCTCGATGGACGCGTTCGTCCGGGCCGCGAGCGCGAGCGAATCGCTGGGGCGGGCGTCGATGACGGTCTCGCCGCGGGGCGTCTGGACGTGGAGGTCGGCGATGTAGGTTCCGCCCTGCCCGTCCTCGCGTTGCTCGATCTCGTTGATGACCACGTGATCGATTCGGCTGCCCAGCTCCTCCATCACGTCCAGGAGGAGGTCGTGGGTCAGCGGACGGCCGATATCGTCGGCCTCGAGGCCGCGGGCGATGCTCGTCGCCTCGTTGAAGCCGATGAAGATCGGAACCACGTCGTCCTCGTCCTCGACGGCGAGGACCACTACCGGAACCGGTCCCTCCGGGGTTCCCGCGACGCGAACCGCGTCGATAGAAGCCTGCATATCCTGACCCTCGCGTGCGAGGGAGAAAACATGTCCGGTCGCGAATGCATGCACGAGAGCGCGTCCCGGCCGTCGGGCGAGCGTCGCGCTCCGCTCGAGGCCGTTCGGTAGCCGTTCGGCTCGTGAGTTCGGTATCGGCGAACGCTCGAGCGGTCGCTCTCGGTGCGTTGTGGATAGAAGAAACGAAGTCACGTGCTGCCGCTTCTCAACGACACTGTGAGTCCGTAGTTAGTTGCGGACGACGTTCGTCGCGCGGGGGCCCTTGGGAGCCTGTTCGATGTCGAATTCGATCTCGGTTCCTTCCGTGAGGTCCTCGCCGCCAACGTCTTCCATGTGGAAGAACACGTCGTCGTCGGAGTCGTCAGTCTCGATGAAACCGTAGCCGCCTGTGTCGTTGAAGAAGTCAACCTTACCGTTTGCCATTGCGACTAAACGAAGAGGGAATACACGGTTAAGTGTTCCGCATTCGTACGGAAAATATCCTATCGGTTGTTCGAATATCCATCATAACTGGATTTGAATAGCAATTCGTCTACGTGTCATCGGTTATCCGGAGAATCCCGTCCGATCCGTCGGACTACCGCGGGACTTCTGTGGAATCTCCAGTTCGAGCGAGGCGCCGTGCCGTTCGGCGTCGGTCCCGGCGCCGAGACGCGCCTCCCGACGAGGCTTTACGTCTCCTCCGACTGCTAGCGCCTGTGGATTCTAACGATGTTCGGCGCCAGTGGGCGGAGCGGTCCGGCGAGTACTCACCGGAGTACTACGCCTACTACGGCCCGAACGAGACGAGCGACGCGATTCTCCGGACGCTCGAGCGATTCGTCGATCCGACCGCGCCGGTTCTGGAACTCGGCTGCAGTTCGGGCCGCCATCTCTCGCATCTCTACGAACACGGGTTCGAATCCCCGGTCGGGATCGAACTCAACGCGGACGCGTTCGACGTCATGGAGGACCACTACCCCGACCTCGCCGCCGACGGCGAGTTCCATCACGCCGCGATCGAAGACGTCGTCCGCGAGTTCGACGATAACCAGTTCGGCGCGGTCTACTCGGTCGAGACGCTCCAGCACCTCCACCCCGACGCCGAGTGGGTCTTCGAGGAACTGGCCCGGATCACGGACGACCTCCTCATCACCGTGGAAAACGAGAGCGAACTCGAGGAGCGTGAGACCGAGCGCGACGAAGCCGAACACGCCGGATCGCCCGATCACGAAGTGAGCTACGTCAACGACGACTTCCCGCTCTACTACCGCGACTGGAACGCGATTTTTACCGACCTGGGGTTCGACGAAGTCGGCGTCCAGACGGGCAAGCGAGACACCATCCGTACGTTTCGAACGACGCCGGACGCGCCCGATCGCTGACCGCCGGACGACCGCTGCGTAGCGTTCGACCGGAGACTATTGTTCTCCCCGACTCCCACTCCCGCTGACTGACAGCCGGAGCGTTCTCCTGTCTGGCCGTGTGGCCCGTCGACTGGACTACTGTGCGTCCTCGAGTACCGGAACGGTCGCCGCCTCGTTCTCGAAGAAGGCGAGCCCGTGGATGCGGCTATCGGGAGTGAGTTCGGGGTGGAACGCGGTGCCGACGACCGGCCCCTGTTTCACGGCGACCGGGCGGCCGTCCCACGAGGCGAGCACCGCCGCGTCACCGCCGTCGACGTTGTCGATGGCCGGCGCGCGGATGAACACCGCCGGATAGGGGTCGTCGTCGGCCAGTCCGTCGACCGCCAGCGGCGCCTCGAAGCTGTCCCTCTGCCGACCGAAGGCGTTGCGTTCGACGCCGACGTCGAGCAGTCCGAGTTCCTCGACGCGGTCGTCGTTCGGGTCGCTCGAGGCGACGATCAGGCCGGCACAGGTCGCGAGCAGGGGCTTTCCGGCCTCGACGTGGGCCCGAATTTCGGGGGCGATCCCCTCGCTGTGGACGAGCCGAGAGATGGTCGTCGACTCGCCGCCGGGCATCGCCAGCAGGTCGCAGTCGGGGACGAGGCCCGACTCGCGGATCTCGCGGACGGTAACCTCGCGGCCGCGGGCCGCGGCGGCGCGTTCGATGGCGGCGGCGTGTTCTGCGACGTCGCCCTGGACGGCGACGACGCCGGCTGTCAGTGACATGCCCGCGGTTAGGGAGAGCGTCGGCAAAAAGGTCGCGTCACCGGAGCGTTCTTCCGCGCACGATAGCGTGCTCCGTTCGAGGAGCGACGTGATCACTCGCCGTCGTTCGAGTCCGATCGCGCTCGGAACCGAATTCGAATCCCGTCGGGATCGCGGCACTCGAGGCCGCCAGCGCGCTCGTCGACGGCCGCGCCCGCGTCCTCGAGTCGCTCCCTAACTCGCTCCAGCGCCTCGCTCGAGGGGACGACGAGGTCGAGCCGCGAGAGGCCGCGGGCGTCGGTCGGCGCGGGACTCGAGCGGCCGTGCCAGGTGTTGATCCCGAGGTGGTGGTGGTAGTCGCCGGCGGCGACGAACAGCGCTTTCGGGGAGGCCGTCTTCACGTCGAAGCCGAGCGCGTCGACGTAGAACTCTCGGTCGGTCTCGAGCGACGACGCCTCGAGGTGGACGTGGCCCAGCGTCGTTCCGTCCGGGACGGCGTCGCCGGCCCCGTCGTCGGCGGCGGCCGCGACCGACTCGAGGTCGAGGGGCCACGAGCCGATCTGAATGCCGCCCTCGCCGTCGCGGGGCCACTCCGAGCGAGGGCGATCCCGGTAGAATTCGACGCCGTTGCCCTCGGGATCGTCGAGGTAGAGCGCCTCGCTGACGCCGTGGTCGGACGCGCCGGTGAGCTCCCAGCGGTCGCGAATTCGGGCCAGCCCATCCCCCAGCGCCTCGCGGCTGGGAACCAGGAAGGCGTTGTGAAAGAGTCCCGTCGCGTCGGTCGGTCGCGGTCGGGCGTCCGGCGCGTGCCGGAGCTCGAGCAGCGGCGCGTCGCCGGCGCCGAGCACCGTCGTCGCCCCCTCTCGCGAGAGCACCGAGAGGCCGATCACGTCCCGGTAGAAATCTACCATGGCCGATTCGTCGCTGACCGTCAGTACGCTCCGTCCCAAGCGAGTCGCCGCCGGCAATCGGTCCCGAGAGTCGCTCATACCGGAGAGACGCGGCGCTCGTATATATGCTACCTGACCGCACGGTCAGATCGACCGATATCGCGTCGCGTCGAGCGCGACGGTCCTCGTCGTTCGCTCCGCGGCCCGCGAGACCGAGCCGCGGGCAACGGCGAGCCGAGCGCTGCCGCTCTCGAGCGGGTGGTCGGCGACGAGAAGTGGGCGTCGGTCTACGCGACGAAGGTCAGCAGCTGTACCAGCACCCCGATCATCACGCCGGTCGCGATGACCGTCTTGGGGTCGATCTTGATCGCGTTCGAGTCCTCGGAGTCGAAGTACCGGACGAGCCCGGCACTGGACATTAGCCCACCGCTGTTCTGTCCTCGGTCCATACCCGCTACTACGGACGGGCGGAACTAAATCTTTCGTCCACCGGTATCACTGACGTCACCGCTTGCGGCAATCACAGACCGGTGGGAAACCCTTATGCGCGCCGCGTCGGAACTAGCGATGAACCGATGACTGTCACACTCAAGGACTTCTACGCTGACTGGTGTGGCCCCTGTAAGACCCAGGATCCGATCCTCGAGGACCTCGAGGAGGACTGGGAGGGCCGATTTGAGGTCGAGAAGATCAACGTCGACGAACAGCAAGACGTCGCCAACGAGTACCAGGTTCGCTCGCTGCCGACCCTGATCATCGAGAACGACGACGGCATCGTCGAGCGCTTCGTCGGCGTCACCCAGCGCGACGACATCGAAGACGCCCTCGAGTCGGCCGGCGCGTAAGCGACGGGCCCCTCGAGCCGCCGTTTTTCGCGAACGCTACAGCTCGATCAGCGACGGCGCCGGCGTCGCCTACGGCTCGTCCGGATCGATGTCGTCGGCGCCGGTCTCCCCGCCGGTGGCGGACTCCTCGTCGGACGCGGACTCGTCGGCGCCGAACGTCTCCTCGCGATCGAACGTCTCGTCGGCCGGCGGCTCTTCGGTGGCGCCGAACACGTTCTCCGAATCCGTCTCGTCGCTTTCGTCACCCGCGTCCGAGCCGTCCGTCTCGTCGACGGCCCGTTCGTCGTCAGTAGCTTCCCCGGTAGCGTCGCTCCCGCTGATGACGTCCGTCCCGTCGGCGATGTCGATGGTAGTGACGGCGTCCGCGTTCGTCCCGCTCGCGGCCGTCTCGCCGGCCGCCGGCTCCTCGAGGTCGAACTCGTCGGTCGCGAGTTCGTCGCCGCCGACGCTGACGGTTCCCTCTTCGATCTCGATGACGACGCCGTCCTCGGCCGGTCCGCGACCGATCAACTGGTTCGCGGTCGACTCGACCTCCTGGTTGACCGACCAGACGAACCGCAGTACCGACTCGAGTTCGTTGCCGGCTTCGCGGACGCCGCGCTGGGGGGAGAGCTCGCCGAAGCTACGGGCGCCCTCCGGGTGGAGGTACTGGATCGGGTGGTCGTTCGGAACCTCCCGCAGGTCGACGTCGAACGACCAGACGTAGGGGAGCAACTGGATGGCGTACCCCTGCGGTTTCGGCGCTTTGCGACCGATGGCCGTCGAGGCGACGCCGATGGCCGTCGATCCCGAGTCGGTATCGTAGTAGACGCCGGGAAGGCCCGGAATTGAGACGCGCATACGCGAGGTAAGGGAGTCGCCGCGGGTGAGTCTGCACCCGGCACCTGCCACCCCAGCGTTACCGCGGCGGGCCGCGGTCGCCGCGGTTCAGAGGAAGGTGTCGGCGAACTTGTCCCGCGGGTTGATGTCGATCTCGCTGATGCTCGAGCGGTCCTGGCCGGCGGCGAAGGCGATGGCCTCGGCGACCTCCTCGGGTTCGCTCGCCTCGTCTTCGTCGAACGCGTCGGCGAACGCCTGTCCGTCGCTCGTCTCGAACTGCGAGCGGACTTCGGCGGGGTTGACGACGGTGATGCCGACCCCGTCGTCGCCGATCTGGGCGGCGACGCTCTTGGCGAAGCCGCGGGTCCACCACTTCGTGGCCGCGTAGACGGGGTTGGCCGGCCGCGGGTGGCGGCCGGCGAAACTGGCGACGAAGATCAGGTGGCCGCCGCGCTCGCGAACGTGGGGGATCGCCGCCCGCGTCGCGTAGAAGACGCCGTCGACGTTGGTCTCCTGCATCGTCTCGTACTCCTCGGTCGTCAACTCCTCGACCTCGCCGCCCCGGGAGAGCCCCGCGTTGTTCACCAGCACGTCGATCCCGCCGAAGGTCTCGACGGTCTCCTCGATCAGCGCGTCGACCGCGGATTCCTCGCGAACGTTTGTCGGGACGACCAACGTCTCGACGCCCTGGTCGGCCTCGAGTTCGTCCGCGAGGTCGGCCAACTGATCCTCGCTGCGGGCCGCGAGGACGACGTTCGAACCTCTGGCTGCGAGTTCGCGACAGGTCGCGGCGCCGATTCCCGAACTGGCTCCCGTGACGATCGCCGTCTCGCCGGCGAGTGACGCGTCGGTCATGGTCGGCACTCACGACGAACGCCCTCTAAAACGCCCGGGTTGCGGCGCGCTCCGAGGTCGATCGACGATTCCCTCGAGCCCCCTCGAGTCGCCCCTGAGCCGTAGCAACCTGACTCGACCCCCGATCGGTCCGACAGACTGGTCGTTTACTCGGCGGCCCGCACGCGACGGCGCCGAACGACTGTCGGGGATTCCGGTATCGCTCCGGTAGCGCAACCGCGGCAGCCGAACTGCGATCCGGGTTCCGCCAGTCAGCCGGCGAATTCGGCCAGTTGCTCGTTGACCGTCTCCGTCTCGTCGGCGACGAGGCCGTGGCCGCTGTTCTCGAACCGGATCAGTTCGGCGTTCTCGATACCCTCTTCGAGCACCGCTCCGGTGATCTCGATCGGGGTGACCTCGTCGTGGACGCCGTGATAAATTTTCGTCGGCACGGTGATGTCGTCCATGGCCGGCCGGAGGTCGGCGTCGCGCCAGGTCTCGGCGGAGGCGATCGTCGCCTGCCCGGAGGCTTCCATCCCGAGGCTCCAGATCCAATCTATCAGCTCGTCGCTCTGGTCGGTGTGGAACAGCATCTCGGCGAAGTCGGCGTTCATCTTCGCGCGGTCGGTCCGCGCGCCCTCGATGAGCGGGTTCACGTCCGACTCGTCGAGCCCCTCGGGGAAGTCCGGCTTCTCGGTGATAACCGGGCTCGCGGGGGCCAGCAACGCGAGCTTGTCGACGCGGGCCTCGTCGTGTCGACTCATGTACCGCGTCGCAGTGCCCCCGCCCATCGAGAACCCCGCTAACGTCGCGCCGTCGACGTCCAGTTCGTCGAGGACCGCGCGCACGTCGTCGGCGAAGCGGTCGTAGCTGTAGTCTCCGTACGGTTTCTCCGACTTTCCGTAGCCGCGGAGATCGATGCCGATACAGCGAAAGCCCTCGTCGAGGAGGTGGGTGTACTGGTACTCGAACATCCGGTGATTGAGCGGCCAGCCGTGCAGGAAGACGATGGGATCGCCCTCGCCCAAGTCGCGTGCGAACACGTTGACGCCGTCCTCGGCCGTGATACGTGGCATGCGCCGAAGCTATCTTGCCTACTGGTATCAAGGAGCACCTTTCATGTCCCGACCCGGCTTCCGTTACGGTCCGGTACGGACACGGCGAAAGCCCTCGGTGAGAAAATAGCCGCTGCCCGTTGGTGGGATCGAAACGTAAAACCGGGCGTCAGTAGTCCTCGAGGCCGTACAGTTCGCCGTACTTCGACGTGACGTACTCGAGGAAGGGGTCGGCCGTCAGCTCCCGGCCGGTTGCGCGCTCGATCAGTTCGGGCGTGGTGTAGCGCTTGCCGTGCCGGTGGACGTTCTCGCGGAGCCAGCCGTTGAGGGCCTCGAAGTCGCCCTCGCGGATGTCGTCGTCGAGATCGCCCAGTTCGTCTTCGGCGGCGGCGTACAGCTGCGCCGCGAGCACGGAACCCAGCGAGTACGTCGGGAAGTAGCCGAAGGAGCCGTGAGACCAGTGGATGTCCTGCAGGCAGCCCTCCGCGTCGGTCTCGGGTCGGACGCCCAGATACTCCTCGTACTTGTCGTTCCAGGCCTCCGGGACGTCGTCGACCGCGAGGTCCCCGCGGATCAGATCGCGCTCGATCTCGAAGCGGATCACGATGTGGAGGTGGTAGGTGAGTTCGTCCGCCTCGACGCGAATGAGGTTGTCGTCGTAGACCTGGTTGGCCGACTCGTAGGCCGCTTCGGGCGAGACGTCCTCGAGTTCCGGGAACCGCTCGCGGGCGGTCGGGAGGAACTGCTCCCAGAAGGGACGGGAGCGCCCGACGTGGTTCTCCCAGAGCCGGGACTGGGACTCGTGGACCGAGAGGTCCCGCGCCTCGCCCAGCGGCGTGCCGTAGCCCTCGTCGGGGAGGCCGAGCGTGTAGTTGGCGTGGCCGAACTCGTGGATCGTCGAGGTGATGGAGCCCAGCAGATCGTCCTCCTCGAAGCGAGTCGTCACGCGGGCGTCGAACTGCGTCCCCGAGGAGAACGGGTGGGGCGCGGTGTCCAGCCGACCGCGGCCCCAGTCGTACCCCAGCGAGTCGAGGACGTCCCGCGCCAGCGCCTCCTGATCGTCGTCGTCGAACTCGCCCGCGAAGGCGTCCGTAGTGAGATCAGCGTCGCTATCCTGGACCGCGTCGATCAGCGGCACGAGTTCCTCGCGGAGCCGCTCGAGGACCCGCTCGGCCGTCTCGAGGTCGATGTAGGGCTCGTAGTCCGAGAACAGCACCTCGTAGGGGTCGGCGTCGGGATCGATGTGCTCGGCGTACTCGCGCTTCAGTTCCACGAGCTTCTCGAGGACGGGCGCGAACTCCTCGAAGTCGTCGTTCTCCTTGGCCTGTTTCCAGGCGGGGTGGGCGTTGGTCGTCGTCTCGGAGATCTCCTCGACGAGTTCCTGCGGGACGCTGGTCTCGCGGTCGTACTTGCGCCGGACTTCCCGGACGACCGCGGCCTGGTCCTCTTCGAGATCGCTGTCTTCCAGTTCCTCGAGCAATTCTCCGGTCTCGTCGGCCGTCAGCAGTTCGTGACTGATCGCGGACAGCGCCGAGAGCTGCTGTGCGCGGGCGGGCGTCCCCTCGTCGGGCATCACGACTTCCTGGTCCCACTGGAGGATGCCGGACGCGTTCGAGACGTTCGCGATCCGCCGAACGCGTTCTTCGAACGCCGCGTAGCTGTCGTCGGCCGCCTCGCTTTGGGCCTGATCGGTCGCCATGGACGACCGATACACGCGGCGGCCGTATCAACGTCGTGGTTCCGGCGGTTTCACAGTCGTCGGTCGTCGCGTCCGGATCGGGTTTCGTGCGCTCGTCGGCCCTCGAGTCGACTGTGAATCGACCGTCGGCCTGCCTGGCCGCCTCGGGCTCACTGACCGGAAGCTGTCGCGATCGCCGACAGTATCGATCCCGTATCAACGCCTCGTTGCGGCGCCGTACCGACAATATACGTGACCGATGATCGCTGTATAGAACTTGCAAGCAGTGGACTGTTCGGGCTATCTGACGTATGTTTCTGTACAATGGTCGCTGCGTCACCAATCGGGTCAGCCATCGTGTTCGTGGTGAGCCTGCTGATCGGTGCACTGGGAATCTACGTCGGCGCCCGCATCATCGTCGGGGCCGACGACTACGACCACGCGATCGTCACCGCGTTGATCGGGGCGATCGTCTGGGGACTCGTCGGCTTCTTCGTCGGGTGGATCCCCCTGCTCGGGCCGTTGCTGGCCCTGCTGGCGTACATCGCCGTGATCAACTTCCAGTACCCCGGCGACTGGACCGCGGCGGCGATGATCGGCCTCGTCGCCTGGGTGACGGTGCTGGTCGTCCTCTACGCCCTCGCCGCGCTCGGGGTCACCGCCTTCGACGCCGTCGGCATCCCCGGCGCCTGAGCGGCGCCGAGTCTCTTCTCCAGCCCCACGTTGCGAGTGTCGTCCCATAGACGTAAGCGGATTCGTCCCCAATCACGGTCCATGGATATGGATACTCGCATTCTCGTTCCGACCGACGGGAGCGACTCCGCGAGGGCGGCCCTCGAGCACGCGCTGGATATCGCCGCCGACCGGGACGCGGTCGTTCACGTCCTCAACGTCGCGGACACGAACCAGCCGAGTCTCACGCGCCTCGGCACGCAGGTCGTCGACGCTCTGGAGGAGGAAGGCAAGGAGATCGTGTCGACGGCCGCCGAACTAGCCGCGGAGCGCGACGTGGCCGTCAGCACGCACGTCGTCCAGGGCGAACCGCGCGAGACGATCGTCGAGTTCGTCACCGCCGGCGCGGAGTCAGAGTCGGAGTCGGACGACGCGGACGGCGTCGCGTTCGATTTCGTCGTGATGGGGGCCCACGGTCGACGCGGCCTGGGCGAGTACATCCTCGGCAGCGTCACGGACTACGTCGTCAACCGGAGCGAGGTGCCGGTGTTGACGGTTCGCGCGGCCGAGGACGCGAGGGCGACCTACCCCTACGGGGACGTCCTCGTGCCGACCGACGGGAGCGTTCACGCGAGGGCGGCGGTCGAACTGGGCGCGCAGTTCGCGAACCGCTGTGGCGGAACGTTGCACCTGCTGTCGGTCATGGACGAACTGCCGGAGGTCGCCGACGCGGAAACGGCTCCGCTCCCCGCTCAACTCGAGGAGAACTTGCGAGAGGCCCTCGAGGAAGACGCGGCGACCGCCGCGCGGGCGGGCGCCGCCGACGTCGAGACCGCCATCGAGACCGGCTCGGTGCCTCGAGAGGTCCTCGCCTACGCCGATGCAGAGGCGATCGATCTCGTCGTGATGGGCACCCACGGCCGAACCGGTCTCGACCGCCACTTGCTCGGCAGTTTCACGGAGCGCGTTATCCGCACGTCGCCGGTTCCCGTTCTCACGACGCGCCGCGCCGACGAGATGGACTGACCTGCCCTCGTTCGCTTCGACATCGCGCGTCGCCGCGACCGGTTTGAAAGCCTGATAGTCACCGGTAGAACACCCGACAGCGGAGACGAGAAAGCCTATAAGCGGACCGGAGAGGCTCCTACGTAGCCACCTGACGGGCCCGGCCCGTCGTTCTACCGATGAACGTTCGAACGATCGCTGACGGGGGTGACCGCCCATCGAGCGACAGACGCTGATCGCTCTCGGAGTGGTCGCCATCGCGTGCTCCGCGCTGGCTCTCGGAGCGACTGCCGCCACGTCGGCGGACAGCCACGAAGCCGACCGACACCAGCGGCTGGTCAGCACCGGCGATGAGACCTCGCTGTGGCCGTACACGAGCAGCGCGACGACCGTCGAGGAACGGACGCTCGCGATCAACGTGTTGATCAACGGCGATCCGGCGGAGACGCGCCGGCACCTAGAAGAGCGGAGTCGCGGCGACTGGAACGAGACCGCCCCCGAAGAGGAGGACGTGAGCGAGACGGATCCCGAAGGCGTGAGCGAGACAGACCCCAAGGACGTCGTCGGGACCGAAACGGCCTGGCGAAGCGCCGACGGCTCGACGCGGTACGTCTACGTCTCCACAGACAACGAGACGGCCGAGGGCGTGTGGCTCGACGAGAGCTACCAGCTCCACGACGGCGACTATCTCGGCTCGCGCGAACACATCCGCGCCTACGAGTCGCCCGACCCCGACGAGGAGTGGACCGCGATCCAGGCCCACAGCGAACACTGGGACTGGTTCCGGCTCAGCCACACGGTCGACAGCGCCGAGGACTCCCAGCGCTACGTCGAACGCGAGTTCATGGATCGACGGTACGTCTCGAACGTCTCGCGCGTTCACCTGGGCAACGGCCGCGGCTTCGATTCCGACGGCTGGGTGACGGTCGTCGACCTCGAGAGCGGCGACCCGCCGTTCCACGTCGCGATCGTCGGCCTCCTTCCCGGACTGCTGCTCGCGAGTCGGGTCTCGACGCGGACCTCGTTCCCGAATCCGGTCGCCGCTCGCGTCCCGCGCGCGCTGTGTTTGGCGGGGTCGCTGCTCGGGCTCTACCTCTTCGTCCGGTTCGGCGCCATCGCCGTCGAGGCGCGCCTCGAGGGGATCGATCCCCGGTTCATCGCGGCGGCGTTCTATCCGCTGCTCGCCGTCGGCTTGCCGGTCTGTACGTACTACTTCGCGCGGTCGCTCGACCGGCCGACGGCGTTCGCGGCCGGCGCGGTCGGCTTCGCGACCGCGATCCTCCTCGATTACACGCTGCTCGGCGTGACCCGGCTCCCGCTGAACGTGCTCGTCCACCGGTTCTCGACCGCGGTCGCGCTCGGGTTCATCGCCGTGGGGGCGTCCCACACCGTGCGAGTCGATCCGGAGGACCACGACTACGTGCGCCTCGGCGCGCTCCTCTGGGTCGTGACGCTACTCGTGCCGCTGCTTCGATTCCTGTAGCCGCCCTCGACCCTCCGCGGGCATCGACTCGAGGTCGTCGGGGCTCGTGTACGGGCGCACCCACGGGGCGGTCACCTGCGTGTAGCCGACGACGCCCACGAACGTGGCGAGGTAACACAGCCAGCGCGGGACCCCGAAGTCCTGAATCCAGAGCACCATCACCAGCGCCCAGCCGGCCAATACGACCGCGTCGCGACAGATCCGTTCGGCGTTGTGCCGAAGGTACGCGCGCAATCGGCGCCGCCGGGACTCGAGGACGGGGCGATCGTCGTCTACCGGGGCGGCGTCGGCGCGTTCCGTCCCGGACTGGAGAGATTCCGTTTCGCTCACCGTTGGTGCGGAGGTTCGGGAGCGGTCGCATACGCTTTTTGGTCGCGAGCACCGGGCGTCGGGCGGGGAGTCGTCCAGCGTCGCGATCCGAACCGGCCCTGGCCCTGTGGGCGACTATGCGATCCGTCGTTTCGTTCCCCGTCCTTGGTATCGGACTGGTAGAAAAAACACTAATACGTCGCTCGGGAAATGAAGTCTCGATGGGTACCCAGCTGGCGTTTCGATACTCGAGGGTGGTAGACCGTGGCTGATCGTTCGCAATCGCCGCTCGCAGCCGTTCGCTCGGGAAGTTCTCGAGCCTGGTCGGCGCTCTCACGGAACCGCCTCCGCGTCGTGTTTCTGGCCGTTATTCTCCTCTCGGCCGCCGCCGTGGCGAGCGCGGCGATGAGCGACGACCTCTCGACCGCGTCCGAGGAAGCGGTTCCGGAGGCACCGGCGACCGAGAACCACACGGTCGTAACCGAGTCCGGACGGGCGGGGACGATCACCGTCTACGAGCCCGACGGCGAGGTGGCGTACTACGACAACACGCGGACGAAGTACTTCGACGCCGACCCCGTCGAGGGCGATCCGATGACCATCGAGTACACGGCGACGGACACGATCCACAGCGAGGGCCCGACCTGCAGCGACCCGCCGTGTGCGCTGAACGTCATCGAGCGCGTCGACCTCGAGGACGAGAACCCCGAGCCCGAAGTCATCTACAAGCGATACGATCACCAGGAGACCGCCGGCGAGTGGCACGACTCGGACCGCATCAACGAGACGCACGTGGTCGTCGCCGACATCGTTGCCGACCAGGTCTTCATCGTCAACACGGAGACCGAGGTCGTCGAGTGGCTCTGGGACGCCCAGAGCGACTTCCCCGTCGAGGAGGCCGGTCCGTACCCCCACGACTGGGCCCACATCAACGACGTCGAGTACATCGACGAACCGGGCGACCCGAACGACGGGCGGATCGTGGCCAGCCTCCGGAATCAGGATCAGGTCGTCTTCCTCGATCAGGAGGAGGGACTGGTCGAGAACTGGACGCTGGGCGGCGAGAACGAGTACGACGTCCAGTACGAACAGCACAACCCCGACTACATCCCCGAATCGCAGGGCGGTCCGGCCGTCGTCGTCGCCGACTCCGAGAACGGCCGCGTTCAGGAGTTCCAGCGCGAGGACGGCGAGTGGAACCGCACCTGGCAGTGGGAGGACGACCAGATCCAGTGGCCCCGCGACGCCGACCGCCTCCCTAACGGGAACACGCTCATCGCCGACAGTCACGGCAACCGCGTGATGGAGGTCAACGAGTCCGGCGACGTCGTCTGGGAGGTCCCTTCGACGCTCCCCTACGAGGCCGAACGCCTCGAAACCGGCCCCGAAAGCGAGGGCGGACAGAGCGCGGCCGAACTCGGCCTCGAGTCGCGCACGGCCGACGGCGGGGGCGGCGGAGGCGGGAGCAGCGGCCTCTTCGACTTCGACCCGCTCGGCTGGATCGGCGACCTCATCGAGGATCTCTTGCCCCACCGGATCCACAACGGACTGCTGTTCGCGTCGCCGGTCTGGATGGGCGCCTCCGAGTTCGCCGCCGTCGGTATCGCGACCCTGACCGGGCTGGTGTGGATCGGCTTCGAGACGAGATGGAAGCTCCGCGACGCCGGCGTTCGGTTCCGCCTCCCCGTCTACCGACGGGGCGACTGATTCCGGCCGAAACGTCGGTTCTTCGTTTCGCTCCGTATTTCGTCCTCGTCACAGGGCCAGCAGATAGCCGCCGAACAGGTAGAGGGCGGCGAGGATCGACTGGAAGGAAAGCGAGCCGAGCGCCGACAGCGCGACGAACGTCCGGCCGTCCATCTCCGAGAGCCCCGCGGGAATCGTGAGCAGTCCCCTGACGACCAGCATCGTGTTACTCCCGGCGACGGCGATCCCGCCCCAGCGGTCGAACCAGCCGTCGAAGCGCTCGAGTCGCGATTCCGTGAGCGGGAACCACCGTTTCTGGATGACGTACTCCCGCCCGGCGCGGCGGACGAGACGGAACAGCAGGAACTGACCGATCGTCGTCCCGACGACGGCGATGGCGACGATCGCGACCGTCTTCGGGATCGACGATCCGATCAGTGCCAGCGCGGACGGCACGACCAGTTCGCTCGGCATGAACCGCAGCATCATCGCACCCTCGAGGATACAGAGCCCCAGCAAGACCGCGAACGCGAACTCCGACGTGAACAGCGACTCGAGCCAGGTCGGCATCCCCTCGAGTTGCAGCGGTACCATATCCCGATCCTACTCCGTCCCGAATGTAAGCGTTGTTGATTCTCGGAGGTCCGCGATCGGCACGGCGGTTCGTTCGAGCGCGTCGTCGGTCACAAAGCATGTGGTACCGGAGGGTGACTGTCGAACCGATGGACACGACGCGGATCGCGTTTCTCGCCGTTGCCTTCGCCACCCACGCGGTCGTCGGTTACGCCCTCGTTCGAGGGGCTACCGACGCCGATCCGAGACTCGGCGTCGTTCTCGGGCTCCTCCCGGACGCGGACTTCCTGTTCCCCGCGGCGTGGGAGTGGCCGCTGGTTCACCGCGGACTCACGCACACGCCGCTGTTCGCGGTCGCCGTCGTCGCCGGCGCGTACGCGCTCCGGCGGGATCGGACGGTCGCAATCGCCGTCGGACTGGGGATCGGCTCGCACCTCGCTATCGACTCCCTGTCGGCGAAGGGGATCGACTGGCTGTTCCCGCTCGCGGACACCGCGGGGCTCGGCGTTTCGGTTCACGGCCCCGCGGCGACGGCGGTGCTCTGGGCGGCGTCGCTCGGCGTCCTCGCGTGGCGGACGGAGGACCCTCTCGTCGCGTCGGTGCTGAGCGACCGATCAGCCGATCGGAGCGACCGTTCCGATCCGTCCGATCGTCAGACCAAGCGACGCGAGTAGCGCGGTCGATCCGACCAGCAGGAACGCCCGGTTGATCCGGCCGTTCTTGGACTTGAACCAGTCGAGCGTGACGTGGTACCGCGAGACCGGCGCGAAGGGGCTGATTCCCATCGGCGTCACGATATCCCCCGCGAGGTGAGCGACGATGCTGCCGGTTCCGACGACGAATCCGAATCGGAAGGCCGACGGCGTCGAGGGGACGATCAGCGCCGTCGCGACGCCGGCTAACAGCCCGACGAGCAGGGCGAACCAGATCGTGTGCGTCGGCCCGCGGTGGGGAATCCGCGGCAGCGGCTGGTCGACGTCAGGGAGGTTCGCCAGTCCGACGGCGAGGACCGCTCCCGCGAGCGCCAACTCGAGCGACCAGCCGCGGCTCACCAGCGGGACGAACGGGGCGTACAGGAGGGCGTTGAAGCCGATGTGACCTCCTCGGTACATGCGTTTCGACGACCGATCGTCCGTGCCCGACGAGGATCAACCGCTCGGTCGCTCGCGCCCGGCCGTCACTCGAGGGCCCTGACGCCGAAGGCGGACACCGAGAGGCCGCCGATCAGGACGGGCATCCAGTAGATCGCCCCGCGGAAGATGAGCACGGCCGCGGTGACTGTCGACGCCGGGATGCCGGTGGTCGGCACGAGCAGCGTGACGAAGGCGGCTTCGATACCGCCGAGCCCGCCGGGGAGCGGGGCGGCGCCCGCGAGGTTCGCGAGCGGGATCGCGAATAGCAGGATGTACGGCGCGACGGGTTCGCCCAGCGCGGCGAAGGCGGCCATGAGCGCGACCGTCTGGAAGAGCCAGCCGGCAAGCGAGAGACCGACGACGGCAGAGAGGCGCCAGCGATCGGTCGAGACGCGCTCGATGTTCTCGAAGAAGCGTCCCATCCGGTCGGTCAGGTCCGCCTCGAGCGTGTCGCTCTGGAAGCGGGCGAGTCCGAGGCGACCGAGGCGGGGGGCGATGACGGCCGGCAGCCGCTCGGTGATCGCGTGCCGGTGTCGCCAGACGAACGCCATGGCGAGGACGATCGCCGCGATCAGCACGACCGCCGAGCCGACCGCCGTCTCGAGGCGGTCGCCGATGGCGGCGGTCGTCCCGTAGTAGCCGACCCCGACGAGGATCAGCGAGATCGAGGGGACGACGTTGAGCACGTCGACGCTGGCGATCCCCGCCAGCCCCGTCTCGTAGCGCGCGTCGGAGGTCTTCGAGATGAGCAGCGCCGCGACCGGCTCGCCGCCGGCCTGGCCGAACGGCGTGACGTTGTTGGCGAAGACGGCGCCGGCGTAGACGAAAAACGCCTTGACGACCGACAGCTTGACGTCCAGGGCGACCAGTACGGTCCGGAGCATCAGGCTCCACGCGGCCAGCCAGCACAGCGCGAGGGCGAACGTCGCGACGACCAGCGAGGGCGCGGCCGAGAACAGCGTGTCGATGACGTCGCGCGCACCGACCGCGAAGAACAGCACGGCGAAGACGGCGAGCGCGCCGAACGCGCCGATGAGAAGCCGCCGCCGATTTCGCTCGTTCATAGCGGACGTGGATCGTCAGCGGACTTGAAACGTCTGATTATCGTCGAGGCGGTTCGATACGGGAGAGACGAGTCAGCTCCCAGAAATTTACTATCGCTGACGATTTTCACGCCGACTCGAGATAGTTGGCGCGTTTTATTTAGATGGACTCAGTTGTCTCCCGTAATGGACGACGCTCAGCAATCCAACGTCCTTTTCGTCGTGCTGGATACGGTCCGCAAGGACCGACTGGGTCCGTACGGCTACGAGCGCGAGACGACGCCCGAACTCTCCGCGTTCGCACAGGAGGCGACCGTCTTCGAGTCGGCCGTTGCGCCCGCGCCGTGGACGCTGCCGGTCCACGCCTCGCTGTTTACCGGCCGGTACCCGAGCCAGCACGGGGCCGATCAGGGGAGTCCGTACCTCGAGGACGAGACGACCCTCGCGGAGGTCCTCTCGGCGGCCGGCTACGACACGGCGTGTTACTCCTCGAACGCCTGGATCACCCCCTACACCGGCCTCACCGACGGGTTCGACGCGCAGGACTCGTTCTTCGAGGTCCTCCCCGGTGACGTCCTCTCGGGGCCGTTGGCCAGCGCCTGGCAGACCGTCAACGACAACGACTACCTCCGCGATCTGGCGTCGAAACTCGTCAGGCTCGGCGCGATGGCCCACGAGAAACTCGCCAGCGGCGAGGGCGCCGACACGAAGACGCCGTCGGTCATCGACCGGACGAAGTCCTTCGTCGACGACAGCGAGAGCGACGAGGGCTGGTTCGCTTTCGTCAACCTGATGGACGCCCACCTGCCCTACTACCCGCCCGAGGAGTACCGCGAGGAGTTCGCTCCCGGCGTCGATCCGGGCTCGGTCTGCCAGAACTCGAAGGAGTACAACTCGGGCGCCCGCGACATCGACGACGAGGAGTGGGAGGCCATCCGCGGGCTCTACGACGCCGAGATCGCTCACATGGACGCCGAACTCGGTCGCCTGTTCGATTGGCTCCGTGAGACCGGCCAATGGGAAGAGACGACCGTCGTCGTTTGCGCCGACCACGGCGAACTCCACGGCGAACACGACCTCTACGGCCACGAGTTCGCCCTCTACGACCAGCTGATCAACGTCCCGCTGCTGGTCAAACACCCCGCCCTCGAGGCCGACCGGCGCGACGACCTCGTCGAGTTGCTCGACTGCTATCACACGGTTCTCGAGGCGCTGGACGTCGATCCGGACGACGCGATCGCGCCGGCGGACGACGGCTCCGTCGCCGGCCGCGATCCGACGCGGTCCCTGCTCTCGAGCGAGTACCGCGCCTTCGAGGCGGCTCCGGAACCGGATCCCGGACAGCGGGCGGTGCTCGACGCCGCGGGCGACGGGGCGTCCGACGACGCCTCGAGCGGCGACGTGGCTGACGACTACGCGTTCGTCGAGTACGCCCAGCCGGTGATCGAACTCCACCACTTAGAGGAGAAGGCCAGCGAGGCCGGGATCGAACTGCCCGACGATCACCGGGCCTACTCCCGCCTGCGCGCGGCCCGAAGCACCGACGCGAAGTACGTCCGTGCCGACCGCATCCCCGACGAGGGGTACCGACTCGACGAGGACCCCGCGGAATCGACGCCGGTTGACCCGGCCGACGACGAGGTCGTCGCCGCCGCCGAACGCGCACTCGCCCGCTTCGAGCAGGCGGCCGGCGGCGCGTGGATCGACCCCAGCGAGACGGACGCCGAGGACGCCGACGCGCTGGCCGAGGCCGACGAGGAGACCCGCGACCGCCTGCGCGAACTCGGCTACCTCGAGTAGCATCGTCGAATTTGGCGGCTTGAGGGGTGTTTACAGGGCGATACTGGTCAGAACGGGAAAGTTACAGTGACTGTCCGGACACCAGTAAGCATACGTTTGTCGACTCGAAACCCCAACTCAACCGATGGAGGACCAGCATTTCCTCGAGTCAGAGTGGGACTACTGTCTGGTGCTGGACGCGTGCCGGTACGACGTGTTCCGTGACGTCTACGACGAGTACCTCGACGGAACGCTCGAAAAGCGGTGGAGCACCGGCTCATCCACGCCGGAGTGGGCGTACCGGACGTTCACCGACGAGCACGATATCGCGTACTTCTCCGGAAACCCGTTCATCAACGACCTCGGAATCCCGCTGAACGAACTCAAATGGGGGGCCAGCTGCGATTACGAGTGGACGGCGTCGGAGCACATCAGCGACGTCTTCGACGTCTGGAAGTCCGGCTGGGACGACGACCTCGGAACGGTCCCGCCGGAGGGACTGGCCGAGGCGTTCCGAAACAATCAGGACGCCGTCGAGCGGGCAGACCGGACGGTCCTCCACTACATGCAGCCCCACGCTCCGTACCTCTCCCGCGGAAAGGGACAGAAGCTCAAGCAGATCCAGAAGGGGATCCGCCGCCAGGAGGAAGCCGAGAAGGCGACCGACGGCGGTAACGGGACGCTGTCGTCGCTCAGCGACACCATCCGACCGAAAGTCGAGAGCCGACTCGAAGACAGCGAACTCGCGCAGAAAGCGGGCCTCTGGCTCGAACTCGATCCGACCGACCTCGTCAAGAACGGCACGCGGGAGGCAGCCCTGGAGCTCTACGAGGAGAACCTGCGGATCGCCCTCGAGTCCGTCGCCGAACTGGTCTCGGAACTGGACGGGCGGGTCGTCGTGACCGCCGACCACGGCGAGGCCTTCGGCGAGGAGGGCGTCTGGGAACACCACATCGAGACGCACATCCCGCCGCTCATGGAGGTGCCGTGGCTCGAGGTCGAGTAACGTCACCTCACGGTCACCGCTACCGCACCGCCCCGCCGATCCCCTCGAACGCGACCGACCCCATCACAGCCACGAGATACTCGGGATGAAGATCAGCCACTACTTCGAACTCGAAGAGCACGTCACCGGCGGCATCCGCGAGTCGGTCGTCCACCAGCGGAAGATGCTGGATCGGCTGGACGTCGAGTACACGACAGAGCCGACGCTGGACGCCGACGTCCTCCACTGTAACCTCATGGGCCCGCGCTCGGTCTGGTACGCGCGGCGGGCGCGGTCGCGGGGGATCCCCGTCGTCGCCCACACCCACGTCACCGCCGAGGACTTCGGGGACAGCTTCCGGTTTACCAACGCGCTCGCGAGGCCCCTGAAACCGTACCTCGAGTGGGCCTACGGGCTGGCCGACGCGCTGGTCTGTCCCTCCGAGTACAACCGACGGCTGATCGAGACGTACACCGACGCGAGGACGACCGTCGTCTCGAACGGCGTCGACGGCGAGAAACTCGACGGGTTCGAGTCCCTTGAGGCGGAGTACCGCGAGCGCTACGACCTCGAGTCGCCGACGGTCTTCCTCGTCGGCCACGTGATCAAGCGCAAGGGTCTCGAGACGTTCGTCGAACTGGCCCGCCGGCTGCCTCACCTCGATTTCGCGTGGTTCGGCCCGCTGGATCTCTCTCTCAAGGGCCGGGAAACGACGCGGCTCATCGAGGAGTCGCCGGATAACTGCACGTTCACCGGCTACGTCGACGACATCCGCGGCGCGTTCGCAGCGGGAGACATCTTCTGTTTCCCCACTTACGAGGAAAACGAGGGCATCGCACTGCTAGAAGCGATGACGGCCGGCAAACCGGTCCTCGTCCGTGACATCGAGACGTTCTCCTGGCTCGAAGACGGCGAGGACTGCCTGAAGGTGTCGGCGTCGAACGCCGGCGTCGACGCGTTCGGGGACGCCATCGAGCGACTCGAGGACCCAGACCTCCGGGCGCGACTCGGATCGAACGCGGCCGAACGGAGCGAGGCGTTCACGCTCGAGTCGGTCGCGAACCGGTACCAGACACTTTACAACGAGGTGACCTGAATGAAAATCGGTTTCTTTACGGACAGTTACTTCCCCGAGATCGACGGCGTCACGTATACGATCAAACTCTGGCGCGAGGAGTTAGAACAGGACGGACACGAGGTGTACGTCGTCTACCCGGACGGCGACTACGAGCCCGGCGATCGCGAGATCCCGGTCAAATCGGTGTCGAACCCGTTCTACCCCGGGTATCGAATCCCGGTGTTCAAACGCCCGTCGACCCTTCCGGAGTTGGACGTCGTCCACTGTCACGGGCCGGCGACGGTCGGCATACTCGGTCGGTACTACGCCCGGAAACACGATCTTCCCGCGGTGTACACCCACCACACGCCGATCGAGGAGTACTTCCACCAGAACGTCAAGTTCGAGTCGATCGCCAACGCGCTCTCGAAGCTGTACGTCCCGCTGGAGAACGCGCTCCTCCGGAGTTTCGACATCGTCACGGCCTCAACGAGCCGAATCGAACGCGACGTGGAACACGTTCAGCTCCCCGTCGGCATCGACATGGAGTTCTTCCAGCCGACCGACGAGGACTGGTACCCCGACCGGACCGTCATCGGCTACAGCGGCCGGCTCAGCATGGAGAAAAACGTCAGCGAGATCCTCCGCGTCGCCGAGACGCTCCCGGAGTACGACTTCGTCATCGTCGGCGACGGCCCCTACCGCGACTGCCTCGAGCGCGAAGCGCCCGACAACGTCGAGATCCGCGGCTTTCTCCCCCGCGAGGAGCTACCGATCTTCTACTCCTCGATCGACGCGTTCGTCACCGCCTCGACCGCCGACACGCTCGGACTCTCGACGCTCGAGGCCAACGCCTGCGGCACGCCCGTCGTCGCGTCCGACGTTCCGCCGTTCGACCGGACGATCGGTCCCGACAACGGCGAGCGGTTCGCCTACGGCGACCTCGAGGCGATGGCCGACGCCGTCGAACGCTGTCTCCGGTCGGACCGGGACACGCGAGCGGCCATCGAGCGCTACGACGTCCGGCAGACGCTCGAGCAACTCGAGCATCTCTACCGGACCGTCCGGTCCTCCGAGACCGCGTCTCCGGCGGACGTCACCGACGACTGGTTCTCCGACGACTCGCACAGCTCGCCGAAGTAACCGTTTCTCCCGTTGCGCCTAGCCGAGCCACGACGCCGCCACCGTCCGGTAGGTCTCCCGGCACCGCTCGAGGACCTCGAGGGAGACGCTCTCGTCTTCGGTGTGGGCCTCGCTGGGTTCGGCGGCGCCGCAGATCACGCACTCCGTGCCGGCCTCGGCGAGCCACCCCGCGTCGGTCGCGTGGGGCTTCGTGATCAGTTCCGGCGACCCCGACTGGGCGTCGTCGGCCGCCTCGAGGACCGCCGTCGCGAACGCCTCGTCGTCGCAGCGCATCGGCGGTAAGTCCTGATCGACGGTCCACTCGACGCCAGCGAGATCCTCGACGCGCTCGAGGGCGGCCCGCTCTCCCGGAACGGTCCGTTCGTCGACGGTCAGTTCGCAGCGGTCCGGGACGACGTTCATCGCCGAGCCGCCCTCGATTTCGGTGACGGCGAGGCTTCCCTCGAGGGTCTCGCCGGCCACCTCGACCGACGGCGGCTCGAGGTCGCGGACGCGGTCGACGGCGTCGGTCGCACGGTAGATGGCGTTCTCGCCGGCGCCGACCTCGCTGGCGTGGGCGGCCGTCCCGCGGGCGGTGATCGTCGATCCGCGACGGCCCTTGTGGGCGACCGCGACGTCCGTGACGCCCGGGCCCGAGTAGCCCGTCGACCCCTCGCCGACGATCGCGTAGTCGGGCCCGAACCCCCGGTCGATGGCGCGGCGCGCGCCGACGCCGCCGACCTCCTCGCCGACGAAGCTCGCGAAGACGAGTTCCGCCGCCCCGTCTCCATCTCCGTCTCCGTTTTCCTCCCCCTCGTTGCTCCCGATTGTAGCGTCGCGAAACGCGAGCAGGGCGGCTGCGACGGCACCCTTCATGTCGGCCGCACCGCGGCCGTAGAGGCGACCGTCCCGCTCCTCAAGGACGTACTCGCCGTCATCGAGCTGCGCGTCGGCCGGCTCGACGACGTCGTGGTGGCCGACCAGCGCCAGCGACCGTCCCGCCGGCGTCGTCTCGGCTCCCGGACTCGAGTCCGTCCGTGAGCCTACACCCGCGCCTGCACCTGCGCCAGCGCCTACGTCTCCGCTCCGACGGGCGATTACGTTCCCGACCTCGTCCCGAACCACGTCGGCGTCGGTTTCGCGGCGGAGCCACGCTTCGATGTAGTCCCCCGCGGCCGTCTCGTCCGCGTGGCTGGGGATCGAGACGAGTTCGCGGGTCAGTTCGGCGACCTCCATGGGCGAGTCGTCGACGGGCGGCGAGTTGAGGCCACCGGTCGCAGTCGGCGGAGCGGCCGCTCGATTCCTGTCGAACGCGAAGACGGTCGCGGCCTCGGGCACGTCGAATACGGGCCCTACGGGCGTCGTAGGTCCCGCCGATACGTCTTTCGCAGGTGGAACACCCTTATAGGCGTCCGTCGACCAGTTAGCGTATGAACGTCGTGCCGGATACGAGCGTGGTCATCGACGGCCGCGTCTCGGCGACAGTCGACGACGGGCAGTTCGAGGGAGCGACGATTTCGGTACCGGAAGCGGTCGTCGCGGAACTCGAAGCGCAGGCCAACGACGGGATCGATACCGGCTGGGACGGGCTGGAGGAACTCCAGCGTCTCGCCGACCTCGCCGACGAGGGCGTCATCGAACTCGAGTACGTCGGCGAGCGGCCCAACGCCATCGAGCGGGGCCACGCCTCGGAGGGCGAGATCGACGCCCTCATTCGGGATCTCGCCGAGGATCTCGGCGCCACCTTCCTGACCAGCGACGTCGTCCAGGCGGAGGTCGCCCGGGCGAAGGGGCTCGACGTCGAACACGTCTCCCCCGAGACCCGCGAGGTCGGCACGCTCACCGTCGAGACCTACTTCGACGATCAGACGATGAGCGTCCACCTCAAGACGGGCGCGGTGCCCAAGGCAAAGCGCGGCGAACTCGGCGAGATGCGCTACGAGGCGATCGCCGACGAGCCGTTAGACGAGGCGACGATGGACGAGTACGCCCGCGAGATCGTCGACGCCGCCAAGGAGTCCCCCGACGGCTTCCTCGAGCTCTCCGAGCCGGGGATGAAGATCGTCCAGTTTCGGGACTACCGGATCGCGATCGGCCGACCCCCATTCGCCGACGGCATCGAGATCACCGCCGTCCGACCGATCGCCCAGACGGACATCGAGGACTACGAGAACGCCGACGAACTGAAAGAGCGGCTGCTCGAGCGCCAGCGCGGCGTCCTGATCTCGGGCGCCCCCGGCGCCGGGAAGTCGACGTTCGCGCAGGCGGTCGCCCGCTTCATCTCCGATCACGACTACGCGGTCAAGACGATGGAGAAACCGCGGGACCTGCAGGTCGGCCCCGACATCACCCAGTACACGGAACTGGGCGGACAGATGGCCAAGACGGCCGACGCCCTGCTGATGGTCCGGCCGGACTACACCATCTACGACGAGGTTCGGAAGACCGACGACTTCGAGGTCTTCTCGGACATGCGCCTGGCCGGCGTCGGCATGATCGGCGTCGTCCACGCGACGCGGCCGATCGACGCCCTCCAGCGGCTCGTGGGTCGCGTCGAACTCGGAATGATCCCGCAGGTCGTCGACACCGTCGTCTACATCGAGGCCGGCGAGGTCAACACCGTCTACGACGTCCGAACGGAGGTCAAGGTCCCCGCCGGACTCACCGAGGAGGACCTCGCGCGGCCGGTCATTCAGGTCACGAACTTCGAGACGGGCGAACCCGAGTACGAGATCTATACCTTCAACCGCCAGGTCGTCACCGTCCCGCTCAAAGACGAAGAGGGCGGCCCCGGCACCGAGTCCGGCGTCGACCGCATCGCCAAACAGGAGATCGAACGGGAGATCCGCTCGATCGCCCGCGGCTACGTCGACGTCGAACTCAAGAGCCAGGACAAGGCGGTCGTCTACGTCGAGGAGGACGACATCTCGAGCGTCATCGGCAAGGGCGGCGGTCGCATCACCGACGTCGAGAACCGCCTCGGGATCGACATCGACGTCCGGACTCACGACGAGAACCCCAACTACGGGGCCGGCAGCGGCGGCGGCAGCGCCAGCGCGGACGGCAGAGGCGGCGGCGGTACCCAGGCCGGACAGATGGTCACCCCCGAGATCACCTCGCGACACATCGTTATCCCAGTCGACGGCAACCACGGCGAGACCGTCGAGGTCCAGGCCGGCGGCGAGTACCTCTTCACCGCGACAGTGAGTCGCGGCGGCGAAATTCAGGTTTCGCGGGGCAGTGCGATCGCCGAGGAGTTAGAGCAGGCGATCGATCGGAAGGAACCGGTGACGGTCGTGCCGTCGTAGGGATCGTATCGCGAACGGAGTGAGCGGTTTTTTGGTGGAGATTTTTGCGTCAGCGCGGGACCGGAGGTCCCGCGAGCCATACGAACGGACGCAGTTGCGTCCGTGAGTAGAGAGCGGTCGCCGCAGGCGACCCGAGCGGAAAAAGGTCCGCGCGTGAGATCCAGGTTTCGCGTGGAAGCGCGATCGCCGAGGAGTTGAAGCAAGCGATCGACCGGAAGGATCCGATCACGGTCGTTCCATCGTAAGGACTCAGACCGCGAACGAGACGAGCGGTTTTTAATCGTTTCAGAGGACGCTCAGCCGTCGGCCCGGCGATTTCCGGAAGCCGTACACCCCCTCCGAAGTGACGGCGACGATCCGGTCGTCGACGAGGTAGTAGTTTCCTGAACAGCCCACCTCCTCGAGCGTGGGTGGCGTCCACCTCCGCAAACGGAGAGGAGACGGCTGAACCCAACTGCATCGTAGTTCGCCCCCGGAACTGTTGTATATTAACTGAATTCTACGAGGAACGAACAGGGGAAAACGGGAATGGACGTTTACAGTCGATTACTCTATATCTGCAACTGTTTGACCTCCGATTGCGCATGGGAGAATATATTGTTTAAGGATAAAGCACTTATACGAGACAAGTGTCCGAGAACAGTGTATAACAAATGGTGTTTGATCGCTATGGGCGCTGAGAGGAAGACGATCGTCGATGCTGGAATCGGGCGCACGACCGGGACGTTCATCACGGATCGACCGGGACTCGAGCTCGTCCGCTCGCGGATCGTCGACGACATCCGAACGACGGTCGAGGACGCGGGCGCCACGGGCGTCGTCGTCGCGATGAGCGGCGGGATCGATTCGACGGCGACCGCCGAACTGGCCGTCGAGGCCCTCGGCAGCGATCGGGTTCTCGGGCTCGGGCTTCCCTGCCACAAGAGCGAACGAGCCGGCGTGAGCGAGGCCAGAACGATCGCCGAAGGGCTGGGAATCGAGTTCCGAGAGATCCAGTTGCGGCCAGTTCTCGAGGCGTTCGAGGAGGCGGCCGCGATCGAACTCGAGCCGGGAGACGACGCCAGCGGCGACGACGCGCGTCCCGACGAGCGCACCCACGCGCTCGGCAACGTGATCGCGCGGCTGCGGATGTGCTGTGCCTACTACGCGGCGAACCGCCAGCGCCGGATCGTGCTTGGCACCGCCAATCGCTCCGAGCTGCTGCTGGGCTATTTCACCAAGTACGGCGACGGGGCGGCCGACGCGTATCCGCTCGGCGACCTCTACAAGACCGAAGTGCGGGCGCTCGCGGAGCGGATCGGCGTTCCGCGCCGGATCGTCAGTAAGGAGCCGTCGGCGGGGTTCTGGGCGGGCCAGACCGACGCCGACGAACTCGGTGCCACCTACGACGTCATCGACCCGCTGTTACAGCGGCTCGTCGACGAGGACGAGTCGATCGAGAACGCCGCGGCGACGCTCGAGATCGACCGCGAGACGGCGCGGTCGCTCGCGTGGCTGTATACCGAAACCGAGCACAAGCGATCGCTGCCGCCGACGCCCGGCATCGCCGACCGCGGCGCCGAGCAATCGCTGCCGGGACAGTGAGCGGCGACGAACGCGGTCACACGCGTCGGAGCGACGTAGCAATCCTCGTGATCAGCGGCTATCGAGATCGCGATACAGCTCCGTGTTCCGCCACCAGAACAGTCCCCACGAGAGCATGAATCCGACGCCCATGGCGATGACGTCCTCGACGAACGGCGGGAGCCCGATCCCCTCGGTCGCGACGACCCCCATGCCCGCCCCGATCGCCGCGCCCGTGATGACGAACACGAGATCGCCGACGATGTGTTCCCGCGAGTGGTCCCAGTACTGCTGGCGGTCGTCGTCGTACCAGACGCCGACGTAAATCAACACCGGCGCCATCGACGTGATGATGGTAACGACGTGGTACCGCTCGGCGACTCCCGCCGGACCGAGAACGAAGAGATTGAACGTGTTCGCGACGATCGCCATCGCGAACAGCCCCAGCAAGAGCCACCCCCATCGCGGCAGCGTCTCCTTGTCCATACTAGTGAACGTTCACCGACTGAAAATAATCCTCCCGGTTTCCGCGCCGTTATTCGGCGCAGCAGGCGTCTTTCTTCGGGGTCTCCTCGACGCCGTTCCCGTCGGCTGCCACCGGCTCCTCGAGTCGATAGAGACTCTGGCGCGCGTCGGCGAAGTAGATATCCTCGTCGACGATCCCGATCTCCTCTAACCGCTCGAGCGCGTAGCGGACGGTTCGGGCTGACAGCATCGATTCCTCGACAATCTGTTTCTGGGTCAGTGGCCCGTCGTACTCGAGAACCTTGAAGACCAGTTTGGCGCTCGGTGGCAAATCTTCGATGTCCTCCCCGTCGGTCTCTGCCATATTACGAATCGAAAGCTCCCAGCAGCATAAAAGTTGAGCCTTACGAACGGTGACCATCACAAAATCTTCCAACAGGTTTTGAGCAGTAAAGTGCATAGAAAGGCCCTATACGCCGAGATATCGAGAGTTGACCGGCTGGTCAGGGGTCGGTGAAATTTGGGACTACCGAGAGCGCTGCGACGGTCGGTCGACGACTCATCGCGCCTGTGTCTGACGCCCTCTCTGAGAGCGTCTAACACGACCTCCTCCCCTACCGAGGTCTGGCACGGTCTCCCGGAGTCGTCGACGTTCGTTGTCGGCCCCCGATGGCAGTCATCGAAGAACCAGTCGGCCGCACCCGGTCTCCCACGCGTTCAGAGCTTTCGCCAGACGTCCGCGTCGTCGTCGAACCCGTCGTCCGGATCCGAGAACTCGTCGCTCCCCTCGAGTTCGAGCTCCTCCGGGTTCAGCGGCGCGTCGGCGTCGACGACCGCGGACCCGTCGTCGAGGTCCATCTCGGGCCAGGCGGTTTCCTCCCAGAGCCCACGGTCGCTGTAGTAGTAGACCACGCCGTCGTTGACGACGGCGAACAGCCCGCGTTGGGTGTCGTGGACGACGCGCTCGTTCGTGTCGATCGCGACGTCGACGACGTCCTCCAGGGTGTCGAGCGAGACGTGGTAGTCGCCGATCCACATCGGGATCGATCCCCGGGAGATCCACTCGGCGTAGCGCCGCTCGTGGACGGCCCGTCGGGCGGCCGCCTCGTCGACCGGCGAGCGACGGGCGAGGGAGACGGCGGCGGCCAGCGAGAGCGTTCCGAGCAGCGAGAGGCCGGCGATCAACCCGAGGTTCCGCGACTCGGTCGTCTCCGTCGTTCCCGTTCGGTAGCGCCGTTCGTCAGATGCAGACAGCGAGTCCGCCACCCAGTAGGCGTCGTCGGTGATCTCGAGGGTCGTCGCCGCCTCTTGTACCCCCCGTCCCGCGTCCGTATCGTAGGCGGCGCGGAACTCGAGGCGGACGTCGACGGCCCCGACGCCGGACAGTTCGCGCTCGATCTCGCGCTGTCGGTCGCGGACGGATTCGACGTCGATAGTCGTCTCCGATCTCGCGACGCCGTTCTCGACCGCCGGCGACTCGTCGACGAGCGTCCTGGTCTCGTTCCAGAACGCCGTGCCCTCGCGGGTCGCTTCGAACCGAAGCGTCAGCTCGTGTCTCACGGTCCCGTCGTCGACGGGCGCCTCCACGGTCGCGTTCGTCAGCCTGGTCTCCGGGCGAAGCGTCAGTTCCGGCGACGCGTTCAGGATGTAGACGCCGCTGTTCTCGAGTCGGTCGCCCTCGTTCCAGAGCGTTCCGTTCCGCACGACGACGGCGCTCGTGTCGACGTCGCTCGAGACGCGTTCGTCGGCGTACTGGTGGCTCGTCGACGTCGACGGCGTCGCGACGACCCACCCGGAGGCGAGAAACGCGAGGATGCCGATCCCGACGAGCACGACGACGATCGACCGCCCATATTTGGCGAGCACCAGGTCGAGACGCGGATTATCGATCACGTGTTGGACACCCCTGTCGAAGCCGTCCCGTGCGGCGTTTCTTCCCCCGCTCGTCCGCACCGATCCCCCAACTGACTGCGGAGTTTCGTTCGTTCATTCATCCGATCCGACCATTATAACGATAGTGGCCGTCGGCGAACGGATCACTCCCGGAGCCACTCGCGCAGTTTCCGCTCGAGGCGGGTCGAGACGGGAACGTGATCGCCCGCGGAGCGAAGGCGCAGATCGTCGTGCCCGAAGACGACGAGCACGATCGCGACGGCGAGGCCCACGACGACGCCGTTGACCACGGCGATCGCGGCGAGCGGGTGCAGCCCGTGCAGCCAGACGATCACCGCCGGCGGGAGCACCGCGAGGTAGCGGTACTCGCCGACGTGTCGCGTGTACGATCCGGTCTCGTCGGGCGCGGTCAGCGAGACCGTCGTCTCCCCGCTCGAGCGGATCCCGACGGTCTGCGTGGCGGGCTCGATCGCGACGTTGTTACTCTCGGCTTCGTGGACGGCCACGATCGGGAGATAGCCCGCGTTGTCGACCGTGCGGGTGAGTTCGGTCGTCTCGCCGGGAGCGATCACCTGCGGATCGTCGGTCGGCGAGTCGGTGCTCACGAGCTCGTATTCGGCGGTGCCGGCGGGGACGACCATCGCCGCGGTCGCGAAGGTCACGAACACGAGCAGGACCAGCCCCAGCGCCGTCCAGAACGCGATCACGTTCTCTCGAGAGCGCGACCGGCGCGTCTCGCGTCGCGCCGGGCCGAGCCGTTCGAATACCGTCCCGAACCCGAGCAGGGCGATGCCGACGGCGACGAGGGCGGCGCCGAGTCCCTCCGAGTCGCCGGTCGCCGTCAGCCCGACCGCCGAGGCGACGGTTTCGGAGGCCGACTCCGCGACGTTCGGGGCGCCCATGATCGCCGTCCCGAGATGGGGGATCGTCACGACCTCGCCGTTTACTTGCCACGCTTTCGCGACGATCTGGCCGTCCGTGACGTGGGGTTCGCCGCCGTCCTGGTCAGTGAACGGGTTGGCGTCGCCCTTGGTGACGTACCCCTCTTCGGTCTCGCCGACCACGCGGTGGGTCGTCAGCCCGCCGCCGTGGAGTTCCCGGGCCTCGAAGACGACGACGTCTCCCTGTTCGACCGAGCTATCGGCGAGACTGGGAACCGCGACGAACCCGTCGCCGGCGTCCATTGCCGGCTCCATGCTGCCGGTCGCGACGTACCCGAGCAGGATCGGCTGCCCGAGGAGTTGCCCGACCAGCAACAGGACAACGACGAGGGCGATCACTATCCCCAGCGTTCGCTTCAGGAGCGTCGTCCCCGTCATCGTCTCCCCTCGAGAAAAATCATCTATTTCTGACCAGTCTATCGAGACGACGTTCGAATCGGGCCGTCTTAACAGTCCCGAACGAGCCGGGATGCAGGTGTTCGTCGGTTCTCATGTCGGATCAGTAGTCGTTCGAAACGATCGCCCAGCGCCGGTTCGCGGCGACGCCGAGGAACAGAATCCCCATCGTCAGCGGCGGCGCGAGCGCGGCCGTCGTCGCCGCCGATAGCTGCCGATTCCGGATCGGAAACGGCTCCGGCTCCGAGACGGTGACGGAACCGGCGTCGACGCCGCTAATCGACAGGTCGTCCGTTCCGGGAGCGTCGAACCGGCGCTCGAACGTCACCGTTCGCTCCGTTCCCGCCGGGACGACGACCGCTCTGGTATCGACGACGATCC
>NZ_AOIS01000025.1 GCF_000337495.1 Haloterrigena salina JCM 13891
GATGTGTATAAGAGACAGGATCTCGACTGTTCGGCTGTCGACGACGGTGCCGCCGACGGTCAGTTTCGCGGTGTGTCGCTTTGCCGTGTCGTTCTCGTTTCGGTAGCTCCCCTCGACGGTCACCGACTCGCCGGCCTCGAGGTTCGTCGGGGAGACTGCGAGGGACCCGAGGGTAACTCCTTGGTGAGTCTCGTTTTCGTCGTCCACCTCGTCTTCATCGTCCTCGCCATCGTCGTAGCGGACGTGTACCGTGAACGTCTCCGTCCCCGTGTGAGCGACGTGTGTATCGACCGCGACGCCGACGCGGATCGTCTCGCCCGCTGACGGCTCGATCGGGCTTGCTCTGGCGACCTCGGCCGTCGGATCGTTTCCGGAGTAGAACTCGAGGCCCTCGACGTCGTTCTCGATCCAGACCCGCTGGACGTCGGTATCGGCGATCGCGATCGTGAAGACATCGGCGGTTGTTAGTGCGTCTTCGTTTAGTTCCTCGAGATCGAGTTCGAGTCGGTTGTCTTGGATCGTCGCGTATCGGGACGTCGGTTCGAGGAGGACGTCGTCAGCCGCCGAATTCTCACCCACCGTGATCGCGACCGTCGGAACTACGAACGCGAGGAGAACGCAAGCGGCCGCGGCGGTAAGTAGGACGTCAGTGGATAACATCTATGCGGTTCGCTGGCACGACTCGGGGAACGTCGTTTACTGGCGACACGTTCGGTCGTTCTGTAGCCAGTGTCCACCGTCCTCGAGGAGCGGACACCGGTATTTACCGATCTACTGAGGTCGGATCGGGTAGACGGACCTCTATTAGCTACTGCCGTCTTCGGCGTAGAGAGTCAGCATTTCATCGTCGCCGCTATTCTCGACAGCGGTATTGATTTCAGCGTCAACGGTTGTCGTTCCTCCAGCTGAAACGGTAGCGTACGCCAGATCACCGTCTGCACCTGTGTCCGGGTCGCTCAGCGCGAAGGTGACGTCTGCACCGGCGATCGAAACGGTCTGGCTTTTCGAGTGACCGCTTTCGGCACCTCCGAGGCTGACCTCGATACTGTTGCCGTCGGCAGCGTTGTTGGTGAGTTCTAAAATACCATTTACGTACGTCGTCGCGTCGTCGTTGAAGCCGACGCTCTCGTTGCCCGTGTCGCCCAGATCGATCGTGACAGCGGCCTCACTATCAGTGCTGCCGTCCACCGCATACGCACTATTAGTAACGCTGACACCCAGATATGCCTGACCGTCTCCCGTTGTCCCGACCGACACGGTTCGTTCTGCTTCCACGCTACTAAACGCCCCCGTCCCAAGCGCTGCTCCGCCGCCCGCGACAATCGTCCCCAGTCCGACTAACACATTGCGTCGATTCATTCTCATGGTTATGGTTCCGTCTGACCGCGTCGGTTCTCCCCCGCCTCGAAGCGGGGAGTCCAGCGCGCGGTTCTTACGCTCACGTGGAGTGCAACTCACTTTGTATTAGGCCGCCAGAAATACCGAAAGCTCGGTAATACACTCGTTCAAGACAGTCTTGAAGAACATAGATTGCCGTCTACGGTCGCGACGACTCCGATAACGGCTAGTGGTGTAATTCCTCGCCAGCAGCACTGGAAGAGGCTGGGCGGATTCTCTCCGATCGCATTGTTCGTTAGCGATCAGAATTGTTCTATTGGTGATGAGATCAACACTCATTACATTTTATAATACAGTAATGAATACGGGTTCGTAATGGGACGGATTGGTAGAACAGCTGAGATCTCTCTTTCCGAACGGGCCGATCGGGGGGCGAGCCCTCAGTTAGGGATCGTATTGCTGTTCGTAATGGTTTTCCTCGGCGCAACGAGCGTTTACGTCGTCGGGATGGGTGCATTCGACGCCGCCGAGTCGCAGGCGTATCACGAACAGAGTCAGCAGGAACTCCGGCAGTTCGATTCGACGATATCGTCGCTCGGGAAGCAGGACGATACCCCGAAACGCGTTCAAATCAATAATTTAGACGGGGAACTGGTTACCGACGGACAGCTCGAGGTCACCGTCTCGGACGGATACGTGAACGATAGTCGCTCGATAGAGCTCGAGACGCTGGTTGCAACCGATACGGGTGGTAACGAGTTCGCGTATCAAGCCGGCGGGGCTTGGGACGTTTCCGGCGATCGAGCGACCGCCGTTTCGGATCCGAACCTCCGGTATTACTACGAGTCGACCGAAGACGGGGAAGTCGGACGAGTCGATATCGAACCGGTCTCGCTCGAGGGAAGCGTCGGCACAGGTGAACATACGGTTCGAGAAGTTCCGAACCCCGATACCGACTCGTTCGAATCGCTCGGGGAGGATATCGAGGTCGTCAGTTACACGACGGTCGAGGTTTCCGGGTCGTCTTACCATCACGGGTGGTACAACTTCCTGAAAGACGAGTTCGACGCGACCGATGCCGACGACTGTGCGGTCTCCGGTGCGGTCGACGAGAACATCATCTGCCACGACGAATCCGAGGAGACGGTTACGGTCGTCGCACACGTCGATGGTGAGGAACCGCTTCGCGAACTCGCCGATATCGAACCAACGGTTCGCAGCGGACTCTATATCGACGGCGAAACGGGGACGCTAAAGTCGTCGATTTCGATGAACGCGTACGAAAATCACACTTCGAACGGCGACGATTCTCCCGGCTTCTTGCTCGCGAATTACGACGAATTCTATCTTCACAACCACGCCGATATCGAAGGTGTCCCGGTCGTAAACGGCGAACTGGGTTCGAAAGGGAATCCGTCGATCTCCCCGATCGGCTATGGAGTAACCGTCAACGGGACCGAGCAGGGCGAATCGGAGAGCGGCAAGAACCTGTATCGGTTAGATTCGGAGAACGAAGGGAAGGGGAACGGCGTCGAAGGAACGGCACTCGCCACCGAACTCTCGCAACCGTACGCCGACGTTGCTCCGATCGACGACGAGATCAAGCGGCTCCTGACGGCGTATCTCGCCGGCAACCCGTCGGCCGACGGTGACGTTTCTGCGGGCATGTACAGCGGCGAAGACGGGATCGAGTCGACGGACTCCTCCGATGGAAACGTCAATATCGGTATCGACGGCGATCTCGAACTCTCGGACGTCGAAATTAACGGCAACAATCAGACGAACTTCTATGTCGACGGTCACGCTACACTCTCGAACGTCACGATCGGGCCCGACGACCGGGCGGACGCACTGTGGGTGTACGCCACTAGCGACTCGACGATTACCATCGAGGACGACTTTCAGGGAGTCGTTTACGCACCGGGTGCCGACCTCGAGATCGAGGACGGTGTGACTATCGACGGGGCCGTCATCGCCGGCGACGCGGCCGGGCGTGGCGGCACGCTCGAAATCGGTGACGACGTTCAGATTAACTTCGATCGCTCGCTGCGGAGTGCAACGCCGCTCTCTGAGGAAGACACCGATCTGTTATTCGAGTACAGCGACACGCGGCCTCCGGTCGACGTCACGTTCGTTCTCGACCGATCGGGGTCGATGGGGCCTCACAATCCGTCCGGGAACGCGTATGTGCCCGAGCACGAGATTCAAATCGGTGACGAATGGGGGCCGATCCCGACGGACGAACCGTTCAGAAACATGGAGACTGGTGGATGGTGGGGCCAGAAAATCCAGGTACGGGACGAGAATGGGACGACCGAAACTCTCGGATCGATGGAGTTCGCCCATCCCGACGACTGGACGGAGATTCGAGCCCAGCCCAACAGCTTCTATTACGGACCCAGCACGGCCTCGATCGGCGTCTACGCTCATCCGGGGAACGATCCGACGGGCCAGCGAGTCGAGGCCACCAGAAACGTTATCGACGAACTGGATCCCGGTTCCGATCGGGTCGGAATCTACGATTTCGCCAGCGGTGGCCGCCCCCTCCATCCCCTTAACGGTGATCTCGAGGCGGCGAAAGAGAGCGTCGTCGGCAGCGCTTACGGTGGGACGAACATGGCTGCCGGACTGGAAGCCGCGCTCAACGGTTACACCACCCGGAGTACCGATGACCGCGAGCGAGTCATTATTCTCCTGAGCGACGGGAAGAACTCCAACACTGCCAGCGACGAGAGAATGGACGACTTGGTTGACCAGTCCGACGACCTCGACTACACCCTTCACACTGTCGGTCTCGATGGCCTCGAGCATAGCTCGATACCCGAGGACAAACTCGAGGGATGGGCGGCGGAGACCGGCGGGAACTACTACCAGACCGCCGATCCAGACGAGCTACTCGATCTCTTCGAGGAGATCGTTAACGAAGAGATCGATCTCGATATGAATACGCAGATGCAACTGTCCGTGAACTACGAGGCGGGGAGTACTGCGAACTATGCGGTACACGTCTCCGAACGAACCGTCGAGATCGACCATTGACGGCGCCCGCTTTCGCCTGACAGTCAGGTTAGCGTAATCCAAGACGCCACTAGGTATTATCTGATTGACTATTTCTCTGAAACGGCGAAATAGGCGCGTTTCGCGGCAATAAGGGTTATGTATCAGAAATTCATATTTTCAACATAGTACGAACGACCCAATGGCAACGCAGATGGGGGGCGATTCGGATCGGGGGGAGATCTTCGATCTTCTGAGCAACCATCGGCGGCGATACGCGATTCACTACTGCAAGCGCGAGGGCGAGCCGGTCACGTTGGGGGACCTCGCCGAGCACGTCGCCGCCTGGGAACTCGACAAGGAGGTCGAGGAGATCACCTCCGCCGAACGGAAGCGGGTGTACACGTCGTTACAGCAGACGCATCTGCCGACGCTCGAGCGAGCCGAGATGATCGAGTTCGATAACCGAACGATCGAACTCACGGACGAAGCCTCGGAGTTAGACGTCTATCTGGACGTCGTTCCGGCGGACTCGATCCCCTGGGGACTGTACTATCTGGGGCTGGCCATCGTCGGCTCGGTCGTGATGGCGGGGCTCTGGCTCGAGGTCGTACCGACGGGGGCGGTGTCCGAACTCGGCTGGGCGACGCTGGTGTTTGCGCTGTTTGCGATTTCTGCAGTCGTCCACGTGGTACAGAGCCGGCGGATGCGACTCGGTGAAATGGAGCGACAACCGTAATGATGCGGCGTATTCGGGAGAGAGGTGACCGCATTCGTCGTAAAGAAACCGTCCTCGTAACATGTTTAGATTGGAATGATCGTATTCATGACAGCCACTCTACGAAGAGTTATACTATTTGAGTATAATGAGTAAGTAATGAAACGACGTGTCTTCGTGTGCGTCGGGGCCACGTCGATCGGTGTCGGTGCACTGTTCAGTACCGGCGCATTCAGCTCCCTCACCGCTGATCGGGAAGTCGCCGTCACTACTGCTGAGGATCACGAGGGAGCCCTCCTCGGAATCAAGAACATCGATACGACTGATGAGCCAGTGTTCACGAACAATACGACACTGGAAATGGACGTGGAACTGACCGATACTGATCCCGATACCACTATTTCCTTCGACGGGAACGACTCGTCGTATCGCTTTTCGCTCGGCCCGAACGGAAGCGAGACGATTACTGTAGAGACGGAAGATACTGCTCAAAGCGCACTCGTCGCTGTTACCGCCGAACTGTTCGACAACGGAACCAAGAGTGGCGAAATAACACTGCAACGCGATTTCAGCGTCCCACAGTCGGCGATAACCGACTTCACTGGAACGGCCAAAAGTCCAGGTGGAAGCGGGAAGTTCGAGTTCGAACTCGAGAACACCGGCGACAAACCCATTACTCTCACTGGAATCGGGATTGATGCGACGACGCGGAGCGATGTTCAGGCAGTAACGCCGAAAAACAACGGAGCGGCTCTCTCTGGAAACAAACGCGATCTCGTTACGACGTCGATCTCGATCGATAGCACAGATCCCGAGACCCACAGTCGATATGATTTCGATACCGACTTTGAACTGTCACTTAATGAGACGGCCACCTTCGAACTGAGCCGGTTTACAGATGGATCCGGCAATAAGGTTAGGATGGACGGCGAAAACGTCCGCGTGACCGTGTATTTCGGTGACGATAGTCACAAAACGTTCGATCTCTGTCTCGATGAGGCGACCTGTGGTCGCTACGAGTCGTGAATACCGTTCGCTCTGGACCTCGAACTCCGGCGTTCTTTCGAGACCAACCCGAACTCCTTTTCACCACCGGCCACTGAATTCCATCCATGTCGACCGAATCGATCAGTGACCGACGCGAGCACATCCGCTCGATCAGCGTGACCGCGCTGGCCGCGCTGTTGGGTGTCGCCGCGGCGTTCGGCTCGATGGCACTGGTGGGTGACGTGTCGTCGGCCGACGCAGCCGCGAACGACACGCGGACGCTCATGCTCGTCGCCGGCGCGATTCTCGCCCAGTTCGTGCTCTACGATTTCACGAGCATCTACGATGACGACGAGTTCGGACCGAAACACTACCTGTTCATCGTGTTCATGACGTTCTCCCTGTGGTTCGTGACGTGGGGAATCTTGCTCACGACGGGGGCCGTCGCGTAACCATGGCCGACGACAGCATCGCCGTCGTAGACCTCGATCGGTGCCAACCCGACCGCTGTAGCTACGAGTGCAAGAACTACTGTCCGCCCAACCGCACGGGAAAGGAGTGTATCACCCTCCGCGGGGAGGAGGCCGACGAGGGCCAGCCCGACCAGGTCCACATCTCCGAGGAGATCTGTCTCGGCGAGACCTGCGGGATCTGCGTCGAGAAGTGTCCGTTCGACGCCATCGAGATCATCAACCTGCCGGAGGAGTTGCAGGACGACCCCGCCCACCGCTACGGCGAAAACGCCTTCTCGCTGTACGGACTCCCTGCGCCCCAGGAAGGGCAGGTAACGGGGATTCTGGGTCCCAACGGGATCGGGAAGACCACCGCCGTTCGCATCCTCGCCGGCGAACTCGAGCCCAATCTCGGCCGCCACGAGGAGTCACCGGGCTGGGACGAGGTCCTCGAGGCCTACCGCGGGACGGAGTTACAGGACTACATCGCCGACGTGCGTGACGGCGACGTCACGATCGCGCGCAAGCCACAGTACGTCGACCAGATTCCGAACAGCTTCGACGGCAACACCCGCGAGTTGCTCGAGCAGACCGACGAGCGCGGCGCCTTAGACGAACTGGTCGAGCGGCTCTCGATCGGCCCCGTCATGGAGCAGTCGATCGACGACCTCTCGGGCGGGGAACTCCAGCGGGTCGCCATCGCGGCCACGCTGGCTCGAGATACGGACTTCTACTTCTTAGACGAGATCACGCCCTACCTCGACATCGGGCAGCGCGTCACCGCGGCGCGGCTGATCCGGGAACTCGCCGAGGAGGAGAACCGATCGATGCTCGTCATCGAACACGACCTCGCGATCCTGGACCTGCTCGCCGATACGCTGCACGTCGCCTACGGCGAGCCCGGCGCCTACGGTGTTATCACGGCGCCCAAGTCCGTCCGTAACGGGATCAACGAGTACCTCTCGGGCTACCTCGACAACGAGAACATGCGGATCCGACCGGATCCGATCGAGTTCGAGGAACACGCTCCTCGCGCCGCGACTCGCGGCGACACGTTAGTCGAGTACCCCGACCTCACCAAGAGCTACGGCGACGGCGAGTTCTCCCTCGAGGTCGAGGGCGGCGAGATCCGAGAAAACGAGGTGCTCGGCATCGTCGGTCCGAACGGGATCGGGAAGTCCACCTTCGCGAAGCTCCTGACCGGCAACATCGAACCGGACGAGGGCGACGCCGACCTCGATCTGGACATCTCCTACAAGCCCCAGTACGTCACGATCGACCAGCACATGCGGGTCGACGCCTTCCTCTCTTCGATCACGGACCAGTTCGGCTCCTCGTACTGGAACACCGAGATCGCCCAGCCGCTCCAGCTCGAGCGGATCATGGAGCAGAATCTCTCGGACCTCTCTGGCGGCGAGCGCCAGCGGGTAGCCATCGCGGCCTGCCTGTCGGACTCGGCCGACCTCTACCTGCTCGACGAACCCTCGGCTCACCTCGACGTCGAGCAGCGCGTCCAGGCGACGAAGGCGATCCGACGCTACGCCGAACAGCAGGACGCGACGGTCATGGTCATCGACCACGACATCTACATGATCGACCTGCTGGCCGACCGGCTGATGGTCTTCGACGGCGAACCCGCCGTCCAGGGGCGGGCCGGCCAGCCCCAGCCGATGCGCGACGGGATGAACGAGTTCCTCGCGAACCTCGAGGTCACGTTCCGCCGCGACGAGCGCACGTCGCGACCGCGCATCAACAAGCCCGAGTCGCAACTCGACAAACAGCAGAAACAGGACGGCGAGTACTACTACGCGCCCTGAGTTCGGCCGTGGCTCGTTTTCCGCTCGCGCGATCGCGACCGAGCCGACGCTACTCGAGGCTGTGTGGCACTTCGCCAGTACGACTCCGCGTCAAAACCAGTCAGTACGATTCAGTCGAAACAGGATCGACTCGACTCAGCTAATCAGCCGCTGACAGCTCCCGCAGAGGTTCTCCTCCTTGATATCGACCTCGCGGACCGTCGGCGAGAAGTTCATGACACAGCGGTTGTTGTCGCAGTGTTCTAACCCGTAGGTGTGGCCGATTTCGTGGACGATCTCCTTGCGGACCCGATCCTCGAAGATGTCCTCGGCGCTCTGGTTCGAGAAGCCGCCGTCGCTCGAGGTCTGGAGGCGGTAGGTCGAGACGACGCTCCCGCTGCCGTCGAGGTAAGCGAGCCCGAAGACGTAGTTGCGCCGGCGGTAGAAGAGGTCGTGTGGCGTGATCGCGATGTTTTTCGTCCCGCGGCCGACCCGTTCGGCGAGCTGGATGAACGTTTCGGCGGCGTACTGGTTCCGGTCGGCGTCGTAAGCACCGTTCGGGACCGACTGCGAGTCGTTGACCGTGACGTCGCAGTCGTAAACCGATCGCAACGCAGCGGAGGCCGCCCGCTTGACGTTCGCGGGGACGTTGCCGACCGGCACGATATCGACGAGCATGGCAAGGGCTATGGCCGCGGGTGGCATAAACGTCCCGCCGTGGCCCACTCTCGCCGGAACGCGGAGACGCTGCTCGAGACCCTGACCGAGTACGATCGGCTCGTCGAGGTCGGAATCGGTCGTCGGACCGACGTGGCGGCCGCGCTGGCCGATCGCGGCGTCGCCGTCACCGCGACGGACGTCCACGACCGGCCGGTCCCCGACGGCGTGCGGTTCGTCCGCGACGATATCGTCGACCCCGATCCGGCGGTCTACGCCGCCGCCGACGCGATCTACGCGCTGAACCTTCCCCCGGAACTCCACCGACCGGCGCTCGCGGTCGCCCGCGAGGCCGACGCCGACCTCCTGTTTACGACCCTCGGCGGCGACCAGCCCGCGATTCCGGTCGAACGTCGGACGATCGAGACGGGGACGCTGTACGTCGCTCGAGCGGCGGCCGGACGCCGACGGTGATCGTCGCCCGCGCCCCATCGTTCGTGGTCGAAGGAATTACCACCGTTCGGAACAGTTCAGTTACCGATGATCCCTGATGCCGCTTCGCCCCTCGTCGCGACCCTCGTCGTTCTCGTCGCGGTGACGGTGATCGTCTCCGTCGTCAGCTCTATCACCCGTGTCGTGATGCGCCTCCTCGCCGCTCCCGGCGTCGTCGTCCACGAACTCGCCCACAAGCAAGTCTGTCACCTCGTCGGAGTGCCCGTCAAAGAGGTCGTCTACTTCCGGTTCGGCGACCCGCCGGGCTACGTCCGCCACGCCCAGCCCGGACGGTACCGCGAGTCGTTCGCGATCAGCGTCGCCCCGTTCCTGGTCAACACCGTCGTCTCGGTCGCGGCCTTCCTCGGGTTCGCCGCGCTCGCGTCGTCGCTCGGAATCGCGGACGCCCTCGCAACCGCGACCGCGGACCCGATCGCGTCGGCGACCGCACTGCGCGACGGCCTCGCGGCGGCCTCGAGCGGCGAACTTGCGCTCGCGGTCGCGCTGGGATGGCTCGGCCTCGCGGTCGGCGTGCAGGCGTTCCCGAGCACCGGCGACGCGAAGACGCTCTGGACGCACTCTCGCTCGGAGTGGCGGCGACGACCGGTCGTCCTGCTCGGCGTCCCCGTCGTCGTCGTGATTTACGTCGTGAACCTGCTCTCGTGGCTGTGGGCCGACGTTCTGTACGCGCTGGGGCTCTGTCTGCTAGCGTTCTCCGCGGTCGGCGGGCTCGGGTTCTGAGGGATCGCGTCGTTCCCGGTCGCTGCGCCGGGAGACGCAGGTCGCACACAGTTGGGACGTCCCCACGAGCGGAATCCGACCGCCTTTACCTTCGGCGGCCCGTCTGGAGGGGTATGAACGCAGACGCCGTCGTGTTAGACGTCGACGGAGTGCTCGTCGACGTCGCCGACTCCTACCGACGCGCGATCGTCGACTCCGTCGAGCGCGTCTACGACCGGACGATCCGCAAGGCCGACATCCAGCAGTTCAAGGACGCCGGCGGGTTCAACAACGACTGGGAACTGACCTACGCCGCCGCGCTGTACGTGCTCGCGACCGGCGAGGGGTACGGCGCGTCGATCGACGACTTCACGGACGAGATCGCCGCCCGCGACGGCGGTCTCGAGGCCGCCGAGGACGCGATCCGCGCAGATCTCGGCGCCCGAGCGACCCAGCGCGTTCTCGAGCGCTGGGACCGCGAGCGGCTTCGCGACGTCTTCCAGCAACTGTACCTCGGCGCCGACCTCTACCGGGGCCTCGAGGGCGGCGATCCCGACGTCGAGACGCGCGGGTTCATCCACGACGAACCGATCCTGCTCGAGGAGTCGACCCGCGACGCGCTCGTCGAGGACGACGCGATCGACGTCGGAATCCTGACCGGGCGGCCGGAAGCCGAGGCCGAGATCGCCCTCGAGCGCGTCGGCCTCGAGGCGGCGATTCCCCTCGAGCACCGGTTCACGATGGACGACTGGGAGGAGGGCAAGCCCCACCCGCGGGCGCTGACGACGCTCGCCGAGCGGTTCGACGCCGACAGCGTGGTCTTCGTCGGCGACACGTTAGACGACGTTCGGACGGCCAATAACGCTCGCGAGGCAGATCCCGACCGCGAGTACCACGGGATCGGCGTCCTCACGGGCGGTCTCACCGGCGAGGAGGGACGTCGGAAGTACGAGGCCGAGGACGCCTCGGCCGTCCTCGAGTCGATCAACGCGTTGCCCGACCTGCTCGAGTCGTAGGGCGTTCGGCCCCGCTACCGGCTACTGATCGCTCGCGTACGTTCCAAGCCCCGGGTAGTCGGCGACGATCCCGTCGACGCCGGTGGCGGCCAGCGCCTCGAACTGGTGCCAGTTCTCGGCCGTCCAGACGTTGACCGTCCGACCCTCGGCGCGGGCTTCCTCGATAATATCGATCTCGGGCTCGCCGGCTCCGAACCCGGCGTACTCGGTATCCGCGAGCGGCGCTCCGCTGATCGCGTTTCTCGGCGGGTGGATCGCCTCGCAGTCGTAGCGGCGGGCGATCTCGAGTCCCGCCTCGAGGTCGTCCCAGACGAGCGTCGCGGCGGCGTACCGGGGAGCGATCTCGCGGAGGGCCGCGAGCGCGCCCTCGCAGAACGACGAGAAGAGGAGTTCGCCGTCGAACGCGTCGCAGGTTTCGATCACGCGCTCGACGAACGGCGTCCAGACCTCGCGGCGATCGTCCCGGTCCTCGACCGGGAGGGACTCGCCGAACCGCAGGTCGGCCGTCCCCGGATTCTTCAGTTCGACGTTGACGCCGACCGTCTCGGGGATCGCCTCGAGTAGTTCCGCGAGCGTCGGCACCGTCTCCTCGGTCCCGAGGACGCGTGCGGCTCGAATCTCCTCGAGTGACGTTTCCCGGACCAGGCCCGTTGCGTCGGTCAGCGGACGGCCGTCGCGGGTGCGGTCGCCCTCGAGGCGCTCGTCGTGGATCACGACCGGCGTGCCACAGGCCGCGGGCTGGACGTCGATCTCGAGCATTGTCGTTTCGTCGTTCGTTGCGGCGTTCGCGGCAGCTGCGACGGTGTTCTCCGGGGCGACGCCGGCGTAACCGCGGTGGGCGATCACCGCTGGACTGTCCATGGTCGGAGGACGACGGCGGGGCTAATGGAGGCTGTGTTCTCGTGGGTATTCGTCGGAGGCTAGCGTTCGATGACTCGAGGAATTGCGGCGAACACGCCGCTCGCGCTGGCAACACGGGTATCCACACGCCTCCCCAACCAATTCGCTCGTACGACTCGCGAAGACCTCGCGCAGTTTCAACTCGCGATTCGCTGGTCGCTCACCGCGAGTCAGCGCGCCATTGCAGGCGGTTTCCCGGTCCTGCTCGTGACGACTATTCGCGCGCCTCGAGTCCGACGGCGTCGGCGAGCAGTTCGTGCGAGCGCAGCGTCGTCTCGGGGTCCGCGTGCTGGCTCTGGATCACGACCTCGTCGACCCCGGCCTGTGCGGTCAGTTCCTCGAGGATCTCGCGGGCCGTCTCCGGCCCGCCGGAGAGGTGCCGCGGCCAGTCGCCGGGTTCGATATCCGTCGGCGTCGGCTCGGGAACGCCGCCGAGGACGTCGATCGCCCGGTCGACCGATCGAATCGGGAGTCGGTCGACCTGCCCGTTGCGGAGCAGTCGCGACGAGGCTACGGCGGTCGCGCGGAGCCGCGCGGCCTCCGCGTCGGTCTCGGCGCAGGTCAGGTTCACCGCGATGGCGCCGCGTGGCTCCTCGAGGCCGGCACCGTCCGGCGAGGGCTCGAAGTGCTCCCGGTAGGTATCGAACGCCTGCACGGCCGGCCCGGGGCGGATGAACGCGGCGAAACAGTACGGCAGTCCCAGTTTACCGGCGATCTTCGCGCTCGCCGGACTCGAGCCGTGGACCCAGATTTCGGGCGCGGAGTCGCCCGACCGGGGGATCTCGAGTTCGCGGAACGGGTGGTCGTCGTCGAACCCGCCGTAGAGGTGCTTGACGACCTCGTCGATCTTCTCCGCCTGATCGTCGCCGGTCCGTCGCCGCTGGCTGCGATCCGGCTGGAGGGCGAGGTCGCTCGCCGGGTTCCCCGTCGCCCGGCCCAGGCCCAGGTCGATCCGACCGGGCTCGAGGGCGTCGAGGACGCCGAACGTCTCGGCGACCTTGTACGGGCTGTAGTGGTTGAGCAATACGGTGCCCGAGCCGATCCGGATCTCGTCGGTCTTCGCGGCGACGTAGGGGATTACCACCTCCGGCGTCGTGCTCGCGACGGAGTCGGTGAAGTCGTGGTGTTCGGCCACCCAGAACCGCGAGTAGCCGAGTTGCTCGGCCCGCTGAGCGCGTTTGACCGTGTGGTCGAACGCCTCCGTTGTGGTGCCGTCTTCCGGCATCGGTGCGAGATCGACGATCGAGAGCTCCATACTTCGTGATGGGGGCAGCGCGGGAAGTGTGTAGCCTTTCGCCGAGCCCTTGCCGACTCTCGGCGGGCGACCGCTCCGCGCCCGACCACTGACGGCCCAGCATTGACCCCGTTCGCGCCCGAAGCCGTTCCCATGACCGGGACCACCCTCAACGACGTCGAACGGAGCCTCGATCGTGCGGCCGACCTCGAGACCGAGGAGGCGGTGTCAGTCCTGCGGACCGCTCGCCAGGATATCGAGGACCTCGGATCGAATCCGGACGTCGACGAGGGGCGACGGAAGGAACTCGAGGAGCGCCTCGACCAGCGCATTCGCGAGATCAAAGAGCGCGACGCGTACGACAGCGGACTCGGCGCGGCGATGAACCCAGAGGACGACGACGCGCCCTGAGGTTTCCGTCGCCGTGCGTTGGTGTCGATCCTGTCATCTTTATCGGGACCAGCGAGTACTCGTTAACATGGCAACAGATTCCGGACGGGACGTCGGCTCAGACGACGTAGTGGTTGCCCTCGAGCGAGACGAACTGTATACGGTCATCCGGACCGCCGTCAGGGACGCGCTGCTCGACGTCCTCGGAACGGTCTTGCTGCTCGGCCTCGCGCTTCTGTTCGTAGCCACGGGCGCTCGAGTGCTGGCCGATCCCTCGTCGGGCGGAACCGCACTCGGGGTCGGCGGGATCCTCGTCGGCTTCGGGATCGCCGCGTCCGCCCTTGGACTCGGGCCGTCGATCCGCGAGTGAGCCGATCTGGCGGCTATTTCTTGACATCCGAACATCCGGCGATATCGGCCGGCCTCCACCCCTTTTATTCGGATGCCGTCCCGAGAGGCGAGTATGCGAATCGCACTACTCGGCGGAACCGGCGATATCGGGCAGGGGCTGGCCCTGCGCTTTGCACGCGATACGGATCACGAAGTCCTCATCGGCTCGCGCGATCCCGAGAAGGCCCGCGACGCGGTCGCAACCTACGAGGAGAACCTCGAGTCCCGCGGCGCCGACGCGGACGTCAAGGGCTTCGCCAACGAGATGGCGGCCGACCGAGCCGACGTCGTCGTTCTCAGCGTCCCGCCGTACTACGCCGGCGACACCGTCGAAGCCGTCGCCGACAACCTCGATTCCGACACGATCCTGGTCACCCCCGCGGTCGGCATGCAGGGCGACGAGGACGGCCTGCACTACCACCCGCCGGGAACCGGTAGCGTCACCGAACTGGTCGCCGAACGAGCGCCCGACGAGGTGCCCGTCGTCGGCGCCTTCCACAACCTCGCGGCCGACGCGCTCTCGGATCTGGACCACGAGCTGGACCTGGACACCCTCCTCGTCGCGGACGACGACGACGCCAAGGAGACCGTCCGCAACCTCGCCACCGAGATCGAGGGCCTGCGCGCACTCGACGTCGGTCCCCTCGCGAACGCGGCCGAAGTCGAGAGCGTCACACCGCTCGTAATTAACATCGCCAAGTACAACGATGACCTCCACGACGTCGGCGTCAAGTTCCATTGAGCGTCGTTCCGGCGTTTCTGTAGCACGTCGATCACTCTCTTGCGGTGGCGCGCGCTGTCGGCTGTCCGAGCGAATGCGAGGGCAGCAGACAACTCCGTGCGAGGGATGAGCGAACGGAGTGAGCGAATCGGCTGGGGAGGTGTGTGGAAATCCTCGCCGCCAGCGTGAACAGAACGCTCGAGTCTTCGTCTGGCTTCGTAATCGTCGCAAACGACTCCATTCGGTGATCGACTCGAGAACGGATGAACATGAGGAGACCAGCGGTTTTTCATCCTTCACCACCTAGACGAGCCATGCGAATCGTCACGACGCTCCCCTCGGCGACCGAAACCGTGGCCGCGCTCGGGATCGAACCCGTCGGCGTCTCCCACGAGTGCGACTATCCGCCCGGCGTCGAATCCCTCCCGTCGGTCACCGACTCGAGGATCGATGCCGAGGCCTCGAGCGGCGACATCAACCAGCAGGTGCTCGAGACCGCCGACGACGGGGCCGTTTACGACGTCGACACCGACCTGCTCGACTCGCTCGAGCCGGACCTGATCGTCACGCAGGGGATATGCGACGTCTGCGCGGTCGACGAGGTCGTCATGGCGGACGCGGTCGAGGAGATCGATGCAGATCCGGAGATTCTGACCACTGACCCCCACAGCGTCGACGACGTCCTCGAGGACCTCGAGCGGATCGGCCGCGCCACCGGCCGCGAGGAACGCGCTCGAGAGGTACGCGCAGACCTCGAGTCCCGCATCGACGCCGTTCGAGAGCGAACCGCCGACGCTGCCCTCGAGCCGGACAACCGCCCTCGAGTCGCCATCTTCGACTGGACCGACCCGGTCATGATCGCGGGCCACTGGACCGCCGACTTGGTCGACTGGGCCGGCGGCGAGTACGGACTGGCCGACGCGGGCCAGCGCTCGAGTCCCCGCGAGTGGACGGAGATCCGCGAGTACGACCCCGAACTGATCGTCGTCGCGCCCTGCGGCTTCGGCCTCGAGCAGACCGCCGAGAACACGGCGGACCTCACCGAGCGCGAGGGGTGGGACGACCTCACCGCCGTCCGCGAGGGCCGCGTCTGGGCGATGGACGGCCACCACTACCTGAACCGGCCCGGGCCGCGGCTGGTGGACACCCTCGAGGCGCTGGCCCCGATCGTCCAGCCGGAGCTGTTCGACGTCGAGACGCCGCCCGTCGCGCTCGAGGAGATTGCTGTGCCGTTCGAGCAGTTGACCGATCGACTCGAGGCGGAGGCATAGCTACCGGTGACCGGTTCCGATCCCGAACTCGTTGTTCCGACCGCGATTCGCGATCGGATCCTCGAGCGTGCTCGTGAGGGCGCTCCAGAGGAGATCTGCGGGATCTTCGGCGGCGACTTCGAGTCCGAGGGGCAGAGTCGGGTTCGGTCGCAGTACCCCGCGGAAAACGTCGCCGAGACGCCGCGAACCCGGTATCGGATCGATCCCGAGGAACAACTCGCGGTCTTCGAACGCCTCGAGGACCGCGGCGAGGAGATCGTCGGCTTCTACCACTCACATCCCCGGGGACCGCCACGTCCGAGCGCGACCGACGAGGCGCAGGCGACTTGGCCCGATCGGTCGTACTTGATTGTCTCGCTCGATCCCCTCGAGGTCGGGTCGTGGCGGTGGCGGGAGGACGACGAGCGGTTCGAACGCGAACGGATCGTCCCGGAGTGAGTGTACGTCCCAGCCCGTCACTCGCCGCTCAGCGGAAGTAATAACCTCGGAGACTGTCATTGGAATTCCAATGGTTGCTGAGGCGGAACGCGGATGATCCGACGCGAGTTCCTGGCGACGGCTGCGACTGCGGCCACCCCGATGACGGCGCTGTGTATCACGCGCAACGACGGCGAACCCCCCGATCTCGAGGAGATCGATCCGTTTCCCCACTCCCTCGAGTCGGAGTGGCGATCGAAGTGGGGGAGTTCGGCGAACACGGCGCGAACGGACGCACCGGGACCGGGCGCCGACGCGGAACTGATCTGGGAGCAGCGAGTCGATTCCGACGGCAATCCCGAACTCGCCGTCGCCGACGGCGTGCTGTACGTCGCGGGCCAGTCGGGACGGCTCCTCGCGATGGAACCGATTCGGAATCCATCTCCTGGACGCAGCAGTGGGACCGCGAACTGTCCAGCGTCGCCGTCGACGACGAGCATACGTACGTGGCGGTGGGATCGGACACCGTCGTCGCCGTTGATCGTTCGTCCGGAGCGGAGCGCTGGTCTCACCGGACCGGCGTTATCGCCGGTTCACTGATCGCGGCGACCGACGGCGTATACGCGATCGGTTACGGCGACGTGTACGCGTTCGACCCGGACGGCACGACCCGCTGGCGCGTCTCCCTCGAGAGCCCGCCGAGCTACACACCGGCGGTCCACGACGAGTCGGTGTACGTCGGAACCGACGAGGGACTCGTTGTAATCGATCGCACCGACGGCGATATTCGATGGGACGATCGGTACCAGTCCTCGATCGGGCAACCGCCCGCCGTTGACGGCGAGACGGCGTATCTCCGCAGCGGCACCCGGATTTCCGCAGTCGACGTCGCCGACGGATCGCTTCGCTGGCAGTACGAATCGGCGGACAGAAGGGCGAATCCGTTGGCGCTCTCCGAGACCCAGGTCGTCGTCACGGGGAAGCGCATCAACGCGATCGACCGGTCGACCGGCGAGGGGCGCTGGGAGAGCGGCGACTCCGGTGGGCCGTCCTTTCGCGGGGTCGCGACCGCGTCGGGCACCGTGTTCGCAACGAGCGGCTTCAAGAGCGGGAACTGTTACCGACTCGATCCGGCCGACGGCTCCATGGAACGGGTCTGGACGTCGTCGCCGCCCATCTCGGCACCGCTGGTCGTCGACGAGTACCTGTTCTTCACTGGGTCCACCGGGTCGGTCCGGCGACGGACTGATCGACCCGCCCGCGGCACAGAATTCGTCTCGAGACTGGGACTCCGTCGGTCGTCGACCGCTCACACGTCTCTGAGTACGTCCGGGACCCAGCCCTGATTTGGGTCGTCGGTCTTGCGCATCCAGTCGACGAGCCGATCCCGCATTTCCTCGCGTATGTCAGCATAATTGGGGTGGTCGATCAGGTTCTGCAGTTCGGCGGGATCGGCCTCGAGGTCGTACAGCTCGTCGATGTCGGGGCCGTTGTAGACGTACTTGTTCCGCTCCGTGCGGACCATCCGCTGGGTGTAGAGGCCGAACTCGTCGCCGTGATACTGGGCGAAGGTGGAGTCGGGCCACTCCGATACTGCTTCGGGATCACCGCCGGCCTCGAGCAGCGGCACCAGACTCCGGGCGTCGAAGCTCTCGGGGACGTCGACGCCGCCCATCTCGAGGAACGTCGCCGCGAGATCGTGCAGATGCACTGGTGCCTCGCAGGTCAATCCCGATTCGACGACGCCGGGCCAGCGCACCTGGAGGGGGATTCGGTAGGTGTCGTCGTACATCAGCGGACCCTTATTGAACTGGCGGTGGTTGCCGACGAAGTCGCCGTGATCGGAGGCGTGGACGACGGCCGTCTCGTCCGCCAGTCCGTGGTCCTCGAGCGCCTCGAGGATCCGCTCGAGCTGGTCGTCGATCAGCGAGACGAACCCCCAGTACTTCGCGGTGGCCTCGGCCCAGTGGTCCCACTCGAGGCCGTCGGCGCCCCGATAGTGATGGAAATTTTCGTGAACCTGGGGCTTCCCGTCGTAGGTCTCGGCGTAGCTCGCGGGGGGGTCGATCTCGGCGGGGTCGTACATCGAGGCGTAGGGCTCGGGGACGACGTAGGGGTGGTGGGGACCGTAGAAGTCGGCGCGGTGGAAAAAGGGGTTGCCGCCGTTTCCATCGCTCTCCTTGCCGTCGGCGTCAGCGTACGCTTCGATCGCGTCGATCGTCCGCTCGGCGAGGAAGTACGCGCGGGTCTCCGCGACGTCGACCGGGGTCGTCGCGGCGACGAAGGTTCCCTCGCTCGCATCGCGCGGGTCGTCGCCGGTGTAGAGCTCCTCCTCGAGGTCGACCTCGCCCGGCGGGACGCCCCGTTCCTCGCGGTACTCCCGGAACGCCTCGTCGATGTCGTCGTGGTGTTTGTCGCTGCCGCCGAGATACGAGAAGCCGAAATCCTCGGGCGTCTGGTCGCGGCCCACGTGCCACTTCCCGGTGTAGCTGCAGTCGTAGCCGCTGTCGGTCAATTCCTCGGAGAACGTCGGCAGGTCAGTCGGCAGGTTCGGCCTGATCGCGTCGGCCTCGTGGCTGTTGTTCAACATCCCGTGGCCGTGGGGGAACAGGCCGGTCATGAGCGAGGCGCGGGCGCTCGTACAGATGCTGATCGGCGTACACGCCCGCGAAAAGCGCATTCCCTCGCTCGAGAGCCGATCCATCGCCGGCGTCTCGACGGGCGGCCCCTCGGGCGCCGTACAGTCGTAGCGCTCTTGATCGGTGAGAACGAACAGAACGTTCGGGCGGCTGTCGGCCATCGGACGTCGTACACCGACGCCGTAGTTAATGGTGGGCCCTGCTGCGGAGTAGAATGGCGGAAAACCGAACCCGATCGAACCGGGCCGGGCTATCCCGCGGCATTATCCGAGGAGGTAGCGCAGCCACGGTCGCTGCCGAACGAACTCGGTCTTCTCGAGGTAGGCGTCGACGCCGAGGAGCCGTCCCGCGGCGAAGACCCCGACGAGCACGAACATGAGGAGCCCGAGCAGGTCCCCGTTGACGTAGCCGTTCGCCCAGTCGGCGTTGCCCAGGTAGAACAACACCATGAGGATGCCGCCGAAGAAGGCGGCCAGGCGCACGAGCGCCCCCACGATGAGCCCCAGTCCGATCAAGAACTCACCGAGCGGGATCATCACGTTCGTGAACTCGAGCAGCCAGGGCGTCCCGGCGACGAACTCGAGCAGCGGGGCGATGGGCGTCTCAGCGTGTGCGAGGTAGCCCGCCGCGTCGAACGGCTCGGCGGCCGCGAGTTTCCCCCACCCGGCGTGGAGGAACCAGTAGCCGACGATCAGCCGGATCCCCACCATCACGTAGCCGGCGACCCCGTCGGCGTAGTCGAACTCCTGGCGCTTCCCCAGCCACTGCACGGTTGCTTCGTTAGTTGCCATTTGTGCTCACCTTACAGTCATTACTCGGCGCTATACGGGCTTAAGACGGACTCAGGTTCTCGTTCAAGTGGAACGAGCCCGAATGTCCCCTGCAATAGAGGGTGTTTAAAAACGAGCTGCAATCGCAAGCTGTTCGCCGTCTTCGAACCCGCCGGTTCGTCCCGTCACGCGCGCTTCCGTTCGGAAATCGGAATCGAAAACTAATGCCGGCAAGCGGCGACCGTCAGGCGAAGTCGTCGTACGTCGGTCGCTCGAGGTCGCCCGGGAACTCGTCGACCGGGACCTGCGTCTGGTCGCCCGATTCCATCTCCTTGATCGTCACCTCGTCGTTTGCGAGGTCCTGCTCGCCGGCGACGACGACCGTCTCGGCGTTGATCGAGTCGGCGTAGTTCAGCTGCGACCCGAAGGAGCGGTCCGCGACGTCGGTCTCGACGACGTGGCCGCGCTCGCGGAGGTCGCGGACGATCCGGGCGGCCTCCGACCGCGTGTCGCCGATCTGGAGGACGTAGTAGTCGGTCGTGAACGCCTCCTCGGGCCAGACGTCCGCCCGCTGGAGGAGCAAGGAGAGCGGCGCGAGGCCGGGCGCGACGCCGACGGCGGGCGTCGGCTGGCCGCCGAAGCTCTCGATCAGATCGTCGTAGCGGCCGCCGCCGAAGACCGACCGGGAGACCTCGCCGGTCGAGTCGAAACACTCGAAGACGACGCCCGTGTAGTAATCGAGTCCGCGGGCGGTCTCCAGCGAGAGCGTACAGTACTCGCGGGCGCCGAAGTCCGCCGCGGCCTCGAGGACGTTCTGGAGGTTGGTCACGGCCGCTTCGACGCGGTCCGTGCCGGCGAAGTCGACGAGTTCGTCGAGGTCGTCCTCGCCGACCGCGAGCAGGTCGTCGAACTCGGCGGCCTGATCGTAGCTGAGGCCGGCCTCGACGAGCAGGTCGTGGTACTCGTTGTGGCTGATCTTCTCGGATTTGTCGACGGCGCGGATGGCCGCGGCCGTGTCCACGTCGGCGTCGAACGACTCGAAGAGTCCGCCGAGGATGTCGCGATGAGAGACGCGGAACTCGAACTCCTCGCCGGTCAGGCCGAGGTCGGTCAGCGCGTCGGCGGCGAACGCGAGGATTTCGGCGTCGGCCTCGGGTTCGCTCGAGCCGAAGATATCGACGTTGGTCTGGTAGAACTCGCGGAACCGGCCCTGCTGGACCTGTTCGTAGCGCCAGAACGGTCGCGTCGAGACCCACTTGATCGGCTTCGAGAGCTCCTGCTGTTTGGCGACGACCATCCGCGCGACGGTCGGGGTCAACTCGGGGGTCAGCGCGACCTCGCGGCCGCCCTTGTCCTCGAACGCGTAGAGCTCTTCGACGATCTCCTCGCCGCTCTTGTCGACGTACATCTGGGTGCGTTCGAGTGCGGGGGTGCCGACCTCCCGGAAGCCGTACCGTCGTGCCGCGGCCTCCAGGCTGTCGATAACCTCCCGGCGCGCCCCCATCTCGGCGGGGTAGAAGTCACGAAATCCCTTGAGGTGGTCGTACATGTCCCCCGATTCGTTCAGGTTGCGCTTCAAACTGTCCTTTGTCCTCGGGTGGCGATTCGCCCCCCGTCAGCGTCCGTGCGTTCGGCGTTCTCGCCGTCGCCCGTTTGGTTCGACTGCTGGAGGCGTTAGTTCGACGCACTTCACGGCGAGATTCTCCAATACATTGATAGCTCGCTCGGTGCTGAGATACGCCCGTGCAACGGCTCGAAGAGGATGACTGGGTCGCGGACGTCGGTAAACAGCTCCCGGTCTCGCCGCTGTCGATCCTCGGATTCGTCCTCGCCGCTACCATCGGCGTGCGGATCGCCGGCGAGACCCTCTCGACGAGGACGATACTCGAGAGCATCTTTCCGCTCGTGATCGCGACGGCGGTCATCCTCGCCGACCGGTTCCTCGTCGCGCAGGACGTCTCGGCGCGGGATCGACTCACCGTCTTCGCGTACAGTCTCGGCGGCTTTCTCGCCGCGTTCATCGTGGCGGCGTTACACCTCTACATCGCCTACCTCGACGGACTCGGCTCCCGCTCGCCGCTGTACCTGTTGTTGATGAGCGGGACGATGGGCGTCGGTGCCGGCACCGTCGCCGGTATCTACGACATCAAACAGCGGGCCGCGACCCGCGAGGCGCGCCGGCAGAGCGAGCGCTTAGAGGAGTTCGCCAGCGTCGTCAGCCACGACCTCCGGAACCCCCTCAGCGTCGCGCGCGGGCGCCTCGATGCGGCCTTTCAAACCGGGAACGCCGACCACCTCAAGGAGGTCGACGCCGCCCTGACGCGGATGGACGAACTGATCGAGGAGTCGCTGTCGGTCGCCCGCAGCGGGACCCAGGTCGAGGAGACCTACGAGGCTGTCTCTTATACACATCTCTGAGCGGGNGGTCGCCCGCAGCGGGACCCAGGTCGAGGAGACCTACGAGGTGCCCCTCGAGGAACTCGCCGGCGACGCCTGGTCGTCGACCGCGACCGACGAGGCGACCTACGAGGTGGTCGACCACCGAACGCTCCAGGTCGATCCGCTGCGGGCGAAACAGCTCTTCGAGAACCTCTTCCGAAATTCGATCGAGCACGGCCGGGAGGACGTCACCATCCGCGTCGGCGCCTGTTCGGGGGGCTTTTTCGTCGAAGACGACGGCGCCGGGATTCCCGAGGACGAACGCGACAAGATCTTAGAGCAGGGGTATTCGACGGCCGAGGACGGGTCCGGACTCGGGCTCGCGATCGTCCGCGCCATCGCGGACGCGCACGGCTGGTCGGTCGCGGTCACGGAAAGCGAGACGGGCGGCGCGCGGTTCGAGTTCACGCGGTAGCGCTCGGCGCCTCTCCCTGCTCGTGCTCGAGCGCGCCGGCACAACGCGGGCTTAGTCGCTCGCTCGCCGAACGCCCGTCACGTACGTCTGCGTGTGATCGGGGAAGCAGTCGTCGACGGCTCCGGGGCCGCCCTCGTCGGCGATGATCGTCCGGAGTTCCGCCTCGTAGTCGGCGCGATCGATCTCCTCGCTCGGGCCGACGGTCACCTCGAGTCGCGCGTCGACGAGTCGGTCGACGGCGGTGCGGCCGAAGCCCGACAGCGGCGCGATGTAGTCGACGTCGTGGCGATCCTCCAGGCTCTGGGCCTGCGCGCGGGAGATCGTCGGGACGCGGTCGTCCCGGCGCGTCCCGTCGGCGATGGCGTCGTACTCGCGGTCGGCCAGTCGCTCGAGGGCGTGCTGGTGAACCCGCTGGATACCGTTGCGGGGGAAGCCGTCCTCTCGAATCGTCGCCGCGGCCTCGCGAGCGACATCGGCGTCCAGCTCGAGTCGCTCGAACTCGAATCCCATCGAGGCGGCGGTCTCGCGGGCGTGTTTCCAGTCGTCGCTGATGCCGAAGTGGGCCGTCACCAGCGTGACGTCGTAGAACTCCTCGAGGAGAAGGGCCGCGAGCGTCGAGTCCTTGCCGCCGCTGTAGAGCAGTCCCAGCTCCATCAGCGCCGCTTGATGTCGAAGCTCTGGGAGTCGGGTTTCAGCTCCTGGAGGAGCTGTTTCATCTTCTCGTCGTCGATCTTGCCCTGCATGCGGCCGCTGCGGGCCAGGCTGACGACCTGTCGTTCGACCTGTTCGCCGAACTGCGGTTTGCTCATCTTGACCGTGTTGAGCCGCTTGCGGGCGTCGTCGGTCAGGTGCTGGCGGAGGACGGCCTTCTTCTGGGCCTCGGCCTGTTGTTTGGCGGCCTCCTGCGAGCCGCCCTGCTGGCCGTCGGCCTGCTCCTGTAGCTGCTCCATTTTCTTCTGTCGCAGCTCCTCGAGTTTCTCCTCGTCAGGTGCGTCGCTCATTGCTATCACAACTGTTGTTTCGCACGGCGGAAAATGATTTCGGACGACAGGCGATACTGTCGGCGCTCGAGGGGTGTTCGGCGTGAAAACTGAATTTATCTCGCGTTACGCGTAGCGCTCGAGTTCCGGACGGTCGAGTTCCTCGAGGACCTCGCCGGCGGTGTCGTCGAGGAGGCTCTGCCCCTCGGCGGTGATGCGTCGGCCTTCGCCCTCGGCGGTCTCGACGAGGTCTTCCTCTTCGAGCTGCTGGAGGATCGTTCGGATGAGGTTCTTCGAGCCGTCGGTGCGCTTGTCGGGGGCGACCTGGTAGCGGTTCGAACCGCCCTTCGAGCCGCCGTACTCGGTCGAGAGTCGCTCGACGCCGATCGGGCCGCGGTCGGCGACCTTCCGCAGGAGACTCGCCGCGCGAGTCGCCCAGAACTCCTCCTGTTCGGGCGGCAGCTCGTTGGCGACACCGCTCTTGGCGAACTTGCCCCATTCCGGTTCCTCGAGTCGATCCGAGAGATCGTCGGCGAGCGCCTCGATGAGGTCGTCCGCCGGAACGTCGTACATCGTAGCCATTGGCGTGTGGTTCCCGTCGCCGGCATTTAAGGCCATCGTTGTCCCGCGCAGCGGTGGTGTGGCGACCGCTCGCAGGGACTCAGCGACCGGCGGGCCGCGGTGCCTCGAGGCGTCCGGCCTCCAGTCCGGGCGGTTTTTCGTGTTGGAATAGAAACGGGACGTATGGACGAACGCGCCGCCCTGTCGCTGCTGGAGGGCGAACTCGAGGCCGCCGGTGACGACGCGGCCGTCGTCGACGACCTGGTGATCACGACGGACATGCTCCACGAGCGGACGGATTTCCCGACGGGGACGACCCGCTACACGGCGGGCTGGCGCGCGGTCGGCGCGTCGCTGTCGGACGTCGCCGCGATGGGCGCCGACGCGACCGCCGCGGTCGCGGCCTACGCCGCCCCCGAATTCGACCGCGACGAACTCCTCGCGTTCGTTCGCGGCGCACGCGACGTCTGCGACCGCGTCGACGCGACCTATGTCGGCGGCGACCTCGATGGCCACTCCGAGTTCACCGTCTCGACGACCGCGGTCGGCCGGAGCGACGACCCCGTCCGCCGTAGCGGGGCCGAACCCGGCGACCTGCTCTGTGTCACCGGGACGCTGGGCCGCAGCGCGGTCGGCCTCGAGTTGTTCGAACGCAGCGCTCGGAAAGACACCGAGAGCGACGAAGACGCCAGCGGAGTCGAACGAGCGAACGAGCTGTTTCGCTTCGAGCCCCGAGTCGAAGCCGGCGCGGCCCTCGCGCCCCACGCGACGGCGATGATGGACTCGAGCGACGGCCTCGCACGGTCGCTCCACCAACTCGCCGAGGCCAGCGACTGCGGCTTCGCGGTCGACTCGGAGGCGGTTCCCGTCGCCGAGGCGCTTTCCGAACTAGCTGACGACGAGGGGGCGGACGCGGAGCCGCTCGAGCGCGCGATCACCTTCGGCGAGGACTTCGAACTCGTCGTGACGCTTCCGGAGTCGGCCCTCGAGACGGTGCGGGCGGCGATCGACGTCGACCTCTCGGCGATCGGGTCGGTCACGGAGCCGGTCGAGGGAATCACGCTGAACGGCGAGAAACTCCCGGATCGAGGCTATACCCACGGGACGTGACCTATTGCGGGCGGAAAGCGGGCCATTGGCGACTGGGGACGGAAAACAGGTCGTCGACGATCGGAGACGGCTCCGGGCCGTCGGCGTCCGTCGCTACTGGATGACCTCGAGCGGGACCGGCATGAAACAGAGCAGTCCGAGCCCGAAGGTGACGACGCCCAGTAGCTGCCGCCAGGTACCGAGCCGGCCGTCGGTGACCGGCTGCGCTCCGCCTGCCGACGCGAGGAGCGTGGCCAGGAACCCCCAGAGGATCCAGATGAAGATCGTCTGCAGCCCGTAGCCGCCGATGTAGTACAGGTAGCCGGCGAGGGCGAACAGCGCGCCGGGGACGAGCGCGCTGACCGTCTCGTGGAGGTCGCCGATCATCGCCCCCAGGATGTGGCCGCCGTCGAGCTGGCCGACGGGGATCAGATTGAGGAAGGTGACGAACATGCCGACCCAGGCGCCGATGACGACCGGATTGACGTTTCGCGACGGGTCGTCGAGATACAGCGGCTGATCGATCGCCGCCGCGATCAGTTCGAGCATCGGCGGGATCCCGAGTCGGAAGCCGCTCTCTTCGGCCTGTTGCACGACCGGTTCGGGGATCGTCACCGGCGGCAGGTGGAGTCCGACGACGGCGATAGCGACCGTCGCGACGAGTCCCGCCAGCGGACCGGCGATGCCGATGTCGAACAGGGCCTTTCGGTTCGGCATCCGCCCCTTCAGCTTGATTACCGCTCCCATCGTCCCGATGATCGTCGGGATGGGAATGAAGTACGGCAGGGAGGCGTCGACCTGATGGTAGCGGCTCATCACGTAGTGACCCAGCTCGTGGACGCCGAGCACCGTCAGCACCGCGGCCGAAAACGGCCACGCGCCGAGGATCTCGAGCGGACCCCCGAACGGATCGATCCCCGGATACCACCAGAAGGCGCCGACGAACAGCGTCGAACAGATCGTCGCACACAGCAGCAGGATGTTCGTCCACGGGATGCCGTCGATCCCGATGCTGATCGGTTCGGCGACGAGGACGTACTCGCCGTGGCGCACCGTCAACTGCGGGTCGTAGCCCGCGTCGCGAAATACCGGCCACAGCTCCTCCATCGCCTGCTCCGGATGGGTACGCGGATCGCCGTAGTACACCAGCTGATCGTCCTCGGCCCGCATCTCGTAGACCCGAAAGACCGACTCGATACGCTCGAGCGGCGGGCCGTCCCCGAGCGAGGGGTCGTCGTCGATCGACGGACCGACCCGGGGGACATCGGCGTCGTCCATCATCCGTCATTACGGAGCCCGGCGTATAAATCGACTGTCGTCGGCAGGGACTTCGGCGAGTCGAACTCGAGCGCTAGTATGGGCCGACGAAAACGGAGGAGAGGGACCTCAGAGTGGGCCGGATGGCGTCGGAGACGCGCCGGCCGGCAGGGTGTCGCGCGGTACGAGGGCGTTCAGCGGGCTGCTAACGCGTTCGAGGGGCGTTCGTCAGGCCGCTACCGGGGACCTGGGGCTGTTCGAGCGAAGCGAGGGCACGATCAGGCCGGTTCGACGCGCCAGGTGGTTGCGCTCGTGTACGACCACTTCTCGATCTCGAGGTCGGTGGCCGACTCCGAGAGTTTGACCATTAGCGCGCCGATCTCCTTGGGAGACATCCCGACGTCGTCAGCAATGAACTTGCCTTTGAAGTATAGCTCTCCGTCTTCGGCGCGGTCGCGGAGATAGCGTTTCAGACGTCGTTCCTTGCTGTCCGTGGAGGGTTGGGCTGTCGTGCTCATCGACATCCACTGCTTGTTGCCGGGATATGTTATAAAGGGAGGATGGTTAGCGAAATTTCGGTTGTGTTCAGGAATCTGGGGGGTAATGGACGTTTTATTCTCGATTCAGTGATTATTTATCGAACGATGAGCGGGCCCGAGACCTTTTAAAACCGCCGCTAACTTATTATCGCACATTCGATTATCATGGCTGATAGAGTGTTCCGTTCCGGGAGGCTTGACCTATTTTGAACGGAAAATTCATGGAATCAAGTACTAACTTTGTTCGTGAACCCAGAATTCGTCTTCGACTGTCACTTCTTTCTTGAACAGCGGCACCTCGTCTTTCAACCGGTTGATCCCGTCTTCGACGGTCCGAAACGCCTCTTCTCGGTGTCCGGCGAGGACGACGACGAAAACGATGTCCTCGCCGTCCTCGACGACGCCGGTTCGGTGGTAGAGTTCGACCTCGAGAACGCCGTCGCGGGCCTCGAGATCCGTCTCGAGGGCGGCCATCCGCTCGTCGGCGACGCCCTCGTACTTCTCGAACTCGAGGTACTGGGTGCGCGCGTCGTCGGCGTCGTCCTTCGCGCGGACGCGGCCGGTGAACGTCGCGATCGCCCCCGCCTGATCGGCCGTTGGCGACCGCTTGACGCGATCGACCAGCGAGTGGAGGGTTTCGTGGGGCTCGCGCGACTCGAGTTCGGCCGCGATGGCGTCGGGATCGAGGTCGTCGGACTGTTCGACGGCCGCGACGACGCCCTCCTCGTCCGCGTCGTCCGTCCCGACGACGACCGTCGGATGGCGGAGCTCCTCGACGCCCACGACGACGGCGTACGCGCAGTCGGCCGCCAGCCGATCGAGGGCGTCGCCGACGCCCAGCCCCGTCCCGGACGCGGCCCAGTCGCCGTCGGCGCCGAGCTCGTAGCTGACGTCGCCGCCGACCGTCGTCGAGTCGTGGACGGCCGTCCCGTCCGCGATCGTCGCGTCGTATCTGACCACGCCGACGCGTCCCTCCCGCTCGAGGCGATCGACGAGGCGATCGCAGACCCGCTCGACGGCGTCGCGGTCCGCGCCGCGGTCGCAGATGCCGAATACGTGCATAGTCGTGACATGGCGGCGTCGGGCTTTGTAGCTGTCGACAAAGCCGCGCGGGTGGGCGTCAAGCGCACACCCACGTGCCTCTTTCAGCGCGCCGCACTCGACCGGCCGGCTATCGTTTCTGTTCGACGGGGGGCTACGTACTACAGGGGCTTTGGAACTGCACCACCGATTCACACACATGACTCGGCGAATCGGCTTCACCGGCGACGTCATGCTCGGGCGACTGGTCGACGACCGCCAGCGCCGGCGGTCGGTCGACGCGGTCTGGGGGAACGTCCGCGAGCACCTCCGGGATCTCGACGCGCTCGTGATCAACCTCGAGTGCGTGCTCTCGACGCGCGGGAGCGAGTGGCGGCGGACCCACCGACCGTTTCACTTCCGTGCGGACCCTGATTGGGCGGTCCCTGCCCTCCAGCGCGCCGGCGTCGACGTCTGCGCGCTCGCGAACAACCACGTGTTAGACTACGAGGAGGTGGCGCTGCGAGACACGCTCGAGCACGTGGACGAGGCCGGGATCGCGCGAACCGGCGCGGGGGAGACGATCGACGAGGCGCTCGATCCGGCGGTCGTAACCGTCGACGGGGATGGGGGCGACGAAATCGACGGCCTCGAGCTGGCCGTCGTTTCGTTCACCGACAACACGCCCGAGTACGCGGCCGACGAGGAGTCGCCCGGAACCGCGTGGATCGACGTCGATGTCGACGACGAGAGAACGCGCGAACGGGTCCGCGAGGCGCTCTCCCGTGCCCGCGAAACGGATCCCGACCTGCTGATCGCCTCGCTGCACTGGGGGCCGAACATGGTCACCGAACCGCCCGACTCGTTCCGGGCGTTCGGCCGCTGGCTGGTCGAGGAGGGCGTCGACCTGATCCACGGCCACAGCGCCCACGTCTTCCAGGGGATCGAGGTCTACGAGGGAGTGCCGATCGTCTACGACGCGGGCGATTTCGTCGACGACTACGCGGTCGACGACGAGTTGCGCAACGACCGCGGGTTCCTGTTCGAACTCACGGTGACCGAGGACGGGACGCCGACCGAACTGCGGCTTCGTCCGACCGAGATCGACGGCTGTGCTGTCCACGAGGCGAGCCCCGACGCCGCCGCGTGGGCTCGCGACCGAATGCGCGAGCTGTCGGCCCCCTTTGGAACCGCGTTCGATCGCGACGGCGAGGCGCTGGTAGTGGCGATCGAGTCGTAGCGCCGACACCGGGTCGAATCGCTCCCGTTTTGGGCCGGCCGCCGCCTCGAGAATCGTCCCGTGAGAGTGAGACACGCGCGGTGATCCGGAGTTGGCAACCCTTAAGATAGCAACCCGGTTACACCGGTGTAGTATGAAAGTGGTCGTCTCTATCGGCGGGAGCGTGCTCGTGCCAGAGCCGGGCGCGGATCGGGTGGCCGAACACGCGGCCGTCGTCGAAGACCTCATCGCGGACGGCTGTCGCGTCGGTGCCGTCGTCGGGGGCGGCGGCGTCGCCCGCGACTACATCTCGGCGGCCCGCGATCTGGGGGCGAACGAAATCGAACTCGATCAGCTCGGAATCGACGTCACGCGGCTCAACGCGCGCCTGCTCATCGCCGCGCTGAGCGAGGAGTCCGTGACCTGTCTCTTATACACAT
>NZ_AOIS01000026.1 GCF_000337495.1 Haloterrigena salina JCM 13891
ACGCCGATCTGCTCGTCTACGCGACCAGCGTCCCCGGCGTCTACAGCGCCGATCCCAACGAGGACGACGACGCGACCAAGTACGACTCGCTCTCCGCGGCGGAGTTGGTCGACGCCATCGCCGGCCTCGAGATGAACGCCGGCGCCTCGGCGCCCGTCGACCTGCTGGCGGCGAAGATCATCGAGCGCTCGGGGATGCGAACGATCGTCTTAGACGGTACCGATCCCGACCGGATCGCCCGCGCCGTTCGCTACGGCGACCACGACGGGACCGACGTCATCCCCGAGGGAGCGGGCGAGGAACCGACCTACTGGGCCGCTGACGAGCAATGAGCGACGAGAGTCCCTACACGCTGCAACGCGACCTCGAGGAAGACGAGCGCCACGCGTTCTGGGCGGACATCGTCGCGGATCGAGTAGAGTCGCGCGACCCGGACGAGCCGATCGTCGTCAAGGGCGGCATCTCGCCCTCGGGCGTTCCGCACCTCGGGAACGTCAACGAGATCATGCGGGGCTACTACGTCGCCGAAGTGCTCCGCGAGCGGGGCCACGAGGTCCGGCAGGTGTTCACCGCCGACGATCGCGACCCGCTCCGCAAGCTGCCGCGTACCCTCTGTGACCTCGAGGGGAACCTCGTCGATCTCGGCGAGGTCGACGCGGGCGCGCTCGGGCGCAACCTCGGCGCCCCCTACACGGACATTCCGGACCCCTTCGGCTGCTGTGACTCCTACGGCGACCACTTCTCGACGATCATCCAGGACAGCGCCGACGCCGTCGACGTGCCGATCGATCTGGTGTCGAACACGGAGATGTACGAGAACGGCGACCTCGAGGAGGTTACGCGCTTCGTCCTCGAGCACCGGGACCGCGCACGCGAGGTGCTCTCGGCGTACCAGGACAAGGTCGACGAGGACTACGTCCCGTTCAACCCGATCTGTGAGGAGTGCGGGAAGATCACGGAGACGGTCACCAGCGTCGATCTGGAGGGCGAGACGCCGACCGTCGAGTACGAGTGTACCGACATGGACGCCGGCGACCAGACGATCGACGGCTGTGGCCACGAGGGCACCGCCACGCTGCGGGAGGGCAAGATGCCCTGGCGCTTCGAGTGGCCCGCCCAGTGGCAGGTGCTCGGCGTCGACTTCGAGCCCTTCGGCAAGGACCACGCCGAGGGCTCCTGGCCCAGCGGCCAGGACGTCGCGCGAAACGTCTTCGAGATCGAGCCGCCGGTCCCGATGGTCTACGAGTGGTTCACCCTCGAGGGCCAGCCGTTTTCCTCTTCGGAGGGGAACGTCATCCTCGTCTCGGACGTCCTCGAGCTGCTCGAGCCCGAGGTGCTGCGGTACTTCTTCGCCAAGGATCCCTCCAAGGCCCGGGACTTCAGCATCGAACGGCTCGACCAGCTGGTCGACGAGTTCGACCGGCTCGAGGCGATTTACTTCGACGAGATCGAGGCCGACGAGGACGAGGCGGCATTCGCGGAGCGGGTCTACCCGCTCGTCGTCGAGGAACCCCGCGAAGAGCGGATTCGACTTCCGTACACGTTCGCCGCCGTCCTCGGAATGTTCGACGACCCCGATCTGCGCGAAGACGTCGCTCGCAAGGAGGGCCACATCCCCGACGACGCGCCCGAGTGGGCCGTCGAGGACGCTCTCGCGCGGGTCGAGAAGGCCCGCAACTGGGCCCGACGGACCGCAAACGAGTTCGACTACGAACTCAAGCGCACCGAGATCCCCGATCACGACTTCGACGCCGCGACCGAAGACGCCCTCGCGGAACTCGCCGACTTCATCGAGGCGGGCCACGAACCCGACGAGATTCAGGGCGAGATCTACGAGACCGCCAAGCGCCACGACGTCGACGTCGGCGACTTCTTCGGCGCCGGTTACCGCCTGTTCTTCGACGAGGACCAGGGGCCGAAACTCGGCCCGTTCCTCGCGAAGGTCGACCGCGAGTTCGTCGTCGCCCGGTTGCGCCGGGAACGCTGACCGCGCGGTCCGGGTTCTCGTCCTCGAGTCTCCCGTTCTGCCGACAGGACAGACAAAAGCCCTTTGAGAACGCCTCCCGGAGATAGGAGCGATGGACTACGGTTTCCCTGCTGTCGTTTCGGTCCCCGAACTCGCCGGGTCGGAGACCCTGACCTGGGTCGTCGCCGGCCTGCTCGTCTACTGGTTCGGGATCATCGCGCTCCGCCGAGCGGAGCTGTTGCCGTCGTACGTCGGAACACAGGGGCCGATTCTGACCTTCCACACCAAGCGCGGGCGGCGGTTTCTCGACCGCCTCGCGCGGCCCAAACGGTTCTGGCGCGCCTGGTCGAACCTCGGCGTCGGCATCGCCATCGTCGTGATGGCGGCGATGTTCGTCGTGCTCGCGCTCGGGGCGATTTCGGCGCTGACGTCGCCGCAGCCGGCCAGCAGCATCAACCAGCCCCGAAACGTCATCCCGTTCCCCGGGGTCAACGACTTCCTCCCGGTGTCGGCAACGCCCGGGATCGTCACCGGACTGCTGGTCGGGCTGGTCGTCCACGAGGGCGGTCACGGCCTGCTCTGTCGCGTCGAGGACATCGAGATCGAGTCGATGGGCGTGGCCATGCTCGCGTTCATCCCGATGGGCGCGTTCGTCGAACCCGATCAGGAAGGCAGCAAAGAGGCCTCTCGAGGCGGTCAGACGCGGATGTTCGCCGCGGGCGTCACCAACAACTTCGCGGTGACGATCCTCGTCTTCGGCCTGCTCTTCGGCCCGATCGCGGGATCGATCGCCGTCGCTCCGGGCGCCGCCGTCGGCGGCGTCGCTCCCGGCTCGCCGGCCGACGAAGCCGACGTTCAGCCCCACGACCGCATCACCGCCATCGGGGGCGAGCCCGTCGAGACCAACGACGAGCTCGCCGATCGCCTGGACGCCGCCGAGGGCGAGCAGGTCGAACTCGAACTCAACGGCGAGCGGACGGTGACGGTCGATCGCGCGCTGCTGGTGACCGCCGCGATCGAGAACGGGCCAGGGGGTCTGGAGATCGGCGATCGGATCCTCCGGGTCGGCGACCAGTCGGTCGCGACCGAACGCGAGTTCTTCGACGCCGTCGGCGACGATGAGCGTGTCTCCGTGACGATCGAACGAGACGGAGAGGAACTCGAGCGCGAACTGCCGATCGGTGCCGCCGTCGACGTCACCGACGACGGACCGCTCCAGGAGGCGACGGGTTCGATCGACGAGTCGCTGATCGTCACCCGGTTCGACGGCGAGCGGACCCACACCTACGACGACCTCACCTCGCTGGTCAACGAACGCGAGGTCGGCAGCGAGGTCACCGTCGAGGGGTATCTCGACGGTGAGCGCGTCGAGTACGAGGTCACGCTCGGCGAGCACCCGCGCAACGACGGGAGCTACCTCGGCGTCGTCGGCCACACCGGGGCGTCCGGCTTCGAACTCAGCGATATCGGCGTCCAGCTCTACCCCGCAGAGGACTACCTGGCGATTCTCGGCGGCGGGGACGGCTCCGGCAACGCCCTGATGAACTCGTTTATCGGGAAAATCGTCCTCGCAGTGATGCTTCCAGTCAGCGCCGTGGCCGGCCTCCTTCCCTTTAACTTCGCCGGCTTCACCGGCGGCGTCCAGAACTTCTACGAGGTGCAAGGGGCGCTGGCGGCGCTCGGCGACGGGACGGTCTTCTTCCTCGCGAACATCCTGTTCTGGACCGGCTGGATCAACGTCCAGCTCGGCTTCTTCAACTGCATTCCGGCGTTCCCGCTGGACGGCGGCCACATCCTCCGGACGAGCACCGAGGCGATCGTCTCGCGGCTCCCCTTCGAGACCACCCGCGGACACGTCCGCACCGTCACGACGGCCGTCGGGTTGACGATGCTCGGGAGCTTCGTGCTCATGCTGTCCGTTCCGTTGCTCCAGTAGGCCGGTCGGACGCTCGCGCCGCCGCTCTCCGGACTGTTTCTGAATTTCCGATCGGCACATTGCTACCCTCGGTATCGCGCTCGTCGCCGACGGTCACTCAGTCTCGGCGTCCGAGGCGTCGCTGGCGTCGGTCGGCGTCTCCTCGTCCGAATCCGTCGTGATACCGTGGCGCTCGTAGAACTCCTCGGGCGTCGCCTCGATGCGCTCGAACGCGGCGTCGAAGTAGCGTTCGTGGTGGCGGGCGAGCTGTTCGACGATCCACGCGCTGCAGGCCTCGTCGAAGCGCCACTCGCCGTCCCGGTCGGGGATTTCGAACCGCTCGTCCGTCGAGAACGCCGCGTAGACGTGGAAGAAGCCCAGGATGACATCGGCGAAGTCGCGGGCCTTCTCGGCGCAGCTCTCCCGCCGATCCGCGAGCTCCGCGGCGCCCGCTTCGGTGAGCTCGAAGTACTTCCGATCGGGTTCGTCCTCGCGGTCGATCCGCTCGGCCCACCCCTTCTCCTCGAACTTGTAGAGGATGGGGTAGACCGAGCCGTAGGACGGTTCCCAGTGGCCGCCGCTGATCTCGCGGATCTCCTTCAATATCTCGTAGCCGTAGCGGGGCTTTTCCTCGAGTAGCTCGAGAACGAGATAGGCGATGAGTCCCTTCGGCGGCCCACTTTTCCGCATGTGCGCCGTGAATTACACGGGCAGACGGAAAGGCGTTCTGTCGCCGAGGGAAGCGGCGCAGTCGATCGAAATCCGTCGCCGAAGCCGTCGATCCTTGCGTCGGAAACCGAACGCGTTCGGCGTCCAGGCTCGGGTTCGCGCCGGTCGGCTACCCCGCCCGTCGAACCGAAACCCCGTCCTTCTTAGCCTCGCCGTCCCAATCGTCGCCCATGGAACGACGGCAGCCGCCACAGACCGAAGAGGGCTGGTACGTCCTGCACGATTTCCGGTCGATCGATTGGGACGCCTGGCGAGACGCCCCCGAACGCCGGCGCTCGCAAGCGATCGAGGAGGGAGTCGAGTATCTCTCCGCCGCCGAATCGGTCGCGGACGCCGAGGAAGGCGAGTCGGCGACGTTCGCGGTGCTCGGCCACAAGGCCGACCTCCTCGTGCTCCACCTCCGCCCGACGCTGGCCGACCTCGACGCGTTAGAGCGCCGGTTCGAAGGGACGGCACTGGCGGAGTTCACCGAGCGCGCCGACTCCTACCTCTCCGTGACGGAGGTCTCGGGCTACATGTCCCAGGATTACTTCGACGAGGACGCGGAGGTCGAGGACACCGGCATGGCGCGCTACATCGAAACCCGGCTCAAACCCGAGATTCCAGACAGCGAGTTCCTGAGCTTCTATCCGATGGACAAGCGCCGCGGGTCGGAGGACAACTGGTACGATCTGCCCTTCGACGAGCGCGCCGAGCACCTCTCCTCGCACGGCGACATCGGGAAAGACTACGCCGGCCGGGTCACCCAGATCATCTCCGGCAGCATCGGCCTCGACGACTTCGAGTGGGGCGTCACCCTGTTCGGCGACGATCCGACCGACGTGAAGGAACTCCTCTACGAGATGCGCTTCGACCCCTCGAGCTCCCGCTTCGCCGAGTTCGGCCGGTTCCTCTCTGCCCGCCGGTTCCCGCCGGAAGATCTCGGCGCGTTCCTCGCGGGCGAGCGGATCCCCCGGGAGGGCGAGGAGTCCCGCGGCGAGCATCCGCACGCCAGCAGTGAGAGCGGCGGTCATCACCACGGCGATTCCGGCGGTCACCACGGCGACTCGAGTTCCAGCGGCCGCGGCGACCACGGTAGTTCCGGCGGTCCGCACGGCGACGACGACGAGGACCTCCGCAGCGAACTCGAGGACATGGGCGTCTACGCCGGCCAGCCCCACGGCGAGGACGTCCACGCGGTCGTGCTCTACTCCGCGGCCGACGCCGAGGAGCTGTTCGAGGAGGTCGACGGCCTCCGGGGGAACTTCGATCACTACGACACGCACGTGAAGACGGCCGTCTACGAACCGGAAGTGGGCGGTGACGACGGCGAAACCGCAGTCGTCAGCCTCTGGGAGACCGAACGGGCCGCGAGCACCGCGGCGGGATTCCTCGCCGATCTGCCCGATGTCGTCCGCCAGGCCGGCGACGACGAGGGCGACTCCTGGGGCACGATGGGGATGTTCTACTCCGTCAAGCCCGAGCACCGCGGGGACTTCGTCGGCACCTTCGAGGAGGCCGGCGAACTGCTCGCGGAGATGGACGGCCACCGCAAGACGGACCTGCTGGTCAACCGCGAGGACGAAAACGACATGTTCATCGCCAGCCGCTGGGATTCCCGCGAGGACGCCATGCAGTTCTTCCGCAGCGACGCCTTCTCGGAGGCCGTCGAGTTCGGCCGCGACGTCCTGACCGACCGGCCGCGCCACGTCTTCCTGGCCTGAGTCCGGTCGCACCCGACGCGCTCCGTTTCTGCACCACCTGCGTTTCGCCCTTGAGGCGCGACTCGAGAACTCGAGACTACTGTTCGCCGTCGTAGAAGAAGTAGCCGGCCAGTCCCGCGATACCCAGCGCGAGCGTCAGGTACGGCCAGTAGCCGGCGTCGCGGTCGGTCAGCGCGGCGTGGCCGGCGACGAAGATCGCGAACCCGACGTGGGCGACGAGCGTCGCCGTCAGGAACGAGACGAAATCCATTATCCGGAGATTTGACGGGCCGATAATAGCCGTTTCGGAGCGCCGTCTCCCACTGCCGGCGAAAGCTACTCGAGGGTCCTCCGACTACCCCCTGAGTAGTGAACCGACGCGCGTTGCTCGCCGCGGTGCCGTCGATCGCGCTCGCGGGGTGCGCCACCCGCCTCGGGATCGCCGATCGCATCGAGATCACGCGGAAGTTCGTTCGGCTCCACCCGTGGGACGACGACGAGCCGTTCGACGCGGTCGTGCGACGCTACGATCCCGACGAAGGGGTCGCCTACGACGACGACCCCCACGAGGCGCTCGCCGACGAGGTCGATCCCGACGAGCCGCTGGTCGTCTCCGACTCGGTAGCCGATCGACTCGCCGCCGAGTACGAGATCGTCGAGTATCGGATCTACGCCTGCGCCCTGGACGGCGACGACTGCCGGGAGACGACGCTCGTGCGCGAGGACTTCAACGCGGTCGAGGCCGGCGACGTCGTCGATATCGTCAGCCGCAGCTCCGGCGCCGGGCTGGTCAACATTCACGAGCGACGCGAGGAGCGCGACTAGCCGTCGCTCTCGGCTCTCGTCCGAGACGGCGGCTCTCCCTCGAGCGGTGTTCTACTGCCGCTGTGAAGCCGTTAGAAGTCGTGATCCGGATCGTCTTCGACGGCCCGTTTCATCGAGTCGCGGCGGGCCTTGGCGTCCCGTGCGGTCGCCTCGAGCAGGAAGTCGTTTTTGATGTCGACGGCGTCGGCGGCGGCCTCGAGCTCTTCGGGGCCGAGTTCGGTCGGATCGCGCTCGTAGAACTCGACGGCGAGCTTGTCCTTCTTGCCGGAGTACTCGACGGTTCCGACGACGATCTTCTCGAAGACGGGGTTGTCGGGCTCGCCGATGACGTAGAGGTCGCTCCCCTTGTACTCCTCGGTCCCCGTGATGGGACCGAAGTACTCCTCGACCGTCGACTCCATATCGGGGATTCGCTCCTCGAGATACTCACCGCGTCGCATCTTGTACTCCTTCATGGATTGGAGATACACGGCGGAGTGTTTACCTCTTTTCATAGCCGACGTTACGACCAGCCAACACGCGCCTCGAGAACAGTGACGGGCGCGCGGTCCCCGCGTCGCGGCCGCGGGTTCGAGCGGACCTGTCAGCGGCGTTCCCGTTCGCCGAGGTATCCCTTTCGGCAGTCGGGACAGATGTCGCCGGCGCGCAGCGATCCCCGGTTGCCGTCCGAGACGAAGTTGCACCGCGGACAGTAGAACTCGGTCGGGACGTTCTCGCGCGGCCCGTCGCTCTGGCTGGGCGTCGGCGCCGACCCCGCTCGTTCGATTCCGCTGCCCGAGGCGGCGCCGTCCTCGGCCGACTCGTCGCCCGTCGCCGGGCCCGCGTCGGTCGATCCCTGCGTTTCGGGTGCGTTCGGCGGCTCCGCGGTCACGGATCTGGCGTCGGCCGCCGCGGTCGACTCGCCTCGCCCGCCGGAGACGGTCCCGGTGTCGTCCTCGAGGACGACCGCGTCGTCGGTCACCGGCTCGTCGGGTTCGACCGGGTCGTCGAGTTCAGCGTCGATCGGGGCGTCGTCATCGCGGTCGCCGTCCTCGTCGGAGTCGGGCCACCCGGAGGGCTCGTTCTCGCTGCCGACGGGCGGACCGACGTCGTCGGAGTCGGGCCACTCACCGTGGTCGCGCTCGCGGTCGGCAGAGCGGGGAGCATCGTCATCGTCGTCGAGGATCTCCCCGTCGTCGGTCACGGGGTCGCCGTTCTCGTCGGTCGGCACGTCGAAGTCGTCGGTCGACTCGTCCGCGGCGGCCGCCGGTTCGTTCGCTTCGGCGTCGATGAAGTCGTCGTCACCGTCGTCGCTGAAGGCGACCTCGGTGCCGACCTCGTCGGCCGCGCCGGTCGGTGGTTCGACAGCCTCGTCGCTGTCGGGTATCGCTGTTTCGGGTTCGGGCTCGGGGGGGAGCGAATCGGCAGCCGTCGCGGCGGAGAGGCTCGTGACCTCCGTGTTCTCGCTGAGGACGTTTCGGTCGCCACAGCGGGCACACTCTTCGAACTCCTGGACGGTTACGACGACCTCGCTGCCCCGTTCTTCGCGCTCGCGTTCGACTTCGGGGTCACCGTAGTCGTGTCCGAGCAACGAACATCGAAGGGCCATTGTCTCACCGTACCCAGTCATCACATAAAAAACGTGCTGCCTCCGGGAACCCGATCGTGACGGCGACGCAACCGATCGGTTCGGGGACGATCTCGATCCGCCCGGCGACCGAGCAACGACAAACGTCAAATCCCCCGTCGTTGAATACGCCGACGAATGAGAGCAAAGCGGGAGTACCGGGACCGAACGGGGACGCAGGTGGCGGTACTCGACGCGCTCGTCGATCGGGCCGACGAGGGGATGAGTGTCTTCGAACTCCGGGCGGCGGTCGAAGTCGATATCGACGAACTCGAGACGGCGCTCTCGACGCTCAAGCAGGACGGGCTGATCGTCGTCGAATCCGGCGGCAGCGAGACCGTCATCAAGCCCGACGAGCAGGTGATCCCCGAGGCGCCGACCGACGAGAACGACGACCAGACGATCGGCGAGTGGCTTCGCGATCGATTCCCCTTTTGAATCGAAACGCCTGAGAGGCGCAGGCACCTGTACACCCGTATGACCGTTATCGAGGCGATTCATTCGGAGCACGGGGCCGCGTTCGGCGAGCGCGACGGCCGGACGATCGTCGAACACTTCGGCCGCCCGGAACGGACCCACCGGGCGGTCCGCAACGGCGTCGGCCTGATCGAGATGGCCTACGGCGTCGTCGTGGTCGAGGGCGACGATCGACTCGAGTACGTCGATAACGTCGTCTCGAACCACGTGCCGGCCGAGGACGGCCACGGCTGTTACGCGCTCGTCCTCGATCCGCAGGGCGGGATCGAGATCGAACTGTACGTTTACAACGCAGGCGAGCGACTGCTCCTCTTCACGCCGCCCTCCGAGGCCGAACCGCTGGTCGAGGACTGGTCCGAGAAGGTCTTCATCCAGGACGTCGACATCCGCCTCGCGACCGACGACTACGCTGTCTTCGGGATCCATGGCCCGACGGCCACCGAGAAGGTCGCCAGCGTTCTCAACGGCGCCGCCTCGCCCGACGAGCGCTACTCGTTCGTCCGCGGGACGATGGGCGACGAGGGCGTGACCGTCATCCGCACTGACGCGCTGACCGGCGAGGAGAGCTACGAAGTGATCTGTGCGGCCGACGCCGCCGAAGACGTCTACGACATTCTCGAGACGCAGGGGCTCAACGCCGCCCCCTTCGGCTACCGCACCTTCGAGAGCCTCGCGCTCGAGGCCGGCTCCCCCCTCTTCGAGACCGAACTCGAGGGGACGCTCCCGAACGTGCTCGGCCTGCGCAACGCCTTGGACTGGGAGAAGGGCTGTTACGTCGGCCAGGAGGTCGTCTCCCGCGTCGAGAACCGCGGCCAGCCGAGCCGGAAACTGGTCGGACTGACCCTCGAGGGCGCCGCGGCCGGCGACGAGGACGACTCGCCGGCGGTCCCCGACGCCGAGGCGGCCGTCTTCGACGGCGACGCCACCGTCGGCGAGGTGACCCGCGCCGGCGAGAGCCCGCTGCTCGAGGCGGTCATCGCGCTCGCCGTCGTCGACTACGGCCTCGAGAGCGACGCGCTGACGGTCCGGGTCGACGGCGAGGAGGTCCCCGCGACGGTGACCGAGCTACCGTTCGTCGACGGTTCCGACCGATCGGATCGGCTGCCCGCGTACCAGTAACCCGATCGCTGTGCCAGGCCGCCCCGAGCCCGGTTCGAAACAGAACGTTTTCGCCGGCCGGTGGGATACGATGCGCCGTGACGAACGACGAGACGGAGCGGCCCGATAGCCGACGGAGTTGGCTCGTGGCGGTCGCCGGCGCGATCGGCATGGTGTTCACGTTCGGCACACCGTTTTCCTACGGGATCCTGCGGCAGCCGTTCAGCGAGGCCTTTGCCGTCTCGCCGGTCGCGCTCTCGACGGTCTTCTCGATCATGCTGTTTACCTTCTTCATCGGCGCCGGCGCGGTCGGCGTCTTCGCCGCGCGACTGCCGGCCCGCCCGCTGTTACTCGCCTGTGCGGCCGTCACCGCTGCGATCGCGCCCGCGCTGTTCCTCACGGGGTCGTACCTCGGGCTGAGCCTCGTGTTCGCGCTGCTCGGCCTCGCGCTCGGGACGGTGTACGTCCTGCTCGCGTCGATAATCCCGCGCTGGTTCGACGAGCGACGGGGCGCCGCGACGGGGCTGATCTTCGTCGGCAACGGGCTGGGGCTGGCCCTCCTGCCGCCGATCTGGCAGGCCGTTATCGCGCGCTTGGGGGTCCGTCAGGGGTTCGCCGCCGTCATGGCGGCGACCGCGGTCGCGTTCCTCCTCGCGGGGATCGCGTGCCGACGCCCGCCGTGGACGGACGGTGCGACGGACTCGAGCGGCGACGTCCTCGAGTGGATCAGACGGCTGGCCAGGACGCGGACGTTCCAACTGCTGTTTGTCGGCATCGCGCTCGCGTTCTCGTGGTACCAGCTGCTCGCCGCGTTCGCGGTCGATCTCTTCGCCGCCCGCGGGCTGACGGCCGCCGGGGCCTCGACGGCGTTCGGACTCGTCGGCGGCGTCAGCATCATCTCGCGGATCGGTGGCGGGTACCTCGCCGACAGGGCCGGGGCCAGACGGGCGTTTCTCGCCTCGCTCGTCTCTGCGGCCGCCGGCGTCCTGTTGCTGTTCGCCCCGCAGTTCCCGGTGCTCGCCGTCGGCGTCTTCCTGCTCGGAATCGGGCTCGGCGGGACGGCGACGCTGTACATCCCGCTGCTGATGGGGATCTACGGCGCCGACAGGGGGACCGCCATCGTCGGCACGTTCAACGTCGCCATCGGGACCAGCGCGCTGGCGATGCCGCCGCTCGGGACCGCGAGCGTCGCGTACACCGACGGCTACGCCCTCGCCGTCGCCCTCACGTTCGTCGTCACCGTCGCCTCCTTCTGGGCGATCTCGGTCGGCACGCGTCGTTCCTGATCCCCGTCCGGACGTCGGCCGGTCCCGTTCCGGCCGGAACTGGCCAGCCCCACCATCAAGGCTGGCGGGACTGTCGCTCCCGTATGGGCTCGAGTAGCGACACCCCCATCGACGCCGCCACCGACTTCGAGGAACTGGCCGCGCGCCTGCGCACCCAGTCGGACAACGCGCCCGGCTCCGACACCGAGCGCGTGACCATCCGCTCGCTCGAGGGCGTCACGTCCGACGCGCTGTCCGAGTTACTCGAGGCGGAGGAGAGCGAGGGGACTGCGCCGGGCGAACTGGTCTTCGTCCTCTCGCGGGCCAACGCCGAACTGCTCGTCGAGCGCGAGTTCGACGTCGACGACGTCGACGAACTCGAGGACGCCCTGGGGCGGACGGTTCAGATCGAAGACGAGATGCCCGACGACACGATCCTCCTGTTGGATCCAGACGCGGTCGACGGCGAGGAGATCCGCGATCCGGACGCCATCGCCTGCGGGATCGTCGGCACCGACGACTGACGCGGTTCGGCGGACGCGCTGCCGTCGCGACGTCGACACTTCGGAACCCGTCTACTGCCGCCCATGGTACTTTCTACGACTTCGCTGTGACCTCGGTATGCGCTACCTGGAGGTGACAGTGCCCGAGGGGAAACGAGGGACCGTCCTCGAGATCCTCGAGGACGAGGGGATCGACTACGTCGTCAGCGACGAGACCAGCGGTCGGGGGTACGCCGCCGTCGTCCGGTTTCCGGTTCCGACGCGGGCCGTCGAACCGCTGCTCGACCGGCTCAAGCGGGCGGGGATCGGCGACGACGCCAGCGTCGTCGTGATCAACGCGGAGACGGTCCTCTCCGAGCAGTTCTCGACGCTCCGGGACCGGTACAGCCGGGGCGGCCAGCTGGGCGCGCGCACCTCGAGGCAGGTGTTGCGCACGAAGGCCGACGAACTGACGCCCCCGTTTTCGATCTACGCCGTCATGCTGCTGATCAGCGCCGTCGTCGCCACCGCCGGGCTGCTGGCCGACTCGCCGGCGGTCGTGATCGGCGCCATGGTCATCGCGCCCCTGCTCGGGCCGGCCCTCGCCGCCAACGTCGGCATCGTCACCGGCGACGGCCGCCTCAAGTCGACCGGTTTCAGGTACCAGGCCATCGGCGTGGCGACGGTCGTCGTCGCCTCGATCGCTCTCGCCGCGCTCGCCCGTCTGGCCGGCCTCGAGCCCGCGGGGGTCGACATCGTCGTCGCCACCGAACTCGAGGAGCGGGTCGCGCCCAACCTGTTCTCGCTCGCGGTCGCGCTGGGCGCCGGGATCGCCGGCATCCTGAGTCTCACGCGGGGGTTCTCAGAGGCCATCGTCGGTGTCATGATCGCCGCGGCGCTCATTCCGCCGTCGGCCGCGGTCGGGATCACGGTCGCCTGGGGGATGTACGGCGCGGCGCTCGGTGCCGCCATCCTCGTGATCGTCAACCTCCTGTCGATCAACCTCGCCGCGCTGGGCACCCTGTGGGTCGCCGGCTACCGCCCGCAGGGCCTGTTCGAGGTCTCGTCCACCCGGACGCCGACCTACACCTACGCGGCGATCTTCGGCGTCGGCCTGCTGGTGCTCGCGGCGCCGCTGGCCGGTGTCACCCTGCTGGAGTTCCACACGACCGAACTCGAGTCGGCGGCTGAGGACGAGGTCGAGGCGGTGCTCGCCGAACCGCAGTACGACCACCTCGAGTCGGACGACGTCGCGGTCGAACTCGACGGCGACTACCCGATTCAGTCGGTCGAGCGGGTCGTCGTCACTGTCACCACTCGAAATCCGCAACCGGAGTCGGGGCTGGCGGACCGGCTCTACGAGGAGATCGAACCCCACAGCGACGACTCCCTGATCGTCGAGGTGCAGTACGTCGTCGCCGAGGAGCGCGGCGAGAACGACGAGGCCGACGCTCAGCGGGTGACGATTCGGACCGCCGACGGGACGTAACTCATTCGTGTGCGTTCAACCCCGCTCCCAGCGCGACGCCGAGGGCGACGCCGATCGGGAGCCAGAGCCCGATATCGTCGGTCACGACGCCGACGGCGGTCCCGACCGCCACGCCGATCGCGATTCCCACACCGAGTTCGCCGCCGTCGGAGCCGTCATTGGAGCCGTCGGCGGTTCGGCTGTCCGTCGGCTCCGGTGACTCGTCCATACCGCACGATGTCGTCGGGAGACGATAGCTTTCGGTGGTCATCGACTCGCCAGCGACCGATGGGTGTCTGGTGGCAAGGATTTATAGTGATAGAATTCTAAGGTCTATACATGGAACGTAACGCTGCTCGAGATCGATACGTCCCGCGATCGACGTGGACGACGATGAGTTGTGAGACGCTCTCGGCGCTGACGACCGTCCTCGCCCTCGCGTTCGCGGCATCGCTGCTGACCGCCTCGATCGGCGCCCCCGAAGACGTCGTCACGATTGCGGTCGCGACCGTCGGGATCGTCGCCGTCGGACTCACGCTCGCGCGACTGTTCACCCGCTTCGAGGCAAACGGATTGCCCGTCCTCGAGTAACCGGCGCCGCTCGCCGCGTCGACGAGACTTCCGTGCTCGCCGACGCGGTGGACCATCCATTCTCATCGACTCAGTGACGAGCCGGAGTCGCTTCTCGCTGTCTCGCGCCTGTTACGCGGCCGGTTCGACGTTCTGGTTCATCCGGAACAGATTCTCCGGGTCGTACCTCGTCTTCACGTCGACCAGTCGGTCGTAGTTCTCCCCGTAGCCGAGGGTCTCCTCGCCCTCGCGCTCGCTGATGAAGTTCACGTAGACGCCGCCGGTCGCGTATGGCGCCATGGCGTCGAAGAACTCACGGGACCAGGCGATGCACGCGTCGTCCATCGCGGGATCCTCCCAGCGGGTGTGGACGTTCATTCCGTACTCCGCGTCGCGGTGCGGGAAGGCCGTCGCGTCCGCCGGTACGCGTCCCATCGCGCCGCCGATCTGTCCGAAGAAGATTTCGGACTGGGCCGTTGGCAGGTCGCGCGCGTATCCGACGACGGTATCGATCGCCTCGTCCGAAATCGCACTGAAGTTGTGTGACTTCCAGTAGTTTCGGGCCCCGTCGGTGAGCAGCGGATCGAACGCCTGTTGGAACTCGGCGTACCGGTGCGGGCCGACGACGTCTGCGACCGGGTCGCCGTACTCCCGGATCGGCGCCAGCACCGTTTCGCCCTCGGCGATATCGCCGGCGTAGAACGGCACCACCACGATCACGTCCTTGCCGTGGATGTCCTCCGGAAGGAACGGAAGCGGCGGCGCCTTGCGGAGGACGACCCAGACGGTCGACTCGTCCGGCGCGTCCGCGTTGAAGTCGCGCACGTGTCGGAGGACGTCCGGCGCGTCCGCGCCGCGGTAGACGACCATCCCGGCGAGCACCGCCGGACCGACTTCGTGGAGATCGAACTCGAAGGACGTGACGACGCCGAAGTTGCCGCCGCCGCCGCGAATCCCCCAGAAGAGATCCGGATTCTCGTCCTCGCTCGCCCGACGGAGTTCGCCGTCTGCCGTGACGACGTCGACCGATCGCAGGTTGTCCACGGTCATGCCGTACTTCCGGGTGAGCCAGCCGAACCCGCCGCCCAGCGTCAGCCCGGCGACCCCGGTCGTCGAGTTGATTCCCAGCGGGGTCGCGAGGCCGAACGCCTGGGCCTCGTGGTCGAAATCGGCGAGCGTCGCACCGGGCTCGACGCGAGCCGTCTTGCGTTCGGGGTCGATGCGAACCGAACGCATCGCCGAGAGATCGAGCAGCAAACCGTCGTCGCAGACCGCGTTGCCGGCGACGTTGTGGCCGCCGCCGCGAATCGCGAGGAGCAGGTCGTTTTCGCGGGCGAAATCCACTGTCGCGATTACGTCCGAGACACCCTCGGCGCGCACGATTGCAGCCGGCGACCGGTCGATCATCCCGTTCCAGATGGACCGGGCCTCGTCGTAGTTCGGATCCTCGGGTCGGAGTAGGTCGCCGTGAAGCCCTTCGCCGAATCCGTCTATTGCACCGTCGTCTACGGGTGTGGTCATTACTGCCATCGTCCCTCGCTAGATAGAGGTCGTCGACGACGATATATGTTCCATAATTAATAATTGGATATAGCCGCTATCGGGACGCTCTCGAGTGCAGCATCGACCGATCGCGCCTCGAGCGCCGTTGTCGAGTTCCAGTTCATCGCTCACCCGTCATATCCGGACGGGTGATCGTCGTGTAATCGACCAAACTAGTTTATCGCCGCTAACGACGTAGCATGTCCTATGGAAACAGTACACAAGACACCCGGTGAGGAAGCGCTCTCGGACGTCCCGGGCAGCGCGGTTCGATCGTTCGAAGCCGGATTCGCCGGCGACGTGATTCTTCCGGCGCACCCGGAGTACGGCCGGGAGCGACGGGTCTGGAACGGGATGATCGACCGGTACCCGGCGATCGTCGCCCGCTGTACCGGCGTCGCCGACGTCGTTTCGGCGGTGAACTTCGCCCGCGAGCAGGGACTCCCGCTCGCGGTGCGGGGCGGCGGCCACAACGTCGCCGGAACGGCCGTCTGCGACGGCGGCATCGTCGTCGACCTGACGCCGATGAACGGCGTCCGCGTCGATCCCGAGGAACGGACGGTCCGCGTCGAAGGCGGCGCGACGCTCGGCGACGTCGATCGCGAGACACAACTGTTCGGTCTCGCGACGGCGCTGGGCGCCGTCTCACAGACCGGGGTCGCCGGACTGACGCTCAACGGCGGCTACGGCCACCTGAGCCGGCAGTACGGGTTGGCGCTTGACAACCTCCGTAGCGTCGACATCGTCACCGCGGACGGGCGAGTTCGCACCGCCAGCGCCGACCGGAACGCGGACCTGTTCTGGGGGCTCCGCGGCGGCGGTGGTGCCCTCGGCGTCGTCACATCCTTCGAGTTCGACTGCCACGAGGTCGGCCCCGAGGTGTATGCGTTCTTCGTCTGGTTCGACGCCGGCGACGCGGCGACGGTGATGGATCGCTACCTCGAGTGGACCGCTGACGCGCCCCGCGAGGCAGGCGTGCTCGCCTTCGCCGCGCACGTCCCGGAACTCGAGGAGTTCCCCGAAGAGACGTGGGGCGAGCCCGCGATCGCCATGCTCGGCTCCTACCGCGGCGACCTCGAGGACGCCGACGCGGTCTTCCAGTCGCTGCGGGAGAGCGCGACGCCTACCGTCGATTTCAGCGGCCCGATGGCGTACGCCGATCTGCAGTCGCTGCTCGACGAGGACTACCCCGACGGCCTCCGGTACTACTGGAAGTCGATCTACCTCACCGACGTCACTGACGGGGTCGTCGAGATCATGCTCCGGTACAACGAGTCGACGCCGTCGGCGCTCTCGACGATCGACCTCTGGCACCTCGACGGCGCGGTCGGCGAGGTACCGCCGGACGCGACCGCGTTTCGGCACCGCGACAAGCCGTACATGCTCACCATCGAAGCGAACTGGGAAGACCCGGCCGAAGACGACGCGAACGTCGACTGGGCGCGGGCCGCCTTCGGCGAGGTCGAGCGACTGCCGGTCGCCTCCGGCCGATACGGCAACTTCCCAGGGCTGAACGAGGACCCCGTCGAACGGCGCTTCGGGGACAACTACGAGCGGCTGGTCGACCTCAAGACCGAGTACGATCCGGCGAACCTGTTCGGAACGACCGGGACCGTCGCGCCGCGAACCGCGGCCGACTGACGGCCCCGTTTTCCGCGATCGTCCGCGACTGCATCGGTACCGGCGTCAGCTCGCTTCGGACGCCGGCCGGTAGCGCCGACTCACGACCTTCCAGCGACCGCTGCGAAACAGCCAGTAGTTGATCCCGCCGGGGACGGCGGTTTCGAGCAGCAAGGCGAGGTAGAGCCCCGTGATATCGAGCGCGGTCACCAGCCCCAGCGCGGCCGCCGGCAGGGCGAAGGCGTAGCGGCCGACCAGCGAGGCGACGAACGGCCACCGCGTGTCGCCGGCGCCCAGCAGTGCGCCGGAGGCGGCGCCGTCGATGCCGAAGCCGATCGAACTGACGGCGCCGACGGCGACGAACGCGGCCGCGAGCGCGCGTCCGTCCGGTCCCACGAACAGGCTCGCGATCGGCTCCGCGAAGACGACGACCAGCGCGGCGAGCCCGGTGTAACAGACCGCCGAGAGCCGGATGATCCCCGTGCCGTAGGCGCCGGCCGCGTCCTCGTCGTTCGCGCCGAGTCGCTGTCCGACCAGCGAACTCGCCGCCAGCGAGAGCCCCCAGTTGACGCTATTGATCAGCGCGCGTACCCGCCGGCCGACCTCGAGGGCGGTGACGACCACCGGCCCGAAGGAGCCGGCCACCCACAGCAGCGGAAAGACGACGATCCCCTGAGCGAGCCGACGGCCGATCTCCGGCGCGGAGATCTCGACGAGCTGTCGCAAGAGCGTCGGCTCGAGCCACGGCCCCGATCGCGCGAGCGGAACCGGGCTGGACTCCATCCCGAGGACGCCGTAGGACCGGCCGACCATCCCCCACGCGAGGACGACCGTCACGAACCCCGTCGAGAGCGTCGTGCCGATCGCCGCGCCGGCGACGTCCATCCCGAACCCGAAGATGAGCAGGCCGCTGAGAACGATGTTGAGGACGGCGCCGCCGGCGCGGGCGACCATCTCCGTGAACGTGTCGCCGACGCCGGTGTAGGTGCGGCTGGCGATGAGGTTGAGCAGTTCGAACAGGACCGCCGGCGCGACGAAGGTCAGGTAGGTCGCGCCGTGGGCGATCGACTCCGGCTCGGCGTCGAACAGCCCGATCAGTGGGTCGGCAAAGAGCAGAAACGCGGCTGCAAGCGGGAGCGCGATTCCGACGGCCAACAGGACGCTCTGGGTGACCACCAGCGAGGCGCGGCCGGTCTCCTCGCCGCCGTAGTTCTGGGAAACCAGGCTGACGGTGCCGCCCGCGAGCCCGAGGCCGAGCATCGTGACGATCTCCCAGAAGGCCAGCGCGTACGCCAGCCCCGCGGTGCCGGCCGTGCCGACGGCGACGCCGACCATCGCGAGGTCGGCCGTCTGCTTGGACATGATCGCGAAGCCGGTGACAATCCGCGGCCACGCGAGGTCGACGGTCGGGCGGAACCGCTCGGCGTCGATGATCCCGCAGCGCTCGAGTGCGCTCGCGACGTACTCGAGCGCAGCAGTTTCCCGGCCCGTCATCTACCGGGCGTTGCCGGAGGGGAGCCTTCGGTCTGTCGGCTCCTGTTCGCTTCCCTTCTGACGATTCAATCGGTGTGCGGTGGCGCGCACTGATTGAGTCGTCTCGAGCGACTCGAGAAAACCGCAAAACTACGGGAAAGGACCGACAACTCACCGAAGTCGCGAGAGCAGTGCCCGCAGGTGCGACGGCGAGACGAGCGACGTCGGGCGGTCCATGTGGACGCCGATCTCACCCGAGAGCGCACCCAGGCCGACGTGCTGGACGGGTTCCGGAAGCGAGTAGGCCCGGCGGAGCCAGTGGCCGAGTTTCTGCTCGCGCGCTAAGTCCTCGCGCCACGTGCGCTCGTAGGCGGCCAGCGTCGTCGGCCGGTCGGGATCGATCTCGCGAACGGCGTGGTCGGCGCTGGTCATGCTGTAGAGGATGCCGCCGCCGGTGAACGGCTTGGTCTGGGCGGCCGCGTCGCCGATCAGGAACGCCCGGCGGGACGTGACGCGATCGGGCGGTCCGATCGGAATCGCGCCCGAACAGCGGTGGGAGACGTCGATCTCGTAGCCGTCGATCAACTCCTCGAAGTGCTTGGTCACCTGGACGCCCGGCGGCGCGGCCAGTCCGTACTCGACGCCGGCCGACCCCCGCGGGATGCGCCACGCGAAGAACGTCGGCGCGGTGAGGTGGACGTCGACGAAGTTCTGATGGTCCTCCTCGTCGGAGAACGCGAGGACGCCGTGGAGCAGTTCCTCGGGTTCGGGCAGCCCGAGTTCGTCTCGAACGCGAGAGCGCGGGCCGTCGCAGCCGGCGACCATCTTCGCCTCGAACTCGAGAGTGCCGTCGGGACCGTTGGCGACGACTTCGACGCGGTCGCGGTGCTCCGTGACGTCGGTCACGGTGTGTTCCTCGCGAACGTCCGCGCCCGCCTCGCGAGCGAGGTCGGCGAGGTGGCGGTCCAGTCCGACCCGGTCGATGACGTTCGAGGCGACCTCGCGCTTGTAGAAGGGATAGGCGTCGCTTCGCGGCCCGCCGACGTGGAACCGCGCGCCGTAGATCTCGTTTTGGAACAGTTCCTCGCGGGCGCCCTCGCCCGTGAACTTCCAGACGTCCGTGCTCACGTGGCCGGAACAGGCCAGCGGTTCCCCGATCGATCCCTTCTCGAGGGCGAGCACGTCGTACCCCTCTTCGGCGGCCCGGCGGGCGAACCGCGCGCCCGGCGGACCGACGCCGACGACGACGAAATCGTACATGTCCGGCACGTTCACGCCGGGCAGTAAATAGTTTCTCGAGATTCTCCCGACGATCAGCGATCGACGGCGGTGACCGTTTGCCACCGGGTCACTTTCAAATAGGAGCTCGGAATCGTGGCTACTATGAGCGAATTGTTGACATCCGACGAGACCGCGCTGATCGACCTGAGCATCGGTCTCGAGGACGGCCCGCCGAGCGAACCGATGCCGCCGTCGATCGACGCTTTCGACCACGAGGCCGGCGCCCAACGGCTCGCCGAGAACCTCCGGGAGCTGGGCCACGACGTCGACGCCGCGGATTTTCCGGGCGGGACGGGGCTCGCGTGGGAGGACCTCGAGGTCATTCCCCACGCCGGCACCCACCTCGACGCGCCGTGGCACTACGGCCCGGAAGTCGACGGCGAACCGGCGAAGACGATCGAGGAGATCCCGCTGGAGTGGTGTCGAGGGAACGCGGTCGTCCTCGACTTCCGCGAGACGGACGCGGGCGAGGAGATCGGCGTCGCCGACCTCGAGGACGCTCTCGAGGAGTTGGACCACGACCTCTCCCCGGGGGAGATCGTCCTGATCCAGACCGGCGCCGACGAGCTGTGGGGCACGCCCGAGTATCTCACGCAGTTCCCCGGGATGAGCGCTGAGGGAACGAAATTCCTCGTCGAGCAGGGGGTGAAGGTGATCGGAACCGACGCCTACGGCTTCGACAAGCCGTTCGCCGAGATGGGCCGGCGGTACGTCGAGTCCGGCGACGAGGAAGAGCTGTGGCCGGCCCACGTCGCCGGTCGCGAGGTCGAGTACTGCCAGATCGAGAAGATGGCGAACCTCGACGCGCTCCCGCGCGAGACGGATCCCAATCGTCGCGTTCCCGATCAAGATCGAGAACGGCAGCGCGGGCTGGGTGCGGCCCGTCGCCTTCGTCGGAGACGGTGCGGACGCCGGAAGCGATGACGCCGGCTCCGGAGGTGAGACGGCGTGAAACTCGCTACCTTCGAGGTCGAGACCCCCGTCGGTCCCGTCGAGCGCATCGGGGCCGTCGCCGAAGCGACCGAAGACGAGGACGCCCCTGCGGGAGCGGCGACGCTGATCGACCTCACCGCCGCCTACGGCGCCGCCCTCGAGGCCGAGGGCGAACCCGCACCCGCCGACCTCGCGCGCGCCCACGTCCCGCCGGAGATGATCGCCTTCCTCGAGCGCGGCGGGCGGGCGATCGAAGCCGCCCGCGAGGCCCTCGAGTACGCGGCCGAGACCGACGCCGAGCGCGGCCCCGGCGGCGCGAAACTCCGGTACGAACCCGACGAGTACGATCTGCTCGCGCCGCTTCCTCGTCCCAACTCGCTGTGCGATTTCATGGCCATCGAGGAGCACGTGCAGAACAGCATGGACGGCGAGATCCCCGAGGTCTGGTACGAGCTGCCGGTCTACTACAAGGGCAACGCCGACAGCGTCGTCGCGCCCGGCGAGACGATCCGGTGGCCCGACTACTCGTCGATCATGGACTACGAACTCGAGATCGCGGCCGTGATCGGAACGCGCGGCCGGGACATCGACGCCGAAAACGCGGCGGAGCACATCGCCGGCTACACCGTCTTCAACGACTTCAGCGCCCGCGACATCCAGGGCGAGGAAATGGAGGGGCGACTGGGTCCGGCGAAGGGGAAGGACTTCGCGAACGGTCTCGGCCCCTACGTCGTGCCCGCGGACGATATCGACGTTCTCGAGGCGCCGATGACCGCCCGCGTCGACGGCGAGGTCTGGTCCGAGGGGACGGTCGACGAGATGTACCACTCCTTCGCCGACATCATCGAACACGTCTCGCAGTCCGAGACACTGTATCCGGGCGACGTCATCGGCAGCGGCACCGTCGGCGAGGGCTGCGGGCTCGAACTGGGGACGTTCCTCGAGGACGGGAATACGGTCGAACTCGAGATCGAGGGTATCGGCACGCTCGAGCACGCGGTCGTCGAGTGACGGCGTGTCGGTCGAGCGAACAGGGAGGTGCGTTGACCCTGTTCAGTCGGAGTCGGCATCCGCGCTCGCCCTGCTCGAGGTGAGGAGGAAGCCGATAACGCCGAGGTAGCCGACGAGGAACTCGATGCCAGCCCCGCCCGCCGCGTACTGCTGGCCGAACGCCACGGAGCCGATACTGACGCCGAATACCCCGATCGCGTGGCCGAGTCGGTCCGCCGACCGATCGAAGGCGGGGAACTCGCTCCAGCGCAGTCGACGGTAGCGCACTTCGAAGTACCCCCAACCGGTGTAGATCGCAACCACGGCGGCGATTAGGAACCAGTTCGAGCCGAACGCGACGCGTAACGCCCCGCCGGCGGCCGCGCCGATGGCGATCCCCGCGAGGACGGGTCTATCCATATCACAGAAAACAATTTCTGCTGACAATATTCTTGTGAAACGCCGTGCGCACTCGCGGCGTCGGCTCGAATCGGGACCGACCGAACCGATCGCGAATTCGCTCGAGCGCTACGTTCCGTCCTCGAGAATCTCCCAGAAGCGATCGATGTCGCCCTCGAACCGGTCGAGCAGCGCCCGCATGTCCTGCTGGTGTTTCTCGGTGACTTTCACGTGAACCATCCCCTCGTCGGGCTGGCCGTAGACGACGCTCGCGCCCTCGGGAGCGGCGACGATCGCCGGCAGGGCGACCAAATCCTCTTCGCCCTCGACGAGGATGGTCGTCGGTTCGTCGCGGGCCAGCCCCTCGAGGAGGGCCTCGACGACCGCCTGCGAGATCTCGGCGGGCGGGTTGACGACCTCGACGGTCGTCCCCTCGGTGACGGTCTCGCGGATCTCCTCGTCGACGGCCGACCGCTTGGTCCGCTCGTCGACGAGCGCGACGTCCGGCGGGCGACCCGCTCGCAGGAAGTGGTAGGTGACGACGTCGCCGACGGCGATCAGCGGCCCGTCGACGTCCTCGAGGAGCCGGTCGGCGTCGGTCTCGATCGGTCCCATCGGCTCCTTGAGTTCGTGGCGGAGTTCGTCGGGCAGGACCAGTAGCTGATCGTCGATGTCGGGAGTCGATGCCGCGTCTTCGTCGTCCGTAGGCGCGTTCGTGTCCGCGTCCGTCTCGGCGGGAGAATCGTCGCGGGTCACGGCGCCGTCAGCGGACCTTCAGCGCGTACGCGCCGGGTTCGGTGACCTGCATCTCGGTGGCGATCTGGCTCTCCTCGGGGTGGGCGATGACGACGTAGCCCGCCCAGTCCTCGGTCAGCGACGAGGAGTTACAGCTCTCGCAGGTGTCGTTGTCGGGTTCGTTGACCCGGTGACACTCGCGACAGACGAGACGATCCGATGCCATGGTTACTCACCCTCGGCCGTCGTGGCTTCGCGTTTCTCGTGTTCCTCCTCGAGCCAGCCGTGTTTGCCCAGACCGGGCTGTTTGGCCGTGAGGCCGATCTTCGAGTCTCGCGGGTTGCGCTCGTCGATGCTCTTGGTGACGATCCGGGCGCGGACGGCGTCCTCGACGCCGAGCGCGCGGTCGGACTCGTTCGAGGAGAGCCGCTGGTTCTCGCCGTCGAAGGCGAGGTACTCGTCGCTGATCTGTGAAACGTGCAGCAGGCCGTCGACCGGGCCGATGCCGACGAAGGCGCCGAATTCGACGACCTCGACGACGGTGCCGTCGACGACTTCCTGCATCTGCGGATCGAAGGTGACCGCGTCGAACTCGGCCTCGTAGTAGACGCCCGGTCGGTTCGGGAGGACCGTTCCCTCGCCGATGTCGTGAACCTCGGTAACCGAGACGACGCTACCGACCTCCTCGTCCATGCGCCCCTCGAGTTTGTCCTGTAGCAGTCGCTTCACGAGGTCCGGCGAGACGTCGCCGAGCTCCTCCGGCGGTACTTCTACCGTGTCTTTCAGTCTGACCCGTTTGTACATTCTATGGTTGAGTGATCGCTAACTTGTTTCTCCCGCGTAATGCAATTACCGGTACACTCGCCTCGAGCACCCGGTCGCGCAGCGGGCGATCGTTCGTAACGACGTAGTCGACGACGTCCTCGCGGGCGAGTTCGACCAGCGCGTCGTCGGCGTACGACGCCTCCGTGTCGACGACGAGACAGCGCTCGGTCGCCAGATCGTGGCCGACGTTCGCGGCCGTTCCCTCCTCGCCGCCTTTCTCCGAGAGACGACGGAGTTCTTCGAGGACGGCTTGTGGAGCCGTCGCCTCGTAGTCGTCGAGCAACCGCTCGAGTTCGTCGAACAGCCGAACGTCGAGTTCGACGGGCATCATGAGCGCGCTCGTGTCGAGGGCGACCTGCGTCGGCGTAGCCATTCGTTGTCGGATGTCTCGTCGTCGGTCGTGTTATTCTGTGAGCGTTCCGAGCCCGATCAGCCGCCAGCGCGCGCCGATGCGGCGGTTGATCGCGATCTTTGCGCCCGGTTCTGCGGCGACGGGTCGTTTGAGGTTGACCTCGCACTCGCCCTCGCGGGCGCTGGTGACGGCACCGACGGTCGTCGCCGTGCCGACGGTCATCATCAGGGGTTCGCCCGTGCTGATCTCGTCGACCGTCTCGCCGCTCTCGGCGCCGACGACGCGCTCGAGCAGGTCGACCTCCATCGTAAAGGACTGCCAGGTCGGCGGGAGCGATCCCGTCGGTCCGGCGAGTCGACCGGCCAGTGCGTCGCCTTTCGTCAGCGAGGGATCGAGACCGGTCCCGACGCCGAGCAGACCGCCCGGCGTGACGGTGTCGACGGTTTCTCCGCCGGCCTGCAGCGATCGAACCGTCGTCTCGATCGGCACGTACTCGGTCTGGCCGCCTTCCTCGACCTCGCGGCCGGGGCGGATCTCGATCTCGTCGCCGACCTCGAGTTGGCCCTGTACGAGGCTGCCCCCGAGGACGCCGCCGGCGAGATCCTTCGCGCTCGTCCCCGGCTTGTTGATGTCGAAACTCCGGGCGACGTGCATCCGCGGATCGGCGTCGGGATCCCGGTCCGGTGTGGGGATCTCCTCCTCGATGGCCTGGATCAGCAGGTCGAGGTTGACCTCCTGGCCGGCCGACACCGGAACGACGGGGGCGCCTTCGGCGACGGTGCCCTCGACGAACTCCTGGATCTCCTCGTAGTTCTGGCGGGCCTGGTCGCTGCTGACGAGGTCGACCTTGTTCTGGGCGATGACGATGTTGTCGATGCCGATGATGTCGAGCGCCATCAGGTGCTCTTCGGTCTGGGGCTGCGGGACGGGTTCGTTGGCGCTGACCACCAACACGGCGCCGTCCATCAGCGAGGCGCCCGACAGCATCGTCGCCATGAGGGTCTCGTGACCCGGGGCGTCGACGAACGACACGGTCCGGAGCGGCTCGCTCGGCGAGCCGTCCGCACACTCCTCCTCGACGGTGTAACATTCGGGTTCCTCGAGTCCGTCACAGTAGCGGAACGTCGCGTCCGCGTACCCCAGCCGGATAGAGATACCGCGTTTCATCTCCTCGCTGTGCTGGTCCGTCCACGACCCACTGAGTGCTTGCACCAGTGTCGTCTTGCCGTGGTCGACGTGACCGACGAGCCCGATGTTCACCTCCGGTTGTCCATTTCCTTCCATAAGACGATGAGTAATCTTGGCTGTAGCTTCCCCCGTGCGCTTGATAAAGGTTGCGAGCTATCCGCGCCGAGAGCCGGCCGACGGCGCGTCGTGTCGGCCATTCGTACACCGATATCCGAACGTTCAGATACGCGTCGTGACTGACGGCCCCGAGGAGCGCCGAACGGCCCGCACGAGTCCCGGGCAGCGGCCCGGTTTCGAAGTACTCGCGCGGCGTCGCTACCGGCGGGTCTCGGCGCCGTCAGCGAGCGTCCTCGAGATCGACGACCGCCGATAGATCGGCCGACAGCCAGTGGGTGAGCCGCTCCGTCTCGGAACACTCCCGGGGCGTGATCGTGCACCGATCGGGTCGGTTTCGGTAGCGAACGACGAGACACTCGAGCTGTTTCCGGCGCTCCGACTCGCCCTCGGCCGCGGCCCGGGCGCTGGCCAGTCGCTGTTTGATCGTGCGATCGTCGTAGCCGTTTGCGGATTCGCTCATGACTTGTTGGCCTCGCGGATGGTCCGTACATAGCGAACCCTCGGAAACGCACATAGCTGCTGCTAATTGGGGTATTGAGGTCTCGGTATCCGCTCGAGGTGATCCGTACGACCGGCTTCGATAGACCGAACGCCAGCGCCGTCGATCCGAATCGCTTCGCTGCGATCGCTCTCTCGCTCGCAGCTCTGTGCCTTCAATATCGGAAACGGCTGAGACAGTCGCGACGACCGGCTCGAGGCCGATCTAGCCGGACGAAAATGACAGGGTTGGTGGGGGTAGGGGTGGGGATGCGCGCAACCGATGCGCCGGACGGTTCGCCAGCCGCGCTCTCAGCGGACCGGTTCCGGTCGGGCCGGCCGGCGCTCGAGTAACGCTTCGGCGATGGCCTGCTTCCGGTGGCTGGTCAGTACGTGAGTGTAGACGTCCGTCTCCGCGTCCGGAGTGAACGCACAGATGGGACAGGTGTCGATCCGTTCGGGCATCACGTGAGACGACACCGGGACGATAGAAGACGGTTTCTAGGAGCGGTATAGGACGGTTCCGGGGCGACTATAGCACTACTGTGTTCGCACGGTGAACAGAAGATAGTCGGGCGCTTAACTCGCCGGTAAACCGGTCGAAGAGAGCATTCGCGAACTGCTCGCGGACGAACCGTTCGTCGCGGCGTGAATTCCCCGACTCGATTCGTCGTTCCGGCGTTTCAACTTCCCTTTCGAGTCGCTCAGTCGTTTCTCTGGTACTTGTTGCGAAGCAGGATCGCGGTGCCGTTCATCATCAGCAGGACGATGAGCAGGACGAGGACGCCGGCCGCCAGGACGCCGTGATAGAAGTCCGGCTTGGCTAACTGCGCCCACGAGTAGAGCTGTCGCGGCATCGCGCTGAACAGCCCGTAGAACGAATTCGGCGAGATTCGAACGACCGCCGCGACGCCGACCATCAGCAGCGGCGCCGTCTCGCCGATCGCGCGGCCGAACGCGAGGATCGTCCCGGTGAGAATACCGGGCATCGCCCGCGGTAGGACGACGCTGCGGGTCGTCTGCCACTTCGTCGCACCCATCCCGTAGGCCGCCTGTCGCTGGGAGTCGGGTACCGCTCGGATTGCCTCTTGGGCGGAGACGATGACGATCGGCAGAATGAGCAGCGCGACCGTCAGCCCGCCGACGATGACGATTCCGGGCCGGAACCCGCCCGAGTTGACGAACAGGACCAGGCCGAGCAATCCGTAGACCACCGACGGTACGCCGGCGAGATTCGCGATGTTGATCTCGATGAGTTCGACGACCGATCCGAGCAGTCCCTTGTTCGGCGCGTACTCCTCGAGGTAGATCGCGGCGCCGACGCCCACGGGGAACGCCGCGACGGCGACGACGATGATCATCATCACCGATCCCACGAGCGCGGGATAGATCCCCGCTTCCCGCGGGGTCGTGTTGTGAACGGAGGTCAGGAACTCCCAATCGAGCCAGACGTCGGGCCCGGTGAATCCGACCACGTCGACGACGACGGCGCAGGCGACCGCGCCCGTCGCGACCACGACCGGTAGCGCGAGTCCGGAGACGCCCTCACCGCGTCTGAACACGCCTTCGACGTACAGTCCGACGGGGACGCCGATGACCGTGGTCAGCAGGAGCCACGTCGTCCACGAGACGCCGGCGATCGGTCCGGCGACGACGCCCAACGCGGCCGCGACGACCGTCGCGCCGCCGGCGATCAGGCCCGCAAGCTCGCTCTCGCGGGCGCGACGGACGTACCAGCCGGCCGCCAGCGCGATCGGTGCCACGAACGTTCCCAGCAGCGATAACGGCGCCGCCGGAAGGACCGGAAGCGACAGGAGCAGCGACCGGAGGCTCGGCACGAGTCCGGGGAGTCCAACGAGCGTGAACACGACGGCGAGCACGGTGACCGCGGCCCGCTCGAACGCGCCGGACTCTCGAACTCGATCGTGGAGTTCGAGCACGCCGTACGCCACGAGCGCCGCGACCGTGAGGGCGAACCACTCGTGTGGGCTGACAATGTGTCTGAAAACGATACCGACGCCGCCGGTGAGCAGCGCCGCGGTGATCGGCAGTCCGAGCGACGTGTACGCGACTTCGCCCGCTCGCGGATCGAAGCGATAGTAGTAGATCGAGAGGGCGATCGCCGGGATTACGACGGTCGCGGCGACCGCTGCCCACCAGCCCGGATCGGCCGACGCCGGCTCGATCGCGTCGACCGCGACGTAGACGAGGAAAACGAACACGAGGAAGAGCGAGAGCAACGTGGCGCCGAGGCAACTGGCTTTGAACAGCTGTCCGCGGAGCTGACTCACCTGCCCGTCCGCACCGAACCAGGCGCCCGTCGACTCGTCGGTCGTCGCCATCAGCAGTTCACCTCCGTCGCGGTCGTGCCGTTCGCGGTGATCGTTCGGTTCATTGGTACTCCTCCCGGTAGCGGGCGGCAATACGGTTGCTGAGTAGGTTCATCGTAAACGTGATCACGAACAGCGTCAGCCCGATCGCGAACATGGAGTAGTAACCGGGGGTTCCGCCGGACAGGTCCGTCGTGACCGCCTGCACCATGGCGGCGGTCATCGTCTGGCCGGAGTTGAAGAGAT
>NZ_AOIS01000027.1:0-20975 GCF_000337495.1 Haloterrigena salina JCM 13891
GCGTCCTCGCTGATCGAGGAGACCATCGGGATGATCATGATGCCGACCATGACCGACGCGGAGAGCAAGTTGAACAGGCTCACCCCGAGTCCCAACTGCTGGAGCCACGGCGTCAGGTAGACGAGCGCGAAGAATCCGTAGACGACGGTCGGAATCCCGGCGAGGATCTCGAGCGCCGGTTTCAGCACCGACCGCATCCGATCGCTGGCGTACTCGCTCAAGTAGACCGCGGCGGCGGTGCCGATCGGTATCGCGACGAGCGCCGAGACGATCGTCACGGTGAGCGTGGCGCTCACCAGCGGCAGGATGCCGAGAATCGGGTTTTCGCCCCGCAGGACCCACCTCGTTCCGGTGAAGAACGAGAACGGATCGACCATTCGAAAGAATTCGATGGTGTCGATCGCCAGCGTGACGATAATGCTGATCGTAACGAAAACTGTCAGTGCCGCACACCCAAATAACAGCCCGTGGTACAACCGTTCCTTTGCGTTCCGTGCGTTCGCCGATCGCGTCAGATCGGCTTCTATCGATGTCTCACTCATTTTCTGTTCGGTTTCCTCCAGAAAATCGAATCGGTCGCTCGCGTTACTCGCCCGCCGCGTCCTCGAGCTTGCTCATGTTCTCGTCGACCATGTCCTGGTTCGCCGGGACGTAGCCGACCTCGTCGGCGATCCAGTCGGCGCTCGAGTTCTCGAGGTAGAACTCGACGAAGTTGTAGACCGGATCGCGCTCGAGGGAGCCCTCGGCGGGATAGATGAACAGCGGTCGGGCCAGCGGATACGACCCGTCCTTGGCCGCCTCCAGGCTCGGGGTGGTCGGCTCGTCGTCCTCGCTCTCTGCGATATCGAGGGCCTTGACGCGGTCCTCGTTTTCGGAGTAGTAGGCGTAGCCGAAGTATCCCATCGCGTACTGGCTGTCCTCGAGGCCCTGAATGATGGTATTGTCGTCCTCGGTGCCCTCGTACTCGGTCCGGTGGCTGCCGCCGTTGACGTTCTCGGTGAACCAGTCGTAGGTCCCTGAGGTCGTGTCGGGGCCGTAGAGCTTGATTTCCTCGTCGGGCCAGTCGGACTCGACGTCGGACCACGTGGTGACGCTGTCGTCGCTCCAGATCTGTGCCAGTTGGTCGAAGGTCATGCTGTCGACCCAGTCGTTATCGGGGCTGACGGCCACCGTGAGCGCGTCGCCGCCGATGTGCATCTCGATTGGCGTGACGTCGTTCTCGGCACAGTGGTCCTCCTCTTCCGACTTGATCTCCCGCGAGGCGCCGTTGATGTCGGCGTCGCCGGGACAGAAGTGGTTCTCGAAGCCGCCACCGCTGCCGGTCGAGTCGACCGTGACGTTGACGTCCGAGTTCTCGTCCATGAACCGCTGCGCCATCTCGTCGGAAATCGGGAAGACGGTACTCGAACCCTTGACGATAACTTCACCGTTGTCGTCCCCGTCGCTCGTTTCACTGCAACCCGCAATAGCGACCGTACCCATAGCACCGGTCGCGGCGATGAACTTCCGTCGCGATACTGCGTCGCGTCCGAACTGGTTGTCTGCCATCACCAGAAGGCAGCCACAGTTAATAAAAAAGCGATGCTATGACTAATATATATTCATACGTAGCTATATATCCCGATATTGGCCAATTGGTACGCCAGTTGAATGCGGCACATATGGGCACTCCAAGGGCATGAAAAGCCCCATCTGGCCATGAGTATTCATCATCACTGTTCAGTCTACCTGCGTAACAGTTCTCCGACTACGGTCGAAAGGTCGATTCTATATACCCGAGTCTGACCAGCGGTTCGGAACTGGAGTCCGATCGCGCGGTACGACCCGGATTCGGCTACACGTCCTCGAGGTCGTCGAACAGCGCCGTTACCCGCCGCTCGACCTCGTCGCGAATCTCGCGGACGCGCTCAGGCTCCTTCTCGCCGGGATCCTCGAGCGCCCAGTCGCGGACGTCGACGTCCTCGCCGACCGTCCCGACGTCCAGGGTCGAACAGCCCATCGTCGCGACGTAGTCACAGGAGCGCAGTTCCTCGACCGTGATCTCACGGGGCGTCCGATCGGAGAGGTCGAAGCCGGCGTCGGCCATCGCCTCGAGGACGCCGTCGTGGACCGCGTCGGCGGGATCGGTCCCGCCGGTCAGGATCTCGACGCGGTCCTCGAGGCCGCGGGCCTCGCGTTCGCGCTCGGCGAAGGCGGTGGCCATCTGGGAGCGGCCGGCGTTGCGGACGCACATGAGGGCGATACGGGTCGTGTCGGAGGAATCGGTGGTGGATGACATCGATGTTTGTAGCGGTTAGTCGTCGGTGGGGGTCTCTCGAGTTGGTGCGGTCGGTTCGCCGGCGTCGCGGCCGCCCCAGTCCAGTTTCCGCTGGAAGTACAGCGCGACGTGGACCAGCGCGAGCAACACGGGGACCTCGATGAGCGGGCCGACGACGGTCGCGAAGGCGACGCCGGAGCCGACGCCGAAGACGGCGACCGCGACGGCGATCGCGAGCTCGAAGTTGTTCGAGGCCGCGGTGAAGCCGATGGCCGTCGTCGTCGAGTAGTCCGCGCCGACGCCCCGACCCATGCCGAAGCTCACGAGGAACATGACGACGAAGTAGATCGTCAGCGGAACGGCGATCAGCAGCACGTCCGCGGGTGCGGCGACGATGTTCTCGCCCTGCGTGGCGAACATCACGACGACGGTAAACAGCAGGGCGACCAGCGTGACCGGGTCGATCTTCGGAACCAGGACCTCGTCGTACCACTCCTCGCTCTTCGCTCGCGTGCCGACGTATCGGGTGAGAAAGCCCGCGGCGAAGGGGATCCCGAGGAAGATTACGATCGCCTCGAACACCTGCATCGGCGTGACGTCGAACGTCGAGATGCCGCCGACCAGCGCCTCCATTCCCAGCAGCGGCGGCAGGAACAGGGCGAAGAACCAGACGTAGACGCCGTAGGTGACGATCTGGAAGAGGCTGTTGAAGGCGACCAACCCGGTCACGTACTCGGTCGATCCCTCCGCCAGTTCGTTCCAGACGAGCACCATCGCGATACACCGGGCCATCCCGATGAACACGAGTCCCAGGAAGTACTCGGGTCGCGCGGGCAGGCCGGGCACGAACCCGCTGAAGAAGAACACCGCGAGCCCGAACATCAGCGTCGGGCCGATCAGCCAGTTCTGGACGAGGCTCAACCCGAGCACGCGCCAGTTGCGAAACACCGTCGGCAACCGTCCGTAGTCGGCCTTCGCCAGCGGCGGGTACATCATGGCGACGAGCCCGATCTTCACGAGGTGGAGGTCCTGAATCGGCTCGGTCACCGACGGCGCCGCGTAGCCGAGGCCGACGCCGACGGTCATCGCGGCGAAGATCCAGACGGTCAGGTACTTGTCGAGGAAGTCCATCGACCGCGGATCGCCGCAGGCCTCACGGTGGCAGTCCGGGCCGTGTTCGTGCGTCGCGTTACTCATCGCTCACGCTCCCCTCGAGGACGGTCACGAGCGCGACGGCGCGGTTGGTCGCCCGGTACTTCTTCCAGCGGCCGTCCTTCCGTGAGTCGACCAGCCCCGCGTCGACGAGGTTCGAGAGGGCGTGGCTGAGCCCGCTCTCGCTGACGTCGACGACCGCGTTGAGCTCGCAGACGCACAGCTCCTCGCCGGCCGCCACGAGGACGCGAACGAGCGCGTAGCGCGTCTCGTTGGCCAGCGCCGAGAGCACGTCCAGTTCAGTTTCGACTCGAGCCGTCCCGAACGTCTCCCCGAGCGCGTCGAGTTCATCGAGGCGACACTCGAGGTCCTCGCTTCGGCACTCGCCGAGCTCGTCCTCGAGGTATCGCTGTAGTCGGTCCGTCGCTTGTGCCATCGGGACTGAGTTGAGAAAATATTCAATTATCTATTCCGGTTACTGTGTGCTTGGCCGAATTATATGGGAGATATCCCAGATATTCGTCGTCACGAGGCGTCTTTCACTTGAACGCTCTCTAAATCGCTCTATGAGGACAGACCAAGCTGACGAACCGCGTCCCGTTCGAACGGCTCCCGCTCGAGCGAGCGAGTGCGGTCGACGGCAACGCGACGGAACGGCGTTTACCGGCGCGTTCGGAACGAAAACGGGGAGTTCGGACCTGGTCTTCGTCGAGGGACAGCCCCCGGAATCCGACGGCTTGCTCCGGGCCGACGAGTCGCCGTCCCGACAGCTCGAGCGCTGTCTGGCGACCCTCGAGTCGGAGTTGGGGCGGCGCGGCCGCGACCGCCGACGCCGCGATCGCGATCGAGGAACCGACGTCAGAGACGCGGCTCAGTAGATCAGTTCGTCGTCGTTTTCGACCATGTACAGCGTCCGCGCGGCGATGTTGACCGCGTGGTCGCCGACCCGTTCTAGGTCCCGGATCGTCAGCAACATCCGCGAGACCTCGTCGGAGAGCGCGTCGGGCGTGAGCCCGATCTCCGCCTCGAGTTCGGTCTCTAGGAGGTCCCGGACGACGAACTCGCTGGCGCTCTCGCAGCGGCGGTCGATCTCGTCGTCCTCGGCCGCGACGTCGCGTGCGCCGACCGCGTCGTCGTCGGCGTAGGCCGCCATCGCCGCCTCGACCATCTCGACGACCCGCTCGCCGATGTAGCCGATGTCGACGTCGGCGTACCGGCGCCGTTCGGCCCGCCGGGCGTACTCGGCGAGGTTGACGGCGAGGTCGGCGATCCGTTCGAGGTCGGTGATGATCTTGAACGAGGCGGCGACGACGCGCAGGTCGCTGGCGACCGGCTGCTGGAGCGCGACCAACTCGATACACGCCTGCTCGAGCTCGAGGTAGCGTTCGTTGATCGCGTGATCGCCCGTGATCACGGCGGTCGCGAGGTTCTCGTCTTGGGTCTCGAGGGCCGCCAGCGCCTGTTCGAGGCGCTCGCAGACGCGGTCGCTCATCTCGAGGACGCCCTCGCGCAGCCGCCGGAGTTGCCGCTGGTACTCGTCCCGGGGCATCGCCGGTCAGCCGAACTTACCGGTGATGTAGTCCTCGACGCGGTCGTGCTCGGGGTTTTCGAAGATCTTCTCGGTGTCGTCGAACTCGACGAGTTCGCCGCCGGTGAGGAAGACCGCCGTCTTATCGGAGATGCGGGCGGCCTGTTGCATGTTGTGGGTGACGACGACGACGGTGTACTCCTCGGACAATTCCTCGATCAGCTCCTCTATCTTCGCGGTGGCGATCGGATCCAGCGCCGACGCCGGCTCGTCCATCAGGAGGACCTCCGGGTCGGGGGCGATCGCCCGGGCGATACAGAGGCGCTGCTGTTGACCGCCGGAGAGGTCCAGTCCGCTCGAGTCGAGTTGGTCCTCGACTTCCTCGAGTAAGGCCGCTCGCTCGAGGGCCTGTTCGACCTTCGCGTCGACGTTCTCGTCGCGTCCCTGGACCCGCAGCCCGAAGGCGACGTTGTCCCGGATGCTTTTCGGGAACGGGTTGGGTTTCTGGAAGACCATCCCGATCTTCCGGCGTAAGGCCACGGGGTCGACGTCGTCGTCGTAGACGTTCTTCCCGTTGAAGTGGAGATCGCCGTCGACGCGGGCGATATCGATGAGGTCGTTCATCCGGTTGATACACCGGAGGAACGTCGACTTCCCACACCCCGATGGCCCGATGAGCGCGGTTACCTCCCCCTCGGGAATCTCCATGTCGATGCTCTGGAGCGCCTGATCGTCGCCGTAGTAGACGTCGAGATCCCGCGCCTCGAGCGCGATCGATTCCGGCTCGGTTCCGGCTCGCGTCTCGGTCGTCGACTCCGGTTCCGCGACCGTCTCGTCGGTAGTCTGCAGTGACCCGGTCGGTGCGTCCAATCCCATTTAGGTCCGCTTCCGTTGGGGCAACTAAATACTCCGCTATGTTTCCTATATAGAGATATATTTGTGTACTGTTATGGGGGTACGAGTATGTTTTGGTGTAGACACAACATATGGGAATATAGCGGGATTGGGGCCACATACGCGACTATAGAATTTCTCAATAGACTCGGGTAGATTTATGTTGTATCCATAGAAAGCGTCACATATGGAGACCCGAAAGGTCCAGGTGACCGGCGGATCGACGTACACGGTGTCGCTTCCGAAGACGTGGGCTACCGAGAACGATATCAGTAGCGGCGCGACGGTCGAGATCTACTCGGAGGACGATACGCTGCTCGTCACCCCCCAGCGCGAGGCCGACCACCAGGAGGGGACGCTCGACGTCTCCACCCTCGAGGACGAACAGCTCGTCCGGGCCGTCCTGACGATGTACGTCAGCGGCTTCGACGTCATCCGCCTCGAGTCGGGCCGCATCACGACCGATCAGCGACGGGCGATCCGCAGCGCCGTGCAGGGACTGGTCGGCGTCGAGGTCGTCGAGGAGGGAACGGAGAGCGTCGTCATTCAGGATCTGCTCGACTCCTCGGAGCTGTCGATCGTCAACGCGGTGACTCGCATGCGCCTGATCGCGACCTCGATGCTCGAGGACGCCGTCACGGCGCTGGTCGAGAACGACGACGACATCGCCCAGGACGTCATCGAACGCGACGACGACGTCGACCGCNGCTCGAGGACGCCGTCACGGCGCTGGTCGAGAACGACGACGACATCGCCCAGGACGTCATCGAACGCGACGACGACGTCGACCGCCTCTTCCTCGTCGTCTCGCGGATCTTCCGCGCGACGCTGCGTTCCCCGCGGGCCGCGGAGGGACTCGGCGTCTCCCGCGAGGACTGCTTCGACTTCCACTCGAGCGCCCGCCAGCTCGAGCGGGTCGCCGACCACGCGGTCAAGATCAGCCAGATCGCGAAGAAGCTCGACGAGATCCCCGAGCGCGTCGCCGAGGCGCTGCTGGAGGTTCACGCCGATGTCGAGACCATCCTCGAGAAATCGATGGACGCGCTGTTCGCCGAGGACACCGACGAAGCGACCGACCTCGGCCACGACGCCCTCGCGTCGGTCCGCGAGATCGACGAACACACCCGCCGCATCGACGACATGCTCCGGGAGCTCGAGCCGGTGCAGGCCCAGTCGCTGGGGCTGATCGTCGACTCGCTGTCCCGGAGCGCCGACTACGGCGGCAACATCGCCGAGACNCAGGCCCAGTCGCTGGGGCTGATCGTCGACTCGCTGTCCCGGAGCGCCGACTACGGCGGCAACATCGCCGAGACCGCCCTCCAGAAGGCCGCGCCGCGGCCGTAGCGCCCGCCGACTCCCCCGCGAGTTCCGTTTTGCTCCCCGCTTTCCGTGACGGGTCCGTCTCCGTCGCATCCGCCGGCAGCGCGTGGCGCACTCAGAGCGCGAGCAAACTCGACGAGACGAAGACGCGTACGACGACGGCCGTCACCGGCGCGAACACGACCAGCGTTCCGAAACTCTCGAGTTGCGGGTGCGGGTGAACGAGCAGCGCCGCGAATGCGCCTGCGGCGGTGAGCGTGCTCCCGAGCAGCGCCGATCCCGACGACCGCGGTCTCGAGCGCCGCGAGCGCACCGATCGGGCGGCTGTCCCGCGCCCCCGACGCGCTTTTCTCGAGCGCGTCCCTTTCCACGCGTACCCGTGTCCGCGTCCGTCTCGGAGTTCGCGTTCGAACTCGAACTGTGCGCCCGTCTCGAGGAGCGCCGCGAGGAAATCGTCGCCCGCCAGCTCGGCGCGAGTGTCGCCGATCCCGGCGGGCGGATCCTCGACGTCGTCCGCGTCGAGCCCGGCCCCGCGTTCGACGAGCGCGCCGCGATTACGAGCGAAGCGATTCCCGACGCGGCGATCGCGGCCGACGTCGGCACCGGCCGCGCTCGCTACTGGAAGGACGCCTTCGACTGCCACCCGGATCGCGCACAGCGGGCGATGGAGCGCGCCTGCGAGATCGGTTTCTTCGAACGCGAACTCCGAAACGGGCGCGACTACGTCCGACAGACCGCCCGGTATCCCGACTGGTACGACCGCATCGTCGGCATCGAGAACAAACCCGATCTCGGGCGGCCGGGCGACCTCGAGGCCCAGTTGCGGACCGACGTCAGCCTCGCGCTGGTCGACGAGATCGTGCTGGCGACCGAGAGTTACGTTACGCGCGCGCACCTGCATAGAATTCCGGACGAGGTCGGCGTCTGGCGGGTCCACCGCGACCCCGACGCCTCGTCGCTCGAGATCGAGGTCGTCCGCGAGCCGACGCGGCTTTCCGTCGACCGGCCGGGGATCGAGCCCCTCGAGTCCCACCCCGGCCGGACCGAGATCGACGTCGTCGACGCCGACGCGAAGGCGCGAGCGCGCCGGCGCCTCGCCGAACGCGCCTACGGCAAGGGCTGGCGGACCTACGACTTCCCCGACTGCGGGTCCTGCCGGCCCGACGACTCGAGCGGCGCGACGCTGCCGTACTGCGCGTGGAAGGGCCGCGTCGTCGACGCGCGGTCGGAGTGCGGTCCGTCCTGTGAGGGGTACGATCCCCGGCCGTCGGACTCCGAATCGGCGGCGTCGGACGCCGACGTCGACCTCGAGGCCGAGCGCGACCGCCGAACGCCCTGGGTGGCCCGGCCGGAGGGGACACAGCGCCGGCAGTCCGGACTCGATCAGTTCGGCTAAATCGGACCGTTCGGCGAGAGACCGCTGCGGTCCGTCGTTCTACTCCCCGCAGTGTCTAGCTTAAGCTGTTTGACGTGCTACGTATTCACATGGCGAGGAAGACACTCGTTCCGGTCGACGGCTCACCGCAGGCCGACGCGGCGCTTCGATACGCGCTGGAAGAGTTTCCGGAAGCGGAGATCACCGTACTACACGTAATTCGGCTCCCGAAGGGCTACTGGTCGGTTCTGGTCGAATCGGAAACGGAGTTTCCCGGACACGAGCGAGCGGAAGAGCACGCTCGCACGCTCTTGGAAGCGGCCGAGAATACTGCATCCTCCTTCGACCATCCCGTCGATACGACGATCGAAAGAGGCGATCCGTCGCGGGAAATCATCGACTACGCCGTCGCGAACGGCGTCGACCAGATCGTCATGGGCAGTCACGGACGGCAAGGCGCCAGTCGGCTCCTGTTCGGAAGCGTCGCGGAATCGGTCGTTCGACGCGCTCCGATGACCGTCGTCGTCGTCCACGAGGCCGGCTGATCGTCCCGCCCCGAGAAATAACTCGAGTGAGAGCCCGCGGGCGGGGGCCGCTACGGCCGCGTTTCCGGCCGCTACTCGCCGTCGTTCTCGCCGCTCTCGACGACCCGGAAGCCGCCGGTGAACTCCTCGCCATCGGCGTCGCGGCTGCCGTAGCGATACGCGCCCGGGACCGTAAAGAGGCGGTCGAACTCGTCGCCGCTGGATCGCTCCTCGACCGTCTCTTCGTCCACTTCTTGGTCCCAGATACACCGCTCGGGGATGTCGATCGGGTAGGGCTCCGTGCTCGAGCCCTCCCACCGCCAGACGAGGAGCGTCTCCGGATCGATCTCGAACGCCGCGGGCTCGAAGCCCCCTCCCTCCGGATCGACGGTGATCGTCACCTCCTCCTCGCCGGTATGGTCCTCGAGATCGACCTCTTCGAGGGCCGCCGACGCGTTTCGCTCCGTCGTCTCGTTCGACTCGTCGGCTCCGTCCGAGCCGTCGGATTCGGCGGAACCGTTAGCGCCGTTCGAACTGTCGGGGTCGGCGTCGTTCCCGTCCTCACCGAGACAGCCCGCGATCGCGGCGACTGCCGCGGTCGTTCCGACCACGCGCCGTCTGGTCCACTCCATAGGAATCGATGCGACCTCGAGACCCTTGAGGGTCGGGCCGGCAACAGTCCAGCGGCGACGAGGAACGGTCGACGAGGTCTCGAAACCGCCCGAGTTCAGCTCCGTCGCCGTCACCGATCGGCGTCGGCGGCGGGGAGCGTGAACGTAAAGGTCGCTCCCGTGCCCGGTTCGGACTCGACCCAGATACGCCCGTCGTGGCGGTCGACGATCCGCTGACAGAGCGCCAGTCCGATCCCGGTTCCCTCGTACTCCTCGTGGCTGTGCAGGCGCTGAAACACGTCGAAGATTCGCTCCTGATCGTCCGGTTCGATCCCGATCCCGTCGTCCTCGACGGCCACCCGCCACTCCGTCCCGTCGCGTTCCGCCCTGACGTGGATCCGCGGCGGCTCGTCGCCGCTGAACTCGATCGCGTTCGACAGCAGGTTCTGGAACACCTGTCGGAGCTGGTCGGGATCGCCGGAGACGCGGGGGAGCGCGTCGGCCGTGATCCGGGCGTCGCGCTCGTCGATCTCCATCCGGAGGTCCGCGAGCGCCTCCTCGAGGACGGCGTCCAGCTCCGTCGGTTCCAGCGGAGTGCCCTCGCTGTCGACCCTGGAGTACTCGAGGAGGGCGTCGATCATGCTGCGCATCCGGTCGGCGCCGCCGATGGCGAACTCGAGGAACTCGTCGGCGTCGCCGTCGAGGTCGTCGCCGTACCGAGCCTCGATCAGTTGGAGGTAGCTCGAGACCATCCGCAGGGGCTCCTGCAGGTCGTGGCTGGCGGCGTAGGCGAACTGCTCGAGCGATTTGTTGGACTCCTCGAGGCGGGTGATGTAGCGGCGCAGTTCCGCCGACTGGTTGCGCCGAACGAGGAGGGTGTTGAGCCGCCGAAAGAGGGGATCCGGATCGATCGGCGCGTCGACGACGTCGTCGACGAGCAGCGGCGAGTCGCGGGTCTCCGGGTCCGGCAACGAGATCCGAACCGTGCTGTCCGGGCGGCGAACGAGGACCACCGGACAGAAGACGGGATCGTTCGCTTCGACGCGTTCGCGGAGTGGGGCGTGGTACTCGGGGAACGTGCGGTCGTCGACGAGGTAGAGGTCCGCGTCGCTAACCGACCGGTCCGTGATGACCNCGCTCAGAGATGTGTATAAGAGACAGGACGGGATCGTTCGCTTCGACGCGTTCGCGGAGTGGGGCGTGGTACTCGGGGAACGTGCGGTCGTCGACGAGGTAGAGGTCCGCGTCGCTAACCGACCGGTCCGTGATGACCTCGTACCGGTCGCCGAGGAGTTCTCGGACCGCGGCGCGGTTCCCCCGTTCTCCGATGAGCAGTTGGATGGTGCTCTCACTCGGTTTCATGTATGGTGAGTTGATAGAGGGTCGCTTACGAACGGTCGAGGCGGCTGATATCGGACGGATCGTCGGTTCGAGGGGTTCCCTGCAGAATGCCGGAGAGTCCGGTCAGCGGGTCGCCGACGCGGATCCCGTCTTCGGCGATTTCGAACTCGCGCAAGGTGTGTTCGAACCCGCCGGTGCGCTTTTTCAGGACGCCGACGACCTTCCGGAGGCTACCGTCCATCTCGACGTAACTCAGGAACGCGATGTTGTCGGCGACGTAACTCAAGTTGCTGTCCGTCGCGCTCGAGATGCCCGTGATTTCGGCGATCTCGTTGGTGATCAACACCGTCACGCCGCGGCTCTTCAGGTACCGCGTGAGTCCGTGGAGGTCCCGGATCAACTCCGTCTCGTCGCCGCGAATCGAGACCGTGTAGCCGCCGATCCCGTCGATCATCACGATATCCGTCTCCTGGCGGTCGATCTGGCGTTTGACCGTGTGCGCGAACTCCTCGCTCGAGAGCGCGCGCGGTTCGATCTCGGTTATCGACAGCGTCCCCTCCTCGCGCAGCCTCGAGACGGGAATGCCGATGGACTCCGAGCGGTGTTCGTACGTCTGGGCGTCCTCCTCGAAGAGATAGATCGCCGACTTGAGTCCGTCCTCGGCCGCCTTCGCCAGGAACTGCGTCCCGGTGGAGGTCTTACCGGCGCCCGTCGGCCCGCTGATGAACGTCACGGTCCGTTGGTCGAAGCCGCGACCGATCAGGTCGTCGAGTCCGTCGATGCCGGACCGGAGCAGGCGCGATTCGAACGGCCGGTCGGTTCGCACGGGCACGAGTTGCGGATAGACCTCGATCCCGTCGTCGCGGATCTCCATGCCGTGGTCCCCCTCTCGCTGCCCGAGCGCGCGGTGTTTCGAGACCTGTATCCGGCGACCGCCCGTACCCCGATCCAGTTCGATGATCCCGTCGCTGAGCGATCGGATCTCCGTGTCGTACTCCTGCTCCGGCGACCGCGTCGCGGTGGTGATGACGGTCACGTCCCTCTGCTTGAGAAACCGCATAAACGAGAGGATCCGCTTGCGGAACTGGTGGTCGTTCGCTTCGACGTAGCGCAACTGCGTGATCGGATCGATGACGACGCGGTCTGGCCCGATCTCGCGGATCGCGTCGTGGATATCCTGCGTGTACCGCTCCCGCTCGATGTCGCTCGGATTCACTAGATCGTACGAGTAGTCCTCGGTGAAGAACTCGGAGTCCGGCCCGAGATCGAGAAACGCCGCGTCCGAGATATCGACGCCGACCGCCTCGCCGTTCGCGAGGATCTCCTCGCGGGACTCCTCGCCGTGAATGAACAGCACCGTCTCGTCGTTCCGGAGCCCTTCCTCGAGGAAGTGCATCCCGAGCAGGGTCTTCCCCGTTCCGGGCTTTCCCTGCACGAGATACATCCGACCGGTGACGAGGCCCCCACAGAGTAGTTCGTCGAGACCGTCGACCCCGCTCCGTATCGATGTAACGCGAGAACCCATACACTCGCTCACGAGAGTGGGCGTAATGAATGGATTCCTTCGCGAACCGGATGACAGCGGTCGTACCGGTATTTTAGCGCGAATTACCGGCGGTATTATATCCGGTCGACGGTCGGGAGCGAGCTACAGCTCGTACTGTTCACCGTCGACCGCCAGCGGCTCCTCGAACGCCTCGTCGGCGGGGTAGTAGTGGGCGAGGTGGACCAGCCGCGTCCGCTCGGCGTTCAGTTCGGCGGCCAGATCGAGGGCGCCCTCCCGAGTCATGTGCTTCGTCCCGAACGTCCGGGGGACGCCGTCGTCGGTCTCGTGGCGCCCGCCGGCGGGATGGTACTCGCAGAGGTGGGCGGGGACGATGGCGTCGGCCAGCAACAGGTCGGGTTCGGCCAATGCTTCGCGGGACTCTTCGGGAATGTTGTAGCTCGTATCGCCGGAGATCGATAGCTTCGCTCCGGTTACGGGGTCTTCGATCGCGAGTCCGTAACAGACCAGCGGCGGGTGTTCGACCGGCACCAGGGTGACGTCGAACCCGCAGACGTGAATCGTCTCGAGTGGCGTCGTCGGGCGGACCTCGAGCGGATCGAGGTAGTGGTAGTCGTCGCGGACCGTCTCCGCGACGCTCTTTCCCGTCTGCGGGTCGGTCTCGTCGGCGGCGTAGACGGAAAGCGAGTCGAAGACGCGGAAGACGTTGCCGAGCCCGTCGAGGTGGTCGAAGTGGATGTGGGTGATGACGGCGGCGTCGGGCAGCGGCACGTCCTCGCGGAGGAACTGGTACCGAAAGTCCGGGCTGAAGTCGATCAGCAGCGACTCGTCGACCCGTTCGTTCTCGACGTGGACCGAAAATCGGGTGCGCTCGACGCCGCGCTCGCGGGCGGCCTCGCAGGTGTCGCAGTCGCAGCCGACGGTCGGCGTGCCGGTGGTGTCGCCGGTGCCGAGCAGGGTTACGCGCATCGGTACGGCCTCCTCAGCGGGTTGGTTTCGGCGGTGACGGGCTGCGTCGCGGTCCAGTCCTCGAGGCCGTCGACTCGTCGTCGCGGGTGCGGACGGATCGCGTTGCCGTCGGCCGCCGCGTCGTCCTGTGGCGATCCATCGCTCATCGAGGTGTGATTAGCAGCCGTCGCATAAAGGGTATTCCCCATCTCCCGTCTCCCGTCGGTCGAATTGACCGGCTCACTCCTCCGTCCCGGATTCGCTGTCGACGCGACCCTCGTGCTCGTGATCCCGCAGCAGGTCCGGTTCGACGTCCCGGAGGACGGCCTCGTGGGTCGCCTCGAGGACGACCGGCGGCGCGCTGTCTGCCTCGACGGCCTCGAGCCACCGCGCGACGCACAGACACCACCGGTCGCCGGGCTCGAGGCCGGGGAACTCGAACTCCGGACGCGGCGTGACGAGGTCGTTGCCCCGCGCTCGGCTGAACCGCAGGAACTCCTCGGTCATCACCGCACAGATCTCGTGGCGGCCGCGGTCGCCCTCGACGCGCCGGCAGCAGCCGTCCCGCAGGAAGCCCGCCATCGGGTCAGTGCTGCAGGGCTCGAGTTCGGTGCCGTAGACGTTCCGGTCCTCGAGGTCGTCGGTCATAGGCGGGCAGTCGGAGGCCGCCGGGAAAAGGGTGTGCGTCGCGGTCGACCGCGGAGGGCCGACGAAGGCGGTCGGACGACCTGTGACGGCGGCGAGTCGTCTGCGCTCACTCGCGGTCCGACCTCGGTTCTGGTTCCAGTCCCGGCGGCGCCACCGGCTCGATGCCGCGCTCGGCGAGATACTCCTCGAGGAACTGCGCGCGCTCGCCAATCTCGGTCGGGCGGTGGGAGTCCGTGCCGACGGTGACGGAGACGTCGTGGGACCGCAGCGTCTCGAGGAACGGGTCGGACGGGTGGACGAGCGCCACGTCGGAGACCGCTCGCCCGGCGTTGATCTCGGGGACCGTCCGCGACGCCGCGAGCGCTTCGGCCACGCGTTCGTAGTGGTCCGCCGTCGCCCGCCCGCGAAGCGGGGCGGTCCGCTCGATCAGATCGAGGTGGGCCGCGACGTCGAACAGCTCCGACTCGACGAGCGAGACGAGGGTCGCGAAGTAGTCGTCGACGATCCCGTCCAGCTCCGCCTCGGTTAGCTCCGCGAAGTTGCTCGGGACCTGGACGTTCTTCCCGTCGACGCCGTGGACGCTCCCAATCGTGTAGTCGAAGTTCGCATCGGCGAGGAACTCGCGGATCTCGTCCTCGTCGCGCGGGTCGTAGTCCATCTCGACGCCGTCGTAGATCTCGATCGAGCGGTCTTCGCGCTCGCGCTCCGTCTCGATCGCTCGGCGGCGGCGCTCGTAGGTCAGATCCAGATTGAAGCCGTAGACGTTCCGGACGGTCGCGGGTTCCTCGCGGGACGAAACCGTGCAGTGGTCGGTGAACCCGATCCCCTCGAGGCCGGCCTCCTCGGCGGCCTGGACCATCCCGCGCAGAAACTTCCCGTCGGAATAGTTCGTGTGGGCGTGGAAATCCCTCATACGGGTACGACACGGAGCGAGCAGTTGACAGTTACGCAGGCCAACGCCCCGCGCGACTCGAGGATGCGACGCGTCGCGAGCAGACGTCAGCATATGGGTCGGCTGCGGGCGGATTCAGAATATCGGTCGACCGCAGACAGCGGTCAGTGGTCGTGATCGTGATCGTGGTCGTGGTCGTGCGAGTGACCGCTCGGCTCGCCCCCGTCGCTGGCCTTCCCGAGGTCGCCGCCGGCGACCAGCGCGTCGTGGTCGCCGCCCATCATGTCCATGTTCTTCAGCGTGTCCCGCTCCTCGAACTCCTCGACGGCGTTGAGCAGGTCCTCCTGGGTCAGCGTCGTCCGGTCCTCGGTCAGGGCCTCGAGGACGGCCTCGCGGAGCACCATCCGGAGGTCGCTGCCGGTCAGCCCCTGCGTGGCCTCGGCGATGAGGTGGGGATCGAACTCGTCGATCTCCATCCGGCGGGTGATCAGCGAGAGGATGTCCGCCCGCATGTTGTTGTCGGGCTTGGGGAAGTTGATGATCTCGTCGAAGCGCCGCCAGGCGGCGTCGTCGAGTTGGTCGGGGTGGTTGGTCGCGCCGATCAGCAGGACGTCGTCCTCGATCAGCGAGATGTTGTCGATGCTCTTGAGCAGGGTGTTAACGGCGCGTTTGAGCGCGGCGTGTTCGTCGCTGCTGCGGGTCTTGGCGACGAAGTCGAACTCGTCGATGAACAGAATACAGGGCGACAGGCGCTTTGCGACCTCGAAGGTCTTGTCGACGTTCTTGGCCGTCTCGCCCAAGTACTGGCTCGTGATCATCGAGAGTTTGACCTCGACGAACGGCAGGTCCATGTCCTGGGCCAGTGCCTGCGCCGTGGAGGTCTTCCCGGTGCCCGGCGGGCCGACGAACAGCAGCTTTCCGATCTCGCGCAGGCCGATGTTCGAGAGGTAGTCCCGGTGTTCGATCGCCTTCGAGATCTTGTCGAGTTCGTTCTCTTGATCCTCGGTCAATACGAGGTCGTCGAGGGACATGTCGACCTCCTCGGGGGCCCGAACTTCGACGAGATCCAGCATCTCCTCGTCTTCCTCCTCGTCGAAGTACTCCTCGAGGAGGCCGTCGATCCAGACCCGATCGGCCTGGATCGGCCGGTTTTCCTCTCGCGCTTCCTCGTGGGTGACGTCGAACGTCTCGCCGAACTCCTCGTGTTCGGCGAAGTGTTTCGCCAGCGTCGGGTTCTCGCGCAGTCGGCTGTCGTCGACGCGCTCGGCGAACCATTTCTCTGCCATCCCCTGCTGGGCGAGGGTGATCGTCCCCGAGAACTCGTCGCGCTCGGTGAACATCAGCTCCGAGACGGCCTCCCACGGCCGACTGACGTCGGTCGCCTCCCGGGCCGTCGTCGTCGTCACCGAGAGCGGACGACTGATGCCGGCGGGAGTGCGTCCCGACTCGTCGTCGTCGCCGTCGCCGTCGTTCTCGACGCCGCCGGTCCAGAACACGCGGCGATACGCCGGCGGCAGATCGTTCTCGTCCAGCGTTCGGTCGTCCGAATACACGCTCGTCGTGAGCAGGAACTCCACGACATCGAGCGCCGCATCACTCATTCGGTCAACGTACTCACCACACGTTCTTAACGTCGTCGTCCTGCGCAAGGTCTGCGCCACCGTTTGGCACAGTCTCACTCGCACTCGAGTCAGCCGTTTCGAGCCGCCGCGTACCCGACCGCGGCACAACGGTTTTCGTCCACCGGCGCACATGCATGGATATGAACGTCTTAGTGGGCCTCGTCGGGAGCGACGAATCCCTCAAAACGCTCCAGCAGACGATCGAGCGCACGCGGGAGGTCGGGGACGATCTCACCATCGCCGTCGTCGAAAAGCCCGAGTCGAAACGCTCGCAGGAGGAAATGGTCGAGCGGACCGAGGAGTTGCTGACCGAGACCGGCATCGACGCAGAGATCGTCACCCTCGAGGGCGACCCCGGCAGTGCGCTGGTCGACCACGCCGAACAGGGCGAGTTCGACCAGCTCGTGATCGGCGGCGGCACCCTGAGCCCGATGGGCAAGATCCAGCTCGGCCCGATCACCGAATTCGTCCTGCTGAACGCCCCGACGACCGTCAAACTGGTGCGATAACGATGGCCGGAACGAGACCGTATCCGGACGACCCGGCCGGACCGTTCCCCTCGCCGCCGACGACGGTCGAGGACCGCGAGGGTCGATCGATCGAGATCCGGGCCACGAACGACTTCGAGGAGACCCTCGAGGACGTCGTCGAGATGTACGTCGCGTTCGACCCAACGGACCGCGCCCAGGGGATCCCGCCGACCGGCGAGTCGCGCATCCGCAACTGGCTCGAGACGATCGCCGACGAGAGCGTCAACGTCGTCGCCTACCACGAGGACGACGTCGTCGCCCACGCGATGCTTGTCCCTGATACCGACGACCCGTCGGCGGTCGAGGACCGCAGCGACGTCGAGTGGGAACTCGCGATCTTCGTCCTCCAGGAGTACCAGCGAGCCGGGATTGGGACGAAACTGCTCGAGCACCTACTCGGTCACGCCGGCGACATCGGGATCGAACAGGTGTGGCTGACCGTCGAGCGCTGGAACAACCCCGCGATCGCGCTCTACGAACGGGTCGGCTTCGAGGCGACCGGCACCGAGAGCTTCGAACAGGAGATGGCGATTCGGCTGTAGCGAACGGACATCTCTCTGCAGCCTCGGCGATCGGATCGCGGGTCTCCGCGGCCTCGTCCGCGAACTCGGTCTCGACGATCCGGTCTACCCGGCCGTCGGGAACCCGTTTCGCTCTCCAGAAAATCACTGGCTGAGAACCGTCCCGCACTTATATCGAGAAAGTCGGTGTCGTAGCGGATGCAGTCGGCGTGGCGGTGGTGTAGCGTAACACACGCCCGTTCCACGGGTGTGCCGAAGGTTCGAATCCTTCCCGTCACATCCCTTTTCGCGGTTCGGTACTCGTCCAGGGTCGACGCGTCGCGGAGCGACGTCGGCGAAACTCCTCGCCCTACTCCGTAGAGTACGGTGCTCAGTTTCGTCACCGCCTCTGCGAACTCACACCGACAGGACCGGTTGGCTCGCGTAGGAGAGCACGTACTCGGCGGCCCGCTCGAGGACTTCGGCCGACGCGGTTTCGGTGACCGGCTCCCTTGGAAGGACGATGAAGTCGGCGTCGACGGCGTCGGCGGTATCGAGGACGACGTTGCCGGGGTGGCGCGTCTTACGCGTCTGCGAAAAGCCGTCGTCGACGGAGGTCACGAGCGGGACGTCCGCCTCATCCGCGATGATCCTGATGTCCGCGAAGAATCCCTTCGTATCCTCCGCGACGTCGTCCTCCTCGAGGGTGCCGGCGTTCATTCCCTGCACGACGCCCCTGCCGAGTACGTACAGGGCGTGGACTTCCGCGTCGTAGCGGTCGGCGACGGCGACGGCGCACTCGACGGCGGTGGCGGACTCCTCGCTCCCGTCGACCGGCGCGAGTACGGTGTCGACGGTAACCGGCTCACTGACCATACGCGGTGGTGTGTCCCCCGTCACAAAAAAGCCACCCCACGACCGCCCGCTCGCGGGGCGGAGCCGCCGGTGTTTAAGCCGTCTCGGCTGTAACCCCCGTGCATGTTCGATACGGTCGTGGTCGCCACCGACGGCTCCGAGAGCGTCAAGCGAGCCGTCGACGTCGCGCTCGATCTCGCCGACCGCTTCGACGCCGAGGTCCACGCGCTCTCGGTCGTCGACGCCAGCGAGGTCGACGCCTCGCCCCAACAGCTCCGGGCGGAACTGCGGACCGCCCTCGAGACGACCGCCGACGCCGCGCTCGCGACGGTCGAGGAGCGAGCCGACGCGGACCTCGAGATCGACACCGCCGTCCGCGAGGGCCGGCCGGCCGCCCAGATCTGCGAGTACGCCCGCGAGATCGACGCCGATCTGGTCGCGACCGGGACCCGCGGTCGCCACGGCGAGAACCGGCTGCTGCTGGGGAGCGTCGCCGAGCGGGTCGTCCGTACCTCGCCGGTTCCCGTCCTGACGGTTCGACAACTCGATCCCGCCGGTGAAGGTGGCGACGACGAGGCGGCCGGCGCCGCCTGAGCCGCGCGCAGCGAGTTCTACAATAACAACTGGAACAGATTCACACACCGATCGCACGACAGCCGTGCGATCGGGTGTGCACTGACTTTCAGTGGCGACTGGCACCGACGCCGTCGCGCCTCGACGGCCGAGACCGGCGATTACTTCCGGACCCGTCACGCAGTCGTTGCCATGGACGAAGAACTCATCGACAGCGGCGATCTCCCGCTCGCCCGCAAGTCCGTGCTCCCGGGAACCGGTTTCTTCCTGCCCGACGCGCTCGAGGAGGACGTCGAGGACGAGCAGGCCGCGGCCGCCCTCGAAGGCGCTCGAGTCGCCGTCATCGCCGACCCCGACGCCGACGGGTTGGCCTGCGTCGCCCTGCTCCGCGAGGCCTACGACGACGTGCAGAACGTCCCGGAGCCGGACGACGAGGACGACGCCGACGAATCTACTGACGCCGACGTGCCGACCGACGCCGCAGATGCTGCCGACGCTGTCGACGATACCGACGAAGTGGCGGCGGGACTCGCCGGCGAGGCCGTCGATCCGCTCGAGGACCCCGAGCCCACGCCCCACGAAGTAGCCCTGATCCCCGCCAGCCCCCACGACGTCGAGGACGCGCTGGCCCGCGTCGCCGAGTTCGGCGACGAGGGGATCGATCTCTTCGTCTGCGATCTCGCGCCGGACAGGTACGAGTACGTCGAGGAGGAACTCGAGGCGGCCCTCGAGACCGCCGACCGCGTCTCGTGGTACGACCATCATCAGTGGAACGACGACGTCGCGCAGGCGGTCCGCGACGCCGGCGTCGACCTCGTCGTCGGCGACTCCGACGAGGAGTGTTCGGCCGACGTCGTCTACCGGTCGCTCGAGTACGACTTCTCGCCGGTGTACGAGGAACTGGCGGCCGTGACCCGAGATCACGACCTCTGGCTGCGGGAGGATCCGCGCAGCGACGATCTGGCGGACTACGCCTACTGGACCGACCCGGCGGAGTACGTCGAGGTCGTCCGCGAGTACGGCGTCGACCTCCCCGAGTGGGTCCGGGAGTTCCTCACCGAGCGCCGCGAGGAGAAGGAGGCGTTGATCGATCGGGCGCTGGCCCGCGCCGAGTTCCGCGAAATCGGTGACTACACGGTCGGGGTCACTTACGGCCGCTGTTCGCAAAACGAGGTCGCCGAGGGGATGCGCGAGCAGGGCGCCGACGCCTCGGTCGTCGTCAAACCCGCCGGCTCCGCCTCGATTCGAGGCACCGACGCGTTCGACCGCTGCCACGAGGTCGCGGGGAAGGTAAACGGCGGCGGCCACCCCAAGGCCGCGGGCTGCAAGCCCGACATCTACGACGACATGCTCGACTACGCGAACCACTGGACGTCCCGCGGCGCCGTGACGAAGCAGGTCATCCTCGACGCCTTCCGCGAGGTCGTCGCGGACGAGAACGAAGACGCCGACGCGGCGACCGACGAGACGTAACCCGACGGAGGAACGGACGGCCGACTCGAGGCCGTCGCGGTCGATTCGGGAGCGCGAGCGTCCTCCCCCTATCGGGTGCAGTTCTCTCGCTCGTCGGAATCCCAAACGACTTTGGAGTTATCACTAATGGGGAGACTATTGATCGTCTACGTACGGCAGGATTCCCTTCATAACCACTCGGCCGTGTCGAATCCGAGCTCCTGCATCCTGCCGGCATCCATCCCGTCAATCGTCGCTATCGCTCCCATCCTCATTTCCCCCGATTCCGTACTGATGCTCGCGTAGAATTCGGTACCGCTGAGAGACCGTACCTGCTACCGCTGCGCGACGTACCGCATCACGAGCTGCAGGACGTGGACGAAGACGCCGGCCACGGCGACGTAGACGCCGATTGTCTGGAGCGCGACCTGTCTCTTATACACATCTCT
>NZ_AOIS01000027.1:20980-108701 GCF_000337495.1 Haloterrigena salina JCM 13891
GCGCCATCAGAGATGTGTATAAGAGACAGGCCGATGAACGCGTAGCCCGCGTACGTCCCCCAGCTCTCGAACGTCTTCGAGCGCGCGTAGACGTAGCCGGAGATCACCGCCGTCATGAGCGCGACGACGACCGCCGTTATCCCGAGGATCGTCAGCTGACTCTCTCGCGGAGCGAAACGGAGCACGCCCGCGCCGAAAATTCCGAACGCGAGTTGCAAGAGTACCATCCCGACGAAGGCGATTCCCATATCCCCGCCCTCGACGCCTCGCTGGGCGACGTACTGACCGGCCATGATCGCCGCGCCGTAGACGACCGCGCCGATAATCGGGGCCGCGAACAGGTACTCGTTGACCTGCGTCAGCGGCGTCGTCGCGATCGCGTACATCACCGCGACGTTGATCGCCATCAGGACGCTCGCGCCGCCGATCACTTGTACCTCGCGACTCGAGAGGCCGAATCCTCGACGGGTCTCGCGCGGCGTTTCGAACGAACTCATAGCCCGAACTAGCCGTGCGGGCCGCAAAAGCCTGCGCCCTACCGCTGAAACCTGCGTTCGGGTCCGCCCGCGTGGTCAGTCGTCGACGTCGGCGTCGGGGACGTTCCACTTGTCCGAGTACGCCGTCCCGCACGTACACTTCGCGTACGCGTGCACGACATCGCCCTCGGCGTAGATGCCGCCGACGTCCTCGTTCTGTTCCTCGGCGAAGGCGAAGACGAACTGTACCGAATGGTCCTCATCGGCCGGCGCCTCTGGACACTGCCCGCCGGTGAGGTCGTCCTCGATGATTCCCTCGAGTTCCATTGCGGACTTGGCGAACTGCATCGCCTGCGTGCCGGTCGCCGCCTCGAAGGCGTTGCGGCCGCGTTCGCCGTCGACGACGATCAGAACGCCGTCCTCGACGCGCTCGCCGAACTCAGCTAAGCGGTCGTCGGAGACGTACGAGTCGGCCAGAAACAGTGCGACGTCGTCGGGCCGCTCGCCGGCCAGAAACTCCTCGCGTGGGTCGGTCATAGACCGGGATTGTCGCTCGAGGTGGAAAAAGGACGCGTCATCCGGGTGGACGTGGGATCGTAGGCTGTGAGTCCAACTCCGATTTGGTCGCCGCGATAACTGCGGAACACGGGTCTCATCCACGGTCGTAGATCGACGGCCGACGGTGGCGGCCCAGACGACGAAAACGGCTCGGAGGATCCAGTTACGACGTAGTCAGCGCTCGTCGGACTCGTTCGTACCGGGATCAGCGCTCTCGTTCTCGAGGTCGTCGCCGTTCTCGACGTTCTTCCCTTCCTCTTTGAGGTCGGAGTTGCCGTTCTCGAGATCCTCCTCGTATACCTTCGAGTTCATGATGTTGCTCCAGATCATCACCTCGACCATATCGACCCCGTTAGCGGCCGATTCGTTCTCGGCAGTCTCGTTCTCGGCCGAGCCGTCAGGCGTCTCGTTGCCGGCCGACGTATTCCCGCCAGTATTGGAGCTATCGGCCGCGGTGAGCCACTCGGAATTGATCCCCCAGCCAAGCGCCTGTTCGTCGAAGGGGTTCGCGATCTCGGAGTAGAGGAAGGAGATATCCGAACCGCGGTCGATCAGCGCCTGCCTGTAGACCTCGTAGATGATTTGGATTTCCTCGTTAGACTCGTCGACCGTTTCCGCGTCTGATCGATAGGTCAGGTAGAGTTCGCCGCTGTCTTCGAGGAGTTCGTCGACCGCGATCCCGTTCTCCTCCAGGAAGTAGTAGAACTCGCCCGGCGAACCCTCCCGGGGTTCGGAGGGTTCGACGGGTTCGATTACGGTCGCCGACGAGGAGCCACCGACCAGCGAGCCGAGACAGCCGGCGGTCGCGACCGTCGCGAGGCTCCCGGCAGCCGCGCCGAGGAACCGTCGTCTGGACGGGGAGGACTCGTGTTGCATACCGTTCAGTCGCAACGGCACCCGCAAAAAGACGCGGATGATATCGAACACTGAGTCGTGTCTCCCGGTGTGCTCGGGTGGCGTGTGACTCAGCTGCTGTAGTACGTAATACCCACGAACCGATCTGCCGTATTGAATCGTTTCCGTTGGGCGCGGTACGTGTGAATCCGGTCGCAACGAACCGAATTAGACCGACTCTGCTATGGAGATGAGAGCGGCAGAGTACAATGACCGCCGAAAATGAGACACGCCGTCTGCTGTATTCCCTGTAATGACCGTCTCGAGCCGACGGTGATCAGGTCTCGAGATCGGATGCGGCCAGCATGACCTGCAGCGCTTCGCTGGGCGTCATGTCGTCGTCGAGCTGGCCGGCGTACCACGTTAAGAGATCGACGAACACTTCGCGGACGTCGTGGGACGCCGCGTGGTGATGTGCAATCTCTCCGTCGGTTTTTAACGTAATATCGACCCCATGCGGTTCGGACGCGTCGGACAGTCGTTCGCGTGGATCGTGTGCGTGATCGGACGATTCGGACTCGAGTTGCGTGAGGCGACTCGAGTCGTCGTCGGTACTCGCGGCGTCGGCAGTCCCTGTGACTGCGTCCGCGGCGGGCGATTCGTCCGAGCGAACGAGATAGCGGTTCTCACCGAGGTCGGCGACAGTTTCGTCGTTTAACTGCAACTCGTCAGGGGTGAGCACGCTGTCGTCCTGCGTCGGCTCCGGGGTCATGTGTCAGTTAGCTAGTTGCTGTGAAGTGCTTAGACCTCAACGACCTCTTTGTCACCGAAGGTCGACGGTACACTGGCCCCGTAGCTGAACTGTGCACCGGACTGGTCGATGAGTTTGATTGTCGCACTGTCGCCACCTTCGAGCCCATTCGTTTCGATATCGCCGACGCTGATCTCGACTTTAACCCGGTCGTCGGTATTGAGGAGCTCTTCATGCGTACCAGAACCAGTGATGTTGTGCGTGCCGAACACTGTTCCATCTGCTGGAGAGCCCTCCCCACCGTGAGTAAGCGTCTGATCACTACTGTCACTGGTGTACTGGATAGTCATCGACGATAGGTCAATCGCGTTCGACCCTGCCGACTTCATGACAGTAAGGTTGATTTTGTCGACGTAATCGGCACCACTAATCTCCGTAACGTTCCCGCTCGCGTGAACGACTTCGACTTGGTTGGCGACGGCTTCCTGGGTTTCGGAGCCAGTCTCGGAGGCCTGACTCTGCAGTGTCCCAGCCGTGTTGATTAATACGCCCGCTGCAATCGCCGCCACCAGGACCATCGCGATGAACACGATGAGGGTACCGATACCCACCTGACCGCGGTCTTCAGCTTCTGTGATTTTCTCGAACATCAGTTTAGACCTCCACGACCTGCTTGTCGCCGAAGGTCGACGGTACGCTGATACCGTACGTGAATTGTGCACCGGACTGGTCGACGAGCGAAACTGTCGCGCTGCCGCCACCAGCGAGACCGTTACCGCCATTGATCGACGCAACGTCGATGGAAAGTTTGACGCGGTCGTTTGTGTTTAGTAGTTCAGTATCATCGCCAGATCCAGTGATATTTGCGGTGGCGAATTCCGTCCCACTGGATAGCGTTGCCGGCGTTGCACTATCGTTGTACGTGAGTGTCACGTCGTCCTTGTCACTGGTATACTGTACGGTCATTGAGGACAGGTCGATCGCTCCGGAACCTGCCGACTTCATGATCGTCATATTGACTTGATCAACATAGTCACCAGCAGCGTCAACATTTCCGCTCGCGTGAACGACTTCAACCTGATTCGCAACTGCTTCCTGCGTCTCGGAACCCGTGTCGGACGCCTGACTCTGTAGCGTTCCGGCCGTATTGATCAATACTCCTGCTGCAATCGCTGCGACCAGGACCATCGCGATGAACACGATGAGGGTACCGATACCCACCTGACCGCGGTCTTCGGTTTCTGTTATAGTTTCGAACATAGTGCGTACACCCTGCGTGCCGCGCTCGCCCACGACGGGTCGCGATTACACCGCGTGCGACGCGTCCGGCCGTCCATATCGTGGACGTCGATCGCCGACCTGACGGGGCGAGCCCGTCGCTCCCTCGAGGGGCGTGGCGACGGGACTCGATCGCTGTCCCGTCGAAGGCCGGCGTGTGGCGAGATCGGTGGCATCACAGTATCTGGGGATGCACCCCAGCCGGGACAACGGATAGTCGGACTATCAAGCTCTGTATCACTTCAGTCGGCGTATCGAGACTCGACTCACGATTCGAAACGCGGCGCGAACTCGAGCGTACACCTTTAGGACCTTGCCCGCTACTGAGGAGTAGTATGAGTCTGCGACGTGTATCAGGGGAACCATCGTCCGTTGTCGCTGGCGTCTGCGAGCCGGAGCTCGCGCTCGAGCCGCCCGCGACGACGAGCCCGCCGCGTCGGGACTTCGTGTAGGAGCCTATGAATTTCGGACTCGCAACCCTCCGCGAACTCATCGAAGACTTCCTCAGTAACAGCGGCGGCCGTCGCGGCCGCCAGCGCGAGCAGCACCGAGAGAGCGACGAGTTCGATGGGGATGAGGGCGCCGGGACGGCCGGCGCGCCGGAATCCGGCGACGAATCCGCGGGAGCCCCCGCTGATCTAGCTGCCGACGACGACATCGAGTCCGACGCCGAGGAAGAGAGCAGCGGTGGGAGCGGTCTGTTCGGACGCGGCTCCGCGGACGGAGACGATGAGGACGATATCGACGACCTCTACTACCGAATCGAGGAGCTCGAGGACGAACTCGAGGACAAGGAAAACGAGCTGGGGTCGGTCCAGGACTCACAGCAACACGTCGCGGAGCAGGTCGAGGAGATGAATGAGCGCGTCCAGCAGTTGCTGGGCGTCTACGATCAGGTTACGGACGACGTGAACCCGTTCACCGGCGAGGGCGAAGCCCAGAACGGCTTCGGCGTCTTCGGCGAGGACGAAGCGGGCGCCGAGACGCGGGCGACAGACGGATCCGGGATCCAGGCCAGCATGGAGTCGAACGCCGACGGCGACGAGACGGTTTCGTTCGACGACCTCAAGGGCGTGATCGAGGACGCCGCGGCGGCCCAGCCGTCGGACGGCGAGACGATCACGTTCGACGAGGAGGCAGCCGACGGAGACGATACGCACGTCGAGGTACAGGCGACGGACAGCGTCGACGATTCGGACGCGTCGTCCGGGGCCGCGGACGGCGAGCACGACGACGAGTCGACGGGCGACGAGCCGGACGACGCGACGCTGACGACGCTCGCGGACACGTACGCGACAGACATCATCGTCTTCGAGTGGCTCACCCAGTTAGTCAGGACGGGCGGATCGGCCGCGACCCTGCGGGCGATTTCCTACTACGCCGAGATCGGTTGGATCGACGACGAGGTCAAGACGCACCTCGAGAGCGTGCTCAGCGGGCCGGACCTCGATATGAACGTCGATCCCGGCTCGACGCCTGAGGAGCTGACCGCCGAGGACCACGCGGACAGCTACACGTACATCATGAAGCTACAGGAGATCCACGAGACGAGGCGGGAGGTCGAAACCGACGAACCGGCGGAGGCGGGGTCGACCTCGTGACCGATCGGAGGTGACCAGGAATGGGATTCAGTACCAGTGGCGCGGCCGCGATCCTCTTCGTCGGCGTGCTCGTCGCCGTCGGGATCGCGTATCCGGTTATCCAGACGGCCCACGAGGACCGGCGGGCCGCGATCGACGACCGCGACGACCGGTCGCTCGACCTGCGCAACACCGATATCGAACTCGAGGCGACGACCTACAACGATTCAAGCGACAATCTCACCGTGAACGCGACGAACGTCGGCTCGACGACGCTGGCGGTCGCCGACACGGACCTGCTGGTCGACGGCGCGTACGAGCCCAACGACGAGTGGCTCGAGGTTCGAGTCAACGGCACCACCGGCCGGGAACTGTGGCAGCCCGGCGAAACGCTGTCGATCGTCGTCTCGACCGCCGATCGACCGGACAGAGTAAAGCTCGTGACCGAACACGGCGTCGCCGCGACGGAGACGGGGGTGTGATCGATGGCGAGTGACTCCGTCTCGTCGCTGATCCTCTTTATCGCGGCGATGCTCGTCGCGGCCGGCGTCGCCGGGACCCTCGTGACCAACGTCACCGAGATCAGCGGCTCGATCGACACCTACAGCGGCGAGGTCAGAGAGCAGATCGACACCGACATCGAGATCATCAGCGATCCAGGTAGCGATGCGATCTACAACGAGAGCGACGGGAACGGAACCGTCTCCGTGCTCATCAAGAACACCGGCCAAAAGACCCTTGCCAGCGACGGCTCTGCACTCGACGTACTGATCGACGGTGCGTACGTCTCGAGCGAGTCGGCTACGTTCACCGTCCGCGAAGGGAGTTCGAACACGTGGCGACGCGGCGAGGTCGCCGAACTCGAACTCGAGCAGCAACTCGAACCGGGGACCGAGCACCGGATCGTCGTCATCGTCAACGGCGACGAGGAAACGCTCCGATTCTACGTGCCATGACCGATTACCACTCCATCGGATTGACAGGGCGGGACCGCGTGAACAACGCCATCGGCGGCGGCATCCCCGAGGGCAGCGTCGTGCTCATCGAGGGTGTCGACGGCGCCGGCAAGAGCGCGCTCTCCCAGCGCTTCTCCTACGGGATGGCCACCGAAGGGACCTACGTCACCTACATCTCGACGGAACTCGAGTCCTGGGAGTTCGTCCAGCAGATGAATTCGCTGTCCTACGACGTCGTCGACCTCCTATTAGAGGAACAGCTGTTGTTCCTCCACGCAAACGTCGACACGCACGACGAAGGGAAAAAGCGCCAACTGCTCGCTCGCTTTGCGAGCGCGAAGACGCTCTGGAAGGCCGACGTGGTCTACGTCGACACGCTCTCGGCGTTGTTGCGCAACGACCCCAACTACGAGGCGGTTATCGACGACGGCGACGAGGACCACGTGATTCAGCGGCTGGTCTCGTTTCTCCGGCAGGTGACGATGCAGGACAAGACGGTCGTGTTGACGGTCGATCCGTCGAGCGTCGGCGACGACGCGTTACGGCCGCTGCGGAACGTAGCCGACGTCTACTTCGAGATCGAGACGAACACGGTCGGTCAGGAGATCCGACGGAAGGTGTTGGTGCGACGGTTCCAGAACATGAAGAGCCCGGTCGACGACTCCATCGGTTTCAGCGTTCAGCAGGGCCGTGGCATCTCGATCGTCAGCAGGACGGTGGCGTAAATGTCGGACTTCGGAACCGCGCGACTCGAGAACAAACTGGACGCGCTGGCCGACGAGTACCCCCATCTCCGGGAACATCTCGAGTGGTTCTACGAGGAGTACAACGAGTACCCGAAGCTCATCGACGAACCCTCGAGCGAGTGGGAATCCCACCGGCCTAACGTCATCTACGTGGCCGAGGAACCGATCTTCTGTCACGTCTACGGCGATCTGGGGATCAGCACGACCTACTACTGCGTCGAGCCGACACTCGAGGGCGAGGACGAGGAGCTGTACGACCGCATCCGTCGCCGGATCCTCGACAAGAGCGTCACGCGACCGGCGCCCGGCGACAACGAGGAGTTCGAGGAGCACTTGGACGAACTCCTCGACGACGTCGTCGAGGTCACGTCGGGGATCACCGGCCAGTCGATCGGTCGACTCAAGTCCTTCGGGACCAGCAAGATCTCCCTCTCGCAGGACCAGTTCGACCGGCTGCGCTACCAACTCCAGCGGGACATCGTCGGGCTCGGGCCGCTCGAGCCCGTGATGACCGACCCGGCGAACGAGGACATCCACGTCATCGGACCAAAGCAGTGTTACCTCGATCACGGCACCTACGGCATGATCGAGGCGACGGTCGACTTCGGCACGCCCGAGGAGTTCGAGCAGTGGCTGCGAAACATGGGCGAGCGGATGAACCACCCCGTCAGCGACTCCGACCCGGTGATCGACGCGACGCTGCCCGACGGCTCGCGTATCAACATCATCTACTCCGACGACGTCTCCGTGCAGGGGCCCTCGCTGACGATCCGTCAGGGCGAGGAGATCCCGCTGTCGGTCTTCCAGATCACGAAGTGGGGGACGATCTCGCCGGAACTGGCGGCGTACCTCTGGCTCTGTCTCGAGAACGAGCAGACGGTGTTCGTCGTCGGCGAGACGGCATCGGGGAAGACGACGACGCTGAACGCTGCGCTCTCGTTTATCCCTCGAGACGCGAAGATCTACACCGCGGAGGACACCGCCGAGGTCATTCCGCCCCACGACACCTGGCAGCAACTGCTCACCCGCGAGGGATCGGGCGACGAGTCGGCCGACGTCGACATGTTCGACCTGGTCGCGGCCGCGCTCCGTTCCCGTCCCGACTACATCATCGTGGGCGAGGTCCGCGGGGCGGAGGGGCAGATGGCGTTCCAGGCGGCCCAGACCGGTCACCCGGTCATGCTGACCTTCCACGCCAGCGACATCGTCTCGATGATCCAGCGGTTTACCGGCGCCCCGATCAACGTTCCCGAGACGTTCATGGACAACTGCGACGTCGCCCTGTTCCAGAACCGGGTCAAACAGGGCGACGACGTCCTCCGCCGGGTTACCTCGGTCCAGGAGATCGAAGGCTACTCCGACTACGAGGGCGGCGTGGTCACCCGGCAGGCGTTCAAGTGGGACCCCCGCGACGACGACGTCTCCTTTACCGGCCGAAACAACTCCTACGTCTTGGAAGAGCAGATCGCGACGCTGCTGGGGTACGAGGACACCCGCAAGATCTACGACGAACTCGATCGGCGCGCCGAGATCATCCGACAGCTGATCGACGCCGACATCCTGGGCTACCACGAGGTCAACAAGGCCATCGCCGACTTCCAGCGCGACGGCATCGAAGGCCTCCCGATCCGGATCCGCAACCTCAACCAGTTCGCCTGAGTACCGCACCGCTTCTCACCGTATATGTCCACAGAGACCCAATCCGCGCCGGACACCAGCGCTCGATCGTTCCTCGAGTCGCTCACCTCGGCGTACGCGTCCATGGAGATGTCCTCCGGGCGGTATCTCCTCCTCGCGATCACGCCGGCGTTTGGGATCTTCATCGGCGGGGTAGCGCTGATAATCGCGCTGGGGCTGCCGCTGTTCGTCGGCCTGCCGGTCGTCCTGTTGAGTCTGCTGGCGATGGTCGTCGCGATCGTCTACCCGAAACTCTCTCAGGATCGGAAGCGAAAGCAGGTCCGCCAGCGCTTTCACCTCTTCCTGACCCACATCACGGTCCTCTCGATGACGAACATCAACCGCGTCGAAATCTTCCGCACCTTGGCCGAGGAAGACGAGTACGACGCGCTGGCCGAGGAGATGGGCTACCTCGTCGCGCTGGTCGACACGTGGAACCAGAGTCTCGACGACGCCTGCCGGATCCGCGCCAAGCAGACGCCGAGCCCGCTCTTGACCGACTTCCTCGAGCGACTCGCCTACACGGTCGGCGGCGGCCAGCAGATCAGCGAGTTCCTGATGGACGAACAGGACACGATCATCCAGCAGTTCGTCACCAGGTACGAGGCCGATCTGGCGAAACTCGACGTGATGAAGGAGCTGTACATGTCGATGATGCTGTCGGTGGCGTTCGTGCTCGTGTTCGCGATCGTCCTGCCGATCCTGATCGGGACGAGTCCGACGCTGCTCATCTCCGGGACGATCGCCATGTTCGCGATCGTCCAAGTCGGGTTCGTCTACGCGATCCACGTGGTGTCGCCGTACGATCCGACGTGGTACATCGAGGAGACGGACGGAGAGGGGCCGATGAAACGAATCCCGCGCGCGCTCGCGATCGGTATCGGCGGCACCCTCCTCCTCGCGATCGGCGTCCTCCTCGTTATCCTCGGCTATCTCCCATTCGTCGCCGATCGGGTACCGCTGCCGATCCTCGCGGCGATCCCCGTGACGCCGCTCCTCCTGCCCGGCTGGCGCATCCGCGAGGAAGAGAGCAAAGTCAAGGACCGCGACAGCGAGTTCCCCAGCTTCATCCGGGCGCTGGGGACCGTCGAGAGCGTCAAGCAGACCTCGACGGGGAGCGTCCTCGAGAGCTTACGCAAGAAGGACTTCGGGGCGCTGACCGCGAACGTCGACGCCCTCTACAAGCGACTCAACATGCGGATCGACAACGTTCGCTCGTGGCGGCTGTTCGCCGCGGAGACCGGGTCGTACCTCATCCAGAAGTTCGGCGACATGTACGTCGTCGGCCGACAGATGGGCGGCGACCCGCAGGTGCTGGGCAACGTGATCAGCAAGAACCAGAACGAGGTGCTCAAGGTCCGCGAGAAGCGCCAGCAGGCGACGACGACGCTGATCGGCGTCCTCTACGGGATCACCGCGGCGAGCGTCTTCTCGTTTTTCATCGGCCTCGAGGTCGTCGAGATCATGATGGACATCACCGGCGAGATGGACCTGGGCGAGCAGAGCCGAGTCGCGGGGGACCTCATGCACACCGAACAGTACGACCTCGTCACCATCGAGTATCTGCTGCTCGGGACGGTCCTGGTCAACGCCGCGCTGTCGGCGATCATGATCCGGATCACCGACCGCGGCCACCTGCTCAGCGGGCTGGTCCACTTCGTCTTCCTCACGTGGCTCGGCGCGCTCGTCGCGACCAGCACGCAGTACGTGGTCAACTTCGTGATGTAACCTCAACAGACCTGTGACCGATCGTCGAGACGGGCGACTCATCGCTCGTAATCGGCCGAACCTTCTTGATACTACCGCGACTGCTGACCGTATAGACCGGAGACGCCGGCCACTCATCATGATCGGATCAAAACCGTACCTCGAGACGCTCGAACAATCGGCCGGGCGGACCGACGCGACCATCCAGTGGGCCCGCTTTCTCGGTGAAACCTTCGGGACGACGGGGGCACTCAACTGCCTGCGCTACTACGAGAACCTCGGCTGGATCAGTCCGCTCGTGCGCAAACAGATGGTCTCCTATCTGCGGGGCCTCTCCCTGGGCGAGATTCACAACAAGCGGTACGACGAACCGACGACCCTCGAATACCCCCTCGAGTCGCTCAGCGGAACGCTGTTTAGCACCCACGCTCAGAGTCTCGAGTACATCGCGACGATCCGCGGCGACGATCTCGAGGAACACGTCATGATCGCCCGGATGGCCGAACGACGCGTCGAACGGCAGATCGACGAGGACGACGAGGACGGAGACCCCGACGAGATGGTGAGCATCATCCGGGACGGCCCGTCGACGTATTGATCTCCCCTCCTCCCCTCTTCGGTTTCTGATAGAATTTCCAAGAACTAGTCCGTTTTGAGATAAAATCAGAGCTATGCAACCTATTCCGAAAATCTGCCGTCGTACGCATCGTTATTGAGTCCGCACAGGCCGCAGTAATATCCAATAGTCGATAAAACAGTTATTTTATAACTCAAGATATGTTCTAATTACGAAGATGCTGTCTGTTCCGTTCCCTGTCGTTTAATATGTATCAGTGCCAGGGTCACAGTAGTCGTGACTGGGGCCGCTGTCACCGGCGGCAGTGCGTGGCCGACGCGTGGCGTTACTGGTTCCATTCACGGACCCCCCACTGGTGATCGTCAATGCGTGAGGAAACCCACAATACCGAGTCCGTCTTCGACGAACTGTCGAGGGCGGCGACTGCGGATTCACAGTCGGAATCGTACGATATCTCGCTTGGAACGACGGCGGAGTCGACCAAGGACGTCGAGCGCGAGCTCGACGAGCTAATGGAGCAGGTCAACGCGGCGCTGCCGACCGACGACGTCACGTTCGACGAGGCGTTGATCAAGGAGAATCTCGACGAGATTCTCCTGATGCTGATCGCCTTGCACGAGGAGACCCACGGCAAGGAACTCCTCTCGGATCTGACTCATCTCTTCGGCGCCCAACTCAGTCCCGGCACCGTCTATCCGTGCCTCCACGCGCTGGAGGAGGAGGGCGTGCTGTCGATGCACGCGAAGGTTCGAACCAAGGAGTACTCCATCACGGACGAGGAGTTCGTCAGATCGACCGTCGAGCGAACGATGGTCCAGCATCTGGCCTTCGGGCTGTTGCTGTACGCGTTCCTGCCGCGGCTCTGAGCGGCGGCCACTCGCCGCGCTATCGAATTTTCACCGATCGCACCGATATCAGAACGCAGTAGCGACGCCGTTTGTCGATCGTTGGTTCCCCTTCGGATATCCGCTCGCTGACGACGGCTTCGAGCCGTTACTGCTCTTCGAGGTCTTTCGCGATGTCGCTCAAGCTGTTGCTCGGCGGTTCGTACGCGTCGTAGTAGGTCGTCTCGCCGGGCGCACGCAGCCCGTAGAGGAAGTCGGGCTCGACGACGTCGATCAGTACCGAGCCGCCCCTCGAGACGCTTCCCGTCTCGACCCACTCGGTAAGCCGATCCGTCGCCCCGCTCGGATCGCGCGCCGCGTCCGGCGTCTCGTAGACGCCCGGAATCGACAGGTCGTCGCCGGTCAACGCCCGTTCGACTCGGCCGAACAGTTCCTCGCCCTCGATGACGATCCGGACGACCTCGTCGGTCGGAAACGCCTCCCGGTCGTCGGCCGGGATCTCGAGGCGCACGCCCGTCGTCGTCTCCGCGCAGGTCGACCGAACCGTCTGCACTGACGGATGGTCGCTCGCAATTCGATCTGCCATAAGCCGAAAAAACTCGTCTGTTACTCGCCGTCCTCGGCGTCGCCGAGCAGCTCGTCGACGTCGGTGCTGCCGCGGTCGACGATCGAGGCGTTGATCTGTGCGACGGCGTCGGAGACCTCGCGGCCGCGAACCGTGATACGGCGGCGCTCGCCGTCGCGGGACGGCTTGTAGCCCGTCTGGCGTTCCTTCATCAGGACTTCCTTGAGGTTCGAGCCCGCGACCTCGGGGTTCAGCGGTCGCCCGGCGTCGTCCGAGCCGCCGGTGATCTCGAGCGTGTAGCCGTCGAGACCGACCGCGCCGCCGTCGACTTCCTCGCCGATCGACTTGCCGATAAACCGATTCGCGTCCTGTTCCTCCGCCTCGAGCTGATAGGACGACCCGGAGTCGGGGTCGCCGACGACGACAGTGAAACTTGCCATACCCGACGGAAGAGGACCGTCGGTCAAAAGAACATCGATCGTCACCCAACTTTTGCACTGCGGGCGCGACTCCGTCGCGCCCTCGGCAAAACTTGGATGAAAAGCACTCCTCCCTCCGTTCTGTTCACTGCGTTCACTCCACATCGGTCGTCGGCCCGCTCGTTCGCGCCTGCGGCGCTCACTCGCGGTCGGTATCGATGAACACCTGCCCTTCCCCGTTGAGCGGAAGCTCGCTTCCGCGATACTCGGAAGAGCTTGCTCTTCCGTAGGTCGGACGGCTCTCGCGGTGCTCGAGCCGTCCTCCCGGCCATCGAGATCGGTGTGGTTCCGCTATCGAACGGATCGGTCGAGCATCGCGATCGCCGCCGCTCGAACAGTCAAGTACTTGCAACGCTTACGACAACCCGTGTTCATCGATCCCGGGAAACTCGAGGTCCGCTTGCGCGACGAGTTCGGCGGTACGATGGGCCAGTCCCGCGTGGTCGTTCGACAGGCCGTCGACCTCGCCGACGCCGGCCGGTACGAGGACGACGTCGGGGTGCCGCTGACGAACGAGGTGGTCCTCGACGAACTCGCGGACGCACCCGACGGGCCGCCGACCGACCGGTGGAACTGGTGGATCGGGTCGCTCGAGATCGCCTACGGCGGCTACGGGCAGTTCGGAATCCGGCGGTATCGAAACGAGGAGTAGCGGCCAGCGTCGGGGTTACCCCTCGCACCATCTGTATTCGTGTCGGATTCCGCCCACGGCGAAACCCGTGGGCTTTCTCCTTGCATTTCTGTGAACCGAAACGACTTTTTCGACCCTGACTGACTATTCGGTAAGTGACTTGCACAGACGCTCGCGGTGCGATCGCGGATGCGACAGACGAGCCCCGCTGCGAGGTCGGCGACACCGACCTCACCGCCCCGATCGCCGCCGATCGAACCGATCGCAGCACGGCCGCGCCCTTCGCCCGCTCCGACTCGCTCGCGGCCGTCGTCGACTGGATCCGCCCGGAAGCGGACGCCGAGCGGCTCTCGGTTCGCGCCGCCGACTCGTCGACCGGCGGCGAACCGCGTTCGGTACAGGACGGTGGTTCCTCCGGATGACCGACTACAGCGACCCCGCCACGGCCGACGAGTTCGCGACGCGGCAGGACGCCGGTGATGCAGCTCGGAACGCCCAGCGTCAGCGCCACGCCGAGCCGACCGGTGGCCTCGCAGCGCCGATCCGAGCGCTGGCCACCGCATCGCTGCCGCCCCAGGACCGATCGCTGCCCGCGACGCTGTGTACGAGCGCCGGCGAGGTCGGGCTCGAGACCGCGGACTCCCACACGCGACCCGATTCGGACCGACTGGGTCGCCTCCTCGAGCCCGTCGCTACGTCCGTCGTCCTCCTCGAGGGGTACGTTCGGCTCCGGCTCGCGCTGGTGGCGGGCGCCGACGGCGGCGATCACGACGCCCGAATCCAAACGGCCGACGCGACGCCCGAGTGGCTGTCCGTCCTCCTCGAGCACGTTCGGTTCCCGGCGGACCGGGACGCCGTCCTCCTGGCGAGCGATCACCTCCACGCCGGCGCCTACGCGACGGTCGCCGACGCGCCGCTTCCGGCGGAGCGCCAGCTCGAACTGTACCGCCTGCTGACCGAGGGGTCCTCGGCGCTCGCGCGTCGCTTCCTGCTCCTGTCCGACGCCGCGCTGGTCGACGAACGACGCGGCGCCATCGACTCCGCGGCCGTCGAGGCGACGCTCGCCGAGACCGCCGGTGCGCTCGGCGCGGCCGTCGTCGGCGCGCCGACCGAAACACGGACGGCGCTGCGGACGTATAGTCACGCAGTGATGACCGCACTCACGTCCCGGACCTCGGTCGCGTCCGACACCGATCTCCGGTCGCGCGCCGCTCGCATCCTCGCCGGCGAGGCCGAGACGCCCGCGGGGACGGCGCCGTGCGACGGAGCCGATTCGGTCGGTCCGGCCGTCGAGTCCCACCTCGAGCGAGCCCGCGGGGCGCTCGAATCGCTGGCCGACGCCGTCGTGACGACCGGCTCCGATTCGACGCCGCTGGACCGACTCGAGCGGGCGACGCGGCTGCCGTTTTCCGGGTGAGTCACGACCGATGAGCGACGGCGAACTCTCGCGTCCGATCTGGCCTGCGTACCCGCTCTCGGCGTTCGTCGCCGGGCTCGGCCACTGCTATCTAGGCGAGTGGAAACGCGGGGCGAGCTGGTTCGGGCTGTACGTCCTCGCGATCGCGTTCCTCTCCGCCCGGACGCTGTCGGGCGCATTCACCGTGAGCGAGCCGTTTTTCGTCACGGCGTTGCAGTTCGACTCCGTCAGCTACCTGGACGTCGCCGTTCCCCTCGCCGTTCTGATTATCTGCCTGCTCGACGTCTATCTCATCGGGCTCACGAAGCGAACGGCCCCGCTCGCGGCCGTCTCCGGCGAGGCGCGTTCCAACGGCTCGTAGCGTCTGTAGGTTTTTGTGCGTGTGCGTCGAATTACAGGTATGCCCCGACACGGATCACTCCTGCTCAAGAGTGCAGGCGCCCTCCTGCTCGCGTTCATCGTGCTCAGCGTCATCGCGACGGTCGTCGGCATCGTCCTCTCGGTCGTCGCGACCGTCGTGACGGCCGTCGCGACGCTCGCGATGCTCGCCGTTGTCGTCCTCGCGGCCGTCGGCCTCATCTCCTTGCTCCGAGACGACGGCGGAGGGGGCGATCTCGAGACCGAGTACGGACGCGACGGCGCCCGGTCGTCCGACGACCGCGAGGAACGCCTCCGCTCGCAGTACGTCGACGGCGAACTCAGCGAGGCCGAGTTCGAACGGGAACTCGATCGCGTCCTCGAGGACGGGCACGGTCGAACCGACGGTCTCGACGCGCGGCGCTCACGCGATTCGACGACCACGACCGATCGGTCGCGCCTCTGGGATCGGTAGCCGCGGTCCCGCGCCGTTCCGTCGCCGCCCTGTCCTCGGTCGCTGCATCTCGCCGTCGTGAATCCGCCACAGCCCTGCCGCCGCGTCGATTTTGAAACCCCTTATTCGACTCGAGGCCGCAGTGCGAACGATGGAGCTTCGATTTCTCGGCGGCGCTCGCGAGGTGGGTCGCAGCGCGATCCTCGTGAACGACGCCCTGCTGCTCGATTTCGGGATGCTGACGGCGAACCCGCCGCAGTTTCCCGTCGAGACGCCGACGCCCGAGGCGGTCGTCGTCTCCCACGGCCATCTCGATCACGTCGGCGCCGTACCGGCGCTGCTCTCGGGCGACGCGCGGCCGCCGATCCACTGGACGCCTCCGACGTACGAACTGACGCTGACGCTCGCTCAGGACACGCTGAACCTCCACGGCGGAACGATGCAGTGTCCGTTCACCGAGACGGACGTCCAGCGCGTCACGCAGGTCTCGCAGACCCACGGCTACCGGGAGACGTTCGAGGCGGCCGGCCACGAGGTGACGTTCTACAACGCGGGCCACATCCCGGGGAGCGCGCACGTCCTCGTCGACGACGGCGAGACGCGTCTGCTCTACACGGGCGATTTCCACGTCGACGATCATCGGGGCGACGCGGCTGAGACGACGTCCCCGCGCGGCCAGCGGCTCGTTTCGGGAACGACCGCGCGGCCCGACGCCGACGTCGTTCTCTGTGAGAGCACCTACTCCGACGTCGAACACGACGACCGGGCCGTCGTCGAGGAGCGATTCGCCGAGAGCGTGCAGACGACCCTCTGGGAGGGCGGCACGGTCGTCGTCCCCGCGTTCGCGATCGGCCGCACCCAGGAGCTGATGCTGGTCTGCGACGCACACGACATTCCCTGTTACGTCGACGGGATGGGCAAGCGAGTGACCGAGATGCTGCGCCAGTACCCCGACTTCGTCCGCGACGCCGACGCGTTCCGGCGGGCGATCTCCCACGCGCGGTTCGTCACCGGCCGAAACGGTCAGCGAAAGCGCATCACCGACCAGAAAGCCGCGATCATCACCACCAGCGGGATGTTGTCCGGTGGCCCTGCCATGACCTATATTCCGGAAATCCGGGCGAATCCGATGAACAAGATCGCGATGACCGGCTACCAGGTCGAGGGCACCCCCGGCCGCGACCTCCTCGAAACCGGGAGCGCCGAGATCGACGGCCGCCGGATGCCGATCAGCGCCCGGGTCGAACAGTACGACTTCTCCGCGCACGCGGACCGGGACGGGATCCTCGGGTTCCTCGCCTCGTATCGGGACGACGAGGTATTGATCAACCACGGCGACCGCTGCGAGGCGTTCGCCGAGGAACTGCGGTCGGACGGATTCGACGCGACGGCGCCCGAGCGCGGCGATACCGTCTCGGTGTCGCCTCACTCCGCATCGTAGTCTTCCGCTGCGCTACGACCGTCCGCCGCGTCCTCGCCGCCCTCCGCGTACTCCTCGAGCGCTCCCCACGAGAGCGTCCGCACGACGCGTATCTCGATGACCGCGCGCTCTGACAGGTCGTGGCCGGCGTACTGGTCGTACTTCGACTCGAGGGCGGCGACGGCGGCGTCGTGGCTGCTCGCGTCCGTCCGTCGTTCTGCGTCGCCCGCCTCGGCGTCCCCGTCGGGCGGGACGACGCGAGCGCGGCCTCGGACCTGAACCCACGCGAGCCGAGACCAGTCCTCGCTGTAGTAGTCGACGAGCACGGTCGCGTGCGGGTTCGCCCGTACGTCGCGGACGCGCCGGAGGTCGCGAGTCGACTTCGGTTTCTCGTCGATCGCCGAGACGAGTCGGAGGTCGTGACCGGAGTCGGACGTCGAGTCGCCGCCGGCGTCCTCGCGGTCGAGCACCGCGTAGCAGATCGGGACCGCGTGGGGACGACCGTCGCCGTCGGCCGTCGCCAGCGTCGCGACGCGGGCGCGCTCGAGGACGGCTCGCTCTTCGGGCGTCATACCGAACGAACGGCGCCGACGGGGAAAACGGTCGGTGGCGCCCGTCGCCCGAACCCGGGGCTATCCACCGGAAGAGCAAACTACTCGAGTGGCCCGACACTCACTTCGTCCGAATGAGTCGCTCGAGCGCCGGCTATCGTCGGGAGTACGGACTCGTCGCGTTCGGAGCGCTGAGCTACACCTGCCTGATGTTCGTCTGGTTCTCGCTGCCGGCGTACCTGTCGGTGATCATCGACGACGTGGGGCTCTCGAGCACGCAGGCGGGGATTCTCACGGGCGCGGTGCCGCTGACCTACATCCCGCTGGCGCTGTTCTCCGGCGTCGCCGTCGACCGGATCGGGCCCGGTCGGAGCCTCGCGGCGGGCGTGCTGATCTACGGGATCGCACAGATCGCCCGGAGTTTCGCGCCCGGCTTTCCGTCGCTGTTCGTCGTGACGCTGCTGCTCGGCGTCGGTGCCACGGCGATCACCTTCGGCCTCCCGAAACTGGTCGGCGTGTTGTTCCCGCCCGAGAGGACCGGCCGCCCGTCGGCCGTTTACCTCGTGGGCGCGTCGACGGGTTCGGCGCTCGTCTTCGCCGTCGGACGGCCGATCTTGGGGCCGTGGCTCGGCGGCTGGCGGCCGCTGTTCTTCTGGAGCGGCGTCGTCGCCGTCGCCTACGGGCTCGTCTGGCTGGTCGTCACCCTCCTGGCGGGAATCGACGAGCGGATGGACGGCGACGGCGGCTTCTCCCTCGAGTCGATTCGCGAGGACCTCCGGCTGGTCCTTTCCCACCGCGAACTCCAGCTGGTCGTCGTCATCGGGACGATGTACCTGCTCTTGAACCACGGCCTGCAGGGGTGGCTCCCGACGCTGCTCGAGTCCCGGGGGCTCGCGGCCGGTCCGGCCGGCCAAACCACGAGCCTGCTGGTAGCGTCTTACGTCGTCGGCGTGCTCACCGTCCCGGAGCTGGCCGACCGGTACGGACTCCGGCGGCCCGCGCTGATGGCCTGCGGTGCCGTCGCGTTCGTCGGCGTCGCCGGCGTGATCGTCGGCGGTACCGGCCCGCTGGTCCTCGTTGGCATCGTCGTCACCGGGATCGGCGTCGGCGGCATCTCGCCGCTCGTCCGCGCGATTCCGCCGGACCTCGAGGGGATCGGCGCTCGCCTGACCGGCACCGCGGTTGGCTTCATCTTCGCCGTCGGGGAGATCGGGGGCTTCTTCGGCCCGATGCTCGTCGGAGCGTTACGCGACGCGACCGGCTCGTTCGTCCCCGGACTGGCCGTCCTCGCGGCCGGCGCGCTCGTCGTGGTCCTCGCGGGCGCCACTCTGCAGTGCCTCGCTCACTGAGCCCGAGTCCTCACTCCTCGAGCACCAGCGTCGCCCCACACTGTGGACACTCGAAGTCCGTTTCATCGGTTCTCGAGATCCGCATGTGATCGCACTCGCAGTCGGGACACGCGATATTCCTGTCGTTGAGGGCGGGAATTCTGGCGATGCGAACGTCCTCGCTGTCCCGCGGCGCACCCAGCGCCAGCGCGACGACGCGCTCGTCACTGGCGTTGCGTCCCGACTGGAACTCTCCGGGAGCGAACCTGATAACCTCACCTTCGGTTACTGTCACCTCGTCGACGGGATCGGCTCTTTCCTCGCTCGGTTCAGCCCGCGTCTCAAACGTCGCCTCCCCCTCGAGGACGACGAACACCTCCTCCTGATCCGCGTGAGCGTGGACGGATCCGCTGAACCGCTCGCCGGGCTCGAGGACGTAGCGCGTGATCGCGAGGTGGTTCGTCCCGAGGGGGTCGGCGAGGGCGCGGCGATCGGTGTGGAGCTCCTCGTCGTACGGATCGGAGTCGACGTCGTCGATCGCGAGGTGTCGCATGGGCCGCCGTTCAACGCGTCAGAACAAAACCGTTCGAGAGCGGAGCGGGACTTCTAATTCAGCGCGAAGCTTTATCCATTCGGTTCGTGTCGATGGCCTATGGCGACCTCGCCACGAACCAATCTCCTACAGCAGACGCTCGCGGACGGCGACGTCGCGCTCGGCGTCCTCGAGAACGCGTACGGTCCGACGCTGGTCGAGTTCTACGGCGAACTCGGCCTCGATTTCGTCTGGATCGACCTCGAGCATGCCGGGCCGAGCCCGTTCGACGGGGACCGACTCGAGGAGCTGACTCGGGCCGCGAACGTGACGGGGACGGAACTGCTCGTCCGATTACCGGAACCCGACCCCGGGATGGTCCGGAAGACGCTCGACGCCGGCGTCCGGTCGCTGTTCGTCTCGCGGATCGAGTCCGCCGACGAGGTGCGCCGCGCCGTCGAGGCCTCGCGGTTCGAGTACGACGGCGACCCCGGCAAGCGCGGCTTCGCGAGCCCCCGCGCGAGTCGGTGGGGGACGACCGACGACTACGCGGGCACCGAGGACGAGGAGATCGTCGTCGGCGTGACGATCGAGAACCCGACCGCGGTCGACAACATCGAGGAGATCCTCGAGGTGCCGGGACTGGGGTTCGTCTTCGCCGGCCCGCTCGACCTCGCGGTGTCGCTGGGCCACCCCGGCGAGCCGACCCACGACGAGGTCGAGGAGCGAATCGAGGAGATTCGAGAGGCGGCCCTCGAGGCCGAGGTTCCGCTTGGCGGACTCGGCTTCGGGATGGACGACGTCAACGAGAAAGCTGAGTCGGGCTACCAGATCCTCAATCTGGGGAGTACGACCGGGGCGCTGGGCGGCGCCGTGCGCTCGTGGCTGAACGAATACGGAGGTACCTGATCATGTCCGAACACTCGTTCGATTCGGCGGTCGAGGACGTACCGAACTCGATGCACCCGGGAGCGTCCGCGGAACCGAACCGATCCCGGTGGAAACGAGCGGGTACCGTCGCCCTCGGTGGTGCCCTCGTCGTGTTCGGCCTCCGGCGCCGCTCGCTGGGCGGGACAGTACTCGCGCTCGTCGGCGGCGCACTCTCCTACCGAACGCTCAGCGACTACCTGACCGACGCCGGCGAGATGGAGCCGGTCGAACGCTCCATCACGATCGACAAACCGGCCGACGAACTGTCCGACCTCGCGCGCGACCCCGAGAGCTTGGCGCGCATCGTCGGCCACTTCGCCGACGTCTCCGCGGTCGGCGACGACCGCTACCGGTGGAGCGCGGGCGGCCCGCTCGCCCGGGAGCTGTCGTGGGAGATGGAGATCGCGGCCGACGAGTCCGGCGAGCGGCTCCGCTGGGAGACGGTCGACGACGAATCGATCGGCGCGCTGTTCGACTCCTGGTCGCTGTCGTTCGATCCGGCGCCGGGCGACCGCGGGACGACGGTGACCCTCGAGGTCCGCTTCGACCCGCCGGGCGGGACGGCCGGCAGCGCGGCCGCGGAGCGACTCGACGTTGTCCCCGAGTCGCTCGTCGGGACGGCGCTGGACCGCTTCAAGAGTCTCGCGGAGACGGGCACGGTGCCGACGACCGAACACAGACCGTCCGCTCGCGGACGGGGTGATCTGCTATGACTGACGAAACGATGCGAGCGCTCACGTGGCACGGCGAAAAGGACGTTCGAGTCAGCGAGGTTCCCCGGCCCGAGATCGTGGAGCCGACCGACGCGATCGTCGAGATCACGGCCACCGCGATCTGTGGCTCCGATCTCCACCTCTACAACGACAGGATGCCGGGGATGCGCGAGGGCGACGTCCTCGGCCACGAGCCGATGGGCGAAGTCGTCGAGACCGGCGACCAGGTCGAGAACCTCGAGGTCGGCGACCGGGTCGTCGTCCCGTTCACGATCAGCTGTGGCTCCTGTTGGTTCTGCGAGGAGGAGCTCTACTCGCTGTGTGACAACTCGAATCCCAACGCCGAGATGGCCCGCAAGATGATGGGCCAGTCGCCGGCCGGCCTGTTCGGCTACTCCCACCTGCTGGGCGGCTACGCCGGGGGACAGGCGGAGTTCCTGCGGGTTCCCTATGCCGACGTCGGCCCGATCAAAATCGAGTCGGACATTCCCGACGAGCAGGTGCTGTTCCTCTCCGACGTCTTCCCGACGGGCTACATGGCCGCCGAGAACGCCGATATCGAACCGGAGGACACCGTCGCCGTCTGGGGTTGTGGTCCGGTCGGCCAGTTCGCCGTCCAGAGCGCACAGATGATGGGCGCGAATCAGGTGATCGCCATCGACCGCGTGCCCGAACGCCTCGAGATGGCGGGCGAACACGGCGACGCGGAGACGATCAACTACGAGCACGCAGACGTCTACGACCAGTTGATGTCGATGACCGGCGGCCGCGGCCCGGACCGCTGTATCGACGCGGTCGGGACGGAGGCCCACGGGACGGGCCTCGACGGCGTCTCCGACCGGGTCAAGGAGGGCGCGAAACTGCAGGACGACCGCCCGTACGTGCTCCGTGAGGCGATCAAGTGCTGCCGGAAGGGCGGCACCCTCTCGGTTCCCGGCGTCTACCTCGGGCGCGCGAACGTCCCCTTCGGCCCGCTGATGAACAAGGCGCTGACTGTCAAGACGGGGCAGACGCACATGCAGCGCTACCTCGACCCGCTGCTGGGGAAGATCGAGGAGGGCGAGATCGACCCCTCCTTCATCATCTCCCACCAGGTCGGCCTCGAGGACGGGCCGGAGATGTACCAGACGTTCAACGACAAGGAGGACGACTGTATCAAGGTCGTCATGACGCCGTAGCAGGGGGCGGCGATCCGTTCGCGCCCGTCCGTTCGACGCGGAACGCGTCACTCCTTTGGCGCTTCGCGGACTGAGGGCCGACTATGTTCCACGGCGAGGCGTTCTGGCTCGTTCGCTTCTGCTTCCAGCGAGGGCTGGCGTTGCTGTATCTGCTGGCGTTTCTCGTCGCCGCGTTCCAGTTCCGGCCGCTGGCCGGCGAGGACGGCCTGTTACCCCTCGAGTGGTACGCCGAAGGCGACGACTTCCGCGAGCGGCCGAGCCTCTTCTACTTCGTCCCGAGCGATCGGGCGATCGCCGTTGTCGCGTGGTCCGGCGTCGTCCTCTCGGCGCTGGCGCTGATCGGGCTGCCCTACTGGCTGCCAGAGCCCTATCCGACGCCCGTTTCGATGGCGCTCTGGGCCGTCGTGTGGCTGCTCTATCAATCGTTCGTCAACGCCGGGCAGACCTTCTACGGCTACGGCTGGGAGTCGATGCTGCTCGAGACGGGCTTTCTCGCGATCTTCCTCGGCGCCGGCGCGGTGGCACCGCCGGTCGTCATCCTCTTGCTCTTACAGTGGGTGCTCTTCCGCAACATGTTCGGCGCGGGCCTGATCAAACTCCGCGGGGACGACTGCTGGCGCGACCTCTCCAGCATGGACTACCACTACGAGACCCAGCCGATTCCGAACCCGCTGAGCTGGTTCGCCCACCACCTCCCGGATCGATTCCACCGGTTCGAGACGTTCGGGAACCACGTCGTCGAACTGCTGATTCCGTTCCTCTACTTCGCGCCCCAGCCGGCCTCGTCGCTGGCCGGCGCCGTCACGATCGGGTTCATGGGCTGGCTGATGCTCACCGGCAACTTCGCGTGGCTGAACGCGCTGACGATCGTGCTGGCGATCGCGACGTTCAGCGACGGCGCCCTCGAGTGGGCGCTACCCGTGACGGCGCCCGAGACCGTCGCGACGCCGCTCTACCTCGAGGGCGCGGCGATCCTGGTCGCGATCGTCGTGGTCGCGATGAGCATCCGGCCGCTCGAGAACATGCTCTCGGAGAGCCAGACGATGAACACCGCATACGATCCGTTCCACCTCGTCAACACCTACGGCGCGTTCGGCTCGATCACGCGGGATCGCTACGAGATCGTCATCGAGGGTACCAGCGACGAAGAAGTAACTGAGGAGACCGAGTGGGTGCCCTACCGGTTCAAGGGGAAGCCGACCGACCTCGAGCGGCGGCCGCCCCAGATCGCGCCCTATCACCTCCGGCTGGACTGGCAGCTGTGGTTCGCCGCCATGGCGCCCTCGCCGCGTCGCCACCCGTGGTTTCACCGGTTGCTGGCAAAACTGCTCGAGGAGGACGACGAAACGCGGGCGTTACTGGCCGCGGACCCCTTCGCCGGGCGCGAGGAGTCGCCGACGCATATTCGCGCGGTCCGGTACCGGTATCGGTTCACGACGCCCGAGGAGCGCGACGAGACCGGCCGGTGGTGGGAACGCGAGCGCGTCGGCACCTACGTCGCGCCCGCGTCGCTCGAGGAACTGCGGCTCCGCGGGCCGGGGCTGTGAGCGGCGGGACTCCATGCGGGCTGAGACCGAAGTTGCCCGCTCGAGTGTTCGTCGGCCGGCTTACCGCTCGTCGTCCGACTGCTGGCGCGCCGGCGGCGTCTTCGACAGTAACTGGCCCCACTTGTCGCGGTTGTCCGCCACCTGTCGGTAGCCCCACTCGCGGATCCGCGCGTAGTCCTCGAAGTTCCGGAGGAATCCGAGGGTCTCGGCGACGGGGCCGCCGCTGTCGTACCGGCGCAGCGCCTCCTCGATCGACGCCCCGCAGGAGTAGACGCGGGTTTCGGTCACGAGATGGGAGCACTCCTCGTAGTACTCGGGCAACCGCTCGCGGAGTTCGGGGTGGTCCGGCAGGTCGCTAAAGCCCACGATACGAAGGTCCGTCCGCTCGTCGAAGTAGTCGGCCCACCAGGTACAGAAACCGCAGTCGTCGTCGTAGACGAGGGTCGGCTCGAGCATAGCTAGCGGTACGGGCTCGAGACACAAACCGCTGACTCGGATTCGCCGCCGGGACGGCACGCGAGGCCGGGCCGTCGAACGGCCGGATACTTGAGCCGGGACGGTGAACGCGAGCGTATGGAGCGGTTCGTCCGACTGATCGTCGCCGGCGGCCTCGTCCTCGTCGGCGCGCTCTGGCTCGTCGACCTGTTCGCGCGGGGCTCGCCGCAGTGGCTCGTCGGCATCGTGCTCGCGATTCTGGGGTTCGTCGGCGTTATGGCCGGGATCTTCAGCGAACTCGAGTCCGGTGCGTTCAGTGTCGAGTAGCATCGAACGCGGGTACGTTCGCGGGAACGCCTCGAAAGCCCCGAGGACTCCCGAGTCGGAGGGCTTGCTGCGGTCCTCACCTCACTTCGTTCGGTTCCGGTCCTTGCGTCGCCCGCCTTCCTCGAGAGCCCTCGCCCCTTTCAGTCCCGCCGAAAGCCCCTGAGCCGCTCGGCCGCTAGCCGAGCGGCTCAGCCCCTTTCAGCCCCGCCCGGCGGTGGATCCCCGAGTCGGCAGTACTATCGCGGCTGTCGATCCATCACTCCGCCGGAACATTATTGACGGCACTGACGAAACGTGACCCATGAGTAGCGCGGCCGGAACCCTCTCCGAACCGCAGGTGCTGGCCCACACCAAGCGGCGGCTCTTTCCGACCGAGGGGGGCGCAGAGCGATCGTACGTCGTGGCCGACACGCAGTTCTCGCAGGACGAGTGGCTGCCCGGACACCCCATCGAGCCGGCGATCCTGGACCGGCTGGCGCCGTTCAACCACGTGCGGATCGGCGGCGGCTACCCGGATCTCGTGGGCGTTCGCGACCTCGAGTCGGACCTGCTCGCTGTCGAACGGCTGGGCGAGGAACCGCCGCTGATCGCCATCGAGGCGAAGGGGTACGCCAGCGGCGGCGTGGACACCCAACGCGGCATCGTACAGGCCTACGACCGACTCCACGAGGCCAACGCGGCGTACCTCGCGGCGCCGGCGGCGGCGATCTCGGAAACCGATCGGACGCTGGCCCGGGAGCTGAACGTCGGCGTGCTGGGCGTCGACGCCGCCGGCGACGTCGAGGCGCTCGAGGTGCCCCGAATCGTCGGTAATCGGACCTCGAGCGAGGCGACGGCGCTGCGGTTTCAGGCCGGCGCGCAGGGCGTGGCGGACAAGTCGTTCGGGCTGAACCATCCGAAGAACTACCTCGGCTACCCGCTGGCTCACTACGCCGACGGCGACACGGCAACCCTGCTGTCTGAGTACAAGGTCGTCGGCGCCGTCGACAGCGCCAGACAGGGGGCCGCGTTCCTGGGACTGATCGAGGACAGGCCGCGCGGCGTCGAACTGACCTCGCTCGGCCAGGAAGTGGTGCGGTTCGCGACTGGACGGTGTGGCTCCGTGGAGGCGGCCCTCACGGAGTTCGAGGACTGGTATCGATCACGGAAACGGTTCGTCGACCTCGCGCCCGGCTGGGGGCAACTCGCCCGCCGCGTCGTCTTCGAGTATCCGGCGACCGAGTTGCTCGTCGCGGAACTCCAGGCCATGCACGACGACTGGCAACCCGAGCCGTCGCTCGTCGATTTCCTCACGCACCTGCACGAAGTGCGGCCGACCTTCGCGGTGGAACTGTTCCTCCGAGGAGACGACGACGTTCGGCGGCGGGCGCTGACCGAGGACGGCGAGTTGCGGCGCGAGGTGCTCGCGGACGGCACCGTCTACCACGCGCCGACCGTCTTCCAGCTGAAAGCGATGCTGTACCACACCGGGATCCTGACCGAACGCGGCGCCGAACCGCACCGCCTCGAGCCACTCGAGGACGTCTGGGCGCTTCGCGAGCCGGTCTGAACGCGAGGGGTCCTTCCCCGCCATTTTTCACCCCGTTCGGATAGTATCAACCATGACCCACGGGCTGGAGCCGACGGAGGAGTACGACGGCTCGATCACGGTGCGGCTCTTGGACGACCGGTCGGGAACCGAAGAGATCCGCTGTTCGTCCTACGAGGACGCGATCGAGCGCGTCAAGGAACGCCAGCACGCGGTCACGGCGGCGAAGATCGTCGCCGGCGACGGCTCCGTCGTGTTTACCTCCGCCGACATGGAGATCGACGACTGGGAGCGCGTCTGGCGACGGGAGAAACGCCGGCAGTCGGTGCAGGTCGAAGACCACGACTGTCCGCACGACAGCGTCTCCTGTTTCCCCGACGACCTCTGCGTCCAGTGTCAGATCGACAAGGTACGGGGCGGCTACTGAGCCCGGACGCGTCTCTCGCCGGCGGTCCTACGGCGATTCGAACCCGTGTCGCTCCCGGTGGGCGGCCAGGAACGTCGCGTGCGGCCGTTTCGCTTCTTCCGAGGGAAGCGTCAACTCCTCGCCCTCGAGCCGCGCGAACTCCTCGTACCCCTCGAGGTCGGGACGGTCGGCGACCAGCACGCGGTAGTCGTCGGTCACCGCGAGCCACCCGGCGTCGAACGCCCAGTGGTGAAGCCGGCAGAGCGCGAGCCCGTTCCTGACGGTATCGCGGCCGTTCTCCTTCTTCGGGTAGATGTGGGCCGCCTCGATGTCGACGGTTCCGGCGGGCGACTCGCGGGACGCGCCACAGATCGCACAGCGCCGGTCGTAGGCGGTTTTGACCCGCTTCGCGAAGGCGCTCGAGCGGACGCGACGCTGCGTCGCGGTGAACTCCTCCTCGTCGGCCGTGAGCGCGGGTTCGTCCGCATCGCCTCCGCCGCCGGCGTCGGTCTCGGCCGACACGCTACCGGTTTCGGTGCCGTCGCCGACCACCGAGTCGGCCAGCGCCTCGAACTCGGCCGGGTCGTCGACCTCGAGTCGTTCCAGCGTGAACCGATACACCAGCCGCTCGCCGTCCGAATCGGTCACGTACTCGGCGTCGACGATGTCGACCAACCCCTCGTACCGGAGCCGGTCCTCATCCGCCGGCTGATAGAAGAAATAGACCGGCACCACGGCCCCTTCGGCGTGATTGACCAGCGCCCCGTTCGCGGGCGTCAACTGCTGATCACCTTTCGAGGGGACGCCCTCGCCGATGTAGGTGAACCGCTCGCCCTCGAGGTCGTCGCCATACGGGCCGTCCTCGCGAGCCTTCACGATGATGTACGCCAGGTCTCCGCCGCCGTCCGTGCGCGGGTTGATCCCCTTGATGTAGGAGCCGAAACTCGTGTCGAACGCCGCCTCGAGTTCCGACTGCGAGTACTCGGTCCCGCGCTCGAGCGCCGGAAGACCGGACGCGACCCGCCGCGCCAGTCGCTCGCCGCTCTCGGTCAGCGAGTTCAGCCCGTCCGATCGCTCGACGTAGCCGAGACTCTGCAGCCAGCCCCGATGTTGTGCGGGACCGGACGGGTCGGTCCACTCGACCGTCGAGTGGTCGGCTGCGATCGCCGCGCCGAGTTCGGCGTCCGTCTTCGGCCCGTCGAGCAGCGCCTCGAGAAGCGTCTCGAACCCGCGGACGTTCTCGACGAGCGCCTCGAACAGGATCTTGGGGTCCGACTCCGCGACCCACCGGACGCCCCGATCGGTGAGCCGGACCCGTTCCTCCTCGAGCGCGAGCAGTCCGATCCGTTCGAGAAACTGCAATCGTCTGGCAATTCCCGCGTCGCTGGTCGCCCGCGTGTTGGCTTTCACCCACTCGAGCAGCGCCGACAGGTCCGGCTCCTCGGTGAGCACGTAATGACAGCACTCCTCGAGGACGGCCGTGTAGTTCCCCGCACCGCCGAAGAACCGAACGGCGATGTTCAGTTTGTCTTCACCCATCCACTCGCTATCGGTCGGTCTCCCGAGAGATAAACGGTCTGGACTCTCTCGAGAGCGGACGAGTCGAACGTAGCGACTGGCCGTCGACCGAACGTCGGTCTCCGACCGCGAAAACGGCCTACAGGGAGGGTCCGGAAACGCCGGAGGATCGATCGGAGCCGATCGTGACGGGTTCGAGCGAAATCTCGATTTCCCTGCCCGTGCCGTCGACGACGACGGTGTGGCCGGCGTACTCGAATTCGAGGGACGAGAATCCGGAACTCGAGGAGAGGGTGTCGATGACTTCGGGATCGATAACGTTGTAGAGCGGATCGAGTTCGATCGGATCGATTCCGGAGGCGTCGGCGACGAGTTCGATGACGGCCATACTCAGATCTTCGTCCGCTTCCGGCACCGCTGTCGGGTTCTGCGAGTTCATGACTGTTTCTGTTGGGACCGGGAGTAAAGAAAATGACTCAATTTTTCGCACCGCGCGGGCCAGGCAAAATCACAGTTCGACAAGACGGTACGTCGTGACCGTCGCTGGACGGCCTCGATCGCACGAACCGTTAGCGACGGTCGGATCGCGTCGTCGAGTCGACCGTCCGGTTACCACGTTCGTCCGATCGCCTCACTCGCGTCGCGGGACCTCGTGGCGGCCGAACCCGTACCGGAGCCGGTTCGCGAGGCGCCGCGAGAAGCGACCGTCGTCGGCCCGCGACCCGAACCGTTCGGAGAGCGCCGTGTAGATCAGGGGAAGCGGCACCTCCTGTTCTAAGGCCTCCTGGACGGTCCAGGTGCCGGTCGAGCCGCCCTCGACGCAATCGGCGACGGTTCCGAGGTCGTTGCCCTCCTCGCGGAAGGCCTCCTCGCAGAGCTCGAGCAGCCACGATCGGATGACGGCGCCGTTGTTCCAGACCGACGCGACCGACTCGAGGTCCAGATCGTAGCGGCCCTCGTGGAGCAACTCGAAGCCCTCGCCGTACGTCTGCATCAGGGCGTACTCGACGCCGTTGTGGATCATCTTCACGTAGTGACCCGAGCCGGCGGGTCCCATGTGCTCGTGGCCGTCGGGCCCGGTCGCGACCGCGTCGAAGACCGGCGTCAGTTCGTCGTAGGCCCACTCGGGGCCGCCGATCATCAGCGAGAAGCCGAGTTCCGCGCCCGCGGGGCCGCCGGAGGTGCCACAGTCCAGATACGCCGCGGGACAGGACTCCGCGCGGCGCACGGAGTCCTCGAAGTAGGAGTTGCCGCCGTCGACGACCACGTCGTCGCCGTCGAGGTGACTCTCGAGTTCCTCGAGGGTCGCGTCGACGGCCTCCCCGGCGGGCACCATCAGCCAGATTCGTTTCTCCTCGCCGAGTCGATCGGCGAGGTCGGCGATCGACTCCGCCGGCTCGGCGCCGGCGTCGGCGGCCGTCGCGACGGCCGCCGCATCGAGGTCGAAGGCGACGACGTCGTGGCCGGCCTCGAGGGTGCGGTCGACGACGATCTGTCCCATGCGTCCGAGTCCGATTACGCCCAGTTGCATGGGGACCACTCGGCGGGGCTGCGAGGTAGTGGTTGTGATTTCGCGGGCTGTAGCGTCTCCCGGTGCGTCGACTCGTGCGCGTTTCGACGGCCCCGTTCGAGCGCGTTCTCCCGTTCGATCGCTCACTCGAGCGCGCGACGTAGCGTCGCTCTCGATGGAAGCGCGCCGGCACCGCCTCCGTGCGACCGCTGATATCGTTACCCGACGCTGTCGGCGGAGAAGGAACGAACTGCAACGTACCGCTAGCGTCCCGTTTCGCTCGCAACCGGTGTAGTGACCCGAGTCAGCCGGCCGATCAGTGCAGCGGCTCCTCGAGTCGGGCCCAGCCGATCGCGTCGAGGACGATGATGCGATCGTTGTGGCGGACGTAGACGCCGTTGTACTCCCCGGCGGAGCCGCTGTAGTAGGGCAGCGAGCCGCGGACGGTGTCGACGACGGACCAGGCACCGTCCCGGTCGATTGTCACGTGTTCCCATTCCTCGCGCGCGTCGTTGCGGACTGCGCGGTCGATGGCGCGTCGCGCGCCCGGAATCTTGCCCAGTCGCTGGGAGGTGCTGTCGACGACGGTCGCACCGTCGGGAACCTCGTTGCGGCCGATGATTCGTGCGCCGAGGTTCGCTTTCGATCGCGACGGCGAATCGGTGCGCTGACCCGAGCGAAGTGCGTATCCGGCGACTGCGGCCGTTCCGACCGCCAGCAGCGACAGCGCCATTTCTTTGCCCCTGATCATCATGGGAGTACCTTACAGTAACTGATTAAGTATCTTTCGCAAGAATGTCCGGTTTCCGTTGGCGTCCGAACGACAGGATTGCGGCGCGAACCGTCCCGTTCGGTCGGCGGTCGCCGTTCGACGGACTTCAGAGGAGCGCCGCGGCGTTGGACGTGATCGCGCCGCCGACGACGAGCAATCCGATGGCGACGACCGCCCCCGCCCGGTACACGGGGAGCGCGTTGGCCGCCGGCTCGCGGAGTTTCTTCCCGTTGAGTCCCGTCTCGAGTCGCTTCGCGCCGATCTCGACGAGACCGGCCAGAAGCGCCCAGAGGACCACCATCCCGAGCACCAGGTGACCGTTGGTCGACTGGAAGAGCGTTTCCGACGTGTAGCGCTGGCCGGCGAGGTGGCCGCCGGTGAGCAGCAAGACGAGGGCGCTCACGCGCGAGATAGTGGTCAGTTTCCCGGAAATCGCCTCGAGGGGCTTGGTCGTGTTAAACGCGCCGTCCCGCGCGAGGGGCAACACGACGAACGCGACGTAGAAGACGCTGCCGGCCCAGATCCCGGCGAAGATCAGGTGAATCGTCTGGGCGAGGAACGCATCAACCATACCGACTGCCTCGGAGGGATGGAGTATCAGCGTTCCGACTCGCGACCGAGCGCGACGTCGACTCGGGCGACGAGTCCCGTCACTCGAGCCAGTCCGGGAGCCACGCGACCAGCCGTCGCCGGAGGATCGCGTAGACGATCGAGAGGACGACGCCGACGAGAACGACGACGGTGATCGGCCCGTCGAAGACCGCCAACGCGGGCACCGCGAGGACGGTGGCGAGCGCGGCGTCCTCTGGGGCGCCGTCGTACCGGATCCAGCGCCGCGGTCGGAGCCACCGGCCGCGGACGTGGTCGTAGACGGCTCGGTCGTGTCGGTGGTTCCACGGGTCCATCTCAGGGCCGCTGCCGGCGGCGTCGCTGGCCGCGTGGAGCCACGCGGCGACGGCGAAGGCAGCGAGCGCAGCCGTGAGCGAGCCGGGGACGGCGACGGCGACGGCGACCGCGAGAACGGCGACCGCGGCGCCCGCCACCGGGAAGTGAAACGTCCGTCGGTGGTCGAAGACGAGGTCGAAATCGGGGGCGAGTCCGCCGAGTATCGCTCCGACGGCCAGCGGCGTCGCCAGTTCCGGCAGCAGGTAGGCGACCGGGGCGACGGCGGCGAGCCCCGCGAAGACGTGCGTCGTCGCCATCATCGGTACTAGCCNGATCGCAAACAGATACGCGAACCGGCACGCCGCCGCCATCGATTCACTCGAGGCCTTCGCCCTGATAACTCCCGTCGTAGACGCCCTCGTGGTCGGCTTCCGCGAGAACCAGCTGGGCGATCCGGGCGCCGCGTTCGATCTCGATATCGTGGTGGACCTGCAACAGGCCCTCGCCGCGGCCCTCGTAGCCGGCGTCCCAGACGGCCGTGTTCAGCATACAGGAGTTGCGCATCAGCGACGAGCGAGGGTAGACGAAGCCGATGTGGCCCTCCGGAATTTCGATCCGCTCGCCGTAGCGGGCGACGTAAGCGCCCTGCGGCAGGTAGTAGGTGTCGGGATCCTTCTGCTCGAGCTCCTCGAGGGGGCGGGCGACGCGGTCGCCGACCTGCTTGCCATCCCGGCCGATTCGACCCGGCTCGAGCTGTTCGAAGACGACGTCCAGCGTGAGGTCGACGCCGTTGGGCTGGATCTGATCGGCGGCCGTCGGCGAGACGTGCTCGGCGACGAACGTACCGGAGCGGAACATGTACTCCAGACGCTTCGGGACGGAGAAAAGCGTACCGTTCGGGACGGCCCGTACGGGACGGCCACGCGTCCCATGCCGGGCGGTATCGGGCCCCGACGGACGCGGCCGCGCACCCCGCGTTGTCCGTCTGCTTGCTCGGCAATACTTACGGGAAAACTGTCGTGTTTGCTCCTCTTACCCCTGCGCTGGCTCGTGGAAACACGCTGGATTTATCACGACGGAAAGCCGAGTTTTGGGTGCTATGGGACAGACTCTCACCGAGAAGATTCTCGACGACCACCTCGTCGAGGGCGAACTCGAGACCGGCGAGGAGATCGGGATCGAGATCGACCAGGTGCTCACACAGGACACGACCGGCACGATGGTCTGGCTCCAGTTCGAAGCCATGGGACTGGACGAGGTCCAGACCGAAATCGCCGCCCAGTACTGTGACCACCAGACGTACCAGTTCGACTTTAAGAATACTGACGACCACCGTTTCCTCCGTTCTGCGGCCGGTACCTACGGCGCATATTTCTCTCGCCCCGGTAACGGCATCTGTCACAACGTCCACCGCGAGAACTTCGCGGCCCCCGGCAAGACGCTGCTGGGTTCGGACAGCCACACGCCCACGCCCGGTGGACTCGGCGAACTCGCCATCGGCGCCGGCGGGATCGACGTCACCGTCGCCATGGGCGGCGCACCGTACTACATCGAGATGCCCGAGGTCGTCAACGTCCGCCTCGAGGGCGAGCTCCCCGACTGGGCGACCGCGAAAGACGTCATTCTCGAGCTGCTCCGCCGACTCAGCGTCAAAGGCGGCGTCGGCAAGATCCTCGAGTACACCGGTCCGGGCGTCGAGACCCTGACCGCACCCGAGCGCATGACCATCACCAACATGGGCACGGAACTCGGCGCGACCTCGTCGATCTTCCCGACCGACGAGCAGACCGAGGACTACCTCGAGCGCGTCGGCCGCGCCGACGAGTACGAGGAGCTCCAGCCCGACGACGATGCCGAGTACGACGACGAGATCGTCGTCGATCTCTCCGACCTCGAGCCGCTGATCGCTCAGCCCTCGATGCCGGACAAGGTCGTTCCCGTCCGCGAGGTCGAAGGCCAGTCCGTCGATCAGGTCATCGTCGGCTCCTGTACCAACGGCGGCTACGAGGACATCCTCCCGGCCGCAAAGATGCTCGAGGGCCGCGAGGTCAACAAGAAGACCGAGATGATCGTCGCACCCGGCTCCAAGCAGGCCTCCGAGATGCTCGCCCGCGAGGGCTGGGTCGCGGAGATGATGGCCGCTGGCGTCAACTTCTCCGAGGCCACCTGCGGTGCCTGTATCGGCATCGGACACGTCCCCGCCAGCGACTCCGTCTCGCTGCGGACGTTCAACCGCAACTTCGAGGGCCGCTCGGGCATCGAGGACGACAACGTCTTCCTCTGCTCGCCGGAGGTCGCCGCCGCCGCGGCGATCAAGGGCGAGATCGTCGACCCGCGCGACCTCGCCGACGAACTCGGCGACCTCGAGGCGCCCGGCATCGAGCTCCCCGACGAGTACGACGGCTCGAAGACGGACCTCATCACGCCCGACGAGGCCGTCGACGACGAGCTCGTCAAGGGCCCGAACATCGGCGACGTCCCGCTGAAGGACCAGCTCGACGCCGATATCGCGGGTGAGGCCCTCCTGAAGATGGAGGACAACATCACGACCGACCACATCATCCCGGCGACCCAGGACATCCTGATGTACCGGTCGAACATCGACAAGCTCTCCGAGTTCACCCTCTCCCGCGTCGACGACACGTTCGCCGAGCGCGCTCGAGAGGCCGACGGCGGCGTCCTCGTCGCCGGCGAGAACTACGGACAGGGCTCCTCGCGAGAGCACGCTGCGATGTGTCCGATGTACCTCGGCATCGAGGCCGTCCTCGCACAGAGCTTCGCCCGGATCCACCGCGCGAACCTCTTCAACTTCGGTATCGTCCCGCTGACGATCGACGAGGACACCTACGCCGACATCGACCAGGGCGACGAGGTCGAAATCGTCGACGACGTCTACGACGCCGTCACCTCCGGCCAGGAGGAGTTCACGGTCCGCGTCAACGGCGACGAGGAGTACACCGCGACGCTCGACGCCTCCGAGCGCGAACGCGACATCCTCGCGGCCGGCGGCAAGCTCGCCTGGACGAAAGAACAGGCAGAGGGCGGCAGCGGCGCCGCGCCCGCCGACGACTGATCGGACGCGACGACACGGCCGTACCAGCCGTTTGACTTCCTCTTTCTTTCGATGCGCGACCTCGTCGCTCGAGCGTGAGCGCTCTCCGCGAGTTCCGGGTCGAGTGACACCACGGATCCGGCTCCGAAAGCGACCCCGCGGGTCGACAGCGTCACCGTCTTGGGCGAGCGGCCGATAACACGAGCGAATGCCACCGGCAGGACACGAAAACACCGGCTACCGCCGTCTGTTCGACCGCGACGGCCTGACCTTCGGCGCCGGCTTCCCGCTGACGGGAGCGAACCGTTCGACCCCCGATATCGAGGCCGAACTACGCCTCGCCGAACACGCCGAGCGGGTCGGCTTCGACGGCCTCTGGGCGCGGGACGTCCCGACCTACTGGCCGAAGTTCGGCGACGCCGGCCAGACGTTCGACACGTGGCCGTGGCTCTCCCACGTCGCGGCTCACACGGACGAGATCGCGCTCGGCACCTCGAGTATCGTCCTCACGCTGCGCCACCCGATCCACGTCGCCAAATCCGCCGCGACCGTCGACCGGCTCTCGGACGGCCGGCTCGTCCTCGGCGTCGCCTCCGGCGACCGCGACCCCGAGTACCCCGCCTTCGGCGTCGACCGCGAGGAGCGGGGCCGGGCGTTTCGCGACCGGTTCGAGGCCGTCCGCACCGTCTGGCGGGAGAACTTTCCGACCGTCGAGGGCGAGTGGGGCTCCCTATCAGGCGACCTCGAGGTCGTCCCCGACCCCACGACCGAGACGGTTCCGCTCCTCCCGACGGGCAACGCCCGTCAGTCCCGCGAGTGGATCGCCGAGCACGGCGACGGCTGGTTATTCTATCATCTCCCGGAACGCACACTGGAGGAGTACCTCGTCGAGTGGCGCGAGTCGGCCGGCGAGAAACCGTTCGCCATCGCGGTTCGCGTCGAGTTCGCCGACGATCCGACGGCCGACGCCGAACCGCTGCACCTGGGCTTTCGGGCCGGCGTCAAATGGTTCCGGGACTACTTCCGGCGACTCGAGGAGTACGGCCTCGACCACGCCATCATCGGGTTCGAAAACGAGGATCGCGAGGCGGCGCTGTCGACGTTCGCCGACGAAATCATCGAACCGCTGTAGGATTCGGGTCCGCAGTCGCGACGCAGCGACCGATCACGGGCGGTCCCGTGTCGCCTCGGCGGTGGCGCTGAATCCGGCATCGAACAGTTCGACCGTCGCACCCGTCGGGCGACCGGGTTGACCGCCCGGACTCGCCGGTCCGCCGGGTTCCGCGAGTACGAGTTCGACAGCGGCTCCGTCAAGTGCCAGCGCGTCCGCGAGCGCGACGGTGAGTCGGTTCGGCTCCAGCGTCTCGATCGTTGCCGAACGGTCGGCGCCGTCGGCAGTGACCGAGACCGACGGCCCGTCCGCGTCGGTGAAGTCGATCGCGCCGGCGGTCTCGACGTCGCGGTAATCGAGTCGGAGCGCCTCGAGGCCGTGCGTCGTGGTGTCGACGCCCTCCAGTAGCCACCGGTGTTCGAAGACGCCGCCGCCTCGCTGGGACACCGACAGCAGCGCCCGTTCGACCGAAACGCCGGGAACCGAAAGCGAGAGGTCGCGCTCGGCGTCGATCCGAGTCCCCGCGCCCGTCGCCGTGACGTCGACGGTTCCGGTTATCGTCGAGCCGACCAGAGATCCGATCGCTGCCGGCGTCGGCTCGACCGTAATCTCCGCGAGGCGGTCGCCCGGGTCCAGCGGATCGCCCGCGTCACCGCCGACGAGCAGTCTGTCTCCGTCGACAGCCGCCGCCTCGTCGGTCGTCCGAAGCCGAAATTGGTCGGACGCGAGGGTGAGCGCGATGGGCGCGGAGAGCCCGTTGACGACGGAGAACGTCGCGGGCGACGGCCGGGGGCCGTCTTCGAACAGGGTACCGCCGGCCTCGACGCCGTCCTCGGTCAGTCCCAGGTAGGCGGCGGCATCGCCGGCGGCGTCGACGGCCGCGTCTCGCCGGGCCGCAGACCGCGAGAGGCCGAGCGTCTCGACGGCAAGGGTACCGCTCGAGGCGGCCATCAACAGCAGCGCTGCGCGTCTGGTTCGCTTCATCTCATCGCCCCCCTTCCGTTCGGTCCCGGTACTCGAGTTCCACGGCCGGCGGTTCGTCGGCGATACCGAGCCGGTTGCGCCGCGCGTAGTAGCGGTGTGCAAGCGCGGAGACGCCGAAGGCGACGACGACGAACACGCCCCACGCGTACGACGGGAGGTCGGCGAACGGCGGGAAGCCGGCGACGGTCGCCCCGAGCAACAGCGTGGCCACCGCCGTCAGCCCCAGATAGTAGTCGCTCCACGGGATCTCTCGCCCGCGAACGACGTCCATGTAGATCTCGACGTTCTCGAGCGCCGGGGTAGGTTCGACGACCCCCCGATCGCGGTCGAACTCGACGACGCCGGCCTTATCCAGCTTCGGTAGATGCGACTGCTGGAGCGCCGTATAGACTCGCTTTCGATCGCTGCTCGAGACCTCCTCGTAGGCGAGCCCGTCCTCCGCCGCGGCGATCTCCTGCGAGAGGTCGCCGATGTCGACCGTCTCCGCCTCGTCCATCAGCGTGTGAAGGATGTGTCGCCGTCGTCGGTTCGACAGGAGTTCGAAGAGCTCGTCTTCGGTCAATTCGTCTCGGTTTCGTCGCGGGACGTTCCGGTCCCGAGTCTGTTCCGCGTGGCATCCCCCCATTCAATCTAACGTGGGACGCGTGCAGAAATAAAACTATTGAAATCCTGAATTTCATTGATTAAATTATATTGCAGGAGATATATTTGTTCCCGTGATACGCTTCGACCGTCCGCAGATCGGCGGTCACGGACCCGATTTCGGGAGTTTCCCGGAACGGTCGTCGTCGCTCGATTCTCCCGCGATGCGGGTTCAGTCACCGGTTGACCGAGAGTCAATCGGATCGAGACCGCCTCCGAATCGTACTTAGGGGTCGATTGACCGAAAGCCACCGATGCGTCGATCGCAGTCTACGGACCGCTGACTCGCACGCGACTCGAGTCAATCGCCTCCATGCGACACACCACGTTCGCTCCACCGCTCGTTGATAGAAGGGAAACCAGTGGCAGAATTAATTCCACGGCTGTATTACAATATCCCCCGATGTCCATCGCTGAATCGTGGTCCCCGCGAGAAGCGGGGCGACGGGGTCTCGCGGACGGTCGTCCGCGAGGTTCCGCTCACCACACTACCAACCATGCAACGACGCAAATTCGTCATCGGAATGGGCGCACTGGCATCCGGAACCGCCGCCGCGATCGGGACGGGGGCGTTCTCGAGCGTGAGCGCGAATCGTGACATCGACGTCGAAGTCGCCGACGACGCTTCGGCCTACCTGCGACTCGAGGGCACCGGCGGCGACAACGCGGACTACGTCACCGACGACGGGAACGACGGTACGCTGACGATTGACCTCAGCCCGAGCAACGACGGCGTCGCGGGCGGCGGCGAGGGCGTCAACCCCGATGCGGTCACGCAGATCGGGAACCTGTTCGACATCGAGAACCAGGGGACGCAGGAAGTCGACGTCACCGTGGCTAAACACGGCGATAACGCCGACCTCGTCGCGTTCTATCCGGACGGCGAGGCCTACGACGGCGACTCGCTGACCGACAGCGCGGTCACGCTCGGCGCCGGCGAGAGCACGACGATCTGTCTCGAAATCGATACCGAAGACAGCGGCCTCGGCGACGGCGACGAACTGCTCGACTCGGTGACCTTCAGCGCGACCGCGTAATCAGGTGGATAACAGATGGAACGACGCAACTTCGTCCTGAGTATCGGCACGCTCGCGGCGGGCGGCGGGCTCGCCCTCGGTACCGGCGCGTTCAGCAGCGTCCAGGCCGAGCGCGACGTCGCCGTCACCGTCTCCGAGGACGCCAGCGCGTACCTCGGCATCCAGCCCGGCGACGGGCCGAACGGCAATTACGCGGACACGACCGACAGCGACGCGCTCGCGATCAACCTGACCGGCGACAACGCCAACGTCGGCGACGGCATCGCCGGCGGCCAGGGCCTGAACGCCAACGCGGTCACGGGAATCGAGGACATCTTCCAGATCCAGAACCAGGGCACTCAGGAGGTCGAACTCCGGGTCACGCCGCTGGCGTTCGGCGACGTGGATTGGCAGGACTTCGACGGCGTGCTGGGTGTCCTGCTCGTGCCCCAGACCGGCGGGATCGAGATTGACCTCGAGTGGCCGCCGTGGGAGAGCAACTTCGTCTCGATCTCGACGCTGTCGCCCGGCGAGGAGATCGAGTTCAGTCTGGCGGCGTTCGCCCTCCCGGAGACGGCGGTGGACTCGGTCGCCGTCAACGACGAGATCGAAATCACCGCGGAGGAGGTCTAAGAGATGACGGACACGACACCGACGCTCGACGACTACGAGACGGTAGCGGGTATCGAATTCGACCTATCCGACGAGGAACTCGACCGGGAAACGATCAACGCGGAGTTAGAGCGGCTCTTCTCCGCGTAGCGACGCGACGTCGATTTTCGCCGTAGCGAGCCGCGTTCGACTGCCACCGATACCGCAAACACATGTTATAAATCGAAATATACAAGTAATTTTATAAAATTAGTCTAGGTGTACGAATGATTCACCGGGGGGTGACGCGGGTGTTCCAGGGGCTCGTACTCGCGAGTATCCTCGCCCTGTTCGCGGGGCAGATACTCGGCCAGCCGATCCTGCTGGGGTTCGTCGAGACCGGCAGCATGGAGCCGACCATCGAGACCGGTCACGGGTTCGTCGCGGTTCCGGACGTCGTGACGGACGATCCGGAGCCCGGCGACGTGATCGTCTTCGAGGCCGAGGAGATCGACGGCGGCGGGCTGACGACTCACCGGGTGGTCGAGGAGACCGAGCGAGGGTACGTCACGAAGGGCGACGCCAACCCGGTTACGGATCAGGACTCGGGGGAACCGCCCGTTCAGGACGGGCAGATCGTCGCGAGCGCCTGGCGACCGACGGGCGAGGTCGTCACGGTCCCCCATCTCGGGACCGCCGTGATGACGGTCGGCGACGCCGTCGAGTCCGCCCAGAGCCGACTGGCGGTCGCGTTCGGGCTCGGATCCATCCGGGGAACGTCGGGGATCGCATATCTGGGTATCGGGCTATCAGGGGCTCTCTACACCATCGAGACGGTCCGCGAGCGCCGCAGCGTGTCCAACGAGTCGCGGTTGGGCGGCGACGACGGGACGGCGCTCGATCCGCGACTCCTCTGTGGCGCCTTCGCGCTGCTGGTCATCGTTGCCGCCGCGGGAGCGATGCTCGTCCCCGCCGGTACCCAGTCGTACGGCGTCGTCAGTGCGGAGTTCGACTCCGAGCAGGCGCTGGTGATCGAACGGGGAACCACCGAGACGGTGCCGTACGTCGTGGCCAACGACGGGATCGTCCCCGTCGTCTCGTACGTCGAAACGGAAAGCGACCACGTCGCGATCGACGAGGGTCCGGCGACCGTCGGTCCGCGGGACGACGCCGAGGTTCCCCTGTCGATCTCGGCGCCCGCCGAGACCGGCCACTACCCGGCCTACGTCACCGAGTACCGGTACCTGCACGTGCTCCCGCTGCCGGTGATCGACGCCCTCCACGACGTCCATCCGTGGTCGCCCGTCGTCGTCATCGTCTCGCTGCTCGGCGGGCTCACGTACGGTGTCGGCCGCTGGCTCTGTGGCCCCCGCGATCCGCGCTCGCGGCGGGACGCGGCTCGCGACCGGCGGACGAAGACGCGCTCGCTCATCCGGAGACGCTAGTAATACATGGTATCGCTACTGACGGACGCCGACGGCGACGAGACGGGGCGGGAGCGACGGCTGCGGCTTCGCGCCCTGTTCGCGGAGTATCGGACGGTGCTACTGATCGCGTTCGTCGTCCTGATCGGCCTCGGCGCGTGGCTGAGCTACGGCGCCTACGCCACCTCGGAGACGGCGACCGAGCAACAGCCCGGGCACCGCTGGACGGCGACGGGGGAGTTCTCCCACGGTGCCGTCGTCACCGAGTCCAACCCCGTCCATCCCGACGGGACGCGACTCGAGAACGAGTCGCTGTACTACGAGGGGATCGCGCCGACGGTCGACGGCGAGTTCGTCGGCGGATACGACGCCGGCGGCGGCGAGGACGTCCGCGTCTCGGTCGCGGTCGACCTCGTCTATCGTTCGGTCGACCCGAACGGCGACGGCGTCTACTGGAGCCGACGGGAGGAACTGGAGTCGGCGACGGCGACGGACGTCGCGCCGGGCGAGGGGGTCACCGCGTCGTTCGCCGTCAACGTCACGGCGGTCAGGGAGTCGATCGCCGAGATCGAGCGGGAGGTCGGGACCGGCCCCGGCGAGACCGAGATCGTCCTCGACCTCGAGCGGACGGTCGATGGCCGGATCGACGGCGAGCGCCGCTCGGCGAACCACAGCTACGAGGTGCCGATCACGACGGACGGGAAGGCGTACCGCCTCGAGGCCGACGGCTCGTACGACGAGCCACGAGAGGAGTACGAGTCCGTCGAGGTTCCCGTCTCGGCGGGGCCGCTTCGATCCGTCGGCGGACCCCTGTTGCTGGGGCTGGGCGCAGTCGGTATCGGTGCCGTGGCGGTCGTAACGCGCCGGTTCCCGGAGCTGACGGAGACCGAACGCGAGTGGCTGGCCTACCGGGCCGACCGCTCGGAGTTCGAGGAGGTGATCACGACGGTCAGTCTGCCCGCATCGGAGCTTGCGGAGCCTCGTGCGACGGTCGACTCGCTGGCGGCGCTCGCGCGCCTCGGAATCGATCTCGAGGCAGCGGTGCTCTTCGATTCGGACGAGAACCGCTACGTCGTCCGCGGCGACGGCGTCCGATACGTCTTCGAGCCGCCGCGGCCGCCGACCGGGGACGATCTGCTCGCCCCCGTGACGATGGGGGCCGATTCGACGGCGGACGACGATACCGACACCGGCCGCGAGGGACTCGCAGTCGGAGAGGCCGACGGATCCGCCGCGTCGCCGACCGACTCCGATACCGGGTCCGCGCCGGTGACTGTTCCCGACGGTCGCGACGCGGACTCCGACCGATCGGCGCGTCGGGAGACGACCGGGAACGCTGTCGAACCGACTGAGCCCGCCGTCGAATCCGCTGCAAGAGCGCCCCGCGGACGGTCGAGCGAGACGACCCGCGAGCCGCCGATCGAGTCGCCGGCGGAGTCGTCGGAGCCGGCGTCCGACTCGACTGCCGGCATCGACGACGAGGAGCTGCTCGCACTCGCCGGACTCGAGCCCAGGGACCTTTCGGAGCCTCCCCTGTTCGAGTCGACGGGAGGCGGCGACGAGGAGCGGGCGGATCGATCCGAAGGCGGGCCCGATCACTGATAGGGAGGGATCGGGCGGCCATCGGCTCAATCCTCGCCGTCCGCGCGATCGCGAAGCTGTCGCTTCTGCCGGCGTTCGGTCACGTGATCGACGCCGTCGGCCAGTTCCTCGCGGACCTCGGTCTCGAAGGCGTCGACCTCCGCTACGAACTCCTCGGAGAACTCCTCGACGAGTTCGAAGGTCCACTGGTCGCTGACCGCGCCGGCCGGGAGGTGGTCGTCTCTGAGGGCGTCGGCCCACTCCTCGTGGCCGGCCTCGCGGAGGCGTCCTCGGCGTCGCCCATTCGGTCCATCGCGTGGCCCAGCTCGTGGTGGAACTCGAGTAAGGTCCCGTAAGCACGGTGGACGTACTCGATCCCGAGCTGGAGTTCGTGCAGCGCGTCCGCTTCGACGTCGCTCAACTCGAGGTCGTCCGGGTCGCGTTCCATACCGGTCGGACGCCGACCGCGACAAAAGCCCTTAGGCCAAACAGCGTCCGATTCTCGCGGCCGATACTGGAGCCGCAACACTCTCGGCGGTCGACTCGAGAGCGAGTCGTGAACGCGATGGCGATACTCGACGATCTCTCGGGCTACGAGTTCGAGGACCTGATGGGGGACGTGTTTCGACACTGCGGCTACGAGAACGTTCGCCAGTCGCGGCGGACGGCCGACGAGGGACGGGACATCCTGATGGAGGAAGTCGTCGACGGCCGCCGCCGGGCGGTCGTCGTCGAGTGCAAGCACACGGGGACCGTCAGCCGACCGGTCATCCAGAAACTCCACTCGGCGGTCGCGACCTACGACTACGACGGGCCGGTCCGCGGGATGGTCGTGACGACCGGCCGGTTTACCGAGCCCGCACGCGAGTACGCCGCGAATCTGGGGTCGAACCGGGAGGGCGGCGTCGAACTCCTCGACGGGCGGGACCTCCGGGAGATCGGCACGGAGATCGGTCTGGATCTCTACAACGGTCGGATCGAGATCCTCTGCGAGGAAGCGCTCCGGCCGACCCACCCCACCGCCGGCCGGGACGCCCCGGTCTTCGAGGCCGTTCGCGAAATCGAGAACCTCGAGGCCGCGACGATTCCGACGCCCGAGACGACGGTCGCGCTCGAGCCGACGGTTACCGTCCGCGCGACGACGGACGCGACGTTCGAGACCTCCGTCGGCGTCATCCACTGGATCGACGAGACGACTGACCTCGCGATCCGCGCCGATCGCGACGAGCCGCGGGTCGCGACCGGCGACGTTCGCGACCTCGCCGCCAACCGCTCGGCGTCCCGCATCGACCTCGAGGCGGCCGATCTCGAGTCGACCTTCGACGGCGTCGAACGCCGCCGGTTCGGGCAGACCGAAACCGAGTACAAGGAGTGGGCGATCGACCGACTCCGGCAGGCGCAGACGGCGACGGTCCACTACACGGGCGACAACAACGTCGACTACGAGAAGACCTGCACGCCCAAGCGGTCGGATATCTCGGTTCGCGATATCGACCCCGTCTACGTTCCGCACGCCCGGTCTCGCCTCTCGCTGGGCGAGTACGACTACCAGTACGCCTACCGCGCCGCCGGCCCCTCGCGGGCGACCACGCGAAACGACCTCCACGAATGCGTCCACTGCGAGACGGCGGGCGCGAGCGAGACCTACACCTACTGCGACAACTGCGGGAGCGTCAACTGCGAGGAGCACGCGAAAACGGAGCGCTTCGAAGGTGACCCCGTCTGTACCGGCTGTGCCGTAACCGAACGGTTCGCGCTCGAGACGAAGTACTTCTACGATGAGGCGAACCTCGAGGCCTTCCGCGAGGAGTACGCGGCCATGCCGATCCACGAGAAGACCATGGAGAACGTCCCGCTGGCCGTCGGAAGCGCCCTCTGTGCGCTGTTCGCGGCGTTCTTCGTCGCGAGTTCGATCGGGCTCGTCTAGCTCGGATCCGTTGGCTGTCTCAGTCGAGACTCGAGAACTGTTCTCTCTCTCTTCGGCCTGATCGATCCACGTGCGGTGGCGCGCGCTGGATTGCGGTGCGTCACGACGAACCGCAGTCCGAACTCGCGTGAGGGATGAGTGAGGGACCGGAAGCGCGGCACGAAGTGCCGCGGAACGGCGAGCGGCAAAGCCGCGAGCCGGGGACCGAGCGAATCGGCTGGGGAGGGAGTGTTCTCCATGTTGCCAGCAATCGTCGTCGTCGTTTCGTCCCCACTTCCTCGAGCACACTCGAGCACTCCTTCTCACCGATCGGAACCGAGAACCCGCCTCGAGCGACCGCCTCACTCGTCGCCGACCAGTTCGCGCAGCGAGTTGCCGGCGATCGCCAGCCCGGTGACGGCCAGCGCGCCGGTCGTGACGGCCGGATTCAACAGGCCCGCCAGCGCGACGGGAATCACGATCGCGTTGTAGCCCAGCGCCAGACCGAGATTCTGGACGACCCGACGGCGGGCGGCCCGCGCGAGGGCGAACGCGCGCTCGACCGCGGCGAGGTCGTCCTCGACGATCGCGAGGTCGGCCGCGTCGGCGGCCAGCGCCGTCCCGCCGCCAAGCGAGAGCCCCAGATCCGCCGCCGCCAGCGCCGGCGCGTCGTTGGTGCCGTCGCCGACCATCGCCACGCGCCCCTCGGTTCGCAGCCGACGGATCGCCGCGGTCTTGCCCGTGGGCGGAACGTTCGCGAAGACCCGCGTGACGCCCGAGTGCTCCCGGAAACTGGCCGCCGCCGAGCCGTCGTCGCCGGTGAGGACCACGACGTCGACGCCCGCGTCGGCCAGCGCCGTCACCGTCTCCGCCCACCCCTCTCGAGGCTCGTCGCCGACGACGATGACGCCCTCCGCGCGACCATCTCGACCGACGACGACGGGCAGGTGGCCGGCATCCCGCGCCTCGGCGATGCGGTCCGTCAGTCCGTCCTCGAGGTCCCAGCCCCGTTCCCGGAAGAGGTCGGGGTGGCCGGCGAGGATTCGCCGCCCGTCGGCGACACCCTCGACGCCGGTAGCGTGGCGCTCGAACTCCCGGACCGTTCCGGATTCGACGCCCTCGCCATCCGCGGCGTCCTCGGCGTCGTCGATGACGCCGCCGTCGGCTCGACCGTCCGACGGGGTGTCCGCCGAGTCGCCGAAGGCGTTCGCGATCGCCGCGGCCGCCGGATGCGACGCCCGGCGTTCGACCGCGGCGGCGGCCCGCAGGAGGTCTTCGGGCGCGTCGGCCTCGAGAACGGTCATCTCGCCGGTCGTCAGCGTCCCGGTCTTGTCGAAGACGACGACGTCGATCTCTCGCAGGCGCTCGAAGACGCTCTCGTCGAAGACGACGATCCCGCGCTCGAGGGCGTCGCGGATGCTCGAGGCGATCGAGATCGGCGTCGCGAACGCGAACGCCCACGGGCTGGCGGCGATGAGCGCCAGACAGACGGCCGCGGCGACCCCGAGCGCGGTCCCCCCGAGCACGAGGGCAGCTAGTCCCGCGACGACCGCCGCGGCGACGACGATCGGAAGGGCGGTGCCGGCGAGCGCGTCGGCCCGGCGCTGGACGCCGTGGTCCGCGCTCTGGAGGTTCCAGACGGTCCGCGTCAGCCGGTCGATGCTGCTGGTCGTCTCGTCGTCGACGGCGACGACCGCGGCCCCGTCGGTGACGACCGAACCGCCGATCACCGGATCGCCGTCGGTCTTCGAGACGGGCAGCGACTCGCCGGTGACGACCGCCTCGTCGACGGTACACGTCCCCTCGGCGAGGCGGCCGTCGACCGGGATGCGCTCGCCCGCGCGAACGAGCAGGCGGTCGTCGGCCGCGACGTCCGCGACCGGTACCTCCCGCGTCGCCCCGTCGGACTCGAGGACCCGGGCCGTGCCGACCTGCGAGATCGTGAGGTCGGTCAGCCGGTTCAAGGCGTCGCGTTTGACCGTCTCCTCGTAGAAGATCGCGCCCATCACGACCGCGGCGACGAGGATCGTCAGGTCGAAGTAGAGGTCCGGCCCGCCGCGGACGAATGCGACCGCCCCGGCGGCGTAGGCGGCCACGATGGTCAGCGTCGCCAGCAGGTGCGTGCTCGGCTCGCGGAGCTTCAGGCTCACGTACGCCCCCCGCAGGAGCGGCCGGCCGGTCAGGTAGAGAATGGCGCCGGTCATCCCCATGAACAGCGGGGCGTAGAGGCTGACCTCGTCGCTGTTGAACTGCTGTGCGAACTGTTCGAACAGCCAGTAGTCGGTGAACGCGGCGAGGTACATCGGGTAGAACGTCGTGACGTACGGCACCAGCAGGAACGAGCCGAAGACGATCCCGACGATGTAGCGCACCTCGAGGACGTTCTCCGAGCGGCGCTTCCGGACTCCCTGCATCTCGCGCGACCGGCGGGTCGTGCTCTCGTCGCCCGCCGCGTCGTCGTCCTCGGCCGCCTCCTCGCGGCGGTAGGCCGTGTAGCCGGTCGTGCTCAGCGCGTCCTCGAGCACCTCGGCCGCGATCCGATCGGGATCGTGATCGACGCGGACCGTCTCAGTGACGTAACTGGCCGCCGCGTCCGCGACGCCGTCGCGACCCTCGGCGACCGACTCGAGGTACGCTTCGCACTGCGCCGAGTGCATCCCGTCGATCCGGAAGAACGACCGCTCGAGGGCCGCGGAGCGATCGTCCTCGAGCGATTCGTCCGCGTCGGTCGTCCCGTCCGCACCGTCCTCGCCGACGCCGAGGTCCGCGGCGATATCCCGACACCCCGTCGAGCAGAACGGGCCGTCGGCTCCCGCGGAGACGGGCTCGCCCGGCGACTCCTCGAGCGCGGTTCCACAGAGGCGACACCGCTCCCGGTCCGTTCGCGTTTCGCTCACTGTCCGAACAGTCGGACTCGAGGGACATAACGCTGTCAACCTCGGGCGACGATCAGCTTCGACCTCGAGCGCGGTCGTTCGATCTCATCCTCGAGCGACGATCGTTCCGTCCTCGCCGACGGCGACTGCTCGCGTCTCGGCGAGCGAAACGGCCAGCAGCGCGCCGGCGGCGTCGATGTCGGTGCGTTCCCAGCCGGCGGCCGCGCCGGCGCGCTCGTGGACCGCCCCGTCGGCCGCACACGCCATCGCCCGTTCCTCGCGGCGGGCGACACCGGTCAGCGCGTCGTCGGCGACCCGCTCGGGCGTCCAGGTCGGGCCGTCGTAGCGGTGGACGACGCCGTCGTCCGCGCTCGCCAGACAGTCGTCCCGGCCCGCGGTCGCGACGTCGGTCAGCGTCCCGTCGGCGCCCTCGAGTCCGACTCGATCGAACGACTCGCCGCCGTCGGTCGTCTCGAAGACGCCGTCGTTGGTGTCACAGCAGTAGCCGACCGCGTCGTCGGCGAACGCGACGCCGGAGAGACTCGAGCCGCTGCCGGGTTTCTCGGGGCCGGTCCACTCGAGGGCGCGGCCGTCGCCGTCAGTGCCGTACGTCCCGCGGAGCACGGCGCCGGAGCCGTTGATCAGGAGAATCGTCTCCGCGCCGCTCGCGCCGCCGACGGCGACGCCCAGCCAGTTGTCGGTGATGTCCTCGGGGGCCGTGAAATCCGTGTGACGACCCGTCTCGGCGTCGATCCGTCCCAGCGCGCCGCTGTCGCCCGCGACCCAGACGGCCGCGCCGTCGGCCGTCGCGTCGACCCCGCGGAGGTCGTTGCCCCCCGCGGCGGGACCGTCCTCAAGGACGGCCGTCCACTCGTCGCCGTCGTCGGTGAGGACGATCCCGCCGTCGCCGACCGCGTAGGCGGCGCTCGAGTCCGCCGTGTCGTCTGCTGCGGCGACTGCCACGTCTCGAAGCGTCGCGTCCGTCGGTGCCTCGACTGTGTGCCACGCCTGCTCGGATTCGGGTTCCGGTTTCTCTCGAGCGTCTCGAGCCGCGGTCCCTGCCGTCTCATCGGCCGCGGTCGATTCCTCACCGTCGTCGCTCGAGGCCGGTGACTCGAGTTCGTCCGTCGTCTCTATCGTGCCCGTCGCGTCCGGTTCGGCGCGGCTCGATCCCGACGGTTCGGATTCCGGTTCGGCGTGGTTCGATTCGGATTTCGGTGTGTCGGGTTCCGGCTCAGATTCGGTCAGCGACTCGTCGCGTTCGGGCGCCGACGCCTCGTGGTCCGCGTCCGTCCGGTCGTCGTCTCGGCCGTGGCGCAGGTAGAGCACGATCGGCGGCACGACGTACGACGCCAGCGCGAGCGCGGCGAACCAGCGGTGGACGATCGTCAGCGTCCCGAACGCGGTCAGGCCGGCCGTCGCGACGGCGTGGACCCACGTCTTCGTGTAGGACCGATAGAAGGGAACGAAGCCGCCGGTCTCGAGACGAGCGTTCTGTGATGACATCGGGTGTTCGGTCGCGGTGTCGGCGGATCGGCGTTCGGTCGGTCGGCTCGAGTCCATCGTATCGGACTCGCGAGCAAAAGGGTGCTGCAGGCACGCGCCCGACGGATTTAGCGGTCGGCAACGGCGATCGATCAGAAGCCGTGGTCGCCCTCGAGCAACACGAGTTGCGTCCGGTCGTCGACCCGCTCGTACTCCATCGAGACGAGTTTGCCGACGACGCTGCCCTGCCCGTAGACCTCCTCGGCGCGGGCGTCCTCGAGGGGGTAGGCGTACTCTCGGACGCGCTCGACGGCGGCGTCGAAGTCCGCGACGATCTTGTTGGTCGAGCCGACCAGCACGAGATTCTTCGCGCCGAAGGCCCACGCGCCGACGCCGTTGCCCAGGGCGTTGGCGCCGAGCAGTTCGCCGGACTCGGCGATGGCGTTGACGCTGTCGAAGAAGACGTCCGCCGTGGTCGCCTCGCGGCGGGCCTCGGCGCGCTCCTCGTCATCGGCGATCTCTTGGACCTTCGCCCCCAGGTACTCGAACCCGTCGCCGTCCTCGAGGTCGTCGGTGAAGCCGATCTCCTCCAAGGTCGTCGAGTGGCCGTCTATCACCGTCGCGCCGTCGGGGATCTGCTCGCGGAGGTGCTCGCGAGCCGCGTCGTCGTCGTCGAAGACATGGACATCGATGTTGCGGTCCTCGACGTTCGAGACGACCGTCTCGATCGTCTCCTCGTCCGGGGCGGTATCGAACCGCGAGGAGTCCACCTCGAGGTCGTCGACGAAATCGTCCTTCGTGTAGTAGTCGTCGCTCATCCGTCCGATTGTTCGACCGCCCGACCGATCAAACGCCGGCCTTGCCTTGCAATACCGGTCTCGGGGCTCGAGCAGTTGGCTCACTTGTGCTCGGGTGCGATTCGATCGCCGCGGCTCGGTAGCGGCGAGCGGTTATCGCGTTCGCCGACGGTTCGACTCGAGCGCCAAACGTCTCCGCACGTACGACTGGCCGTTTGATAGGCCACGAGGAGCGGAGCGATCGACAGTTCGTGGGGTATCCGTGAACCGTTATCTGACTTCGACGTCCGTCACTCCGACCACTTTACCCACAGACCGTCAGGCAGCGAACATCGCTATCGATGCAGTGACTGATTGCCGTTTGCTGTAACGCAGGTGAGCGTCCGTTGTTGTCGTCTCGAATCTGTACCTTGAGCAGCAGGTACGAGCGTGACCGATGAATTATTTAACCCATCCGAACCATGGTATATATATATATGAGAGAAAGGGTTAAAGCATATGGTTCAGTCCTAGTCTTAGTTGCATATGTAATAAGTGGTAGTATTGCAGCAGGTATGTTTATAAATGGGGCCTGGATATTGGATAAAATTGGGCTAGTAGGCCTCATTATAGAGATAATTGTAATCAACATCTGTGCGGTTTTATCCCTTCTATATGACATTTCAGGAAATGCTAAGAAGGTATTCGAAGGACAGGTATAGTCACCAGAATTGCATCTATTAGTTGGTGAAAATTAATTTACCTTTCCGCAATCCGTAACTAAAATGGCTGTGTTTTCAAACTAAATACCGGACATCCGTTGAACAGGCACAATTCCACGATCTTTTGTCCATGGTATTGTGCCGTCGCTTAAGATCATGGCCTTCCAACGATCGCATTGCCTGTGGTTCTAATTCATCCGGCAATTCATAGGAAGGTTTATATCATGGCGAGGTTGGGTTGAACAGAGCAGATTTTGAACAACTTCGGAGAGGGTCTACCTGTCTACTTAACAAGGCACTGTCCAAGACATTGGCGTGATAGACACGAATCCTTGAAGGAGGTGTCTTTACGCCCTGTTATTTAAGCAAACCTACGATAACTCTATATCTATCGACATTCCAGCGACTCGTGGCAAAACAAGAAGCAGACTCAAGGTACCGAAGATACGAGCACCGTTAATTTGTATAAGAGGAAGGATGAACCTAATATATATATATAGTAAGTAAGGAAATTTATGATTGGGAGCCCCAGAAATTTTTTATACAGAGTTCGCGTATAGATGAAATAATGCCCACTATTGATACTGGATTCGGGAATGAGGTCTCGATTGAACTCGGTGCACTCATCGTCGCAATCGCGAGTTCGACAGTATTGTTGGCATTTTTTCTCCTAATCGGACGGAATCCGGTCCTGAGCGTCTTCGAAGTAATCCTTAGCGGAGTTGTGATGGGGACAGCGTACTATCTCGGTCTCAGAAAACGCTCATAAGAAAACGACATTTCTCACTTTTTAAGAACTTTCGGGTTGGTTACTAATTATTTCATCTGGCGAAATATGATTAAATACACTGATGTCTTATAGTAAAAATAACCTATAACTCCGTTTTGTTTCTATAATTGTGGAATATCGACGTCGAGCGGACTTCCGGGCTTCTCATTGGGCCCACAGATATCAAGTCCAGTTCCCTTACAGATGGTTGCAGCGACGGGTTCAGCGCACTGCGGAGCCTTGCTGGCCACCCAACATACAGCTCCGACGAAAGCTACGCAACTATATCCACCGATGAGAGTGATTCCGAGGAGACCACAGAGGAAACCACCACCTGCACCGCAGAGGTTCCGACAGACGAGAGTCGAAGCGTAATAGCAACCGTTACACGTACTAATATCTAACTCAGCCGGGAAATCGTCTGGAATGCTGGCAGCGGGGGTGATTCCCTGAGCCGACGACCGCTGATCGAGTTCCGTAATGAATTGTTCCGTAACACGGGGATCAGATTCGATTACTTTTCGCTCGATTTCCTGTTCTGCATTATCCGCTGTGTTTCCTCCAAACGCTTGCACTTCTGTCCCCGCCTCAGCGCTTGAATCGGCGATCTCGAAACGGATAGTTTCCTCGGGGATACCGTTCCTGTCTAGATGCTCGATATCGAAATTAGCGAAAATTATATTATTGTCGCTCAGATCGCGACCAATATGAATCGAGGCATGCTCATCACCATCGCCGCCAACCAAGTTGTAGGAAGCAACTTCACGTCGGAAGGAGCCAGCTTCAGTTTCCCCAGCATAAATATTATTCGTTTCCCATTCGAGAGAATACCCTTCCGACTGAGCTCTATTTAGCAACTCACCGAATTCTGCCGTTCGAGCCAAGTCAGTGGCAAGCGAAAGTTTTCGATCACCTTCGAAAATTTCGACGGGATCTTCCTCAACGACATCCCCTTCAACTGCCTCGGCGGCTGCAACGTTAAGCGACATTGTTGAAAGGACACCAGTTACTGTTGCGCCTCCACCGATCTTTTTTAGCACGTTTCTCCTGTTGATGTCGTCTCCTGACATACATGAATAAATCTATTACGCCACAACTTAATATTTTCTAATTAAATTTATTTAAATAAATAATAAATTATATAATATAGCGTACGAATAAATTTCTATATTTATATTATATAATTCGATTATTTTTGATGGTTATGATATTCCCTTGAGTTATTCAGTTTGCTATCGAATACATAGGTATAGTGGCTTGACTCGAGACTGCAGTTCTCGACGACAGTCGCTCTCAGTCGAATAGGTCATTCTGTCGACATACTTCCCTTTCGCGTCGAGATCGAACTCAGGACTTCAACTCCGCCACCAATTACATTCGTAAAAACCGTTCTGTCGTGCAGTCCTAGAAGATTACTGCCGTCGTCTTCGGCATCTCTCTCAATCGATTTGCTCGGTACACTTGACCAATCCTCGTACGAGGTGTCTCGATCAGTACGCTGCCGTTCGACCGAGCGACAGCACGCACCACTGTACGCCGAATCAACGAGTACAAACTGCCGATCGAAAGCGGGACTCGAGAACGCCGCAATCGCTACCGAAACGAACGCGACCGGACCTAGAGATACCCCAGATCCGCCAGTCGCTCCTTGGTCCCCTCGCGCATCTCGACCTCGCCGCTGTCGCCGGCCTCGGCGAGCGGGTCGAACCGCTCCTCGAGGCGCCGCTGCATCGCTCGCACCCGCTCGGGCTCCCGTGCGGCGATGTCGTCGCGCTCGAGCGGGTCGGTCTCGACGTCGTGGAGCCGGTCGTACCCGTCGTCGCCGCGGACGTACTTGGACTCCTTCGTGCGGACGGCCCGGAGGCGACGGTCGTAGTCGTAGACTCGATCGGGAATCTCCCCGAAGCGGGCCTCGAGGCGGTCGATCGAGGGTTGGGGAGCGACGTACTCCGCGAAGACGGCGTCTCGAGGGTCGTCGTCTGACGCGGGGTGGAACGAGCGGCTGGACCACTGCGCGCGCAGTTCGGGGTCGTCGATTCCGGCGGTCTCGAGCAGCGTGGCGGGAAGGTCGAGCAACTGAACGAGGTCCTCGCGCCGGCCGCCGTCGGTGAAGGGACCGCCGTGGCAGACCAGCGGGACGTTGATCAGGGTGTCATAGAGGTTGTACTGGTGGCCGAAGAAGCCGTGTTCGCCGATGTGCTCGCCGTGGTCGCCACAGACGACGAGCAGGGTGTCCTCCCACTCGCCGGCGTCCTCGAGGGCTTCTCGGAGCCGTCCGAGCTGTTCGTCGACGTAGGCGAGTTCGGCCCGGTAGAGCCCGCGGAGCAGGTCGAAGTCCCGTTCGGAGAGGTGGTAGTCCTCGCAGTCGTAGGCGCGGGGATCCTGCCGGACGGCGAGCGCCTCGTCGACGCTCGCGCCGTCGGGGAGGAACCGCTCGGCGTACTCGCGGGGCGGGTCGTACTCGACGTGGGGCTCGATGAAGTTACAGAACAGGAAGAACGGCCGGTCGTCGCGGCCGTCGAGCCAATCGGCGATCCAGGTCGTCGACCGGTCGGAGCCGTCGTCGCCTGCAGGCTGGAGGGCCTCGCTGTAGAGGATGTTCGCGGCGTTGACCAGCGGGTTGCCGTCGAAGAGCCGGTTGCGGGTCGCCTGGAGTTTCTCCCGGAGGTCCTCGCCGCGAACGACGGCGCCCATGTCGGCGTCGGACTGGATGTACTGCCAGCCCTTCCGGAGGTCGTCGAAGCCCCGGTCGAAGCCGAACTCCTCGGTGATCCAGGTGTTGTTCGAGACGCCGATCGTCTCGTATCCGGAGTCAGCGAAGGACTCCGGGAGGGTCCGCAACTCGTCGTCGAGATAGGTGTGGCCGCCGTGGGTGCCGTGCTCGGAGGGGTAGGTCCCGGTGAACATCGAGGCGTGAGACGGGAGCGTCCAGGGGGCGGTCGCGAAGGCGGAATCGAAAACGGTACCGTCGTCGGCGAGTCGGTTCAGCGCCGGCGTCGTCTCCGGACCGGTGCTCGTCGAACGCGCCGTATCGAGGACGACGAGCGCGACGTTCCGCACGGTGGAATGTGACTTCGGATCACGTCCGTTGGCCGACGCTGCGTCGACATCTGCAGAATCGGATGAATCAACTGACTCAGCCATACTGCCATTACTCCCACCCTCGGAGGGAAGGTCATCAGCCCGGAGTATGCAGGTGGTTCACGATATTGGAACGCGTTCGCCCAATCGACACTCCGCCTCGAGAGAGGCTCTTCCGAACGGGCGCGTCCAAATCGTTACTCCCCTCGTCGCCGTAGACGGCGGTCATGTCATCGCACATCGTGCTGGTTCACTGCCACGACCTGGGGCGGTACGTCGGATGTTACGGCGCGGCCGTCGACACCCCCAGGATCGACGCGCTCGCGGCCGACGGCGTTCGGTTCGATCGGCACTTCGTGACCGCCCCGCAGTGTTCGCCGAGTCGCTCGAGTCTCATGACGGGACGGCACCCGCACCAGAACGGGATGCTCGGACTCGCCCACGGCAACTGGGAGGTCGGCCCTCACGAACGGTTCCTGCCCGAACTCCTCGGCGAGGCCGGCTACGAGACCCACCGCTTCGGCCTCCAGCACGTCACCGAGTTCCCCGACCGACTCGGCTACGATCGGACGCACAACGAGGAGTCCCTGACAAGCGAGACCCCGACGTCGGTCCACGAGGGCGCCCGCGCACGCACCGTCGCCGACGACGTTGCGGAGTGGCTCGAGGCGAGCGATCACGACGACCCGTTCTTCGCGTCGGTCGGCTTCTTCGAACTCCACCGCGTCGAGGAAAACGGCGGGTTCAGCTTCGAGGGCGAGGGGTACGACGCCCCCGATCCCGACGCGGTCGAGCCCCTCGAGTTCCTCCCCGATCGGCTCGGAATCCGGTCGGATATCGCCGGAATGAACGGGATGGTTCGCGCGATCGACGACGGCGTCGGGGCGATCGTCGCCGCCCTCGAGAACGCGGGCCTCGCCGAGGACACCCTCCTCGTCTTCACGACCGAACACGGGCTGGCGATGCCCCGCGCGAAGGGCACCTGTTTCGACGCCGGCATCGAGGCGGCCCTGTTGATGGCCCAGCCGGGAACCATCGAGTCGGGCCGGGTCGTCGACGACCTCGTGAGCAACGTCGACGTCTTCGCGACGCTGCTCGATATCGCGGACGCGCCGGTTCCCGGCGTCGACACCGACGGGGACGACATCGCGGGGCAGAGCTTCGCGCCGCTGTTGTTCGACGGGAACGGCGGCGGCGCGAACGAAGCCGCCGGTAAGGACGCGTACGAGCCGCGCGACCGGGTCTTCTCGGGGATGACCTGGCACGATCGATACAACCCGATCCGGTCGATCCGCACGGATCGGTGGAAGTACATCCGGAACTTCTGGCACCTGCCCGCGGTCTACCTGACGACGGACGTCTTCTGCAGCGCGGCCGGTCGCGAGGTCCACGAGGACTACTACGGCGTGCAGCGGCCCTACGAGGAGCTGTACGACCTCGAGGCCGACCCGCTCGAGCGGGATAACCTCGCGGCGGGAGACGATCCGACGGACCCGGCCACCGAGACCGTTCGCGACGAGCTTCGAACGGACCTGCTCGGGTGGATGGACGCGACCGGCGATCCGCTGCTCGAGGGGCCGGTCCTGCCGAACAACTGGGAGACGGTCCACCCGCGGCTGGAGGACGACCGCGACGACATCCGACGGTGATCCCGACCGATAGTACTCCCCCGCGGACGAATTCGAACGCGAATGAGCGATGTCGTGAGTCTCGGCAGCGTCAACGTCGATCGGACATAGTACCTACCCGTCGAGCGGATCCGCGACCGTCGCGGGGTCGCTCGCGACCGACCCGAATTCAGGCCTCTGAGAGGGTATTCACGGGATAACTCGAGCGGAGCGGGACGAAAACGAGTGTCCTGTCCCTGCTGGTGGCTGGGATTGCCACTCCCTCTCCAGCCGATTGCTGCTCACGGTTCCGCTTCGACCCGCTCGAGAACGCGCTCGAGCGACGTGCTCATCAGTTCTCGATACCGCTCGTAGTCGGCCTCGATCGCCACCTCGCCGTTGGCCGCGTCCCCGGTCACGCCGTTCTCGTCGACGACCAGCGCGCCCCGCGCGAGGTCGCCGTCCGCGCCGACCTCCATCGGATACGCTCGGGTCTCGAGCACGCCGTCGTCGATCAGCGCTGCGATCACGAGCGCGTCGTGGATCGCGGCCGACTCGATACCGTAGCGCTCGAGGCGGTCGGCGTCGTAGTAGGTGAGCCACTCGTAAAGCGACCGTCCCAGCGGCCCGTCCCGCTCGAGCCCGTCGACCCGCTCGGGCGGGACCGCGGCCCGCGCCGTCACGTCCAGCCCGACGATCGTCGGCTCGCAGTCCCGGACGACCCGGCGGGCGGCGTGGGGATCGGAGTGGAAGTTCGCCTCCGCCAGCGGCGTGACGTTCCCCGACGCGAAGGCCGCGCCGCCCATGACGATCAGTTCGTCGAGTAACTCGGGCAAGGCGGGTTCCATCGCGTGGGCGAGCGCGACGTTCGTCAGCGGGCCGAGCGCCGCGAGCGCGAGGTCGCCCTCGTGGGCCCGTGCCTGCTCGACGATGCGCCGTGCGGCGTGGACGTCGCCCAGCTCGGTCGCCGGTCCCGGATCCGGGAGGTCGCCGCGGAGCCCGCCCTCGCCGTGGATCTCCTCGGACGTCTCGAGGTCGACCAGCAGCGGGCGGTCGGCGCCCCGCGCGACGGGGACGTCCGTCCGGTCGACCGCCTCGAGGATCGCCCGGGCGTTTCGCGTCGTGTCCTCGACCGGCGCGTTCCCGTGGACGGTCGTCAGCCCGACGACCTCGAGGGACGCGTGCTCGAGGGCGGCCAGGAGCGCCACGGCGTCGTCGCAACCCGGATCCGTATCGATCAGCACGGGGCGGCTCATGCGGGATGTCTCGGGGCTTCCGGCGGATAAGCGGCCGGATCGCGGTCGCCGGGCGGTCCCGCCGCCGCGAGAGCGCCTCGTCGCTCAGTCCGTCAGCTCACCGGCGATGTCGCTCCCGCTCATGATCTCCGGGATGACCACGGTATCGGCGCCCGCGCGGCGGGCCGTCGACGCGTACGTCTGCTCGCCGACGCGGACGATGAGCGTCGCGTCGGGGGCGAGTTGGCTCGCGAGCACGCTGATCTGGAGGTTGACGTTCGAGTCGTCGATCGCCGCGACGACCGTTCCCGCGTTCTCGATCCCGGCGCGCTCGAGGGTCGGCTCCTGGCGCGCGTCGCCGTCGACGACGAGGTGGCCGTCGCGTTCGACCTGACTCGCTTTGTCGTCGTCGCTCTCGATGACGACGACGTCCTTCCCCGCTCCGTTCAACTGGTATGCGATGGTCTCTCCGAACATGCCGTAGCCGCAGATCACCACGTGGTCGGAGAACGTCGCTATCTTCTTCTCTTGGGTCACGCGTTTGAGTTCCTCCGTGAGCTGTCCCCCGAACAGGGCCGACGCGACGGTCTGGCCGATCCAGAGCCCGGTCACGATCTGGGCCAGTCGGGAGACCACCGCGAACCCCTTGGTCACCGTCTCCGGCCCCTCGTTGTCCCGGAAGTGGATCCCGATGTTCTCCGGCGTGATCAGCCAGTAGGCCGCTTCGACGATATCGATCCCGGCGAGCGCGACGAAGCCGGCGATCGTCACCGCGACCACCCCGACGAACACGACCATCGGCAACAGCGCTCGTCGCAACAGCGGCCGCTTCGACAGCGCCCCGCCCTCGGCGGAGGACATACCTGCAATAGCGGAAAAGGTGATCATGAACGTCACGACCGCGTCAATTATCGGGAGGACTCCGAATCGCGCGGATTCGGCGCAGGTCGGCGCGGGTCGACGGCCCTAACACGTTGGCCGCCCACCCTCGAGTCGATGCCGACCCGCGCGTTCCGGATCGCCTACGACGGGACCGGCTACCACGGTTTCCAGCGCCAGCCCGACGTCCCAACCGTCGAGGACGCGATCTTCGACGCCCTGCGCGATCTCGAGGTGCTCGCCCCGGACGCCGATAGGCCCGACGGTTACGCCGCCGCGGGACGGACCGACGCCGGCGTCTCCGCGCTCGCCCAGACGGTCGCCCTCGAGGCGCCCGACTGGCTGACGCCGCGAGCCCTCAACGGCGAACTCCCGGCCGATATCCGCGCGTGGGCCGCCGCCGACGCGCCCCGGGAATTCCACGCGACCCACCACGCCGAGCGCCGCGAGTACGCGTATCACCTGTACGCGCCGCCGGCGGACTCGCGTCGACGCGACCGAGCCGCGCCGGCGGGCGATCGCGCCGACGATCGAGGCGCCTCCGGGCGAAACGCCGTCGACGACGACCGCTTTCGGGCCGCCTGCGAGGCTCTCTCCGGCAGCCACGACTTCCACAACCTCACGCCGGACGACCGAAACACCGAGCGCTCGCCGACCCTCGAGGCGACCCGCGACGGCGACTTTCTCGTCCTGACCGTCACCGCCGGCGGCTTCGCCCGCGAACTCGTCCGCCGGCTGGTCTCGCTCGCCCGCGCGGTCGGAACCGGCGACGCGCCCCTCGAGAAGATCGACCGCGCGTTCGACCCCGAACCCCTGCCCGGCCACGAGGGAGTCGCGCCGGCGGCGCCGGAGCCGCTGGTCCTGACCGCCGTCGACTATCCCGACCTCTCCTTCGAGATCGACGAGACGGCGGCCGCGAGCGCCCGCGAGATCTTCCGCGAGCGCCGGATCGAGCGACGGACGAGGGCTCGAGTCGCGGGCCGGATCGCGGACGGCGTCCGGTGAGCGCACCGGCCGTCGGACGGACGCTTTTTACGGTCGGGACCGACAGTCGGCCGTATGGAACTGTCTCCCGACGAGTACGGCGCCTACTGGCGGGGCTCGATCCGCGTCGCGGCAGGCGTCTGTATCGTCGTCTTCGGCATGCAACTCGTCTCGCCGCTGCTGTCGGGGCCGACCGCCGGCGCGGTCGGGCTCGCGGTCTTCCTGCTGGCCGCGCTGATTCTCGCGGGCTCGTTCGTCGCGATGCTCGGCGTCGCCCGCGTCGTCCGGACCGCCATCGACGCCGAGATGCGCGGGTGACGGTCGAGTCGACTCGGCTCCCGCTCCTCCGCGACCGAACCGATCGGTGAACAGAGATAAATCCGTCCGGATCCTCGACCCCGGTATGAGCGAGTCCGCCCAGTCCCCGGAAGACGAGGTCCGCGAAGCCGTCTCGCTGTTCCTCCAGCGCAACTTCCCCCAGATTCAGGCCCACGGCGGCGACTCGTCGATCACCGCCGTCGACCTCGAGGAGGGGTCCGTCGAGATCAACCTGACCGGCGCCTGTAGCGGCTGCGGCGTCAGTCCGATGACGACCCAGGCGATCCAGCGTCGCCTCCCCGGCGAGATCGACGAGATCGATTACGTCTCGGTGACGACCGGCTTCGACGGACTCACGGAGGGGACCTCCCGGGATATCTCGGACGACGTCCCGTTCTGATCCTCGCGGTTCCGCCTCGAGGCTCCGTTTCGGTCAGTCCCACGCGTCGGGCCAGATATCGGCGGCGCGCATCCCCGGCTCGTACTCCTGTTCTCGCAGCCGCTCGCGCAGGTCGTCCGCCTCGATCCGCGCCACGTCGGCTCGGGTGAGTTCTCGCACCAGTAGCGCGGTCAACACGGCGTGTTCGCGCAGGTTTCGCCGATCCACTTTGTCGCGCGTATCGGCCGTCGTGTGCGTCCAGCCGCGGCCGCGCTCGCCGCCCTCCGGGGGTTCGCTGTGGAGTTGCAGTGCCGGCACGCCCGCCCGCAGGAACGGCCAGTGGTCGCTGAACGGGTGGGGGTCCGGCTCGTGGACGACCGGCTGGCCGACGGCCGACGTCACGTCCTCGGTCAGTTCCTCGAGGTCCTCTGAGCCGTGGGAGAGCGCCCGCAGGTTGCGAAACCGGCCCGCGCCGTCGACGTTGACCACCGCGCGAACCGACTCGAGGTCGAGTTCCTCGGCCATCGCTTCGGCGCCCAGCAGGCCGATCTCCTCGCAGCCGACGCCCGCGATCCGGACCCGACGGTCGAGGTCGTCCTCGAGGGCCGAGAGGATCGCCGTCGCGCCGGCGACGGTCGCGATCCCGCAGCCGTTGTCGAGCGCGCCCTCGGTGATGTCGTGGGCGTCGTAGTGGGCGACGACGAGCACCTCGTCGTCGGTATCCGGACCTACCACGCCGTGGACGTTTCGACTCGAGCCGTCCGTCGTCGTCGCGTCGACGCGGAGCCGGGCTCGAGCGCCCCGCTCGGCGTAGTCGGTCAACCAGTCGTGGGTTTCGGCGCTGACGCCGACGCCGGGAGCGGCGGCCTCGGCGTCGAACGCCAGCGCTCCCGTCGGGGGCAGTTGTCCGGACACGTGGTTGGCGAAGACGAAGGCCTCCGCGCCCGCGGCGACGGCGTGGCCGAACTTCTCCATCCGATGGACGAACCGCTGGTCCCGCGGCGTCGTGGTGCTGGCGACGGCGATCGCCCCCTGCAACTCGGCGTCCGCGATCTCCTCGGGGGTGCCGTAGCCGACGTCGACCAGCGGGCCCCCGACGTCGCCGGCCGGCGAGTACGGGAGCGCGAGCGCCTCGAACGAGCGGTCGGGGATTTCGCGGCGGTCCGGTTCGTCGTCTTTCCCGTGCTCGCCGCCGACCACGGCGAACTCGGTCGAGCCACGTTCCCAGTACTGCATCGAGAACTCCTGTTCCCGCACGTCCTCGAGGCCCGCGTCCGAGAGCGTCTCGCGAACGATATCGGCCGCGTGGCGCTCGTTGGGCGAGCCGCCCATCCGGTGTGGCAGTTCGGTCAGCCGCGTCAGCAGCGTCCAGGCTCGGTCGTCGGTCCAGGCGCGGCCGAGCGCGCGCTCGAGCGCCGGCTCGCTCTCGCTCTCGTTCATATCCGCCTTTCGTCGGTGAGCGAAAAAAGCCGCGGGGCTGCACGCCATCGGGCGACCGTCTACCGCAGGCGCCTAGTCGTCCGCGTCCGCTGGTTCGGGCACCTCGGACTCGTCGATGGTGGCGTCCGGCTGGAGGATGCGCTGGAAGTCGAAGTCCGCGAGCGGCCGGTCCTCGGCGACGCGCTGGGGCCAGTCGGGGTTAGCGAGTGCGCCCTTCGCGAGGGTGATCAGGTCGGCGCCCGCTGCGACGGTCGCGCGCGCCGCGTCCGGGTCCTCGAGCGCGCCGTTGGCGATCACCGGAACGTCGCCGTACCGGTCGGCGAGTTCCGTGAGCGTCGGGCCGCTCTCGAAGGCGGGCGTCGTCACGTCCTCTTCGGTGACGTGGAGGTAGTCGGCGCTGGCGTCGGTGAGTCTCTCGAAGATGACTTCCGCATCGTCCTCGCCGCCGGGCCAGCGGTAATCGGGATCGTTGACCTTGCTCTGGGAGATCCGAACGCCGACGACGAACTCGTCGGGCGTCGCGGCCTGGACCGCCTCGAGGACCTCCGCCGTCAGACGGATTCGGTTCTCGACATCGCCGCCGTACTCGTCGTCGCGCTCGTTGGTGTACGTCGTGAGGAACTGGTCGAGCAGGTAGCCGTTCGCGCCGTGGACTTCGACGCCGTCGAAGTTCGCCTCGACCGCGCGCTCGGCGGCCGCGACGAACTTTTCGATTACGTCCTCGATGTCGTCCGTCGTCGCGGCGCGGGGCTCCGGAAACTCGCCGCTCCCGCCGTACATCTCGAGTTGCTCTCCCTTCGGTCGGACCGCCGACGGTGCGAGCCGCTCGTCGGTGTAGCGGTTCCCCTGCGAGAGCGCGCCGGCGTGCATCAACTGGGCGACGATCGGCGCGCCCTCGTCGTGAACGGCGTCGGTAACCCGCCGCCACGCCTCGACGTGGTCGTCGTTCGCGATTCCCGGCTGGTCGTCGTATCCCTGACTGTACGCCTCGTCGGGATAGGTCCCCTCGGTGATGAGAAACGAGAAGCCGCCGCGGGCGAACTTCGCGTAGTAGCGCGCCATCTCGGTCGTCGCGCGGCCGTCCGCCGTCGCGCTGGTTCGGGTCATCGGTGCGAGACCGACCCGATTCGGCAGCGTTTCGTCGCCGAGGTCGACGGAATCGAACAGAATATCGTTGGAAGTGTTCATCGAGCGCTGTTGACCGGCGACGCGTAAAAGCGGCGGGCCGTCGTGTATCGGCCGCGAAATAGCGATTATAAACCGAGACGGACCGGTGGCGTCTCACCGGCGCTGCCGCGGTCGGTTTTCCCTCTCCGATACGCTTTACCACCTACGTTCCGAAACGCGTCCTATGAGTTCCGTTCCCGAACGCTCCGAGGTCGACGAAGAGTATACCTGGGACCTCGAGAGCATCTACGCGACCGACGACGACTGGGAGGCCGCCTACGAGGCGGTCGCCGAGCGCGTCGACGAGCTCGCGACCTACGAGGGCCAGGTCACCGACGACGCCGAAACGCTCCGTGACGTCCTCGAGTTGCGCGACGAGATCATGCGCGAGGTGTCGACCGTCGCCGCCTACGCCCGCATGCGCCGCGACGAGGACACGACCAACCAGCAGTACCAGGCGCTGACCGCCCGGTCGCAGTCGCTGGCCGCCGACGCCCAGTCCGCGGCGTCGTTCATCGACCCCGAAATCCAGGAGCTGACCCGCGAGGAGTTCGACGCGATGGTCGACGAGGTACCCGCCCTCGAGACCTACGACCACTATGTCGACGACGTCCTCCGGATGAAGCCCCACACCCGCTCGGCGGAGGTCGAGGAACTGCTCGCCGACCTGAGCGAGGTGACCGGCGCGACGGGCGAGGTCTACAACATGCTCGCGAACGCGGACATGGAGTTCCCCACCGTCGAGGATCCCGACGGCGAGGACGTCGAGATCACCCAGAGCAACTTCGTCAACCTGCTGAAGCGGCCCGACCGCGAGTTCCGTCGAACGGTCCACGAGGAGTACTACGACGAGTGGTCGGCCATGCGAAACACCGTCGCCTCGGCCTACAAGAACAGCGTCAAGGCCGACGTCAAGACCGCGCGAGCCCGAAACTACGACACCGCCCGCGAGGCCGCCCTCGACGGCCCCAACGTCCCCGTCGACGTCTACGACACCCTCGTCGAGACGGTCCACGACAACATCGACAAACTCCACCGCCACGCCGAACTGAAGGAGCGGGCGCTGGGCACCGACGACCTGCAGATGTGGGACGTCTACATGCCCCTGACCGGCGACGAGGGCCCCGACCTCGAGTACGATCAGGCCACCGAGTACGTCGTCGAGTCGCTGGCGCCGCTGGGCGAGGAGTACCAGTCCCGCGTCGCCGAGGGACTGGAGTCGAACTGGGTCGACGTCTACGAGAACGAGGGCAAGCAAGCGGGCGCTTACTCGGGGGGCACCTACGACACCCAGCCGTTCATCCTGATGAACTATCAGGACGACATCTCCTCGATGTACACGCTGGCCCACGAACTCGGCCACTCGATGCACTCCGAACTCACCAAGGAGGAACAGCCCTTCGTCTACTCGAGCTACGAGATTTTCGTCGCCGAGGTCGCCAGCACGGTCAACGAGGCCCTGCTCACGAGCCACCTCCTCGAGACCGTCGACGACCCCGAGTTCAAGAAGCACGTCTTAAACGAGTTCTTGGAGCGCGTTCGTTCGACGCTCTACCGCCAGACCCTCTTTGCGGAGTTCGAACACGAGACCCACCGCCTGGAGGAGGAGGGCGAACCGCTGACGGCCGACCGACTGGACGACCTCTACCGCGGACTGAAAGAGGACTACTACGAGCCCGCGGTCGTCGACGACCGCATCGCCCGCGAGTGGATGCGCATCCCTCACTTCTACCGCGCGTTCTACGTCTACCAGTACGCGACCGGAATCTCCGCGGCGCTGGCCATCGTCGACAACGTGCTCCCCGACGGCGCCGGCGGCGACCGGAACGCCGACGCCGCCGCGGACTATCTCGAGTTCCTCCGGCGGGGCTCCCGGGAGTACCCGCTCGAACTCCTGCGGATCGCCGGCGTTGACATGAGCAGTTCGGGACCGATCGACCGCGCCCTCGAGACCTACGGGCAGCGACTCGAGGAGATGGAAGCGCTGATGAAGTAGGTCGAGTCGGCCGGCGACTCGAGCGGTTGGTCCGCGCTTTCACGCTCTCGCTTCCGTTCCGTCTCGCTTTTCGCACTGCGCCTCTCGTGCTGTCGTATCCGCTCCCCCGACGGTTTCACCATCCAGACAGACATGAAAGAGGTACAATCAAACCACAACCACTACTTGTATTGATAGGTATAGGGACGTAACGAATGGTAGCGATCGAGACGACGGGACTGACGAAACGGTACGGAGCGACGGTCGCCGTCGACGACCTCGAGCTCTCGATTCCCGAGGGATCCGTCTACGGCTTTCTCGGCCCGAACGGCGCGGGGAAGACGACGACGATGCGGCTGCTGACCAGTCTCACCCGGCCGACGGAGGGGAGCGGCGCCGTCGCCGGCGTTCCGATCACGGACCGGACCGCGCTCCGACCGCGCGTCGGCTACCTCCCGGAGACGCCGCCGCTGTACGAGCAGGCGACCGGCTTCGAGCAACTCGAGTACGTCGCCGGGCTGCGGGACCTCTCGTCGGCGGCCGCCCGGGAGCGGATCGAGTCGTTGCTGGCGGACCTCGACTTGCTGGCCGACGCCGACGCGCTCATCGACGACTACTCGACGGGGATGCGCCAGAAGGTCGCCTTCGTGCAGGCCGTGCTCCACGACCCCGACGTCGTCTTCCTCGACGAACCGACGTCCGGGCTGGATCCGCGAGCGGCCAAGACGATCCGGGAGCGAATTCGTAGCCTCGCGGACGGAGGCACGACCGTCTTTCTCTCGACGCACATCCTGCCGGTCGTCGAAACGGTCGCCGACGCGGTCGGTATCCTCTCGGACGGGCAACTGGTCGCCGAGGGTGCGCCCGACGCGCTCGTCCAACGGGCCGAAGCCGGCGACGACGGCACGCTCGAGGACGTCTTCTTCGAACTGACCGACGCCGACCCTCTGGGCTCCGCTCGTGATGGTGCCCGCGGCGATACCGAAACTGCGGAGGCGACCCGTGACTGACTCGAGTTGGGCCCGGACGAGCCTCCGTATCGGCGTTCTCGAGTTTCGGCGGTCGGTCCGCGCGCTCCGCCGGAATCCGCTTCAGGCCGCCATGATCGGCTTCGGCATGCTCGTCCCGACGCTGATCGGCGGCTTGGTCGCGATCGCGTTTGCCGAGCAACTCGGGGACATCGAGACGTTCCCGGCCCCCGATTACGCTCGGGGACTGATCGCGCTCTTCTGGCTGTTCGGGGTGTTTCTCGTCGGTCAGCGCGTCGTCTCCGCGCGCACGCGAATCGAAGCCGAACCGTTCGTCCTGACGACCGTCCCGGAGCGAACGGCCGCAATCGGGTTGGTCGTGGCGGAGACGTTCCGATTGCTCGCCTATCTCGGCCCGCCGGCGGTACTCGTAACCGGAATCTGCGTCGTCCTGTTCGGCTCGCCGGCGGCCCTCGTTCTCGTGCCGCTGACGGCGTTGCTCTTCGCGGCGACCGTGGCCGTCACGGGGTCGGCCGCCGGCTACGCGGTGGCCCTGCTCGTGGCGACGTCGCCGTTCGTCGCCCGCCACCGGACCGTCCTCGGAACGGTCGCGTCGCTGCTCGGAATGGGAGGGTATTTCCTCGCCATGGGGATCGGTCCGTTCTCCTTCGACCAGTCGTCGCTCGCGTGGCTGCCGATCGGGTGGTTCGCCGACCTCGCGCTGGCCGGCTCCGGACTGCTATCGGCACCGCTGCGGTGGATCGGCTCCCTCTGTAGTAGCGCGGCGGTGCTGTCCGTCGGCGGACTCGCCGTCAACCGACTGACGGCGACGCTGTGGTTTATCGACCCGGTGGACGTCGTCGCGGACGAGTCGGACCGGAACGAGGACGGTGCGGCGGAACCGATCGCTCGTCGCGACGCGCTCGCGGCCGCCGCGGCGCCGCTGCCGGTGCCCCGACTGCTATCGACGCCGACGCGACGCGTTGCAGAGTGGTCGCTCCTTCGAACGCGACGCGACCCCAACCGGTTGACGTTCCTCATGATTCCCCTCTTCGCCGGCGGGAGCGCGGTCGTCAATGCGGCCGTCCAGGCCGGCTCGATCAAGACGGTGGCCGCGCCGCTGTGTGCCGTCGCGCTCCCGTGGGCCGTCGGCTCCCTGTTCGCGATGAACCCCTTCGGCGACGAGGGCGCGGTGCTCCCGGTAACGCTGACGGCCGTCCCGGGCTGTCAGTACGTTCGCGGCCTTCTGGTGCCGGGCCTGCTGATCGGCCTCCCGCTCGTCCCCCTCGCGACCGGGCTCGCGACGCTCGTCTCGCCGTACGCGCTGCTCGAGCGCGCCGGCCTGATCGCGCTAAGCGGTTTCTTGACCTGCGTCGCGGTCGCGATCACGCCGCTGATCGGGATGACGTTCCCACGGTTCAGCGCCATCTCCGTCGGACGGAGCCGCGACGTGATCCCGCCGCGGATGACCGCCGTGACTCTCCACGCCGCGCTGACGGTCGTCCCCGGAACCGTTCTCGCGGGACTCGTCCTCGCCCCGGAGCTGACGCGAGCGGCGCTGGCCGGCCTCTTCGGAAGCCTTCCGGCGGTCCTGTTGGAACTGCTCGCGGCCGCGACCGTCGACGTCGTCGCGGCGCCCGCCGACTGGTTCGCCGCGCTCGGCGACTGGATCGGAAGCCTGGACCTCGCGGTCCTGCGATTCGGCGGTAGCGGTCTCGTTCTCTTCAGCGGCCTCCTCGTCGCGGCGCTCTCGTACCGCCGCGCGATCGGCCGTTTCGAGCGGTACACGACGGCCTGATGCGATTCGGACACCCACCTTAGGTGTCGATTCGCACGGTCGCTCGAGCGGATCGAATTCGAACCGTCCGGTTCGGGCCGACTCGAGACGCCCGCTCGAGTCGTCCTCGTCGCCCCTGCAGTTCGCTCTGAGTCCCCGTATATCGCGGGGTTGAGCCATCGTTCGTGGGGTTCGAAAACCATCCGGGACCCAAAGGCACATTTATCGTCGGGGACTTACGAGCGTACGTCAGGATGTCTCGAAGCCCGTCTATCCCCGACCGACCTCACCGCGATATCGATCCGGATCTCCCCGACGACGAGCGGCTCGAGGCGCTCCGCGATCACTACCAGGACCTCGTGGACGTCAACGACCAGCTGTCCGAACAGCTGGACGACGCCGACGAACGCCGGGAGCAACTCCGCGAGCGCGTCGACCGCATCGAGCGCGAAAACGAGACGCTCAAGAGCTCCTCGCTGTACATCGCCACCGTCGAGGACGTCCTCGAGAACGAGGAGGTCATCGTCAAACAGCACGGCAACAACCAGGAGGTGCTGACCGACGTCTCGCCGCGGATCGTCGAGCAGATCGAGCCCGGCGACCGCGTCGCCGTCAACGACTCCTTCGCGATTCAGACGGTGTTAAACGCCGAGACCGACGCGCGGGCCCAGTCGATGGAGATCACCGAGCGGCCCGAAGTCACCTACGCCGATATCGGCGGCATCGACGAGCAGGTCCGGGAGGTCCGCGAGGCCGTCGAGCAGCCGCTGGCCGAACCCGAACTGTTCACCGAGGTCGGGATCGAGCCGCCGAGCGGCGTCCTGCTGTACGGCCCGCCGGGGACGGGCAAGACGATGCTCGCCAAAGCAGTCGCCAACGAGACCGACGCCACCTTCATCAAGATGGCCGGCTCCGAACTCGTTCGCAAGTTCATCGGCGAAGGCTCGCGGCTCGTCCGCGACCTCTTCGAGATGGCCCGCGAGCGCGAGCCCGCCATCATCTTCATCGACGAGATCGACGCCATCGCGACCCGCCGCTCCGAGTCCAAGACCTCCGGCGACGCCGAGGTCCAGCGGACCATGATGCAACTCCTCTCGGAGATGGACGGCTTCGAGGCCCGCGGCGAGATCCGCATCATCGCCGCCACCAACCGCTTCGACATGCTCGACCGCGCGATCCTCCGGCCCGGCCGGTTCGACCGCCTCATCGAGGTGCCCGAACCCGACCGCGACGGCCGCGAGCAGATCCTCCAGATCCACACCCGCGGTATGAACGTCGCCGACGACGTCGACTTCGCCGCCCTCGCGGACGACACCGAGGGCTACTCCGGGGCCGAAATCGAGAGCCTCTCCACTGAGGCCGGCATGTTCGCCATCCGCAACGACCGCAACGAGGTCACCCACCAGGACTTCGTGGAGGCCCTCGAGAAGATCGAGGAGGACGACTCGAGCGACGTGGTTTCGTCGCCCGGGTACTTCTACCAGTAACGAACTTTTCCTCTGCGGGCGCGGCTTCGCCGCACCCTCGGGAAAACTTCGATGAAAAGCACTCCTCCTTCCGTTCCGCTCACCGCGTTCGCTCCACATCAGTCGTCGGCCCGCTCGAGAGCGCCTGCGGCGCTCTCTCGCGGCCGGTGTCGGTGGACTGCCTGCCCTCCCCCGACTCGCGACGCCCTCACTTCTTCGGGCGTTGCTCGTGGCCACGAATTCGTTCTCGGTGTCATCGGTTCGAGCCACTCTCGGATCGCAACGCCTTACGCCGTCCGGTCCCGAACTCGGGTATGAGCACGATTCGAGTCGTCTGGGGGTCCGCGTCGGCCCCGACGGCAATGGCCTCCTACGACGCCGCCCTCGCCGAGGCCGGCGTCGAGAACTACAATCTGGTTTCCGTCTCCTCGGTGATCCCGGCCGACGTCGACGTCGAGGCCGTCGGGACGGCGCCCGACCTCGGCCCCGTCGGCGACCGACTGACCGTCGTCGAGGCGCGGGCCACGATCGCGGGACCGGGACAGGTCAGCGCGGCGCTGGCGTGGGCCCAATCGGCCGAGGGGCCGGGGCTGTTCTACGAGACTGCCGGCGAGACGGATCAGGCCGACGTCGAACGCCGGGTTCGCGAGGGACTTCGCGCCGGCCAGGAGCTTCGGGACTGGCGGTTCGCCGATCCGCAGGTGGCCGTCGAGAGCCAGCGGGCCGAACCGGGAGAGCACACGACCGCCGTCGTCCTCGCGGTGTACGGCGAGAGCGAACCGATCTGTTGACGCGCTGTCGGAATTTCCCGAAAGCGAATCCTTTTGACGCGTCGGTGCGTTGCTACCAGTACACACTTCTCATGAACGGAAATACGCCGTACGCCGGGCTGCCGGGAGAAACGGGTGCTGGTCAGCGTGCCGCGGCGGACGTTCCGGACCTCTCGCGGACGCAAAAGCGCTCCCTCCACCGCGACGTCTCCCGAATCGCCGCTCGAACCCGTGACTTCCTCCCCGACGAATACGTCGTCGACTCCGAGGTTTCCCAGAGCATGACCGGCCCGCAGGTCACCGTCGCCGTCCGCCCGCCGATCGGTCACGCCGTCAGCGCCGGCTTCACGCCCGACTTAGAGGAGGTCGCGGCCGGCGACGCGGTGATCACCGCCGACGAACGCGACGAGGTGGCCCGCGGACTGGCGGCCAGCGCCGCCCTGCAGGTCAAGCAGGCGATCAGCGACAACGTGACGCCGACCGCGAAGTAACTCGAGCCAGCACGGACCCGCACGGCGGGCTCGTCTCGATTCTCGACTTCCACCAGCACGTAGCAGCCGGTATCGCTGCTCTCAGCACCGTACTCGGTTCGTCGATCGACCGAACTGGCGCGTAGGGTTCGGATTCACCGGCGGTTACAGGAATCAGCCGCTCCGCCTGTACTACTTGCTGGCCAAAGTCATACCGTAGAATCACTTATAATATCCGAGAGAAGAGTTCGATATGACATATCAACCGTCACGTCGGGAGTGGTGGGCGACCCTTCATCCGGCCGGTCGGCTCGCCGTGATCGGATTCGTCACGGCCGTGTTTTGGGCGGGCTATCTCATGATCGCCTACCCCATACCGCCGATAGCGGAGTTCTCGACCGTCGTACTACTTGCCGTTAGTTCGGGCGTGATTTTCCTCCTCGCCTGGAGCGGCGGTTTCGACTCCTGACTCGAGCCGTTAGCGCTTCCGTCCGACGAAAATAGCGGCGAAACGGTGATCACAACGGACAGCTGACTATCGTACGGTATTGTGTCCGGCTCGTCGTCCGGGTCGACGTACTCGTCAATACAACAGTTGCTCGAGTTGGTGTCGCCGTCGCTCGAGATCGATCGTCGGTTCGACGTCGGGATCGTCGACCAGTCGGTCGAGTACGAGCAGCGGGTCGGTCCCCGCGCGCTCGACGGCTTCGAGGAGGTCCTCGATCGCGGCCCGGTTCGTCGCCAGCGACGAACACAGGTCCACGGCGAGGGCGAACGGGACCGCGGCGTCGGGGGCGGTCGGATACGTGTCGCTCACACGGGTAAAATTCGGTTCCTCGAGCGGGCTGCCACCTTCGGGATCGACGGTCAAACAGCGGGTACAGAGCGTCCCGTTCGGCGACTCTCCCGGCGCGTGCTCGCGGTACTCTTCGGGGATCGAAAAGACGACCGTCGGTGAGCTACATGCTGTACAGGCCATGGTCGTAGCAGGTGCGTGGGCCGCGTGCGATCAGTCGCCGCCCGGCACGCCGCCCGCGGTCGACTGTTCCATGTCGGGTTCGGCCGTGTCGCCGCTCTCGTCGTCCGGGGCGACCTCGTCCTCGTCCTCGGCTTCCGCTTCTTCGGCCTCGCGTTCTTCCTTCTCGGCCTGTTCTTTCTTCTCCTTGATCTTCTTCAGTCGGAACGTCTCCTCGCGTTCTTGCTCCTCGAGTTTCTGCTCGATGTACTCCTGGCCCTCGTAGAGGTCGGGCAGGAGCTTGAACTCGAGGGCGTTGACGCGGCGCTTGGTGGTCTCGATCTCCCGGAGCATCTTCTTCATCGCCGTCTCGACCTCGGCGGCGAGGATGATGCTCTCGAGTAAGTCCTCGTAGGCCTCGGCGGCCTCGTCGATGCGGGCGGAGGTGCCCATGATCCCGTAGCCTCGCTGATCCAGACTCTTCGAGACGCGCGAGGACTCGATCTGGGGCACGACCACGCCCATGATGTTCTTCGATTCGGTGGTGATCTCGGGGTGTTCCTGCAGCGCGGCGGCGGCCCCGCGGACCGCGACGTCGCCCTCCATGGCTCGGGCCATGTTGATCTTCTTCTGGGCGTTCTGGTAGTCCTGTGCGAGGTCCCCGCGGACGTCCTGGGCCTTGTCCAGGATATCCATGAACTCCATGATCAGCCCGTCCCGTTTCTTCTCGAGCGTCCCGTGTCCCCGCTCGGAGAGTTCGATCCGATCCTCGATCTCCATCAGGTTCTTGCGGGTGGGCTTGACGTCCTTGGCCATCTTGTGGAGGGTTTGCGCCCCCAGTCGGATAACTGTTTACAGTTTTGGCGGGTATCGGCCGACGGAAGGACCCTGCAGTGTGCGTGGGCCGTTCACGACCGAGCGACGAACCGACTCGGCTCGGCACCCGACGCTACCCGAGGAAGGGATTGACCATGTTCCCCGACGATTGGCCGCGATAGAGCTCCGAGTAGCCGCAGTTCGTACAACTTACGACCATGAACTGTCGATTCTGGATGTCGAAGAGCTTTGACAGCCCCGTCCCGCTGGCGCTCTGGGTTGCGATCGAGAACGAGACGTCGGATCCAACCGTCGTCGACCGCGCGGAAGCCGAACGGATCGCGAAGGAACGCGGCGGCCGGAGTCGGTCCCGAACGGACTCGAGCGCCGATCCTCCTACGAGCGCAGACACGACTACCGACGACCGCGAGGAGAAATCCGACCGGCGGTCACGGACCGACGATCGATCCTCGACGGGGCGAGATGAACGGTGGGGAACCCACTCGGACGAGTCGGACCGCGACGATCGCTGACGATAGGTAGTTCCGAGACTATTCGGCGGCCTCGGACGAATAGGGCGTAACCGAACCGGATTAGCCCTGCCCGACCATCCGATCTTCGTCCTCCCACTCCTCCTGGCGGAGTTCGTACTTCTGGATCTTGCCGGTCGCCGTCGTCGGCAGTTCCTCGACGAACTCGACCTCTCGGACGACCTTGTAGCCCGCGAGGTTGTCGCGGGTGAAATCGACGAGTTCGTCCCGCGTCACGCTCGGGTCGTCCGGATCGCCGTTACCTGGAACGACGAAGGCCTTCGGCGTCTCGCCCCACTCGTCGCTCGGCGCCGGGATGACGGCCACGTCCGAGACCTCGGGGTGGTCGAACAGCGTGTCCTCGAGTTCGATGCTCGAGATGTTCTCACCGCCGGAGATGATGATGTCCTTCTTGCGATCCTGGATGGAGATCATCCCGTGTTCGTCGACGACGGCGAGGTCGCCGGTGTGGTAGTAGCCCTCGACGCGGTCGTTGAAGGCTTCCTCGGTGGCGTCGGGCTTGTTCCAGTACTTCTCCATGACCTGATTGCCGCGGACGACGATCTCGCCGATCGAGGCGTCGTCGCGAGGGACGTCGTTGCCGTCCTCGTCGACGACGCGGATTTCGGTGCCGAGATAGCCCAGTCCCTGGCGTTTCTTGATCGCGAAGCGGTCCGAATCGTCGTCGTCGAACGTGCGCCGCGCGTCGGAGGTGGTGATCAGCGGCCCCGTCTCGGTCGCGCCGTAGACGTGTTTGAGGTACCAGCCGAACTCGTCCTCGACGGTGCGGATGGTGGCCTCCGGCGGCGCCGAGCCGGCGGTCGCGATTCGAACGCCGTTTTCCCCGGTCGTCTCGGGGTCGTTCTCTTCATAGTAGTCGATCAGCAGATTCAGCACCGTCGGCGCGCCGCACATGTAGGAGACGTCCTCGGTCTGGACGGCCTCGAAGATGTCCCCGGCGTCGACGCCGCGCGTGCAGACGTGTTTCGCGCCGATCCCCGTCACGGCGTAGATGTGGCCCCAGCCGTTGACGTGGAACATCGGCAGCGTCCAGAGGTAGACGTCGTCGTCGCGCAGTTCCTGGTGGGCCGTGATCAGATAGGCGTGGAGCGTCTCCGAGCGGTGGGTCCGACAGACCCCCTTCGGGTCACCCGTCGTCCCCGAGGTATAGTTCATCGTGATGATCTCGTCCTCGCTCATCTCGGGGCGGTCGTACTCGGTGCCCGCGTCCTCGAGCACCGCGTCGAACTCCTCCCATTCTACGTCGGACGAGTCCGACGAGGATCGCCCGGCTTCGCCGGCCTCACCCCCTTCGACCGCGTCGGCGTCGTTCGTGATGAACGTCTCCGTCGGCACCTCGTCGCGGATCGGCTCGATCTTGTCGACGTACTCGTAGTCGGCGTAGATGGCGTCGACTTCCGCGTCCTCGAGCATGTAGGAGAAGTCCTCGGGCGTCAGCCGGTAGTTCAGCGGCGTGTGCACCGCGCCGAGTTGCATGCTCCCGTAGGCCGCCTCGAGGTGGTAGTGCGTGTTGGGATCGAGCACGGCGACGCGGTCGCCCTTCTCGATTCCCCGTTCCTGCAGCGCCGCTGAGAATCGGTCGGCTCGCTCGCCGAGCTCGTCGTACGTGTACCGTTCCCCCGTGGTCGCGACGACGGCTTCCTCGTCCCCGTAGTGCTTGCGCGCCCGATCGAGGAAGTCCGTCACGAGTAGTGGTTTGTGCATACGCGACGTACGACATTAACGATGATTAAGTTCATTGCGGTTCGTTCCGAACTGTGGCTTCGATCGATACGTTCGGCTACGGCTTCGCTTCGGTTCGAGCGACGCTCGGCTTCGTCACTAGGTGAGTAGCTGATGCAGTGTCACACGCTTGAATGAAGCGGCGAGCACAACGTGTCGCCGCTCGCCCCGATCGACGGACCGACGGCTCGCGTCTCGAGCGACAGAAAAATCGAAACCGCAACCGCGATCGAGAGTTCAGTCGGCCTGAACGGCTTCCGGCTCCTCTTCGCGGTAGTGCTCCTCGATGAGGTCCTCGCCGATACGGTTGAGTTCCTCCTTGGGGAGCATCGAGAGCAGGTCCCAGCCGAGCTCGAGCGTCTCGTCGATCGAGCGGTTGGTGTCATAGCCCTGCTGGACGAACTCCTCCTCGAAGCGGTCGGCGAAGTCGAGGTACTTGTTGTCGCGCTCGGAGAGCGCTTCGCGACCGACAATGTTGACGAGGTCGCGCAGGTCCTCACCCTCGGCGTAGGCGGCGTACATCTGGTCGGAGACGTCGCCGTGATCCTCGCGGGTCAGACCCTCGCCGATCCCGTCGTCCATCAGCCGCGAGAGGCTGGGCAGGACGTTGACCGGCGGCTCGATCCCCTGGCTGTTTAAGTCCCGATCCATCATGATCTGGCCCTCGGTAATGTAGCCCGTCAGGTCCGGAATCGGGTGGGTCTCGTCGTCGCCGGGCATGGTCAGGATCGGAATCTGCGTCACCGACCCTTCCTGGCCCTCGATACGACCGGCACGCTCGTAGAGCTGTGCCAGGTCGGTGTACATGTACCCGGGGTAGCCACGGCGGCCCGGGACCTCCTCGCGTGCGGCGCCGATCTCACGGAGCGCCTCGCAGTAGTTGGTCATGTCCGTCAGGATGACCAGCACGTGGTAGTCCTTCTCGAAGGCCAGGTACTCGGCCGTGGTCAGGGCGAGTCGCGGCGTGACCTGTCGCTCGACTGCGGGGTCGTCCGCGAGGTTCATGAAGACGACCGAGCGCTCGAGCGCGCCCGTGCGTTCGAAGTCGTCCATGAACTCGTTTGCCTCTTCGGCAGTGATCCCCATCGCGCCGAAGACGACGGCGAACTCGGAGCCGTCGCCGTCGTCGCTGCCCTCGTCTTCCTCCGGCACGGTCGCCTGTCGAGCGATCTGTAGGGCGAGGTCGTTGTGGGGCAGCCCCGACGCGGAGAAGATCGGCAGCTTCTGGCCGCGGACCAGCGTGTTCATGCCGTCGATGGCTGAGACGCCGGTCTGGATGAACTCCTCGGGGTACTCCCGGGAGTAGGGGTTGATCGCTTTTCCGACGATGTCATGTCGTTCGTCGGGGACGATCTCCGGGCCGCCGTCGATCGGGTTCCCGGAGCCGTCGAGCACCCGCCCGAGCAGATCCTCGGTGACGGGCATCTTCATCGTCTCGCCTAAGAAGCGAACGGAGGCGTTGCGGTCGATACCGCCAGTGCCTTCGAACACCTGGATCGAGACGAGTCCGTCGCTCGATTCCAGCACCTGGCCGCGCAGCGTCCGCCCGTCCTCGGTCTCGATCTCGACGATCTCGTCGTAACCGACCGGTTCGTCGACCTCGGCGAACACCAGCGGACCGCTGATTTCCGTGATTGTCTGGTACTCTTTCATTGTTAGTACAGTGCTCGCAGTTGTTCCTGGAGGTCGTTCTCGATCTCCTCGATGAACGATTCCCACTCCTCGGCGGTGCCCATCCGGTTGAGCCGCGGGGCGGCGTCGACGTCGGTGATCTCCTCGACCGGGACACCGGCCTCGAGCGCTTCGAAGGCCTCGTCGTTGAACGTCTTGATGGCCTCGAGCATCCGGTAGGTCTTCTCGGGTTCGCAGTAGGTGTCGACGTCGTGGAGCGCGTTCTGCTGGAGCCACGCCTCACGCAGGAAGCGGGCGACCTCGAGGGTTAGCTGCTGGTCCTCCGGCAGGGCGTCCTTCCCGACGAGCTGAACGATCTCCTGGAGCTCGTCTTCCTCGTCTAACACGTCGACCGCCCACTGGCGGATGTCCGACCAGTCGCCGGCGACGTTGCTCTCCCACCACGGGTCGAGCTGGTCCTTGTACAGCGAGTAGGACTCGTTCCAGTTGATCGACGGGAAGTGCCGACGTTCCGCGAGATCGGCGTCCAGCGCCCAGAACGTCTTGACGATACGCAGCGTGTTCTGGGTGACCGGCTCGGAGAAGTCGCCGCCCGGCGGCGAGACTGCGCCGACGACCGAAATCGACCCTTCGCCGCCGTTCATCAGCTGGAACTTGCCGGCGCGCTCGTAGAACTCCGAGAGCGATGCGGCCAGGTACGCGGGGTACCCCTCTTCGCCGGGCATCTCCTCGAGTCGGGAGGAGATTTCGCGCATGGCCTCTGCCCACCGGGAGGTGGAGTCGGCCATCAGCGCGACGTCGTACCCCATGTCGCGGTAGTATTCCGCGATCGTGATTCCCGTGTAGATACAGGACTCGCGGGCCGCGACGGGCATGTTCGACGTGTTGGCGATGAGGCAGGTTCGAGCCATCAGCGGGTTCCCGGTCTGTGGGTCCGGCAGTTCCGGGAAGTCCTCGATGACCTCGGTCATCTCGTTGCCGCGCTCGCCGCAGCCGATGTAGACGACGATGTCCGCGTCGGACCACTTGGCGAGTTGCTGCTGGGTGACGGTCTTCCCGGAGCCGAAGGGGCCGGGAATCGCCGCCGTTCCGCCCTTCGCGAGCGGGAAGAGACCGTCCTGAACGCGCTGGCCCGTCACCAGCGGCTCGGTCGGCGTTTCCTTGTCACCGGCGGGGCGGGCCTCTCGGACCGGCCACTCCTGGTGCATCTGGATCTCTTCGCCGTTGTCGAGTTCGACGACGGTCTCCTCGACCGTGAACTCGCCGGCCTCGATGGCCGTGACCTCGCCGCCCTCGTAGTCCGGCGGGACCATGACCTTGTGGTCGATCGTGACGGTCTCCTCGACGACGCCGACGATGTCGCCGGGTTCGACCGTATCGCCTTCCTCGACCTCGGGGGTGAACTCCCACTTCTTCTCGAGGTCGATACCGGGCGCGTCGACCCCGCGGTCGAGGAACGCCGTCCCCATCTTCCCCTCGAGAACGTCGAGCGGGCGCTGGACGCCGTCGTAGATGGAGTCCAACATACCGGGTCCGAGGTCGACGCTCAGGGGCTCGCCCGTGTTCTGGACGGGTTCGCCCGGGCCGACGCCGGAGGTTTCCTCGTAGACCTGAATGGTGGTCAGGTTTCCTTCGATCTCGATGACCTCGCCCATCAGTCCTTCGTCGCCGACGTAGACGACGTCGTTCATCCGGGCGTCGAGGTCCGTGGCGGTCACGACCGGACCGCTCACGCTTTCGATTACACCGTCTTCGTCGACGGATTCGATGTCTTCTGCCTGGCTCATAGTTTACTCTTGTTCGTCCTCGTCCATCAGGTCGATACCGATCGCGCGTTTGATCTGCTCGCGCAGTCCGCCGCCACCGGTTCCGCTCCCGATCGTGACGACGACCGGTTCGACGCTCGTCTCGACTTCCTGGCGCACGTTGCGCGACAGGTGTTCGAGGTCGTCGTCGTGCATGACGACGATGCCGACGCCCTCGTCCTCGAGGACCGCCGTCGCCGCATCGTCCAGTCGGTCGTCCTTCTCGTCGTCCGGGACGTTCTCGAAGCGACGGACCCCCGCGAGGCGGAAGCCGGTCGTGAACTCCGGACTGCCGACGACTGCGATTTCCTGGCTCATAGGATCACCAGCTCCTCTTCGATCTCGGTTTCGTCGAGGCCGACCTCTCGACCGCGCGCGATCGCACGGATATTCTCGACCTCGCGCTCCTTCGCGAGGATGTACGAGAGCACGGCCGAAACGGAGGTCGGGTAGATGCTCGAGAGCGTATCGGCGTACTCGAGCAACGCAGCGTCTAGTGCGTGCTCGAACTGGATAAGGCTGTCAGCGTCTCGGAGCCGTTCCAGTGCCCCCGAGAGGCGGTCGCCGTAGCGTTTGTTCTCGGCGATGTGATCGACGAGCGCGTCGTAATCGCCGACGAGCCGACCCAGATCCGCCCGATCGAACAGGACGCCGCCATCGATGTAGTAGGCCGCGGGGTCGAGGTCCGCTCCGCTGCGGGCCAGCCGCAGGGCGTTCCGGACGTTCCGGAAGTCGATTTCCGCCTGCAGGAACTCGACGTACTTCGCCTCCGGCCCCTCCTGGGGTTCGGCGCTCGGGCCCCGCGAGACGTCCGCGAGCAGGTTCTCGTAGAACTCCCGGTCGAGGGCGTTTTCGAGCGGAACGAGCGCGCCGTGGTCCTCGAACTCCTCGTAGGCCACGGTCAGCGGCTCGTAGTAACTCGTGGCGCGCAGGAACTCGATCGCGTCCTCGATGGAGTCGGTCTCGAGGAGGCGCTCGATCGTCGCGTCCTCGAGTTCGCCGGCCCGGATCAGGTCCGTCCGGATCTCCTCGGGATCGGTGTCGGTGTAGATCCCGCGGAAGATCGTCTTCAGGTTCCAGACGTCGAACTTCCGGAGATACCGGGCGATGTGGTCGTAGAGGCGCCCCTCAGACCAGTCCAGCAGGTCCTGGAAGTGTTTCGCGAGGTTACGGTTCAGGGCGTACTCGATCAGGTCGACACCCGAGAACCGCGCGCCGAGCGCGTTGATCTCGCGCTCGTACTCCGTCTCTTCCATGAACCGCGCGATCTCGCTCGGCCCCATCCGGACCAGCTTCCGATAGTCTTCGTCCGCGAACAGCGACGCTCGTCGGGACCGCACGCGAGCGTTCACGTATTCCGGATTCGAGGCACCTGCGCTCATTGCTCGAAGAGTCGGTTACTGATCTCCCGGAGGTTGTCTTCCCAGACGTCCTCGAGCACCGAGTCGAACGTGTTGTTGACCCGAACTCGAGACTGGTCGCTCTCGACGACGACGCCGCCGAGGCAATCGTACTCGCCGGCGTACTCGTAGCCGTCGTAGTCGGCGAGGATCGACTCGATCAGCTCCTCGTCGTCGGCGCGGCCGTAGACGTTGACGTCGTCGCCCTCGTCGAACTCGTCACTGGCGCCCTCGAGGAGCGCACGCGTCAGCTCCTCGCGGGTGTCCCCGTCGAGGGCGGCGAGCTCGTCTTCGACCTCCTCGCGGACGTCGCCGAGCACGTCGCGGCGAGCCTCCAGGCGCTTTTGCTTCGCCTCCAGTTTCGCGCTGGAGAGACGCTGTTCGCGCAACTGCTCGACCTCGCGGTCGGCCTCCCGATTGGCCTCGGTGCGAATCTCCTCGGCGTCCTCCTCGGCGGCCGATTCGATCTCGTCAGCGCGCGCTTCGCCCTCAGCGCGGATATCCTCCGCACGCGCGTGGGCCTCTTCTCGAATGTCTTCTACGACTGTGTCCAAACTCATTGTGAAAGAAGGGTGAATGCGGTTACGCGCCGACGATGAAGACGACGACCAGCGCCAGGATCACGAGCGTCTCCGGAAGAACGGTCATGATCAGGCCCTGAACGAACAGGCTGTCGTCCTCGGCGAGCGCGCCCACGGCAGCCGCACCGATACCACGCTCTGCATAGCCGGATGCCAGTGCGGCGAGGCCGACGGCGAGTGCGGCCGCGCCCGCGTCGGTCAGGAACGGACTCTCTTCGACGGTCTGCTGAAGTGCGATACCAGCGTCAACTGCTGCGTTCTCAATTGCCATTGTTAGTAGTCCTCCGTGTGAGTTCGATCGTGTCCGAACGGTTCGTAGTTCTTCCCACCGCCTTCATAAAACTTGTTAAAGAATTCGACGTACTCGAGGCGCACAGCCTGTAAGCCGGCGCTCGTCACGCCAAGCGCTAGCACGACGATGTGGCCGACGACGAGAATCACGAGGCCGCCGACAAGCGCTGCAGTCCCCGAGTGCATGAGGCCGCTGAAGATGACTTCAGCGCCCTCGCCGTAGTGTTCGGCGACGTAGCTCGGCTCGTGATTTCGAAGGAAGTGGAACGCGCCGTCGGGGTCCTGGTACCCGCCGAAGAACAGCAGGTTGACCACGAACGCCATGCCGGCCTTCGCGAGCAACACTGCGCCCATTCGGGTGTACGAGAAGACGTTGACGACGACGTCGAGCGCCTCGATCGCCTCGACGGGTTCGCTGACGATAAGCAGGACGAACCCGATCAGGAAGACGAGCAGCGGCGCCGAGAGCGGGAAGTCGGTGATTCCCAACGGAATCGTCACGAGCACCCACTCCGGGAACCCGGTGAAGCCGATCGGGAACGGCCCGTCGCTCGCGAACGTCGCGAACAGGAAGTCCGGCTTCGACGATCGGGCCTGCTGCGAGAAGATCCAGATCCAGACGCCGTTGAGCATCAGGATCCACGTCCCACTGTGCAGGACGGCGTCTTTGACGCCGTGGCTGAGGTTCTCGTAGAAGTCCAGGATGTACCCAATGTTCAGGTGGACGATCCCGGCGAGCACGCTCACGACCATCCAGCCGAGCGCGAAGTCGGCGGCTGCCGGCTCGAGCCCCTTGTTCAGCGGAAGGAGCTCGGAGTGGAACATGTCGTGCCAGAGCACTTCTCCGAGCACGTGCAGTCCGAAGATCTCCCCGTAGATGATCCCGAACAGGACGGTGAACGCGCCGGCCCAGATGGCGACGCCGCCCAGGCTGGTGACGCCGTCGCTGTCGAACTGCGTGACCAGGTACGCGCCGATGGCCATGTACATGATCCCGTACCCGACGTCGCCGATCATGAAGCCGAAGAAGGCCGGGAACGTCAGGAACAGGAAGATCGTTGGATCGAGTTCGCTGTACTTCGGGCGGTTGACCGCCTGGACCAGCACCTCGAACGGTTTCGCCGGCCCCGCGTTGTCCTGGACCGTCGGGGGCTCGTCGCCCATCGTGACCGCCGATCCGCCGTCGGTGACGGCCTTTTGCTGTTGCTCGTCCTCGTCGGTCGCGGCGGGGGACGCGTCGTCCTCGGCGCCGGCCTCGGCCCCCTTCTGGATTTCCTCCGTGTGGGTGTGAGCGCCGTGGCGGTCGTAGTCCGCCCGCTCGAGTTCTTCGACCTCGACGCTGTCGCCGACCGCGTCGTTCAGGCCGGCGACGAGCCGGTCGTACTCCTCGGTCGGGAGCCACCCCTCCGCGACGAACGCGCGGTCGGTCGTCGCGAACTGCAGGGGCGCTTCCGCCTGCTGAACCTCGATGGTCAGCTGCTCCTCGACGCGCTGGAGGAACTCGCCGTGGTTCGCCTTGACCTCCTCGAGTTCCGCGTCGATCTCCTCGAGTTCGTACTCGAGTTCCTGTTGTCGCTCCTCGAGCTCGTTGACGTACGCACTCGGGGACTGTTCGGTCTCGGGCACCGCGTGGCGCGAGAACTCGACCCCGACCAGCGCGTCCTCGAGGGCGCCCTCGTCGGCGTCCTCGGCGGGCGCGGCCACGATGGCCACGACATCACCGCCGGTGAACGTCTCGAAGGCGCGGATGTCGTCCGACGCCGCGACGGCGTCTTCGATCGCGCCGACGTTCCCCTCGCCGACGACGACATCGACCGTCTCGTACCCGGACAGCAGGTCGAGGTCGATGCCGAGTTCGGCGAACGGCTCGACGCGGTCGATCTTCTCCGTGACCGATCGCAGGTCGTCGTTGACCGCTCCGCGGCGGTCGTCGAGTTCGGTGACTCGCTCGCGGACCTCCTCGAGTCGCTGCTCCCAGTCGTCCTCGAGGGCTCTCGGGTCGACGTCCTCGTCGGACAGCTCCAGGGAGCTCTCGAGGGAGCGGACGGTCACCAGCTTCTCGGACGCCTCGTCGGCGCCCTCGATCGGGTTCCCGTTATCGAACCCCTCCCAGGAGCCGTCGTAGTCCGAGAGGTGAACCAGGTTCAGTCCGTGGATCGTCTCGATGACCGTGGGCATGATGCCCTTGGAGCCGGTCACCGAGACCTTGCTCATCTGTTTAGGTCTGAGCATGAATGTCCTCCTGGAACAGTTCGACGACGTGATCGGTCACTTCGTCGACCCGATCCCGGGCGAGCTCCGCGAGCGCCTCTCGCTCCTGCTCGCCCTCTTCGAGGATGCGTTCACACTCGGCGTCGATCTCCTCGCGTGCCTCTTCGAGGCGCTGCTCCTTGAGCTCGCGCGCCTCCTGTTCCGCTTCCGAGCGAATTTCCTCGGCTCGTTCCCGGGCCTCGGCGATTCGCTCGTCGCGGTCGTTCTCTGCCAATGCGACGATCTCGTCGGCCTCTTCCTCCGCCGACTGTATTCGTTCGAGAACCTCTGGCCTCGGCATACTCTAAGCGCTTGAAAGTTTGCGAGAGCGCGTATATGGTAGTTGCGAAAGTGCGCCAGCCCCGATTTGGATCGATCGGCCGGAATCTATCGGTTACTCGACGGCGGCGACCGGCCGAACAGTAGACATATCCCGATCGGTGCGAAAGCAGCCATTAATGGGAATTCTCGAGAACAAGGCCCGGGCGCGACTGTTCTACAAGTACCTCTCGAAGGTCTACGACCAGGTCAACCCCTTCATCTGGAACGAGGAGATGCGGACCGAGGCGCTCGACCTGCTGGACCTCGAGTCCGAGATGACGGTCCTGGACGTCGGCTGTGGCACTGGCTTCGCGACCGAGGGATTGCTCGAGCATGTCGACGAAGTGTACGCGCTCGACCAGAGCGAACACCAACTCGAGCAGGCCTACGCGAAGTTCGGGAAACGCGCTCCGCCGGTCCACTTCCACCGCGGGGACGCCGAACGCCTCCCCTTCGCCACTGATACGTTCGACGTCGTCTGGTCGTCGGGCTCGATCGAGTACTGGCCGAACCCCATCCTCGCGTTGCGGGAGTTCCGCCGCGTGCTGAAACCCGGCGGGCAAGTGCTCGTCGTCGGTCCGAACTACCCCGATGCGTTCCTCGCTCAGAAACTCGCCGACTCGATCATGCTCTTCTACGACGAATACGAGGCCGACCGCATGTTCAAGCGGGCCGGCTTCGAGGACGTCAAGCACGCCTTCATGGGGCCGTCCTACGACCCCGAGGTCGCGATTACGACGATCGGCCGTGCGCCCGAATAGGAAATACGGTACTGCGATCCTGTCGCACTGACCGACACCGATACGCTGCTGTCTTTCGACCGTATTAATTTACTGTCGTCTCGAGCGTTGCTACCCGTCTCTCGTCGACCGCTAGAATGACGGTCACGGATTCACCCCGCTTGAGTTCAGGATCGTTCGTCTCCGCGACCGCTATCGATCCCCGCTCGCCGACTCGCCACTCGGAATCGGCTGCCGCGTTAAACGGTCCGGTCGGCGTCCCGTCGAATCCCTTCGCACCGACAAACGGAACGGGCGGCTGGTGCGTCAACTCTTTGCCACCTATCGCGACAGTCATCGAAAGTTCCGCCACGTCGATCGGATCGCCGCCAGCGTGGTCGATCGTGATCTCTGACTCGTTACTGTCAGCGGTCAGTTCGAACGTCGCGATCGGCCCTCCGGACTCGAGCGTCCACATCCCGGCGCCGAGAGTCACAGCCGTCGCCAACAGAACGGTAACCGCGACTAGCAGCAGGCTACCGACGAGGGGATTGACGGCTCGATCGTCGATCCGACGAATGCTACTGTGATGGAGATAATCGCGTATTTTCGGGCGTTTAGACACGCTCGTTCTGAGCCGCCCGTTCTCGGATAAAGGTACGTCTCAGTCGCCGCTAACCGTCGCGTCGACGCTGCCGGCGTTCGACTGGACCTCCAAATTGTAGCCATCGACCGGGGGGAGTATCCATAGCGTACCGTCGTCGTCGGTCCGACCGATCTCTGTACCGTCGACCGTCACTGTTGCAGTGACCGGTTCGTTCGTCTCCGCGTCCGTAACCGTCACTTTCGTCGGACCGTTCACTGGCGTCTCCGTAAGCGACACGTTGAGGCTCTCGTTGGTGTACGTTTCGTTGTTGACTTTTGGCAACGACTCGTGTGTGAGTTCCTGTCTCTCGCGGTAAACCTGACCGGTTCCGCCGTCGAGGTACACTTCGAGCTGCGTCTGATCGACTTCCAGATTGACGAAGTAGAGGTTTTCTTCTCCGTAGTCGTTGAACTCCGACCACCGCTTTTCTTCGCCTGCCCAGGGGTAGAACTCCGTTGCGGCCTGAATCGTCTCGGAGTTCGAATAGTCTTCGAACTGATTTACGGCATCAGCGCGACGGTTATCGAACCTGGTCGTCTCGAGGACATACGTGTCTCCATCGATCAACGAGAAGCTGTAGCCACCGTGCCAACCCTTCGAATCAGTTGGGGTCTCAGTGTCGGCAAACGTTCGGATCCGGACGACGATTCCCGCGTCTTGCTGAGAGGATTGGCTCGCCTGTTCGAGTTCCGATCGGAGCGAGGTTTGATAGAGTTCGAGTGATGCTTCGTCAGCGCGAACCTGCTGAGGAGAGAGCGAATAACCTGAAATTTCCTCCGTACGGCTGTCTCGGAGTTCTCTTAGTTCCTCCAACAACTTCTCCGCTTCGTTCTGGTTGCGAAGGAGCGTCCGGATCAACTCGGTGTCGGTCATATCGCCGGTTTCATGTTTCCTGATAGCTTCGCGTTCCCGCTCTTCGATCGCTTCCGTTCGGTTATTGATGCAATCGTAGGCCGCGCGGACCATATTCTTCCGCTCTTCGTGCGTCGCATCATCGAACTCGCTGTCGATGATTGTGTACTGTTCGTGATCGACACGAAGCTGGTCGTCCACGCTTGCGAATGCCAACCCGATGTCGGACCCATACGTAGCATATTCGTTCGTGACGTCACCGGTAAGCGGAAGACGGTTCGTCGTATTCTCGGCGTCGACCGTCCCTGACTGGTGGGATAGTAACTGAGGAGGTGCGGAGGAAATCGTCTCCTGCGTCGGCTCGGTAGTTTCCGGTCCCGCTGCGATGACCGGCATCGCGACGAGCGAGACCCCGAGCAACACTGCGAGGAGGGCGTGTGGCGCGCTCTTCATCGGAGCACTGTATGAACTCCTTATACAAAAGACGGTCGGACCTTCGGATGCCGTTCTAAGAGATATTTAACCGTCTCCCTCTACATTCCACAACGATATTAACACCCCATTATTCGATGGAAAGTGTTTTTTCCCCGGGGAAACCACCGGTTGGTACGCATGCGGTTATTCACCGCCACTACATTCGCCCTCATAGCCCTCCTCATAACGTCTTCCGTGGGGGCGACTGCTACGACGTCGTCCCCCGCTGTACTCGAGTCCGAGTCCACGCAGTCGGACGCCGTTCAGTTCTCACTCGATTCAGCCGAGTCAACCGCAGCTACTGCGACGACAGACAGGGCCTCCGACGGATCCCCCTTCCTCGCGTCTAGTATTCAATCCACAGAGAACAATCCAAAGCAGGTCTTTCGAATAACTATCGACGAAGATGGAACCGGCCATTGGGTTATCGAGAGTCGACTTCTTCTGTCTGACGACGAGGAGGTCGAGAAATTTCGCGATTACGCCGCTGCCGTCGCAGCCGGGGAGCGAGACGTCACGTACGATCCGGAACTCTTCCGATATTACGCCAGCGAAGCGACAGACCGAACCGGCCGCGAGATGTCGATCAAGAACGCTGGGTGGGACGATCCCCAGGTACACTCCGTCGAAAACGATTCAGTCGTCAATTCAGTAGACATCGAGAACGACGTCCGTGTCGGTGTCATTAGATACTCGTTCACGTGGACTAACTTCGCGACCGTCGACGGCGATCGGTTACGCGTCGGTGACGCCTTCGAGACGGATTCCGGGGTCTGGTTCCGGCTCACTGAAACCCAACGACTTGTTCTCTCGCCGCCGGAGAATTATGCACTCGAGACGCCGACCCAACTCGAATGGGACGGCCCGGAGGAGTTCGACGAAGACGAACTCGATATCGTCTTCGTTCAAAGCGGTAGCGGCGAGGGTCCCTCTCCTGATCCAGAGTCCTCAAATTGGCTAGTCGATCGAATCTTCCTTTTCGTGATCGGGGTAGGTGTCGGCGTAGGCAGCTATCTCCTCGCGCGTCGCAACCCCGACATAGATCTCTCCGCCTGGCGAGGACGCGTTCGCAATATCGCAGCGGCGATCGGTTTTGCCGGTCTCTTCGGCCAGACTCGCTCGCAAACGACGGATACCGACGAACGGCAGTCCGCGGCGCGGGCGAACATCGACGGCGGCACGAATCGGTCACCCGCTGTGGACGGGGACGAATCGGTGGACGACATGATCCTCGAGTTCGAGGAAGAAGTCGATGAAGGGATCGATCCCGAACTGCTGAGCGACGAAGAGCGCGTTCTCCGGATGATCAATCGAAACGGCGGCCGGATGAAACAGGCCTCGATCGTCAAAGAAACCGGTTGGTCGAACGCTAAGGTTTCGCAGTTGCTCTCACAGATGGACGAGGACGGCGAGATTGAGAAGCTCCGTATCGGTCGCGAGAACCTAATTACACTGCCTGAAGTCGATCCAACCGAACTCGACTAACGCTCCAGTTCTCGGGATTCGCCGATCACCTGCCCGTTTCTCGCTCCGTTTCCGGCACCCGATCTGAGACGATCCGCTACCAGCGGCTGATCGAACGGGCTGCCAGATTGCTTATGGCCCGTGACTTTCTGGTAATAGGTAATGTCTAAATTTCCGATAGGCAGGCGCCGCCTCTTCGCCCTTTCTCTAGTGGCGCTTCTGTGTACCTCGTTACTACTCCCGGTCGCCGTCGCGGCCGCAGGCGACTCCGTTGCGGACACGGTTGCAACAGGGAATACGGATCGAAACGTTTCAACTGCTACCGAAACCGATGTAATCTCTCCCGAGCAATCGGGCTCGGCGCAGATCGATTCGACACTCGAGGGGACAGACGGTGTCGTTGAAGCTATCGTCCGCTTCGAAGCCGACGAGACTGCACCGACTTCGATATCGACTGACCAGACAGAACCAACGGCGTTGCGGATGACGGCGAACCGTTCGCAGTCGCCCCTCGAGCGCGCTGCCGAGACGACTGCCGGACTTGAGATCGAGCAGCAATTTTGGCTGACGAACGCCGCACAGGTGCGGATCGATACGGATCGGGTCAATCTCGAATCGGTCGCTGCGATCGACGGGGTCGTCGAGATCCACGCCGATGCGGCCGTCGAACTCACGACGGCTACGAACGCGACGGCGTCAACGGCCGAGCCAGCCGAAGCCGCGGGGCGGCTCGGAAGCTCGTACACCAACGGTCTCGAGCAGCTGTCGATCCCCGGAGTCCACGAGAAGTATGGCGCTCGCGGCGCGGGAGCAACGGTTGCCGTCCTCGACACGGGCGCCGACGACACCCATCCGGACGTACAGGTCGACGGGTGGCGGGACTTCTCCGGACGTTCGTCAACGCCAATTGACTACAACACGCACGGTACCCACGTCGCCGGCACAGTCGCCGGCGGGGCGGCGAGCGGCACCCAAATCGGCGTCGCACCCGAGGCGACGCTACTCGTCGGCGCCGTCCTGACGGACTGCAGCGACGGCAGCTGCGTCGGCCGGACATCCGACGTGATCGCCGGCATGGAGTGGGCCGTCGCCAACGGCGCCGACGTCATCAGTCTGAGCCTCGGATCGGAGGGATACACGGCGAGCTACATCAGTGCCGTCCGGAACGCAGAGGCCAGCGGGACCGTCGTCGTCGCCGGCGCCGGGAACAGCGGCGACGGGATCTCTACGTCACCGGGAAACGTCTACGACGCGATAAGCGTCGGTGCCGTCGACGAGTACGGCCGCGTCACGGCGTTCTCGAGCGGCGAGACGATCGACACCTCCGATGCGTGGGGCCGGGACGCTCCCTCGGAGTGGCCGAGCAGCTATCTCGTTCCGACGGTTGTCGCGCCCGGTGATCGCGTCCTCAGTGCCGCTGCCGACGGCGGATACGTGCGAAAGCGGGGGACCAGTATGGCGACACCCCACGTTTCAGGGGTGATCGCACTGCTTCAGGGGGCGACTGACCGATCGCTCGAACCCGACGAGATCAAGACAGTATTGAGAGAGACGGCCGCGAAGTCGACCGGCGAACCGAATACCCGCTACGGTCACGGGATCGTCGACGCGATCGCCGCCCTCGAAGAAGCCGGTTCGTTCGCGACGGCAGAGGGTACGGTGTCCGATACAGTAACGGACAATCCGATCGAATCCGCGACCATTACCCTCGAAGCTCCCGACGGAACCAGTTACGAGACGACGGCCAACTTCGTAGGCGAGTACGAGCTTAAAGGCGTTCCGGGGGACCGGAAGTATACGTTGACTGTGACTGCGCCCGGCTACGAGTCGACGAGCGAAACGGTGTTCCTCCCGGCCGACGAGAGGACGAGACGAGACGTCTCGCTCGCTGGGAACGGCGAACTCGAGGCGGTCCTCGAGGACGCCCAGTTCGGCAACGGTCTCGCCAACGGGACTGTCAACGCGACTGCGTACGGTACGTATCCGCTAGTCTATCAGGGCGATGGCGTCTACACCGCAGATCACGTCCCCAGTCGCGGACACGCGAACGAGTACACGCTGACCGCCACTGTACCGGGTTACGAGAGCGAACGGCGGACGGTCGCGGTGACGGACGGACAACGAGCGACAGAGCGGTTCGAACTCACCGGCGACGCGACGCTCGAGGTGGTCGCCGAGGATGCGGTGACGGGGACCGCCGTCTCGAACGCGAGCGTTACCATCGAACGGCCCGACGGAACCGCACTCGACGTCGACGAGTCGACCGCTGACGACGGCGTGCTCACGACACCCTGTCTCTTATACACATCTCTGATGGCGCGAG
>NZ_AOIS01000028.1:0-8732 GCF_000337495.1 Haloterrigena salina JCM 13891
GGGGACACACGAAGGGAACGGCGAGTACGTCCTCGAACACGTTCCCGGGGGCGACGAGTACGCGATCAACGTAACCGCAGCAGGGTACGTCAACGATGCTCGGACGGTCTCGGTCGGGACGAATGGAACGGCGAGCGACCGGGCCGTCCTCGAAGGCGACGCGACGCTATTGGTGACCGCCGTCGACGAATCCGACGAACCGATCGACGACGCGACCGTCACGATCGAACGGTCGGACGGCGTGTCGTTTACCGTTGCCGAGGAATCGAACGCGCAGGGGACGATCGAGACGACCGTTCCCGGGTCCGATGCGGTCTACACTGTTACGGTCGACGTGCAGGGGTACGTTAGCGAGACCCTCTCAACGGATTCGATTTCGAGCGGAGCGACGGAAACTGTCACCGTGACCTTGGCAGCCGACGACAGCGTCCCCGGGTTCGGCGTCTCGGTCGCGGCCGTCGCGCTGCTGGCGACGCTTGCGGCCAGCGTTGTGCGGGGGCGGGCATAGACAGGGACCACTTCTCTGAACCTCGCTCGGACGCGTACGACCGAGTTGCTCTGTAGGGATCGTACGTGGTTCGTTGTGAAGGTAAAACAGCAAACGCGGACCAAAATCCATGCGAGCGCGGTCAGTTACGCGTAGACCTCGTCTCAGTCACTCGCTTCGCTGGTATCGTCGTTCGTCTCCGATTCGTTCTCGCTTCCATCGTCCGTTTCTGACTCGGCATCACCATCACCGTCCGTCCCCGGGTCGAACTCGACCTCCGTCGCCACGGCGTCGTAGATGTCGTCCCAATCCTTGTCCTCGTCCATCAGGAAGACTTCGACGGTCAGCGACCCCTCGCCGAACTCTTCGATTCCGGCCGGTCGGACGTCGATGTGGAACGTGCCGTTCTCCTCCATCCGGACCTCACCCGTCCGCTCGACGATCTTTTGGTTGTCCGGTCCCTCGTTGATCTTGACGAAGAAGTACGGCTCGCCGATCACGTCCCCGTGTTCCGGCGGGTCGACGTTCTCCATGCTCGTGTTGGCGACGACCTCGAGGTTGAAGTTCGAGTAGCCGTCGCCGTCCTCGGCGGGCTCCGTATCGACGACCGAGACGTCTTCGATCCGGTCCTCGCGCTTGTTCTCCAGCGGCCGGTTCGGTTCTTCCGGCGGCCGCCACTCCGCAGTCGCCGTATTGTCTTCGTCGGCGGGATCCGTTACGTCCGCTTCGTCGGCGGGATCCGTTACGTCCGTCTCGGTTTGGTTGCTATCTTGGGTGTTTTGGTTGCTATCTTGGGCGTTACCGTTTTCGGACGCGATGTCCGTCCCGTTATCGGCGTCTGTCTCGTTCGGCGATTCGTCGGTCGTTACCCCATCGAGGGCAGCACACCCCGACAAGGCCACGAGCAGTGCAACCGCGACGACAGCGAGCGTTCGGAATTGCATCAGTGACCGGTCGTACCGTGGGACGACCCATTATTACAGCCTCGATAAGTAGCATTCCCTGAATCGGTGGTAATACGGGTTTTACGTGATCGTATCGGCCACTTTCGAAAGCTTGAGCGCAGCGGAACAGTCTTTATGCACTTCCCAACCGACGCGAGCGTGGTGTTCGGCGATTTCTGGCGGTTCGCAACCAAGGCGGACCGACCACTTACGCCAACGGGGTCTGCTCGAGATCTACACGGACCTTTTTCTCGTCGGGTTCGTTCGCGATGTTCACTCACCACCCCTCGAAAAATCCCCTTGCGAGAGCGACGTTCTCGCTGGCCCGTCGTCGTACTCGCGAAGGCACCAAAAAGCCGCTCGCTCCGCTCATTCGCGGTACTTACGCCAGCGGCGTCCGCTCGACCACTTGCCCGTCGTAGGTCGGATACTGCTCGACGATTTCACCGTCCTCGAGGTCGCCCTCTTCGATCATCTCCTCTAAGAGCCACCAGGCGACCTCGACGTGGTTCGTCTTGACGGTGTAGAACTCTTCGGGGACGCCGAGGGCCTCGAACTCCTCGGGGTCGGCGCGGGTCTTGCCGTAGACGAGGGTACCGTCGTCGGTGATGTCGTCGAACTCGCGACGGATGTTCCGCGCCATGCGCTTGAGACGGCGGCGGTGCTGGGCCGCGTCCTTGAACACGGACGTACAGAAGTAGACCTTCTCGTGATCCCCCATCACCTCGAGGATCTCCTCGCGGGAGCCCTCGACGGCGCTCATGTGGTCTTCCTTGAGTTCGAACCCTTGTTCCTGCATCCGCCGGTAGTTCCCGTCGCTCATCTCGAACTCGTTGACGTTGCAGAACTCCGCCGCGCCCTCGTCCAAAAACTCGAGGAACTCCTCTTCGGCGCGAATGCCGGGGATCTCGAACGCGGGGGTCAGCCCCTCTTCGCGGGCGATGTGGAGGATCTCCTCCCACTCGGTGCCGTGGAGATCACCCCACTGTTCGTACGGCGGATGGAAGCGAATCTCGTCGAGGCCGGCCTCGGAGAGCCGTCGCATGTTCTCGCGACCGCCCGTGATACCCGTATAGAGGTGGGTGTGGTGGTCCTCGCCGAACTCGTCTTTCAGGAGTTCGAGGTAGTGGCAGGTCCGATCGAGGGCCTCTTGGGGTTCGCCGCCGGTGATCGACGTTCCCAGCGCGTCCATCCGGTTTGCCTCCGTGATGACGTCCTCGTCGGACTCGACGAGTCGCTCGTTGGCGTAGACGTCGGTGACGTTCTTGCGGTTCTCGCCGAGCGGGCAGTAGAAGCAGTCGCGCTGGTCGCAGTAACCGTAGACGAACAGCACCATCTTGCCGCCTTTCGCGCACTGCTCACAGCCCTTCGAGATCATTCGAGGGAACATACTGGCCCGACTCACAAAAGCCGTGCGAAATGCGGTTCTCGAGTGGGTCCCGCCACCGTGGGGCGCTATCGCACGGCGGTGTCACGCGATCACCGCGGTCGCGACCACCGGATGGCGGCCCGTCTCGCGGACGTCCGGGGAATTCTGTCGTCCCCAGAAGATGGAAATACCTCCCGGTCGAACGGTCGATAGATGCTGCTCGTCCTCTGTGTCGACCTCGACGACGATCTGGGTCGCAAGACCGGATTTTCGACGCCGGTGATCGGCCGCGACCCCGTCGAGGAGGCGGCCGTTGCGCTGGCGACCGAAGACCCGGAGGACTCCGACGTCAACGTGATCTTCCAGGGGTTGCACGTCTACGACGACCTCGCCGATCGCGACGAGAGCGTCGAGGTCGCCGTCGTCACCGGTAACGACGAGGGCGACGTGAAGGCGAACCGCGAGGTCGGCGACGAGGTCGACACCGTCCTCGCGAGCCTCTCGACCGCGGAGGACGTCACCGCGCTCGTGGTCACCGACGGCGCGCAGGACGAATCCGTCATTCCGATCATCCGATCGCGGGTCCCCATCGACGGCGTCCGCCGCGTCGTCGTTCGGCAGGCCCAGAATCTGGAGTCGATGTACTACACGATCAAGCAGGTGCTGAACGATCCGGAGACGCGAGGGACGGTGTTGATCCCGCTGGGGATCCTCCTGTTGATCTACCCGCTCGCCCTGGTCGGGACCGTCCTCGACATGCCCGGGTTCGTGTTGGGAACGACCTCGGCGCTGCTGGGACTGTACCTCATCTCCAGAGGACTCGGACTGGGTGACCGCCTCGACGCCACCGTCGAGCGCGCCCGCCGGTCGCTGTACGCCGGCCGGACGACCCTGCTCGCCTACGTCGTCGCCGCCGCCCTGTTCGCCCTCGGCGGCGTCAGCGGCCGAAACGAACTCGAGGCCGTTCGAGAAGCATCGCCCGGCGAGGTCGGCGTGCCCGTGATGCTCGCCGCGCTCGTCTACGGGTCGATCCAGTGGATCGCCGCCGCGGGGGTGACCACCAGCCTCGGCCAGATCACCGACGAGTATATCGCCGGCACCCTCGAGTGGCGCTACCTCAACGCGCCGTTTTACGTGCTCTCGATCGCCATCGTCCTCTACGCGGTGAGCGCGTTCTTCCTCGACGAGGTCGGGATCAGTTTCCTCGCGACGGCGCTGACCGTCGGCACGCTGCTGGGGATCGCGAGCACCCTCGCCTTCGCCGTCATCGAGTCGCGGTACGCGGACGACGATGCGGACGAGACGGGCGGCACGCGTTCGGCAGAGCGCGTCTGACGTCCATACCGACTACGAGATGTAGGGCCTCAAGACACGCGTACGTCGATGGAAGTGCACACGTGAATGTTAGTAACCTGGGTCTCCGTACAAAATACCTACTGGGATCATGAGGAAGAACAGTCCGAGGAGAACCGAAAGCGTGGTCCGGCGAACCCTCCTGTCGTATGTGGACAGTTCCTGATTATTGGAGTTCACCAACGCCAACAGGTAGAGGAGTTTCGTTATCGGATTCCGAGTGGGTGACCGGCCCACGTTCCGGCGCATTCGGCGGACTTTTCGGATGGAGCACAGACTGTACCCAGCAAGCGACAGGACCGCCCCAGCCCACGATATTACAGGGACCAGTACGACCGGATGAATCCCCGTCGTCGCCTCTGGAGGACTTTGCCAAACGTATGCCACAAACCCAATCACCGACAAATAAAATACCGCTACACTCGCACCAAACAGCAGTAAAAATGTTCGTCCCAAATTGTCGGGACTGAAACGGGAGGTCTGGGGGCCTGAGTCTACACCGGATGCGGGCTGCTCGCTCTTACCTTCCCAATCGTTGATGTCGCGTCTGCACTCTCGATCATCAGCCTCCTGTCTCACGGCGGCACAAATCTCGATGTACGATGGTCCAACGAGTTGTACAATACTCATGACTACGACCCCGGCGGCCACCCCGAGGCGTGGTGGGTACCATACCCTACCAATAATCATCGTCAACGCAGCCAAAAAAGTCCTCTCCCAAATGTAACCAGCCGTTCTTCTGGACCGACGGATACTTTATTGCTAAATTCACCTTTCAAAATTATACCCACACCACCGGACAGTCCCACAAGTGCTGCATACGAACTGTTTCTGCCTTCAACAATAGGTGGAAATATAAAAAGGGCGCAAAATACTACGGATAAAATAACATCCTCGACCATGCCTACCCCATCACTCCCCATAATTTACTTTCTTTTATGTATGGATAAATGTATTGCGCTCTTCAGCACCCCCAAGCTTTACTTCTCCGTTTAGTCTCCCTGCAGTATGGAGATCGACGCAGCGGTCGTCGAGGAGGAGAGCGGTTCATTCGACATCGAAACCGTCGAACTCGAGTCGCCACAGGCGGGGGAGGTGCTGGTCCGGGTCGTCGGAGCCGGCGTCTGTCACACCGACATGATCGTCCGCGACCAGCTGTATCCAACGCCCCTACCCGCAGTATTAGGCCACGAAGGTTCGGGCGTAGTCGAAGCGATCGGCGACGGCGTGAACCGCGTCGAACCCGGCGATCACGTGGTGTTGAGCTTCGACTACGACGACGACTGTCACAGCTGTCGGGGCGGCCACCCGGCCTACTGCGAATCGTTCTTCGAACACAACTTCGGCGGGCAGCGCCCCGAGGACGGTACCTCCCCGCTCTCGCGGAACGGCGAACGGATCAGCGGTCGGTTCTTCGGCCAATCGTCGTTCGCGACCCACGCCATCGCGACCGAGCGGAACGTCGTTCCCGTCGACACCGGCGGCGACGTCCCGCTGGAGTTGCTCGGACCGCTCGGCTGCGGGATCCAGACCGGCGCGGGCGCCGTCATCAATTCGTTAGACCCGCAGGCCGGATCGTCGATCGCGATCTTCGGCGCCGGCTCCGTCGGTCTCTCGGCGGTTATGGCCGCCGATCTCAAGGGGTGTACGGAGATCGTTACGATCGACCTCAAGGAAAGCCGACTCGAGACCGCCGCCGATCTCGGAGCGACCGAGACGGTCAACCCCGAAGCGGTCGACGATGTGATCGAGACCGTCACTGAGTACACCGACGGCGGCGTTGACTACGCGCTCGAGACGACCGGTGTCGCGGATGTGGCCGAACAGGCCGTCCAGACGCTCACCCAGCGAGGAACGCTGGGAATCGTCGGCGCGCCGCCGCTGGGAACCGAAGCGAGCTACGACGTCAACGACCTCCTCCTTAACGGGCGGTCGATCACGGGCATCGTCGAGGGCGACTCGAACCCCCAGGAGTTCATTCCGGACCTCGTCGACCTCTACCGCCGCGGGAAGTTCCCGTTCGACGAACTCGTCACCTACTACGACTTCGACGAGATCGAACGGGCCGTCGAAGACTCCGAGAACGGGGCGACGATCAAGCCCGTGTTGCAGATCAGCGAGCCCTGACCGGTCTTCGTTCCGTCTCGAGTTCGGTCTCGATGCGCCATCCCGTTAGCGCTCGCGCTCGACGACGAACTCCGCCAGTTCGACGAGGTAGTTCCGGGCCGTCGGGTCGGCGACCTCGACCCGATCGAGGGCCTCGATCGCGCGATCCGACTCGGCTCGAGCGCGGGCGTTAGCCTCGTCGGGCGTGAGGTCGGTCACCTGCACGACCGAGGGGCGCTCCAGAGCGGCGTCGTGGCCGGTCGGCTTGCCGAGTTCGTCGGGATCGGCGACCGCGTCGAGGACGTCGTCGCGGATCTGGAAGGCGACCCCGACCCGTTCGGCGTACTCGCCGAGCGCCTCGACGGTGACCGCGTCCGAGCCGGCGGCGATCGCCCCGAGCTCCGCGGCGGCGCGAAACAACGCGCCGGTCTTCCGGCGCGCGAGGGTCATGTACTCGGCCTCGGTTTCGGGTTCGGCCGACAGCTCCGTCGCCTCGCCGATGCCGAGTTCGACCATGGCCTCGGCGACGACGCGCGTGGCGTCTGGATCCGACGAAAAGAGAGCGAACGCTTCGCCGAGCAAGCCATCGCTCGAGACGATCGCCGGGCCGTAGCCGAACTCGGCCCAGGCGCTGATCGTGCCCCGGCGCAGCTCCGAGCGATCGATGATGTCGTCGACGACCAGCGACGCCGCGTGGACGAGTTCGATTCCGACGCCGAAGTCGACGGCGTCTTCGGCCGTTCCGCCCACCGTCTCGCAGGCCAGCACCGTCACCATCGGCCGGACGCGCTTGCCTCCGGCGAGGGCCGTGTGTTCCACTTCCGCTCTGAGCGCGTCCGGCTCGAGGCCGTCGACTACCTCGACGAGTCGATCCTCGATCAGCGCCCGACGGCGCTCCAGCAATTCCATCACACGCGCTTAGGACGGGGGTGAAAAGTACGTGACGGTTCAGCGGTGTAGTAGTTGGACCGTTTACACGGGAAACGGGAGAAACTTCGCGACGTCAGTCCTGGAGCGGCCTCACTCGTCGTCGAACTGGCTGAACGTGAACCCGTTCTCGCCGTCCGACGGGGCGGTACCGTCGTCGTCATCGGTCTCGGCTCCGGCGTCGCTACGAGTCGAGTCCGACGCAGTCATCGCGTCGTCGGCGCTGTTTTCCGTTTCGGTCGTCGCACCGGCGCGTTTGGCAGTGTCGGCTTCGTCGAATTCGACAGTGTCTGCCTCGCCGAGTTCGGTAGCGTCGACCCCGTCGTCCGTCTCGCGCGTCTCGTCGTCACCGTGGGCGAGGTCGGTTGCGGCGTCGGTGTCCGGCGTCGGTTCGGCGTCTCCGTCGGTACCGCTCGCGTCCGTGATCCCGCCGTTCGCTTTGGGCTCGAACCCGCCGGCACTCCCGTCGGGATCCTCGCTCGCGTCGGTCTCGACACCGCCGACGCCATCGTCGTCGCCGTCGACATCTACCTCGTCGAACGAGAGCGTCTCGTCGTCGGTGTCGTAGTCGTCGACGGAGACGTCCGCCACCTCGTCGGTCTCGAAGTGATCGAGTGTCTCGCTCAGGTACGCCGCCTGATCGGTGAGCGAGCTCGCGCTCTCGGTGACTTCCGAGAGGGCGGAGGTCTGCTCCTCCGCGGCCGCGGCGACGCGCTGGGCCTCGGCGGCCGTCGTTTCGGAGATCTCGGTCGCCGACGAGACCATGGCGACGACCTCTTGGGTCGAGGCCGCCTGCTCTTCGGTCGCCGCGGAAATCTCCTGGACGCCCTCGTTGGTCCGGTCGGCGTAGTCGGCGATTTCGTCGAGCGCTTCGGCGGCGTTCTCGACGGAGTCGACGTGTTCGGCGATCCGGTCGGCGGTCTGTTGGACCTCCGTCGCGGTCTCGGCCGTCTGTTCGTCGATCCGCTCGAGTCGCTGCTCGATGTCCTCGGCGGTCGATTTCGTGTCCGCAGCGAGCTCTTTGACCTGCGTCGCGACGGCGCCAAAACCGGAGCCCTCGCCGTCGCCGCCTCGCGAGGCCTCGATGTTCGCGTTCAGCGCGAGCATGTTCGTCTCGCGGGCGACCTCGGTGATGAACTCGACCAGTTCGTCGACCTGTGCCATCTCCGCTTCGAGCTCTCGGATGGCCTCGACGGCCTCGGTCGACTCCGCTTCGATCTCGTGCATCCCGTCGATCGCCTCCTGGGCCGCCTCGCGGCCGAGGCGGCCGGTTTCGGCCGTCTGCTCGGCGAAGTCGGCGACGTTGTTCGAGGAGGCGGCGATCTCTTCGGTCGTCGTGGAGAGGCCACTCATCTCCTGGTTGACCGAGTGGAGGTTCTCGTTCTGTCGGTCGGCGCCGTCGGAGATCTCCTGTACCGACTCGGAGACCTGCTGGGAGGCCGAGCGGACCTCTTCGCTGGATGCGGTCACCTGTTCGCTGGCCGCCGCCACCTCGTTGGCGAAGGCTTTGACGCTGTCTCTTATACACATCTCTGATGGCGCGAGG
>NZ_AOIS01000028.1:8739-104165 GCF_000337495.1 Haloterrigena salina JCM 13891
GGGTCAGATCGCCGTCTGCACAGTCGTCCATCACGGCGCTGAACTCCTCGGCTTTCGCCTCGAGATGGCGGTTTATGGACTCGGTCTCGGCCCGAGCCGCTTCGGCCTCCTCGCGTGCGGTCTCGGCGGCTTCGATCTGGTCGCGCAGCGAGTTTCGCATGCTGTCGAAGCCGTCGTACAGCCGTCCGATCTCGTCGACGCGGTCCGTCTCGAGATCGACGTCGAGGTTACCCTGTTCCATCTCGGTCGTCCGATCGCGTAATCTGGCCAGCGGGCCGACGGTCTGCCGGCCGAGAACGACGCCGACGACGCCGAGCGCGACCAGGCTCGTCAACACCATCGCGATGACGTTCGTTTCGACGTCGGAGACGACGCCGTACGCCTGCTCGTTCGGCACGGACGTGATGGCGACCCATTGCGTGTTCCCGACGGGAACGTACGCCCGTACCACGTCGTCGTCCTGAATGCGCGTTAGTCGGCCGCCCAGAGCGGCAGCCATCGCCTCGTCGTCGACCGCTTCGTCGTCGATCGACGCGGAGTCGGCCTGAAAGACCACCGATCCGTTGCTATCGAGAATGGCCGTCGACGCCGACGTGTTCTCCTGGTGGAGTTGCTCGACCTGATACTCGAGCGTGCCGATGATGACGACGGCTCGATCTTCGCGTTCCGTCACCGGGCTGGCGAAGGCCATCACTTGGTCATCGAGGGTCGGCGATTGGTACGCTTCCTGGGAGTGCCAGACGGACTCCTCGACCCCGAGGTTCTCCTCGAAGCCGTCGGCAGCCCACGGTTCCGTCAAGTTTTCGAATGACTCGCCGCGGTAGGCGGCGTTCGTACTCGTCACGATTTCATCGTTTTCGGTGTCGACGTAGTGAATCGCCCGCACGTCGACGTCCATCCGGGCTTGCTCTTCGACGAGTTGGCCCTGGACCTCCTGGGGATCGCCCTCCTGGAGGATCTGCGAATCGGAGGCGGTCCGCGTCTGAACCCGCATCGTCTCGACCCAGTTGCTGATCGTGTCGGCCTGCATCTCGGCGGTCGATTCGAGTTGCTCGTTCGAGTCCGACCGAACCGTGTTGTCGATATCGACGTAGCTGACCGCGCCGACGGCCCCGATGACGAGCACGACCGCCAGAATCGACACCACGAACTTCACGAGGTACCGTCGCCTGACGAACGACGGCACCAGGGAGGAAAGCGACGCCATTACGAACTCACCCTGTCCAGTTCGGCGATGCCGCCATCCGCGCTTTCGTCGAACTCCCAGTACTGGAAGAGGGCGTCGGTCATGTCTCCGTTCTCGTCGAAGGACACCGAACTCGAGGCGCCCTGGTAGGTGACGGAGTCACCTTGGGCCGCGAGTTCGATCCCGTCGGCGAGGGACTCCGGCGTGATCTCTTCGCCGTCGCCGGTCGTAACCGCCTGCATGGCGTTTCTGATGGCGGTCCCGTCGTTTTGCCCGGCGTAGGCGTTCGCGAGCAACAGGACGGCGCTCGCGTCGTAGGAGTGAGGCGTGAAGACGCCCGGTTCGGCGTCGTAGGTGTCCTCGAACAGTTCCGTGAACGTCTCGGTCCCCGGTCCGTCGACCAGCGGCGCGGTGCCGCGGATGCCGTCGAGCGAGTAGTCGACCTGGTCGTGGAGATCGCTGTCCTGCAGGCCGTCGGTGACGAGGATGTCTTCCGGAGCGTCGCCACCTAGGTCGGCGAACACCTGTCCGCCGGTCTCCGGATACCCGATCACGACGAGCAGTTCGGGATCGTCCGTTCTGGCTCGTTCGATCGCTCCCTCGTAGGTGTCCTGCCCTTCCGTTAGCGGAACCTGCGCCGAAACCGTTCCGCCGTGATCGTTCCGGAACGAGCGCGAGAACGCCTGGCTCAACTGCCAGCCGTAGTCGTTGTTCGCGTAGAGGGTCGCGGCGCTGTCGTGGCCGAGGTCGTTCGCCGCCCGGTCGGCGAGCACGACCGCCTGCAGCGAGTCGGAGACCGCGGTCCGGAAGACCAGCCCGGCGTCGTTGAGCGAGGTGATCGTCGGCGTGGTCGCGCCCGGCGAACAGCAGACGGTCCGGTACGGAATGAGAACCTGCTGGGTCGCCTGCAGCGTCACGTCCGAGGCTGCCGGCCCGTTAACCATCGGATAGTTCTGCTTGGCCAGGTCGTAGGCGCCCTGGACGCCCGTGGACGGCGAGGTTTCGGTATCGACGACTTCGTACTCGATGTCGAGCGAAATCTCGTCTTCGACTTGCCGAATCGGGAGCTCCGCGGCGTTTCGCATCGGCTTCCCGACGGTCTCGAGATTGCCGCTCAACGGTTGCATGATTCCGAGTCTGAGCGTTCGGTCGGTCCCGCCGACGTCACTCCCGTCCTCGATGTCGTTCGAGTCGAGTCCGGGAACCGAACTGAGACAGCCGGCGAGGCCGCCGAGACCGGCTCCACAGAAACCGGTCAATAGTTTTCGACGATTCAAGTGAACGGACATACCTGCGTATTTCACTCATCACATATAACGATACTGTCTGGATTTAGATACTTATTAGAATAAATAGTAATTCGATTTGGTATAAAGACGAATGGTTACTATACTGTCACACGAGATCGTATTTGTGAGGGACTAACAACCGGTATTTGTGGGAATCCGTTCTCGAGATCGAGACGCTATCGCTATAAAATTCACACGTCGTGGTTACAGCAAAGTGCGATTGCGGACCAAACATAATTTATCTGGAATACGAATCTGCTTGTTCGATGAGGGAACGTACCATCCCGTCGATACGAAATACGGATCGCTGAACCGCGAGTAACCACGCTTTCCGTGAGGGGCCGAAGCAAATTGAATTCGAACGAATTAGTCGTTCGGAACCGGTGGAAACGGATCTCCGCTCGAACGTTCGCCTCCGACGTCCCGAGAAAACCCCCACCCTCGCGTTGCGCGAGTCTCGCTTACTGGAACTCTTCGGTGAGCGCGGGAACGACGTCGAAGAGGTCGTCGACGATCGCGTAGTCGGCGATGTCCATGATCGGCGCGTTGGGGTCGGTGTTGATCGCGACGATCGTATCCGAGCCCTTCATCCCGGCGACGTGCTGGACGGCCCCGGAGATGCCGATCGCGATGTAGACGTCCGGCGTGACGACCTTCCCGGACTGGCCGACCTGTCGGTTCTTGGGCAGCCAGCCGTTGTCGACGATCGGCCGGGAGGACGAGACCGTCGCGCTGAGGGCGTCCGCGAGCTCCTCGATCAGCGGGAGGTTGTCCTCCTCCTCGATTCCGCGGCCGACGCTTACGAGGACGTCCGCTTCGGTGATGTCGACGTCGCCGCCGCCGACCTCCTCGAAGCCGTTGACCGTCGAGCCGATGGCGTCCTCGTCGATGTCGGCGTCGAAGGCCTCGATCGCGGCGTCGCCGGTGCCTTCGGCCTGGGGCCACTCGGCGCTGCGGATCGTCGCCACCGCGCTCCCCTCGAGTTCGTTAGTCGTCTCGACCTTGCCGCCGTACATTTCGCGGGTAGCGATCAACGTCTCGCCGTCGGTCTCGAGGTCGATCGTGTCGGTGACGATCGGCAGGTCGAGTTGGGTGGCGACGGCGGGGGCGTAGTCGAGGCCGTTGACGCTGTTGGGCGCAAGGACGTACTGCGGGGCGAGCTCATCGTAGAGCTGGCTGATCGCCTGCGTGTAGACGTCGTGGTTGAACTCCTCGCCGTAGTCGACGGTGTGAATGGCGTCGACGCCCTCGCGGTTGAGCTTCTCCGCGAACTCGTCGACGGTGCCGCTGATGACCGCCAGATGCAGGTCGCCGCCGGTCTCGTTAGCCAGCTGGCGACCTGCGGTAATGATCTCGTAGCTGACGTCGCGCAGTTCGCCGCGACGGTGGTCCGTGACTGCGAGAATGTCCGTCATTGTGCCACCCCCTTGTCGCGAAGCAGTTCAGCGAGCTCTCCAGCCGTCTCCTCGGCGCTGCCTTCCCAGGTCGTCACGTCGCTCTCGCTTTCGGGTTCGTACATGTCCGTCAGCTCGAGTTCGGCGTCGACGGCGCTCTCGTCGACGCCGAGATCGGCCAGCGCCTTGACGTCGAGTTCCTTTCGCTGGGCCTGCCGGATCCCGCGCAGGCTGGCGTAGCGGGGCTCGTTGATCCCCGTCTGGATCGTCAGGACCGCGGGGAGCTCGATCTCGGTCAGCTCCTCGACCCCGCCCTCGAGTTCGCGTCGCACGGAGGCCGCGTCGTCGAAGTCGTGCTCTAAGTGATTGACGACGGCGCCCCACTGGTAGCCGAGGTGCTCGGCGACGGAGACGCCCGTCGCGCCGAAGCTGTCGTCGCCGGCCTGGACGCCCGTCAGGACGAGGTCGGGATCTTCCTCCTCGACGACGGCGCTCAGGATCTCCGTCTTGGCGCCGACGTCCAGCAGATCGACGTCCTCGAGCGAGTCGTCCCAGATGCGGACGGCGCGATCGGCGCCTTTCGCCAGCGCCTGCCGGATGGTCTGTTCGCACTCCTCCGGACCGATCGTGACTGTCACGACTTCGTCGGCGACGCCCGCCTCCTGGAGCTGGACGGCCTCCTCGATGGCGTAGTCGTCCCACTCGTTGAGGTCGGCGCCCAGATACTGGTCGGCGATCCCAGTACCCTCGATTTCGAACTCGTCTTCGACGGTCGCGACTTCTTTGACCGTAACGAGGATTTTCATCATTTATCACTGCCACGCCCGTACCGTAAACCTTTTCGAAACGCGCTTTCATATGAGACCAGTTCATTTAACGATCCGTAAGTAAATCTCTAAAATAGATTACAGACTGTCTGGTGTCGAGAGGAAAAACTACCAACGTTACTCATCGTGCCGCTATCGATCCGCAAGACGGAAACGGTTTAACGACGCCACTGGTAGTACGCGATATGGCAGACTGTCCACTTGCCGACGACTGCCCGAGCTTTTCCGAGCGGATCTCGGGAATGGGGTGTCAACACTACGGCGACCGCGGGGGCAAGGAGTGGTGTAAGCACTACAGCCAGCCCATCGAGGATCTGAAGACCCAGCCCGTCAAGTCGGGCGAGGAGATCGTTATCGACGTCGTCGACATGCACGAGAGCGGCGCCGGCGTCGGGCGGACGGAAGACGGGTTTATCGTGCTGGTCGACGGCATTCTGCCGGAGGCCCGAGCCCGCGTTCAGGTGACCCAGGTCCACAGCAACCACGCCCGCGCCGAGGAACTCGAACTCCTCCCGATGGATCCCGACGAGGACGCGGAGTCCGACGCCGACGCGATGTCGGCCGACGACGAGGGCGGGGGCGAGGACAAGGACGAGGATGAGGACGCGGAATCCGACGCCGACACGGACGGCGGGGACAAAGGCAAGCCGGCCCGCGAACGGCTCGGCAGCCGAGAGAACTTCTGGGGCTCGTAGTCGACCCATCGAGTGGACAGTCGTCGATCGCTCCGTTTTCGCGCAGTTTAGCGCCCGTATTGCAATACGACGTGAGTACAGTTGCAGCGACTGTTAGGCACCCGACGGCAGCTGATTCGGGGAGTCGACGACGGATACGGCGCTTCGCGGATAGAACGCCGCGACCGTCGCGACGCAAGGGTTTTCCCGTCGCTTGTGCGACACAACGGCATGGAGCGGATCCCCCTGTCGAACTCGGCGTTCGAAGGCGACAACAACGCGTACCTCTTCGCGAACGAATCGGAGGCGGCGCTGGTCGACACCGGCGACTGGACGGCGACGACGCGAGAGCAACTCGAGGCCGCCCTCGCCGAACGGGACCTCGCCTTCGCCGACATCGATCGGATCTTCCTCACCCACTGGCACGGCGACCACACCGGACTGGCGGGCGAGATTCAGGCCGAAAGCGGCGCCGAGGTCTACGTCCACGAGGCCGACGCGCCGCTCGTCGAGGGCGACGAGGACGCCTGGGACGCGATGTACGAGCTCCAGGAGGAGTACTTCGAGCAGTGGGGGATGCCCGAGGAGAAGCGGGCCATCCTCCGGGAGCGGATGGCTGACGCCGGGACGAGCGCCGCGTCGCCGACGGTCACGACGTTCGCCGACGGCGAGACGTTCCCCGTACCCGGCGGCGAACTCGAGGTCGTCCACGCGTCCGGCCACGCCGCGGGATTGAGCATGTTCGAAACGACCCTCGAGGGACAGCGGGAGGTCATCTCCGGCGACGCGCTGTTGCCCGTCTACACGCCCAACGTCTGCGGCGCGGACGTCCGCGTCGATCGGCCGCTCGAGCGCTATCTGCGGGCGCTGCGGGGGATCGTCGAGATCGACTACGATCGCGCGTGGCCGGGCCACCGCGATCCGATCGACGAGCCCGCTGACCGGGCCCAGCACATCATCGACCACCACGCGGAACGCGCCTGGCGGGTCCTCGACGCGCTGGATCGCGAGGGTCCCTGCGACACCTGGTCCGTGAGCGCGGCCCTGTTCGGCGACCTCGAGGACATCCACATCCTCCACGGCCCCGGAGAATCGTACGCCCATCTGGAGCACCTAGAGCGGGCCGGGACCGTCGTCCGGGAGGAGACCGAGTATCGCCTGGCCGACGGCGTCGCGGAAGTACTCGCCGCGAAGGACGAACGGCGCTGGCATCTCGAGTACTGACGACGGCGCGGCCCATTGGTCTCTAGTTCCCGCGAAAACCAGTCGCTCACGTCCGAAGCGGGACGCGAAATACGCGGCGAAAGAGTTTCCCCCCTCGGGTAACTCTCACTCCCCTCGCGGGAGCCGCGTGAGACACGGCGAGAGGCGATGTCAGAGGCACGGACCCGCCGTGGCGCAGCCGGTGCGCAGTATACACTCAGTCATACCGACTGTTATCTCTATTGGTTAGTTCCGATCGATCGACGGATCGATTTCAACGGGCGTCTGAGCGAACGGCGCCGTTCGCTCGAGCCCTCGGCGGTCCATCGAGGGCACCGGGACGCTGTGACCGCGCCCTCGACTACCGTCCGCTGATCGACGCCGCTGCCGTCCGCTTCGGTGGTCCGGACGATCCGGTGATCCAGCGCGGGGTGGACGACCGCGTGGACATCCTCGGGCATAGAGCGTTCGGCCGAGTTCCCGCCGTCCGATCGGCGACCAACGGGGACGGGACCGGGGAAGCTTTGACCCTGCCGTCGTCTTAGACAGGGGTATGAGCGGACGCGAGCGGGAGCGGGAGTGGAGGCGATCGCCGTGATCGACGAGACCGAGGAACTGCTCGAGGAGATCGGGTTCGACGCCGAGACGAGCGTGTTGACACACCGCCAGGCGCAGGTGCTCGCGCTCCGCGAACGCGGCGTCTCGCAGGCCGACATCGCCGACGCGCTTGGCACCTCGCGGGCGAACGTCTCCTCGATCGAGTCGAGCGCGCGCGAGAACTTGGCGAAGGCTCGCGAGACGGTGGCCTTCGCGGAGGCGTTGCGGGCGCCGGTCCGCGTTCGGGTGCCGGCCGGGACCGACCTCTACGACGTTCCGCAGTTGGTCTACGACGCCTGCGACGAGCAGGGCGTCAAGGTCGATCACACCGCGCCGGACCTGATGAAGGTCGTCAGCGACGCCGCGGGGTCGGCGGTGTCGGGACGCGAGGTGTCGACGCCGCTGATCGTCGGCGTCACCTCCGAAGGGATGGTGCGGGTCCGCCACCAGGACCGCCGGGAGTGATCATCGTTCGACGCTGCCGGGAGTGATCGCCGTTTGACGCCGCGTCGCGCGACTCCGAATTGCAGGCAGCGTCAGCAGTCCGAAGACCGAAAGGCGACGACGGCATACGCGAGGGTGATGACGTTCGATCTGCCGGAGGCAGTAGCCGACTCGTGGCGACCGCTGGGAACGCGAACCGGCGAGACGAGTGCCATGCTCGCCTCGATTACCGCCGAGACGACGGTCTACGAGCGCATTACGCCCGCGACCGGCGTGGACGCGCTCGAGGCGAGTGACATTCCGGCCCGCTCCCTGTTCGTCGTCGACGTGACCGTCTCCCCCTCGCCCGACGATCTCGGGCTATCGACGACGGCCGTCTTCTCGAAGGCCGCACCGAAAGCGAGAGACCAGTTCGTCGACACCCTCGAGTCCGAAGGGCTGGCCGTCGAGGGCACCCGGAACAGCCTTGAGTTCGAGGCGTCCAACGGCAACGGGGGCTCGTGGTACGTCCTCGACGTGGGGTACCCCGTCGACGGAGAGACGGGCGAGGAACCGGACCGGATCGACGCCGAGGCCCACGTCGCCGTCTGGCCGCTCGAGTCGACGTTCGGGATGGCCGGCGGGGTGCTCCCGCTCGAGGACGGCGTTCGCGCCGAGACCGCCGACTCGGCGTCGTCGAACGACGAGTTGAATATCGATCCGGAGCGCGACCGCGAGACGATCGCGCAACTGATCCGAACGGTCGACTTCGACGGCGACGCGTCGGACGCCTCCTAACGCTCGGAGACTCGCTGCCCCGTCTGGACCGCCCGCTCGACTGCGTTCGAAACCGTCTCGATATAGTGAATTTCAGTCCATCGAACGCTAAAATTGATTGACCGTCCAGTTGCACCTCGAGACGATGGACCTCTCCCCGGAGAAGTACACCCTCTCCAATTTTATCGAGGCGTGTAAGAATCCCGAATCGTTCAAACACGAACTCAAAAAGCGGTACGGTGACGTGCAGAAACACGTCTTCTATCGGGAGCACGGGCGTCCGACGAACGTCATGGACGCGGACTGGGACAATCTCCTGTTGCTGGACGCCTGTCGGTTCGACGCCCTCGCCGCCCACAATACGATCGACGGGGAACTCGATGCCGCCGTCTCCGTCGCGTCGACGAGCAACGAGTTCATGGACAAGACGTTCGCCGGGGAGACGTTCCACGACACGGTGTACGTCTCCGCGAACGGGTTCTCCCACCACCTCGAGGACGGCACGTTCCACGAGTTCGTCTCGACGTACCCCGAGTCTCAGCGGGACGTCCTCGACAGTGAACTCTACCGGAACTACCGGCCGGGGATCGTCCGCGAGAAGGCCGTCGAGACCTACGAACGCCATCCGGACAAACGGTTGCTCGTCCACTTCATGCAGCCCCACGGCCCGTACTTCGGACCGAAAGCCGAGGCGTTGCGCGAGCGGCTCCGAACGAACCACGGGCTCGAGTTCTCCGCCTGGCAGTCCGACGCCGACGTCACTAGTCGCTCGGAGGGGATGGTGTACCTGATGGACGCCGCGGAGGCGGGCTACGTTTCCCCGGCCGAACTCCAGGAGGTGTACGTCGAAAACCTGCAGTTGGTCCTCGAGCACGTCGAACGCCTCGTCGAGCAACTCGACGGAAAGACCGTCATCACCGCCGACCACGGGGAACTGCTCGGCGAGACCTCGAACCTCTACTCTCGACTCACCGGCGACCGCTACGAACATCCGGGCTACGTCTGGACGCCGGAGCTCCGACTCGTTCCCTGGCTCGTCGTCCCCTGGGAGAACCGGCGCGATATCGTCGCGGAAGAGCCGGTCGGACGAGGCGACGTCGACGACGAGGTCGTCGAGGACCACCTCCGGGCGCTCGGCTACCAGTCCTGAACCGCACCCGCGAAACGGTCACCACGGAACCGGTTCGATCGGTCTCGAGGTCGACCCGACGGACCGCCGTCGCTGCCCGTCGTGACCGTGGCTCACACCGATGCCGACGTACCGGGATTGATTACCTCGCCGTGCCACCTCTCACGTATGCAAACCCACATCGTCCCGGTCGGCTTCGACTACGACCGGCTGATCGCGCCGCTGGTGCGCGATCAGATCGACGTCGACAGCGTCATCCTCCTCGAGGGCGCCGTCGGGAGCGAGGCCAACGTCGAGTACTCCCGGCACCTCTCGGACAAACTCGAGACCGACTTCAAGAACCTGCTGGGGGCGACCACCGAGCGGTTCGTCCTCGAAGACGTCTACGACTACGACGCGGCCTTCGAGCAGGCCTACGACCTCATCACCGCCGAACTCGACGACGGCAACGAGGTCTGGGTCAACGTCGCCGCGATGCCCCGCACGGTGAGTTTCGCCTTCGCCAACGCCGCCCACTCGCTGATGGTCGAGCGCCAAGAGGACCGCGAGGGGATCCACACCTACTACACGGCCCCCGAGAAGTACCTCGAGACGGAACTGGCCGAGGAGCTCCGCGAGCAGATCGAACTCCTCGAGGAACTGGGCGCCGGGGCGGGCGTACAGGGAGAAAGTGCCGACACCCTCGACGGCGACCGGATCGACGACCGCCTCGAGAGCGCCCGCGACCTCCTCTCGGAGTTCGACGAGCGCGGGACGACGATCGGGGCCAAGGAGATCGACGGTCGCCACATCGTCGAACTGCCCGTCGCCTCCTTCTCGAACGTCAAACCCTTCGAGGAGCTCATCCTGTTCAAACTCGGCGAAGACGGCGAGTTCGATTCGGTCTCCGAACTCGCGGAGTCGCTGGCTCGCGAACTGAACGAGGAGTACACCGACAGCTTCCGGTCGAAGGTCATCTACAACGTCGATCGGCTCGGTCCCGGCGGGAAGGGGTACATCGAGCGCGAAGAACACGGCAAATCCTACCGAACCCGACTCTCTCGCATCGGTGAGCTCTGGGTGCGAGCCCACTCCGACGACGAGTCGCGGTAACGGTACCTACCCTACTCGAGCCAGCAGCCGTTCGCGACCCACGAGCAGACACGGCAGGACGGTCAGACAAGCGACGAACGCGAAGACGATGCTCAGGCCCGTTACCAGTCCGAACCGCTGGAGCGGCGGGGCGAGCGCCAGCGCGAGAACGCCGAACCCCGCCGCCGTCGTCGCCGCGCTCCCCAGGAGCGCCCCGCCGGTGCCGGTGATCGTCGCCGCGAGCGCCGCCTCGAGCGTCGGCCGGCGGTCGCGCTCGTCGACGAACCGCTCGGCGACGTGGATGCTGTAGTCGACGCCCAGCCCGATCGCGAGGCTCGTGATGACGGCCGTCTCGCTGTTGAACGGCAGGTCGAGCAGCGCCATCGTCCCGAGCAGCCACGCGAGGGCGATCACGACCGGAGCGAGCGTGACCGCACCCAGCGAGAGCGCCCGGTGGCGCACCCAGTAGAGGGCCGTCAGGAAGACCAAGATGACCGCCAGCGTGATCGCGAAGGCCTGCACGAGCGTCTCGAGGAGCGCGTCCTGAACGACCGCCGTCGTCACGGGCCCGCCGGTGGCGATCGCCGCGACGGGCCCCGCGCGCTCGACGGCGGCCGCAACGTCACGACTGTCGTCGGCGACGGTCTGGGCGGGAGCGTCCCCCCGAACGGTCACGAGGAGGCGCGCCGATTCGTACGCCCCCTCGTCCGTCCGGTAGAGGACGTCTCCCGCGCGGTCCGCGTCGGCGTCGAACAGGGCGTCGTAGACGCCGGTGACGTCCTCGTCGGGCAGCCCGTCGCCGTCCGTATCGCGCTCCGCGACGGCGGCCGCGACGGACTCGTTCTCGGCGGCGACCTCGCGGACGACCGACGGCGGCCCCTCGATCGCGGCCTCGCCGTCCGGGCCGACGACGACCGTGTCGCCCTCGCCGACTGCACTGCCGGCCTCGTCCATCGCCGCGAGCGCGTCGGGATCGGTAACGGGCCCGCGTATCAGAATCTGCGTTCGACTCCCCTCGCCTCGCTCGGCGAAGTTGTCGCCGAGGTACGCGGCGTCGTCGCGGATCGTGTACGTATCGGGTGCGAGCGGTCCCGGGAGGGATTTGGCCCAGCCGGGCGCGTCTTCGGGGAGGAAATCCGCCTGGTTGAACTCCGTATCGATCCCCGTCGCGCCGTAGGCGCCGCCGGCGGCGAGGAGAAGCGCCGCGAGGATCACCGCGAGCGGGAGCCGCTGGGGAATCGCGACCAGTCGCGAGAGCGCCCGGCCGGTGGCACCCGGCCCTGAGCCGAACGGGCGTTTCGCGCGGTCCCGGTCGAACCGGGACTCGAGGACCTCGTCGATTTCCACCTTCAGCGCCGGCACGAAGACGGCGAAGGCGACGAACGTCGCGAGGATGCCGCCAGCGCTCAGGACGGCGAAGTCCCGCACCGCCCCGAGCGGGCTGACGACGTTCGAGAGGAAGCCGACGCCCGTCGAGACCGTCGCCGCGCCGAGCGCGAGGACGACGCCCGCGAGTCCGCGGTTCATGCCGGCTCGTGAACCGACCGGACCGCCGTTCGCGGTCGCACTCGCCGTCGGCTCCGGCGCCGCGGCCCCCTCGAGTTCGCCGGCTCTGGCCTCCCGGTAGCGCATGACCACGTGCAGCGCGTAGTCGATACTGAGCCCGATCAGGAGAAACGGCACCGCGATCAGCAGTTGGCTCGAGGGGATCTCGAGCCAACCCTGTACGCCGGCGAGCCAGGCCATCACGACGCCGATCCCGACGAGTCCGATCAGGACGTCGACGACGTCCCGATAGGTGACCGCCAGCACGCCCAACACGAGGACGAGCGCGACGGGCGTGATGATCGCGAAGCTGTCGCCGACGGCGTTCGACGACGCCTCGTCGGTGATCCCCTGCCCGAAGACGAACGCGTCGTCGAAGCGCTCGTCGACCCGGTCGGCGAGTTCGACCTGCGCGTCGTAGGCGTTCCGCGGCTCTTCCTCCGGGCCGCTACCGTCGACCTGAAAGACGAACGTGATGCGCGCGTCGGCCGTCGTCTCGCCCGGCTCGTAGTCGCGCGGGAGGAACTCGTAGGGGTCCGCCCACTCACCTGCTCCCGCCGACTGGCCCTGTTTCCTCGCGTCGCGCTCGGGATCGAGCACGTCGGCCAGCAGCGCTTCGACCTCCTCGTCGGAGCGCGACTCGAGCGCCGTAATCTGTTCCTCGAGCGCGGGCGCGCCCGTCTCCGGTGGCTCCGTCCCCGCTTCCGTTCGGTCCTCGTAGACGGCGGCCGTCCCGACGACGTTCTCCAGGCCGACGAACCCCTGCTCGTCGAGCGTGGCGTTCAGCTCCTCGTCCTCGCGAACCGCTCGCTGGAGTCGCAGCCCCTCGAGCAGCGACTCGCGGGTGAGGGCGTCGCCGCCCTCGTCGCGGACGACCACCTGAGCGACGATCGCGTCGTCGGTGCCGTAGGTCGCCTCGATCTCCTCGAGCGCGTCGGTCTCCTCGGAGTCGGTCTCGAACTGGCCGATTCCGCCGTCCCCGCTCTCGCCGACCGCCGCGCCGGCGGCGACGACGGCGGTGAGCAAGAGGACGATGACGATCACGAGGCGGCTGTGGGAAACGATCCACTCGGCGTACTTCGTCGCGACGGACCCGCTCATTCGTCACTCACGCTCGATCATCGTCTCCGGCTCCGACCGGCCCGCTCATAACGGTTCGGATGGAAACCGGTGTTATATAATCCAAATCCGATTATGAACACCGATATCGACCGCGAACGGGGGGTTCTCACCCCCGCGGATCGCGCCTACCTGCTCGGCGACCGCGAGATGAGCCACGACCAATCGAAGCGGAACGCGGAGGCCCGTATTCGACGGCGCATCCGCGCTGCCGTCCTCGACTTCGACCTGTTCCTGCACACGCTGGCCGAGAAGGACCGCCGACAGGTGTTCGAGGAGGCGGCGACCGACGAGGAGTTCCGCGCCGGGCTCCGGGCGATGCTCGCGTTCGCCTATCTGGGGCTCGAGGAGTCGGGCACCGACTTCGAGACCGTCCTCGAGCCGGCGGTCAGAAGCTGCGAGGAGTTCCTCGCGGCGAGCGGCGACGAGCGCGTCTCGGTCGACGTGCGCTTCGACGTCGAGACGACCATCGAGTCCTCGCTGTCGGGCGTCGTCTCGCGGCTCGAGGCCGGCGAACCGGTCACGCCGCGCGAACTCTTCACCGTCGTCATGCAGGGCGACCACGATCCGACCGTCCACGATCGGATCGCGATCGCCGACACGGACGCGGACGATCTCAGGGACGGCTTCCTCGAGCGGCTGGCGGGGTATCTCGGCGGCGAACTACGGTACGTGACCGACTCGAGGGCGGTTATCGACCTCGAGGGCGAGTGAGTCCGGCACCGCTTCGATACGCTGTTCCCGGTCGAGCCGTGGGACCGGCTGCGACCGCCGGCGACCTCCAGTGATCACCGGGACCCATCAGCAACCGCCGACGGGCAGGGCGATTCGGGTTATTGGAGCGATTCAACCGTGATCCGTCCGGTGTCCGTTTCGACTCGAAGCTGCGGCCCGCCGTCGCCGAGTCGCCCAGTTACTTGCTCCTCGCTTCGGGTCGCGTCCTCGAGCGGGAGGTCGTCGACGTCGATCCGCCCCGTGTTCGTCTCCACGCGCAGGTCGGCGTCGACGGCCTCGCTCACGGCGGCGGTTACCTGTCCGGTCGATGCCGAGATCGTCGTCTCACCGTCGATCGCTGGTACCTCGACGCTGATCTGGCCGGTCGAGGTGGACACGTCGCCGAGTCGCTCCGCGTCCCGGATCTCGACTCGGCCCGTGCTCGCCTTAGCGGAGACGGTCCCGTCGACGCTCGCGATATCGACTTGTCCCGTGTCCGTGCCCGCGTGCAGATCGCCCGCGACGTCGCGGACGGTGATCCGTCCCGTACTCGTTTCGACCCGCTCGAGGGCGACCTCGTGGGGTATCTCTACGTCGAGGTCCATCGAGGGACGACTGGCGAGCCAGCCTTCGCTGCCGTCCCACTCCGATCGGAGTTCGAGTCGGCCGTCGGCGAATTCGGTTTCGAGGGTCAGCTCCTCGAGATCGGTCCGAATCGAATCGGACTCCTTGACGATCTCGACGCGCACATCGTCCCGATCTGCGCCGGTGACCGAGATCCGTCCGATCTCGCCGACGATCGCGATCGACGCCGTGTCCTCGAGGGGGATCGTCTCGCGCTCCTCGCTGCGGTTGCTAACCACCGGAGTCGATCCGAGACAGCCGGAGAGTCCGAGGAGACCGGCCGTTCCGACGCTCCCGAGCAGTTCCCGCCTAGTCGTGTCGGCGCTCATACGTAATTGCATGGACCGGTCCGACGTTAAGGGGTCGGTCGGTTGGCGATCGGCCAGTCGACCCCCGTGATCTTTGTGTGCCGATCGATCCGTCGCCGGTCGATCTCAGCGTGACGAAAAACCTAACACCGTCCCGGGTGGTAACTCCCGAATACGTATGTTCCGTCCGGTCGCGGGTACGGCCGACGCGTTCGACGGCCCGCGAGAGGCGGTTTTCGTAGGGGCGTCCTAGCCCCGCATTCCCCACCCCGTTTCGACGGATGTATTGTCGGCGACCAGCATTCACCGAGCAACGACCGGTATCAGCAATGAGTACGCACACCTTCGACGCCACGACGACGCACGGCCGACGCCCCCCGCGGGCGGTGAGAGCATGAGCACGGACGCGCCCGAAACGGACGCCGAGAGCGATCCCGCAACTCGAGAGCCGACCCTCGAGGGCGGCTACGACCCCGAAGCGGTCGAGGAACGCTGGCAGCAGCGCTGGATCGACGCCGACGTCTACGCCTACGAGAGTGACGCCGAGCGCGACCCCAACACGGTCTACGCGATCGACACGCCGCCGCCGACGGTCTCGGGCAGCCTGCACATGGGCCACCTCTACGGCTCGACCCTGCAGGACTTCGCCGCACGATACCAGCGGATGGCCGACGGCGACGTGCTCTTCCCCTTCGGCTACGACGACAACGGGATCGCCAGCGAGCGACTGACCGAGTCGGAGCTGGACATCCGCCACCAGGACTACGAGCGCCGCGAGTTCCAGGAACTCTGCCGCGAGGTCTGTCAGGAGTACGAGGCCGAGTTCACCGAGAAGATGCAGGATCTCGGCACCTCGATCGACTGGAACAACACCTACAAGACGATCGAACCGCGCGTCCAGCGGGTCTCACAGCTCTCCTTCCTCGACCTCTACGAGAAGGGCCGCGAGTACCGCAAGAAGGCGCCCGCCATCTGGTGTCCGGACTGCGAGACGGCCATCTCCCAGGTCGAGATGGAGGACGACGAGCGCGGCTCGCACTTCAACGACATCGCGTTCGAACTGGCTACTGAAGGTACCGACCGCGATGAGTTCATCATCTCCACGACCCGACCCGAACTCATCCCCGCCTGCGTCTCCGTCTTCGTCCACCCCGACGACGAGGAGAATCAGGATCTCGTCGGCGAGAAAGCTCGGATTCCGATCTTCGGCCACGAAGTGCCGATCATCGAGGACGAGCGCGTCGACATGGAGAAGGGCAGCGGCGTCGTGATGTGCTGTACCTTCGGCGACCAGAACGACATCGAGTGGTACCAGGCCCACGACCTCCCGCTGCGCGTGGCCATCGACGAGTCCGCGACGATGACCGACCTCGCCGGCGACTACGAGGGCATGTCGACCGAGGAGGCCCGCGAGGCCATCGTCGAGGACCTCGACGACGAGGGCTACCTCCGCGACCGCTGGGAGATCACCCACGCGGTCCAGGTCCACGAGCGCTGTGACACCGCCGTCGAGTACCGCGTCTCCAAGCAGTGGTACGTCGAAATCTTAGACCACAAGGAGGAGTACCTCGAGGCCGGCCGGGAGATGGACTGGTACCCCGAGAAGATGTTCAGCCGCTACAAGCACTGGATCGAGGGCCTCGAGTGGGACTGGCTGATCTCCCGTCAGCGCGACTCGGGGATCCCGTTCCCGGTCTGGTACTGCGCGGACTGCGACCACGAGATCATGGCCGACCGCGAGGAGTTACCAGTTGACCCGCTCTCGGACGAGCCGCCGGTCGACGCGTGTCCCGAGTGCGGGGCCGACGACTTCGTCGCCGAAGAGGACGTCTTCGACACGTGGGCCACCTCCTCGCTGACGCCGCTGATCAACGCGGGCTGGGACTGGGACGACGACGCCGAGGAGTTCCGGATGGAGAACCCGGAGCTGTACCCGTTCGACCTGCGCCCACAGGGTCACGACATCATCTCGTTCTGGCTGTTCCACACCATCGTCAAGTGCTACGAGCACACCGGCGAGGTTCCCTTCGACGCGACGATGATCAACGGCCACGTCTTAGACGAGAACCGCGAGAAGATGTCCAAGTCCCGCGGTAACGTGGTCGAGCCCGACGAGGTGCTCGCGGACTTCCCCGTCGACGCCGTCCGCTTCTGGGCCGCGAGCGCGGCGGTCGGTGACGACTTCCCGTATCAGGAGAAGGACCTAACGGCGGGCGAAAAGCTCCTGCGCAAGCTCTGGAACGCCTCGAAGCTCGTCGACACGCTCGCGCCCCGCGAGCCCGAGGAACCCGCCGAACTCGAGGCGATCGACCGCTGGCTGCTGGCGGAACTCGACGACGCCGTCGAGGACCTCACCGCCCACCTCGAGGAGTATGAGTTCGCGAAGGCCCGCGACCGGCTGCGGACCTTCTTCTGGAACACGTTCTGTGACGACTACCTCGAGATCGCCAAGACCCGCGAGGACGAGCCCTCGACGCAGTACGCGCTGCGGACGGCCCACCGGACCTTCCTCGAGCTGTGGGCGCCGTTCCTGCCCCACGCGACCGAGGAGATCTGGCAGGCCGTCTACGCCGACGACGGGAGCGACCTCGAGGACAGCAGCATCCACGTCCGCGACTGGCCCAGCCCGCAGGGCCACGAGGCCGACCTCGAGGCCGGCGAGGCCGCCATGGAGGTCATCTCGGCGCTGCGCCGCTACAAGAGCGAGAACCAGCTGCCGCTGAACGCCGACCTCGAGTCGGTGTCGGTCTACGGCCCCATCGAGGGCTTCGAGGACGCCATCCAGAACGTGATGCACGTCCAGGACCTGACCGTCCTCGAGGAGGAACCCGAGGTCACCACCGAAATCGCGTCGATCGACCTCGACTACTCGACGCTCGGGCCGAGGTTCGGCTCGAAGGTCGGCGAGATCGATGCGGGAATCGAGAGCGGCGAGTACGAGATTGACGACGATGATGGCGTCCTTCGGGTCGCCGGCGAGAAACTCGAGGCCGACCTCTTCGAGGTCGAACGCGAGCGCACCTACTCGGGCGAGGGCGAGATGATCGAGACCGAGTCGGCGGTCGTCATCCTCGAGTAGTCGCGTCGACCTCGGCGAACCGGTCGCTCCGCTTCTCTCGTCGTTCGACTCGAGACACCGTTTTGCGACCGCCAACGTCGCCCGATCGCGTCGGTAATCGTCAGTGACTGTGGGTGTCGGCGAACGGTTTCGTGTCGCATTCTCCGTCGATTGGACGGCTGACGACCGTGGCCGAGCACCGCTCGAGCGACTCCCGAGCGGACTGGAGTCGAGGACGACCGTCTCGGATGCTTTCGACCGGCAGACGACGTGTCTCGCCGATGGTCTCCGAAACTGCCCGATCACAGCTCCAAGTATATCCGACTATCCTGTTCGAATACGCGGTATTACCCAACGTTCAAGAAATAAGTACGGTGGTAAAGCAACGTTTATCGTCCCGATCGACCATTCGTCGTTCGTGCTCTGCTGAAGTCGTTCGTCGCCGCCGAGTCGCGGGTAGTCGCGTAAGCCGAGTACAGAGAGCACCATGACAACAGAGACGTCGAACGCGGAATCACGGACTGGTACCGACTCGCTCCCGGCGAACACGATCTTCGAGCTGTTGCTCGACGATCAGCGACGCGACGCGCTGTATTACCTCTCGGGGAAGGTAGGCGCGGTCGCCCTGGAGGACCTCGTGGCACAGGTCGCACTCCGGGACGGCGAGGCGTCGGGGACGCGAGTCGACGCGATCACGGCCGGGTTCCGTCACAACCACCTGCCGAAACTGATCGACGCGGCGGTCGTGCGGTACGACACGGACGCGGGGACGGTCGAACGCCGTCCGGAGGCGGCGGCGCTCGATCCGTTCCTCCAGCTCGCACGGCGATACGAACCATAGTCGACCGCTATCGACCCACGCGGTCCGCCGGGGCGCCCCCGCGGGCCGCTTCGCACTTTTTGACCCGGATCGCGAGCGCGAGGAAGACGGCGAGCAGCGCGAACGTCACCTCACCAGCGGCGACGACGCCGAGCGCGTCCGCGCCGAGGAACATCGGTTCGTCCCCCGGGACGGGGATGGCCGTGTGGTGTGGTCCGCCGGCGATCGGCACGAAGTAATCGACGATCAGGTTGCTGCCGTACCACGCTACGGCCACGGCGACGCCCCACACGGGGAAATCGGAGATTCGGTGGAGGACGAGCGCCTGGACGACCATCGACAGGTGGCTCCAGAAGAGGAACTGGTACATCAGCGGGTCGAGATAGCTGTAGGCGTCGGCGAACGCGAGCAGCGTGTACGGCGTCCACAGCCCCAGGATGACGTTGCCGAAGAAGGCCAGCGACGTCAGCCACGGCTGTTCGTACCCCAGCTTCCAGCAGGCGACCGCCAGCGCGATCAGCAGCGTCGCCATTGGGCTGTCGGGCACCCACGGCCACATCACCGCCGGCGTCTCGCCGAGCTGGGGCCCATAGTACCAGAAGCCGAAGGCCGTCCCCGCGAGGTTGATCGCCACGACGAGCCACGCGAACCGCAGGCCGAGGTCCTCGAGGGTCTTCGGAACTGGCGTGAGATAGGTCGGCAGCGGCTCCCGGTCGGGCAGCGTGGACGACGCGAACATCGTTTCGTCCGGCCCCACGAACGGGGCTCGCAAAACAGTAGCGGTTGCCGGCCGCCGCGTCTCCAGACGACCCGTACGCCTATTCGGTTTCGAGTCGTTCGGCCACGTATGCGATCCTCGCCTCCGTCCTTGCTCCCGTCCGCGTTCGGCGACCGGACCCGCGTCACCCTCTCGACCGGCCACGAGATCGACCTCCCGCTCGAGCTCGACTTCGCGATGGGCGGCGTGACGGTCCCGGCCCGTCGTAGCCGACTCGAGGCGCTCCTGCCGGACGGCCTCTCCGCGCTCGCGGTCGCACCCGGACTCAGTTGCGCGACGTTCGTCGGAATCCGGTATCACCGCGTCGGCGGTCGGGTCGACGATCCCGAGGACAACGTCGCGCTCGAGCCCTACGACGAGTTCGCGGTCATCGTCCCAGCGGTTAGAAACGGACGGACCGACGTCCCGATCGCACAACTGGCCGGCGGCGAGATCGGCGGCTACGTCCACTGGCTCCCCGTCACGACCGACGCCTCGGTCGCGCTCGGCCGCGAGATCTGGGGGTATCCGAAGGAGCGCGCCGCCATCGAGATCGACGACGGACCGAAGGGATTCCGGTGTGTCGTCGCCGACGATCGCGACGACGGCCGAGGGCGGGAACGGGTTCGACTCGCGGTCGCTCCGCCCCGAACTCGAGTCGGCACCGATCGCCGCGAGCGGACGCTGTGGTGCTACACGACCAGGGACGGCGACCTCCTGCGGACGCGGGCCGAGCTCTGGGGCGAGATCGCGATCGGAACCCCGATCGGCGCGACGCTCGAGGTCGAGCCCGAACTGCGCGCGGAACTAGGCTGTTGGCCGCGACCGATCGCGCGACTATCCGGACCTCGAGTGCGTGCGCGGTTGCATCCGGGCGAACCGGTCGGCGACGCGTGAGACGGCGCGTCCCCGGTGTCGCCGTTCCCGCTTCGGCTGACCGGCTTCGGTTCTGTCATCCGTGTGACTCGGACTCGAACGGACACGCGTAAGTGCGGTGGCTCACAACTGCGTACTATGACTGACGAAACCGAGACCGATCTCGAGGAACTCAGGCGCGGAACCGATCTCGTCAAGCGGGGGTTCGCTCAGATGCAGAAGGGCGGCGTCATCATGGACGTCGTCAACAAGGAGCAGGCCCGTATCGCCGAGGACGCCGGCGCGGTCGCCGTGATGGCGCTGGAAGCGGTCCCGGCGGACATCCGCAAGCGCGGCGGCGTCGCCCGGATGGCCGACCCCGCCGACGTCGAGGAGATCGTGAGCGAAGTGTCGATCCCGGTGATGGGCAAATCGCGGATCGGCCACACGAAGGAGGCCCAGATTCTCGAGGCCGTCGGCGTCGACATGATCGACGAATCCGAGGTGCTCACCCCCGCCGACGACGCCTACCACATCGACAAGCGCGACTTCACCGCGCCCTTCGTCTGCGGCGCGCGTAACTTGGGCGAGGTGCTGCGCCGGATCGACGAGGGCGCGGCGATGATCCGAACCAAGGGCGAGGCCGGCACCGGCGACGTCAACCAGGCCGTCCACCACCAGCGGACGATCAAGGGCGCGATCCGCGAACTCGAGGGGATGAAACACGAGGAGCGCGAGGCCTACGCCCGCGAGATCGAGGCGCCCGCGGAACTGGTCCACGAGACCGCCGAGATGGGCCGGCTTCCGGTCGTCAACTTCGCGGCAGGCGGTATCGCGACGCCGGCCGACGCCGCGCTCATGATGCACCACGAGTGCGACGGCATCTTCGTGGGTAGCGGCATCTTCGGCGCCGAGAACCCGCCGGCGATGGCCGAAGCGATCGTCGAGGCGACGAACAACTGGGACGACCCCGAGCGACTCGCCGAAATTTCGAAGAACCTCGGCAAGGGGATGAAAGGCGACGCGAACGCAGACCTCCCCGAGGAGGAGAAGATGCAGGGTCGCGGCGTCTAACTGATCGGCGGCGAAACTCGCTTTCGGTACGGACGGTCCCGACGCACAACCGATCGGCAAGCGACTCCGTTATCTCCGTCTAGCACCTCCATTCCGTATGAGCCAGACGACGTCTCCATCTGCCGCCGAGCAACTATCGGACCGGCTCGAAGCGGGAACCGAGCGGTTGATCCGGGAAACCGCCGACGGCGAGCCGTCCGATTCGCTGTCGGCGACGGCGGCCGAACTGTGGGACGTCGTCGAGGAAGTCGACGACCTCCTCGAGACGATCGATCTCGAGAATCTGCCGGACGTCGTCGAGCTGTCGGCGCTACCGGATCTCCTCGAGCTAGACGGACTTTCCGACGCGATTCGCGAGAAGGATCCGGACCAGGTGCTGGATCTCAGCACGATTCGACGCGCCGTCAACCTTCACGAACTCTGGAACACCGTCGACCTCGTCGATTTCCAGACGGAGTTACGACAACTCAAGGCCGAACTCGAGGATGTCGTCGGTCCCGACGCGCTCGAGTCGTCCGGCGACTCCGAGGCAGCAGCGGACGTCAGATCGTTCGTCGACGAAATAAAACCCGACGCGGCGGACGCGGCGATCCAACAGAAGGCGAAAAAGGCCGCCAAAACGGCACGGAACGGGGTCATCGAGGGACACTCGAAATTCGAAACCCTGTACGAGTCGAAGCAACGAGGCTCCGGCTACGCCGGCCGGAAACCGGTGTCGAATAACCCGACTGCGGTCTCATCGGTGCCCTACGGCCCGCTCCCGGCCGGCATCTCTACGCGCGTGTCGACCGTGCCAGGGAACGTTCGCGGGGCCAAGGTCAACGCGCTTCCGCGGATCTACGGACGCCGCTGGAAGACGGCTCGCAGACCGCGGTAGCTCGAGGCTACCACCACGTCTCCGGCGGTGGAACGATCCCTGTTTCGACGAGCGCGAGAAACGTGAGATACGTCACCGCTCCGCCACAGAACAGTGACAACACGACCTCCGGTGCGGCGGTGGCGCCGACGGCGACGACGATCAGCGCCGCGACGAGGGACAGTCCCTCCACGAGCGGTCGTTCCCAGTAGTCCCGAACGGTCTCGTAGGCGCGAGCGGCTACGAGTTCGAAGACGATCGTGCCGAGTCCGCCGAGAGCGACTGCGAGGGGTGATAGCGACGCGTCGGCGAGGACGAACGCGATCCCGACGGCGGCGAGAACGAGTGTCGCGAGCGCGGCGTCGGTTCGGGTCCCCATGGGTTACTCGAGACGACTGGAACCAGGAATCGACGATCAGTCCCGGTACAGCGTCGCGCCCTCGCCGATCCGGGTCTGGTAGGCGCGACTCTCGATGCCGAGGGCGTCGAACGCGTCGATCATCGCGCCGGCGATCGCGCCCTGGTCGGGGCGGTGACAGGCCGCGAGGATGCCCGGCCCGGCGCCGCTGACGGTGACGCCCGTCGCGCCGGCCTCGAGGGCGGCGTCGCGAACGCGGTCGTAGCCGTCGATCAGGGCGGTGCGTTCGGGGGTGACGATGGCGTCTTCCATCCCGCGGCCGACGAGGTCGGGATCGTCACGGGTCATCCCGACGGTCAGCGTCGCGGCGTTGCCGACGGTGTCGACGACGTCCTCGAGGGCGGCTGAATCGGGGACGACCTCGCGCGCGTCGCGCGTGGAAACGGACATCTCGGGGAGGCAGGCGACGACGGGGATCGAGGCGTCGAGCTGCGTGACGCCGTCGTCGGTGACGACGGTAAAGCCGCCCAGCAGCGAGGGGGCGACGTTGTCGGCGTGGGCCTCGCCGGAGACGAGCGCCTCGCCCTCGGCGGCGACGGGGACGAGCTCCTTCCGGGAGAGCCCGCGGTCGTAGAGCGCGTTGAGCGCGACGGCCGCGGCGGCCGCGCTGGCCGCCGAGGAGCCAAGCCCCGAAGAGGGGCGCACGCCCTTGTCGATCTTGATGTGGGCCGGCGCGTCGAGGGCGTCGGCGACCGCTCCGACAGTGTTCTGTTCCGGATCCTCCGGAATGTACTGGCTGCCGGCGCCGGTCACGGTGATCCGCGTTTCCGGCGCGCGTTCGACTCGGACCACGTCGGCGGGCGTGCCGAGGGCGACACCGAAGACGTCGAAGCCACTCCCGAGGTTCGCACTCGTCGCGGGTGCCCGCACGGTGAGCATGCCGATTCCTTCCGAGACGGCAGGCAAAAAGGTAGCGGACCGCGACGGCCCGCCGGTCGACCGACCGCAATTGCAAAGAGTCGCTACCCCCGTTCACTCGATATGATCGGCGTCGTCGGCGGATCGCTGTCCGGACTCGCGGCCGCCTATCGCCTCCGCCAGCGCGGCTACGACGTTCGCGTCTTCGAACCGGGCGACGAACTAGGCGGCATCGCAGCCACGACCCCGCCTTCGACTTCGTCTTCACCGTCCCAGTCTCCGCCTTCGCCGTCCGGAACCCCCGCTGCGCCGCTCGAGCGCGTCCCCGTCTCGTTTACCCGTCCCGGGGACGAGGCCGTCCTCGAGTTGCTCGCGGAACTCGGCCTGTCCGATCGCCTCGAGTGGGGCCCGATCCGGACGGCGATGTACGTCGACGGCACTGTCCACCCCGTCGACGCGCCTTGGGAGTTTCTGGCCTACCCGCCGCTGTCGCTTTCGGATACCGCGCGTCTCGCCACGCTTCAGAGCGGGATCGATTGCCGCGGCCTCCCTCGGCGACGGCCGCGGTTCGACGCCTACGAGCCGTCGGACTACGGTGACGTCCCGGCGGCGGAGTTCGTCCGCGAGCACGCGAGCGACGCCGTCTACGAGCGGTTCTACGGACCGCTGCTCGAGGCTCGCTTCGGCTCGGCGGCGTCGGACGTCAGCGCCGCGTGGGTGCTCGAGCACTGTCGCGGACGGCGGGAGCGGACCCGGTTCGGCCGGGAGATGCGGGGCTATTTCGCCGAGAGCGCGGCCGTCCTCGTCGAGTCGCTGGTCGACGCCGTCGGTCGCGAGCGGATCACGACGAACGCGCGCGTGAGCGAACTTGGGACGACGGACGGCGCCGTCGAGTCGATCACCGTCGACCGAGGCGGCGCGAGCGAGCGCCACGCCGTCGACGCGATCGTGCTGGCGACCGTCCCCGAGGGCTTCGAGTCGTCGCTGGGTTCCCCGTCGGCGTCGTTCCGAACGCGGACCTGTCTGCGGGTCTCGACGAGTGCCGAGACGCCGCTGACCGACGCCTATCGCGTGACGATGGTCGACGACGCCCCGTTCGGCGAACTCGTCGCGCCGACGCTGCTGCGCTCGCCCGACGCGCCCGGCGGGCACCAGTACTACCTGCTCGACGGCGGCGAAGCGGTCGCCGAGGATCGCTCGAGCGCGACGGTCGAACGGCGGTGGCTCGAGGCGCTGGCGACCCGGTTCTCGGCGTTCGACCGGAACGATCTCGTCGCCGTCGACTCGACGCGGATCCGGCAGCCGGTTCCCGACGGCGTTCACTCGAGCGTCGACGGGATGTCTTCGAACGAGCGCACGATCGACACACCCGACGGACTCTACGACGCGACGGTCGTCCGGCAGCCGCAGTTCCCCCAGCGACGGGCCGGCGGCGCGCTCGAGACCGGCCTGCGTTGTGCGCGGGCGGTCTCCGAGTCGAGTCGCCGCGTCTCGGTTCGACAGCCGGCGGACCACTGAGCGGTGAGTGGGTACTGGTACTGCCGTCCCTGATGAGAGCGGTGGCTTCGCCACGACTGGAGCCCCGGCTCAGCGCGGATCCCGTTTCGATCGTAGGTAAAATGACAGCGATGCCCGGCGGCGAATCACCGCCGGAATTGATCGCCCCGAAACGACTCGAGTCGCGTGTTCGCTCTACTCGTCCGTGTTGCCGAACGTGAACACGTCGTCGTTCTCGTCGGTGTCGTCGGTATCGGCCGTCTCCGTCTCGTCGGGACTGGCCGTCTCAGCGTCATCCGACTCGCCGTCTTCGACCGGCTCGATCGCCACCGCCGAGTCCGCGTCGTCCGCGAGCGGATCCGTCGCGTCCGTCACGGCGTCCTCGGAGCCGTCGGTCTGGTCGGCGTCGGCTGCCGATTCGTCGGGCTCGTCGTCATCGGCTGCCGGGTCGCTGGCGGCCGTGCCGTCGTCGTCGATCCCGAGGATCTCCTCGGCACCGAGTTCGTCGCCGGCGGTCGTCTCATCGTCGGCCGTCGGCTCTTGGTTCGACCGGTCGGACTCCTCGAGATCGTCCGGGGCGGGGGCCGGCGTCGGCTCGGCCTCGATCTCGCCCTCGGTCGTCGATCCGCTGTCCGTGATCGACGCCTGCTCGTCCGACTCGGACGACGCCGCGTCGGCGTCCGGAGCCGGCGCGGCTTCGGCATCGGCCGCCTCAGCGGCCGGCTCGACGTCGTCGGACTCGGTTTCCGCCGGCTCGGCCTCGAACGACTCGGTCGGCCGTGCCGCGTCGCGTTCGGTCGCCTGCTCGGTGGTCGTCTCGGGCGACTCGAACGTCTCGCTTTCGTCGGTCGAGAGGGTGATTCCCTGTCCTTGCTGGTCGCGCTCGGACTCCCGCGTCTGCTCGTCGGACTGTGACTCGTCTCCGTCCGCGTCGACCGCGGCGTCGAACTCGGACGTACTCGTCGCGGCGGTCGGATCGCCATCGGCGTCCGAATCGGAGTCGTCCTCGAGTTGCTCGCGACTGATGTCGGTCTCGAAGCGGTCGAGCGCTTCGGAGAGCTCCGCGGCCTGGCCGGAGAGGTCGGAGGCGGACCGGGTCACTTCGGTCAGGGCCGTGGTCTGCTCTTCGGCGGCGGCGGCGACGTTCTCGGCCTCGGTGGTCGTCTCCTCGGAGATCGTCGCGGCGTCGTCGACCATCGCGACGACTTCCTGCGTCGAGGCGGCCTGCTCTTCGGTCGCGGCGGAGATCTCCTGGACGCCCACGTTGGTCTCCTGGGCGAGGTTGGCGATCTCTTCTAAGGCTTCGACGGCCTCGGTGACCTGCTCGCTGGCGGCCTCGATCTGGTCGCTGGTGCCCTCGACCTCGTCCGCGGACCGCTCGGTGTGTTCGCGGATCGCCTCGAGGCGGTCCTCGGCTTCGTCGGCCGCCTCGGCGACGTCCTCGGAGAGCGCCTTGACCTCCTTGGCGACGACGGAGAACCCTTCGTCGTCCTTCCCGCCGGCCGAGCGGGAGGCCTCGATGTTGGCGTTCAGCGCCAGCATGTTCGTCTGGCGGGCGATCTCGGAAATGGTGTTGATCAGTTCGTCGATCTGCTGGACCTCCTGTTCGAGGCGGCGGATCTCGCTGACGGCGTCCTCCGCCTCGGTCTCGATCTGGTCCATCGCGGTGACCGCTTCCTGGGCGGCCTCCTGTCCTTCCTGGCCGGTGTCGACGGTCTGTTCGGCGATGTCCGCGACCTCGTTCGAGGAGGCGGCGATCTCCTCGGTGGTCGTTGAGAGGCCGCTCATCTCCTGGGTGACCGACTGCAGCGACTGGTTCTGTTGCTCGGCGCCGTCGGAAATCTCCTGGATCGACTCCGTGACCTGCTGGGAGGCGGAGCGAACCTCCTCGCTGGAGGCGGTCACCTGCTCGGAGGCGGTCGCGACGTCGGTCGCGAACCGGTTGAGATCGGCGACGGTTTCCTCGATCTCCTCGAGCATGTCGTTGAAGTCCTCGGCGATCTCCGCCATCGCCTCGTTGTCCGTCTCGGCGTCCAACCGGGCGGTCAGGTCGCCGTCGGCGGCCGCTTCCATCACGTCGCTGTACTCGTCGGCCGTCCGCTCGAGTTGGTCGTTGATCTCCGCGATGCGCTCGCGCTCGCGTTCGGCGTCCTCGCGTGCGGATTCGGCCTCTTCGATCTGTTCGCCTAAGGCGACGCGCATCGAGTCGAAGCCCTCGTAGAGCCGGCCGATGTTGTCGATGCGTTTGGTCTCGAGGTCGACGCTGAGGTCGCCCTCTTCCATCTTGCTGGCCTTCTCGGTGAGACGGTCGATCGAAACGGCGGTGTTCCGACCGAGGACGACGCCGATCACACCGATCATGAGCACGCCCACGATCGTCGCGATGCCGCCCCACCGACCGATTGTGGTGACGAACCCGAGCGCCTGATCGGCCGGTTCGTGGGTCACGATGACCCAGTCGGTACCGAAGATACGGGCAGAACTCGTGACGTACTCGCCCTCGTTCCCGAAGTCGTAGGCGTTGTTCTCGAAGGCCAGCGACGAACTGTCGACCTGCTGCGTAGTCGCTCCCTCGGTTCGGGCGGACTCCAAGAGACCCGTGTTGCCACCGTACGCCATGCCGAGCGTCTCGTGGGATTCGCTGTAGTCCTCCGTGTTATCGAGCATAACCTCGTTGTCGCCGTCAAGAACCATCGTCGTGACACCGTCATCGTTCTGCAGCTGGTTCGCGTAGGCTTCGAGATTGGCGGTGTAGATGATCGCCCGGTCCTCGTTTTCGGCCGAGAGTTGGACGTAGGTGATCACGGTGGTATTCTGACCGAATCCGCCCTCGGCGAGGTAGGCGTCAGAGACCCAGGGGACGTTTTCGGTGGCCGTCGAGTACGCCTCGTCGGGAACGTTGTCGATCTCGGTAGTCGCCCTATCGCGGTACGCCTCGTTGGTACTCGCCGTCACGGTGTCGTTGTTGAGGTCGACGTAGGAGATATCGAACGTGTCAGCATCTAAGTGCTCCTGCCAGTCGAGGAAGCGGTACTGGATCGTTTCCGGATCGTCGCTGGCGACGACGTCGGATCGGGCGATCGTCCCGATCGTGTGTTCGTTCTGCTCGTTCCACATCTGTAGGCTCTGTGCTTCCTGTTCGGCCGAAGAAGCGTGATCTGCCTGAACCCGGTCTTCTACCTGATTCGTGATTGCTCCCGTTGCACCGGCTCCGAGTAGCCCTACCGAGAGCCCGAGAATCAACAACGCGATTCCGAACTTCACTGCATACCTGCGTCGGATAGCTGTCGGCACCAACCGTCGAACGAAATCCATGATAGCGTACGGGTGATTTCGTTACTACATAAATGGTGATCTGCAGTTATCAGTACTGATAATGGAGGCCAATAAATGTATGTGTTGTTAAATCCACGACAATAGTATATGAATGGTGCAATAGGAATTATTCTGAGAATATCGAGTATGTATCCTGGATTAAATCAATGGTTCTAACAGACTCTCTCTGCTGTCGTGCCTGCCGGACTGTTTCCCTTGCTCATGCTATTCTCCGCAAACGTTAAGAAACGTAGGTCGAAACAACTGTTCAATATGAACGACAATACCCTCAGGAATGGGGACGGTAATACTTCTGCTGGCGCTACTCAGCGACGCGATCTCGATCGCCGTCACGTGCTCAAAACGACGGCTAGCGGAGTGGTCGGTCTCTCACTAGCGGGCTGTATCGAGACCGTCGGATCGGTCGTGGGGAGCGCCGATATCGATCCGGTTACGATCGGCGTTCTGGCACCCGATCCGGACAGCAACTCCACCGGGCAATCGATCGTCGAGGGTGCCGAAATCGCTCGCGACCAACTCAACGACGACGACGGAATCGACGGTCGAGCCGTCGAGTTGGCCATTGGCGACACGAACGGGAGTCCGCCCGAGGCACGCCGTCAGTACCAGCGGCTCGTTCTCGAGGAAGGCGCGGACGTTACGATCGGCGTCGCCACCTCCGAGGTGCTCATTCACTTGATGGACGACATTGCCGAGCAGGAGATCCCCCATCTCACGGTCGGTTCCGCGACGACGGCGGCGAGCCAGATGGTCAGCGACCAGTACGAGGAGTACAAGTACCATTTCCGTGTCGGTCCGATCAACGACGTGAACCTCGCCGAGACCCAGATCGATTTTCTGGACGAGATGGGACCTGAACTCGACTGGGGCTCCGTCGCTATCCTCGTCGAAGACTACGATTGGACCGAGAGACTGTGGGAGGTGTACCAGAACCAATTGGGTGACACGGCCGTCGACGTTGCGATGCAAAAGCGGTACGAACCGGCGACCGACGATTTCTCGGACATCTACGACGAGGTCGAACGGACGGGAGCCGACGCGGCGATCATTGCGGCAGCCCACACTGGGACCCAGGCCGTGATGGATTGGGGGCCAGCGGAACGGCCGTTCGCCTTCAACGGAATTCACGTGCCGATGCAGCTGTCCTCGTACTACGGAAGGGTCGACGGCGCCTGCCGCTACGCGACCGGGTACGCCTTTGCGACACCGACCACCGAAATCACCGAAAAGACCCTGCCGTTCGTCGACGAGTACCAGCGCAGGAACGACGGGTCCGCGCCCGTCTACACCGGCTACATCTCGTTCGACGCGGTCAAACTCTTCGCGAAGGCGGTCGAGGAGGCCGGAACGTTCGACTCCGACGACCTGGTGAGCGAACTCGAGGACATCTCCGTTACCGGGACGACCGGAACCATCGAGTTCCACGACTCGAGCCACGAGCACGCCCACGACGTCATCTACGGTGAAGACAACGTCCACCCGCTGTTCTTCCAGTGGCAGGAGAACGACGACGGGACGGGCGTCCAGCAGACTATCTGGCCCGAGGAGCACAAGACGGCCGACTACGCCGAACCGGACTGGTTTTAACAGCGACTCGAGTCGACGGAGCCGTTCTATTCGTCCCTCGCTTTGCCGTTTGATCGGTCCCTTCGGCCGTCGGTACGCTGTCCCGTTCGGACCCTCTAACCGTACAGTGTCAATCGTCCGCTTCGGCTTCGATTTCCCTCGCGTCGGTCGCGAGCCGCCCGCTACCGACCAGTAGGCCGCCCGCGAGCAGGCCGCCGACGAGGGCGAAGCCGGCGATCAACGCGAAGAACGCCGCGAGCGGGAAGCCGCCGAGGACGAAGCCGCCGATGGCGATGCTCGCCGAGCCGAAGCCGAACTCGCCGAGGTAGGTGTAGCCGTACGAGAGCCCGCGACTGTCTGCGGGCGTGTAGACCGCGACGGCGTTCTGGTAGAACGGCTGGATCGCGAACAGGAAGAACCCGAAGGCGCCACAGAGCGCCGCGATCGCGACGATCCCCATGCCGGTGACGGGAACGAACGCGACGGCCAGCACCGCGAGGACGGCGAAGATGGCGATCATCCCGCGGGCCGGCGCCACGCGGTCGGTCAGTTTCCCGCCGGCGTACTGGCCCGCCATCCCGACGACCAGCAGTCCAACGTAGATGTAATCGGCCGGCTCGATCCCCTCGAGGCTCGCGGGGACGGCGAAGCCGGCCATCGCCTCGAGGCCGTGGAGGATCTCGGGCAGGTAGGTCAACATCCCGCGGTAGTACAGCCCTTCGAACATCACGATGGCGAAGACGACGGCGAACGCGCTCGCGAACAGCGTCCGCGTCTCCGCGAACAGTTCCGAGACCGACAGCGCCTCGTCAGGGCTGGCGTCGACGTCGTCGTCGACGGCCGCCGTCGGATCGAACGACGCGCTGAGGCCGTACAGCACTGCGAGAACGCCGGGGACGGCCAGAATCGCCGCGACGAGCTCCCAGTCCAAGACGACGAGCAGCGTCGCCGTGACGAACGGGCCCAGGGCGATGCCGGCGTTGCCGGCGATCCCGTGCCAGGCGAAGACGGTGCCCCGCTCCTCGACGCCGGTGCTGATGAGCGCCAGCCCGGCGGGGTGGTAGATACTGGCGGCGACTCCCCACAGGACGAGGGCGACGGCGATCGCGTAGACCGACCTCGCGAACGAGAGGATGAGGAAGGCCCCGCTCATCCCCGCGAGACAGTACAGGATGAGCCGCTTGGTCTCGTATCGGTCCGAAAGGATACCGCTCGGCAGCGCGCCGATTCCGAAGAGCGCGTAACCGAGCGCGACGACCTGTCCGAACAGGGCGACGCCGGTGTCGAACGTATCGAGCCAGACCACCAGAAAGATCGGGATCGACGTCTCGAACCAGTGGACGAGCGCGTGGCCGGCCATGGTGAAGCCGGCGATCGACCGATCATTGCTATCGAGTGCCATCGAATCGTCTCGTTGTTAAAATGGGTCTCTCCGGACACTTAGCGGCTTGGATCCCGACACCGCCCGATTCCCCCTGATAGGCGCGGGGTCGAGCCCTTAGAACAGGAACCGCTCCTCGAGGTCCCGGGGGAGAATCACCTCGAGTTCGCCCTTCGACTCGTACTCGCGGATCGTTTCGATCATCGTCTCGAAGGCCTCGAGGTGGTCGCCCTCGAGGCGGTGGAAGAAGAGACCGGTGATTCCGCGTCGTTCGACGGTGTGCTCGAGCGCGGTCCGGACGCGGTCGGCGCTGGGATTGCCGATTCTGGAGGCCAGTTTCGTATTCGTCGTATACCCCTGGGCCGGCGGGCCGCCGCCGAAGCCGATCGAGTGGTACTCGTCGACGAGTTCGATCGACGTCGCGTCGTACTGGCCGAACGGGTAGGCGAAGTAGTCGGCGCCGTCCTCGAACCCTCGCTCGACGAGCCACTCCTTGCCCGCTCGGATCTGGGCCTCCTGTTCGTCGGCGTCGAGTTCGGGCAGTTTCGGGTGGTTCTTCGCGTGGTTCGCGACGCACCAGCCGGCGTCCCGGAGTTCGCGGAGCTGGTCGGTCGTCAATCGGGGATCGCCGCCGACGTCGCCGCCGCCGATGTACCCGGAGTTGACGAACGTCGTCGCGGGATAGTCGTGCGACTCGAGGCGCGGCAACGCTTCCGTGTAGTCGGTGACGTGTGCGTCGTCGAACTGGATCATCACCTGCCCCGTCTCCGGCCGCGGCGTGAAGTGAAGGTCGTCGAACCAGACCGTCCGTCGGTCCCCCTCGGCCGTCCAGAGGCGCAGGGACACTTTCCGGACGCTCGCCGCGTCGAACGCCGGATCGGTCTCGCTGACGCCGAAGTTGTACCGCTCGAGGGGGAGGTCGCCGACGATTCCGCGACGGTACTCGATCGCGGCACCCTCGTCGTCGACCAGTCGGAGCCACGGGACGACGAGTTCGTCCGCCGCGACGGCGACGCCGGGAACGACGTCGGTGAGATCGCGCGGGTCGGCGAACGTCCTCGTGAGTCTGGCCATTTGCTCGGTCTCGCCGACCGTCAGTCGAGCGCTCTGCGAGCCGACGGCGGCGCGGTCCGGATCCGCCGTCAGCGTCCCGCCGGCGACCGCCCATGCCTCGAGGTCCTCGAAGTCGTCGACGGTTCCGGCGGCGTCGGGGAAATCCGGGGCGGGATCGCTCGCCGGCGGCGACGAGTCGTCGCCGTTCTCTGCGTCCTCGTCGAGCGCGGGCGAGTTGGCACAGCCCGCCAGCCCGAGTCCCGCCGCCGACGTTGCTGCCGCGAGATACGTTCGTCGGTTCATCGACGGAAAACAAATCTGCAAACAATATTGTTACTGTTAGATTACTATCCGGTAGACGAGAACAAACGTCGAAAACGACAGTGGGAAATACGGGCTCGATCGCGAGTAGGCGCGGCAGAATGGACCGGAAGTCGGTCAGTCGGCTTCGATATCCTCGTCCCCGAGATCGACCGCCGTCGAGACGTCGGCGTCGTCCGGTTCGTCCTGGCCGCCCACGACGAGGTCACCCTCCTCGGTCTCGACGTAGACGTCGTCGGCGAATCCGCCCTCCGCGTGGGGGTGTTCGGGGTCGTCGAGTTTTTCGGGCGTCGAGGGCGCCTCGGGAAGTCCCTCCGGCGGTTCGAACTGGCCGAGCGGGTCGTCGATCGTGATATCCCATCGCTCGAAGAAGTCGCCGTAGCGCTCGTGGTGGGCCTCGAGTTCGTCGACCGGAATCTCCATCATCTCGGTCCAGCCGTGGTTGTAGAAGTCGAAGTTGGCCTGAATGTGGGTGATCTCGCGGGCTTCGGCCTCGGAAAACCCTTCCTGCAGCGCTCGCAGGTAGCTATCCATCGTCGCGTCGAAGAGGGCGTCGAGGTGGTCTTTTCGCTCCTCGGCGTGAGCGGGGTCGGCCTTCCCGGTGAAGATTTTCGTGTGCAGTCTGACCAGCCCCGCGTTGGCGACCGAACGGACGCCCGGCGTCTCGAGGGCCTTCCGATAGGCGAAGTGTTTCGCGTTTTGACGGAGTTTCATGCGACGATGTAGGGAGCAGCGCCTAAAGAACGGTTCGGACAACTATGAAGGCCGGCCGCGATACCGACGGCTCGCTCGGACGGGTGACCGTCAGAGATAACAGCAAACCTTGCGAAGTCAACTATCGGAAACGAAAGATCGACGTGTGATTACCGATTTGAAGGTTCGAATCCGATTTCAGCATACAACTGTTGCAGGGAAACTCCCGATGGGTAAAATAGACGAGATAGCAACCCACTTTAACCCGCATTACGAACGGTCCGAATATGACCCATTACGTGATCATCGGTGACGGTATCTCCGGCAGTTCGGCTGCCGAGACCCTCCGGGAGGAGGATCCGGAGGCGACGATTACCGTCATCACCGATGAGGGGGAGCCACTGTATAACCGCATTCTCATCAAGGAACACGCGAAGGGCAAACTGCCGGAAGCCCCGATCTCGATTCACCAGGAAGACTGGTACGACGAGCGCGATATCGACCTCTCCCTGAACACCCACGTCACGAGCGTCGACACGGACGAGCGGGTCGTCCACACCCACGACAACGGCGATATCGAGTACGATAAGCTCCTGGTCGCGACCGGCGGGACGCCGACGCAGCTCCCGGTCGAAAACAGCGACGCCGACGGCGTCCACCACTTTTGGACGTTCGAGGACGCCCGCGGGATCCGCGAGCACGCCGAGCAGTCCGACCGCGGCGTCATCGTGGGCGCCGGCCTGCTGGGCATCGACTTCGCGGCCGTCTGCGGCGCGCAGGGCATCGAGGCCGACTACCTGATGCGCGGCGACCGCTGGTGGCGCTACGCGCTCTCGGCCGACGGCGCCGAGATCATGCACGAAGGCATGCGCGAGGTCGGCGTCGAACCGGTCTTCGACAGCGGCGTCGACCGCTTCGAAGTCGACGACGACGGCCACGTCACCGCCGCGGTCGACCCCAACGGTGACCGCTACGACTGTGACTTCGCCGGCGTCGCCATCGGCCTCACCTTCAACACGGAGTTCCTCCGCGGAGCCGGCCTCGAGCAGAACAACGGACTCGTCGTCGACGAGTACATGCAGACCAACGTCGACGACGTCTACGCCGCCGGCGACATCACGCGCTTCTACGACGTCCTGCTGGGCGATCAGGCCCAGAACGGCTCGTGGGGCTCGGCCAAGGAGCAGGGTCGCGTCGCCGCGGTCAACATGGCCAACGACGCCGAGGCAGAGGAGTTCGAGTGGGTCTCCTCGTACTCCATCACGCACTTTGACTTCCCGTTCCTTTCGTTCGGTCACCCGACGCTCGGCGACGAACACGCCGAGCGCAAGTACAGCGACACCGAGTGGCGCCGCATCGCCTTCAAGGACGGCAAGATCGTCGGCGGCGTCCTCATCGGCGACCTCTCGCCCCAGAGCAAGTTCAAACAGCTGATGCGCGAACAGCGCGAGGTCGCCGACCAGGCCGAGGTCCTCCTCCAGCAGCAGGTCGACCTCGACGAGCTGGCCCTGGCACAGGAACAGTCCCAGTAACGCGGCGCCAGCGGCCGACGGGGTCGACCGGCAGCCCCCCGTCTCTCGGCGACGACCGCTTCGTTTTCGCGGCGGATTTTCGATCGCGACTCGAGTCACTTCCCCCGTTACCGTCGAACGCGTTCGTACCGATCTAGCGGTTCCGACTCCCTCGTTCTGCCGACGGTATCGACGATGACCGGGATTCATTCACGGATGGACGCGGATAGCTGAATCTAACTATGTATAAAAATGCTGGTAACAGCTATCAGTAGTATTGAAATTCACTTCGGCAATAAACATTATAAGACTGCCATCAAAAGGAGAGGTAACAGCAGTTGCGGGGGGTGGGGAGAACGCACTGAGGACAGCAACGCGGAACGACATGGGGGGCACAGACGTGGGAAACGCGATCGGAACCGAACGCAGTAAATGAGAGACAAGAGCGAACACGAACGAGCGGTATCGAATCACGAGATCGACAGGCCGGCCGGCGGCTCGAGCGAGTCGCCCGCGGTGTCGCGGCGCTCGCTGATGCTGGGGGCCACCGGTGCAGCCGGGATCGCCGGGCTCTCGCTGCCCGCGGCGGCCGCGGGCTGGTGGGAAGAAGAAATCGACATCGACGAGCACACGCGACAGACCTACCGATCGATCGTCGACGCGATCATTCCCGAGACGCCGAAGCGCGACGGCGTGCAGGAACCGGGCGCGCTCGCGATCGATCTCGAGGAGTACCTGATCTGGAACGTCGAACACGGGACCGGGCAGTCCCACCAGCGCGACCGCGCTCCGGGCCGAAAGCGCGGCCGCGGCCGCGGGAACGGTCGCGGACGAGGCCGTGGAAAGGGACGCGGACGCGGACACGGCGAAAAGGACGACCGCAACGACGGTCGCGCCGACCGGGAGGCACTTCGCGTCGACCTGCCAGCCGACGAGAACGGGCTCGAGCAACTGGTCGCGGGGCTCGAGTCGGAACTCGGGTTCTCGACCGAGTCGGACCTGGGGATGTCCCGGTCCGACGTCTTCGGCTCGCTGGCCGGACTCGAGCTTCGCGTCGTCGGCAACGGCGACTCGGTGCTGACCGTCGAGACGGCCTCGCGGGACGGCTCGATCGAGGAGATGACGAACAAGCAGTCGGAACTGCCCCTGGCGACGCTGCACGCGACCGTGCTCGACCTCTACGCGCTGGTCTTCGTGCTCGGCGGCGGGAACCGAAAGAACATCCGGCCGAGACGGAAGTTCGCCGGCGGCGGCTTCTTCACGTTCCTCGCGCCGATCGACCGGGTCCAGTGTCTGCTGTTCGTGATCGACTCCTACGACTCGCTGGAGACAGTCGCCGACGTGATCCTTCCGGAGGCGATTCTGGCGAAGAAGCTCTCCGGATCGATGCTCAGCCTGACCGCGTACGGCTACTACTCCGAGTGGTCGGGGTACGAAGACGGCACGGAGCCGATGGCCGACCGGGACCTGGAAACTCCCGCGGGCGCGGTGCAGGGTCACCGACAGACGGGCTACCCCGGGCCGGCCGACGGCCACGCCGGACTCCACGAGGCCCCGATCGAATCGTTCGACGACAACGACTGGAAGTGAGACACAATGACGAGTAATACCGACGTAATCGTAATCGGCGCAGGCGGCGACGGCCCCGCACTCGCGTGGCAGCTCGGCGCACACGGACTGGACGTACAGATCATCGAGGCGGGCCCGTGGCACGGCAACGAGAAGTGGCCCCGGCCACACGAGGAGCCCGGCGCGACCGAGAGCTCCGACCCCGACGACCTCAACGGGGAGCTCTTAGACCGGCAGTTCAACGGCCTCGAGGACGACATGAACAACTCCGCGGCCGGCAAGCTCCGCCTCGGCCCCGCCGATCGCACGCAGGGCGCCTGGGAGTTCGAGACCGGCGGCGACCTCACCGTCAATCAGGTTAGCGGCGTCGGCGGCACGACGCTGCACTACTACGCGAACCACCCGCGGACGACGGTCCCGTCGGTCAACGACACCGACGACTGGCCGATCGAGTACGGCGATCTGGTGCCCTACTACCGGCTCATCGAGGAGAAGTTCGACTTCGGACCCGGCGCGACGGCGACGAAGGAGGCCGTGCTCTACGAGGGCGCGGAGCGGCTCGGGCTCGGCCTGAACGACGGGCTCAACGTGACCGACGACGACCTCCCGAGCTACCGGCCGACGCCGAGCCTGATCTCCCAGCCCGACGAGAAACTCGAGGACGAAGACTACGACGGTCCCTTCACCTACCCCGAGGTCGAGGGCAGCACGCTGGCCAACGATCACTATCGCGGTGCGTCGTCACCGCGGGGCGCCCCCGTCCGCGAGAAGGCTCGGAAGTCGAGCAACGTGAGCTGGGTCCCGGAGGCGCTGGACACGGGCAACGTGACGATCCGGCCGAACACCGTCGTAACCAACGTCCGGACCGAAGGCGGCGAAGCGACGGGCGTCGACTTCCGCGATACGTGGCGGGGGACGACCGGCAGCATGGACACCGACGTCGTCGTCATGGCCGCCGGCTCCCTGCAGACGCCGCGGCTCTGGCTCAACTCCGGCCTGCCCGACAACGGCTGGGTCGGCAAGGGGCTGACCCACCACTGGTTCGACGCCGTCCACGGCGTCTTCGAGCCCGACGCACTCGAGGATCTGGTCGGCGAGCGGGCGATCGATCCCCACGTCGGCCAGCCGTGGGGCGGCCGCGTCGAACTCGAGGAGGGGATCATCGGCGTCGTCAGCAACGCGCCGTCCCAGCACGGCGCGATGATGGGGACGAGCGCGGTCGGCCTGGCGGCGGACAACGACACCGACGGCGAGCCGTGGGACACCCACGGTCAACTCGTCGGCTCGGAGCTGAAGGACAAGATGGCCGACTGGCGGCGGACGGTCACGCTCCTGCTGAGCATCGACGACGAGCCGCTCCAGCACAACGGCGTGAGCCTGAGCGACGACGAGGACCAGAACGGCAACCTCGCGAAGATCGAGTGGCAGCCCAGCGAGGCCGACTACGTGAAACGCGAGACGCTGGCCCGGACCGGCTCCGAGCTCCTGCGGGCCGCCGGGGCCGAGCACGTCCACCGGACGAACATGGCGCCGTATCTCATCCACATCCACAGCACGATGTCGATGGGCCGCGTGATCGACGAGGGCGGCGAGGCCTTCGACGTCGACCGGCTGTTCGTCGGCGACCACAGCGCGATCCCCAACGGCCTGGGTGGACAGAATCCGACCCACACCGGGCAGGCGCTGGCTCTTCGAACGGCTGACTCGATCTACGAACGGTACTTCGAGTAGCGCCTGACCCGCCGGTCGGTCCGGTTGCGGTCTCTTCGCGGTCGTTTCTTCGTTCCTGCCGGCGGTAGCCGTTCGCGACTCGTTCCGACGAGCCAGAGCGGTCGCGCTGACGACCGACTGCCGCTCGTCGCTCGAATCCGCGGCTCCCGTTCCGTCGAAAGTATCGAAGTCGTTTTCCCGCGTGCGCGCCTTCGGTGACCTATGAACGGCGACAGCGACATGACCCTGGCGTTCGAGCTCGAGGCGCTGAAAGAGCTCGCCTCGCCCGAGAGCGTCTTCGAAGACGCCAGAGGCTGGACGGAGTACATCGGCGTCGTCTCCGAGAAACCCACGTACGTCGTGACGAACTTCACCCGGAAGAACCGCATCCGACAGGACTTCTTCTCCGGACCGCGTGGCAAAGCCGAGAGCCTCGAGGGCGTCAAAGACCAGTTCGACACCGACCGGTACGTCTTCATCGGCTCGACCGAGGAGGACGAACAGCTCGCCGACGAGGTCGACTGGGAGTACTTGGACGTCGAGAACGCCGCGGAGGCGGCCGACTGGATCATCGCCGCGAACACCGAGACGGGCGACGACGACGCCGAACCGGTCCGCGACGACTGGCCCTGAGGATTCGGTCCGATCGCGGCGTCTCGCTTCGTTCACTCGTTCTACTCACGCGGGCCGAATCGGGCTGCCGATGGCCCGTGACTTATGTGCAGCCTCGCCAATGGACTGGTATGGAAACGCGTGACTTGGGCCCGACCGGCCACGAAAGCACGATTGCGACCTTCGGTGCGATCGCGCTCAACTGGCTCGAGCAGGAGGGCGCGAACCAGATGGTCGAACTCGTTCTCGACCGCGGCGTCAACCACTTCGATGTCGCGCCGACCTACGGCGACGCCGAACGCAAGCTCGGTCCCAAACTCCGCCAGCACCGCGAGGAGATCTACCTCGGCTGCAAGACCCAGGAGCGGGACTATGACGGCGCGCGCCGCAAACTCGAGCGCTCGCTCGATCGGCTCGGCGTCGATCACATCGACCTCTATCAGGTCCACGGCCTCGAGTACGAGGAGGAACTCGAGGAGATCACGGGCGACGACGGCGCGCTCGCGGCGTTTCGCGACGCCAAGGAGGAGGGTCTGATCGGCGATATCGGCCTCACGAGCCACGGGAACCCCCAACTCATCCTCGACGCGATGGATCGGATCGACGACCTCGCAACGGTGATGTTCCCCCTGAATCCGGTCGTCGCCGCGAAGGACGACGACGACCACGATTACGAGGCCGTCCTCGAGCGCGCGGACGAGGCGGGGATCGGTACGCTCGGGATCAAGGCCTTCGCGAAGGGGTCGTGGCCCCCGACCGAGGAGTTGCCCGAAGCTGATCGGCCGTACGCCAACTGGTACGAGCCGGTGGATACGCCCGACGAGATCCGCGAACGGTTCGACTTCGCCGCGTCGCAAGGGCTCTCGACCGTCGTCTCGCCCGGCGATCCGAAGCTCGTCGCGATGGTGCTCGACGCCGCCACCCGGTACGACGGGATGGCCGAGAGCGCACAGCGCTCGCTCGTCGAGGAAGCACGACACGACGACAGCCCGGTCCCCGAACAGCTCCACCACTGAACCGCCCCCGACGGCGAGCCGACCCGCGAGACCACATGGACGTCCCACGCACCGTCACGACCGCCCTCGAGGACCGCCCGATCGAGGGCGCGGTCTGTCTGGAAGCCGGCGCCGGCGTCGGCAACGCGACGGCGGGGCTGCTCGCGAACGGCGCGGCGCGGGTCTACGCCGTGACCGACGATCGAACGCACGCGGAGACCACGCTCGAGCGCGTCCGATCGCCCACCGATGACGATGGCAACGACGACTCGAGACGAGCGCGCAATCGACTCGCCGTCCTCGAGGCCGACCTTCGGGCGCTCCCCCTTCCCGACGACGCCGTCGAGGTGATCACTGCACACGGGCTGTTCAACGTGGTTCCGCCCGCCGACCTCGATGCGATCGCCGGCGAGCTGACCCGCGTCGCCGCGCCGGGCTGTCACCTCCTCGTTGACGACTACGAGCCGTTGCCCGACGAGGCCGCCGTTCGCGACCTCTTCGCTCTCGAGAACGCGGCCGCACAGCTCGCCGACGGAGCGCCGATGGTGACCTTCTACCCGGCGGAAGCGCTCGGTCGGCTGTTCGCCGGCTACGGGTGGACGGTCGATCGGCACCGAATGCTGTTGGACCCCGTCCCGTGGACCGCGAGCCATCTCGAGGCCCACGCCGAGGTGGTTCGCTCGCGGGTCGACGCGCTCCCCGCGGACTCGGAACTGGGGGCCGCGTTGCTCGAACGGGCCGATGCCCTCGTCGAAGCGATCGGCTCGGAGTCGGCCGGCGAGATGTACAGCCTCGCCCTACGCCGGCCCGAGTGAGCGCCGGTGAAAGATTTCGGTCGGCGACTGCGGCCGTCGGCACACGCCTCGAGTCGTCGCCCTTTTGGCTCGTCCCCCCCAATGAGGAGCAATGGCAGAGCCCCGCGTCCCGGGATCCGGCGGCGACCGGCACCTCGAGCTTCCCTGTGGCAACTCGATCGACCCCCACGAGATCGATCTGGGGATGCGCGAGTACTCCTGTCCCTGCGGCGCGTCCCACGCCGTCGTCACGGACGTCCACCCGCCCTCGCGCTTTTTCCCCGAATCGCTCGTCGCCGTCCTGCGGGAGACGATCGAGCCGGCCGACGAGTTCGAGGAGTTCGGCACGCCCCACCTGCTTGGCGTCGTCATGGAGGAGTTTCCCGAGAAGGTCCGCACCTACGACGCCAGCGACGACGGCGCCGTCGGCTACGCGATGCTGTGGGTGACCGACTTCGACGCCCGGCGGCTCCACGAGATCGTCGTCGAACTGGTGGTCGAACTGATGGAACACGCGGTCAGCCACGCCGACGACGACACCGCTATCTCCGAGTTCGAGACCCAGATGCTCGAGTTCGACGTCGAGGAGTTCGTCGACCAGTACCGCCGCCAGCGCGAGTTCGAGAGCGAACACGACCGCGCGCTGTAACGGCCCCGGGTCCCGTTTTCTGGCGAGCCGCGTCCGATAGCGGCCCGCCCGATCCGTCACGACGGGATGGAGACGGCCAACCGCAACCCGCCCGCGTCGCTTTCTTCGACCGCGACCGACCAGCCGTGGGCCTCGACGACCTCGGCGACGATCGCCAGCCCGAAGCCGGTTCCCTCGGCGTCCGTACTGTACCCCCACTCGAGGACGTGGTCGCGTTCACCGGGCGGGATTCCGGGCCCGTCGTCGGCGATCGCGAACCCCTCGAGGGTTGACTCGACCGTGACGGTCACGGTCCCCCCGACGCGTTCGCCGCGGTTCGTCGTCTCTTCGTCGAGATCCTCCTGGGTCCCCTGGGAGCCGGGGCTCGCGGAGCCGTGCTCCACAGCGTCCTCCTGAGTTTGCGACGGAGGGCTCGTCGAACCGTGTTCGACGGCGTCCTCGGGAGCATCGGCGACCGAGGGCTCGGAAGACGCGGTGTGTCTTCCGTCGTCCTGACGAGCGTGCGAGACAGGGCTCGTCGAACCGTGCTCCACGGTGTTACGGAACACGTTCTCGAAGAGGACCCGAAGCCGCTCCTCGTCGCCGTCGACCGTCGGCAGCGATCCGTCACACACCACCTCGAGGTCGCCCTCGACCGTTCGGTCGGCGCGCTCGACGACGGCGGCGAGGTCGACCGGCTCGGTCTCGGTCAACCGCCGGCCGCTCCGAGCTAAGGTCAGGACGTTCTCGACAAGCTCGTCCATTCGGGTGAGGGCCCACTCGAGCTCTTGGACGTGGCGGTCGATCTCGTCGTCGCCGTCGATCCGGCCCGCGAGGAGTTCGAGGTGGCCCGTCGCGAGCGTCAACGGGTTTCGGAGGTCGTGTGAAACCGTACTGGCGAAGGCCTCGAGTCGTTCGTTCTGGCGCTCGAGTTCGCGGCCGTGCTCCGCGAGTTCGCCCTCGCGCTCGGCGCGGTCGAGGGCGGCTTCAGCGTTGGCCGCGAGGATCCGCGCCAGCGTCAGCGCTTCCGGATCGAAGTCGTTAGTCTCGAGCGAACTCACGATGAAGACCCCGTGATCGCCCAGCGGAACGTGGGCCTCGCTGCGGATCGGCGTCTCGGGGTTGCGAACGTTCGGCGCCTGCCGGACGTCGCCGTGGACGATCGCCTCGCCGGCCTCGTAGGCGTCCCAGGCGATCCCGCCGCCGGGTTCGATGTTCGACGGGATCCCGTCGAACAGTTCGAGCACGCGGTCGCTCATGGCGACGGGAACGAGTCCGCCCTGCTCCTCGTCGGTCGCGTCCGGCGAACCGTCGCCGACGGCCGGCTCGCTCTCGCCGGGGGCGCGGGCCGCCGATCGCGTCAGCACGTTCGGCTCGTACAGGTGAACGGAGTTGAGATCGAGATCGAGCGCGTCGGCGGCGATTTCGGTCACGATGCGGGCGATCTCGTCGGTCTCGGTCGCCGCCATTAGCCGGCGTGTCCCGTCGTGGAGCCGTCTGATCCGCCGCTCGCGCTTCGTCCGCTCGGAGACGTCGCGGATCACGCCGACGCTCCCCGTCAGCGTTCCGTCGTCGACCAGCGGCGCGACGTTGACTTCGGCGTCGCGGGTCGTTCCGTCGGCCACTTCGACGGTCAGGTCGACGGTCTTCCACGTCCGACCGTCGATCGCCCGGACCGCCTCGAGCGTCGAGCGGATGCGGCCGGCGTCTTCGTCGGCGACGAAGTCGTCCACCGGCCGGCCGAGGAGTTCGTCGCGCGTCGTCTCGAACGCGTCGGCCATGGCTTCGTTGGCCATCTCGATGCGGTCGGACTCGTCGAGCACGTACATCGAGTCCCCGACCGTTTCCACGACCGTTCGGTACCGCTCGAGGTCCCGCTCGCGTTCGCACTCTCGGTTCGGGTCCCGCGGCGCCGCCCGCTGGTCCGTCCGAGCGCGGCCCGCTCGGTTCGCGTCCGGTCCGCCCACGGTTTGCAACTGCTCGCGGAGTCGCTCGACCGAATCAGTCCGTCCCTTCGGAACGTAGCCCGAGAAGCCGGCCGTGATCGCCTCGCTGGCGAGCGTCTCGCTTCCGTCGGCGGTGTAGAGGAGAAACGGGGCAGTCGCCAGTCCGTCGGCTCGCAGCGAATCGTACAGCGCGAGCGCGTCCGTCTCCGGATCGTCGAGGCGGTATTCGGTGACGACGCAGGCGTACGCGCTCGACCCGTCCGCGAGCGCGTCGCGGAGGGCGCCCGCGGTCGCTACCTCCTCGAGTTCGATCGCGGCGTCGGCCGCGCCGGCCGCGAGGTCGCGCGACAGCCGTCGTCGAGCCGTCTCGTCGGGATCGACGTACAGCACGGCTTTCGATAGCATCGAACGTGTGCGTCCGGCGTCGACCATCTCGTTGCGTCCGAACAGTAACGGGGCCACGATAAGCGATTCGGCCGGCGCGCGCGGACTCGCTCACCCGATCGCCGAACTGTCGACCTCGAGACGGAGGGCGCAGACGGACGCTGATCCGTGAAACGCCAGAGCGGATCGCGCCGGAAATGAGATAAAATATGGGTAATTTCCGTCGAAACGGCACGACGGGTCGCGCCGTCGACGACCCGTATCGAGGGTTGGGTTCGAATTTCGAAAAGCCATTTCGAGATTCGTACTGTATCGTGGGGCTTATTACGATGTGCGAACTCCGGACGAACAAGAGAAATGAGTACGGACCAGCCAAGCGAGGGCGAGACAGGGGACGGACGCACGATTCTGCTGATCGGGAGCGGCCCGATCCAGATCGGACAGGCAGCCGAATTCGACTACTCCGGCGCACAGGCCTGCCGGGCGCTGCAGGAGGAGGGCGCCCGCGTCGTCCTCGTCAACTCCAACCCCGCGACGATCATGACGGACCCGGAGATGGCCGACCGCGTCTACATCGAGCCGATCACGACCGAGGCCATCTCCGAGATAATCCGCAAGGAGCAGCCCGACGGCGTCATCGCCGGCCTGGGCGGCCAGACCGGCCTGAACGTCACGGCCGAACTGGCCGAGGAAGGCGTTCTCGAGGAGTACGACGTCGAGATCATGGGAACGCCGCTGGACACCATCTACGCCACGGAGGACCGCGATCTCTTCCGCCAGCGCATGGAGAAGATCGGCCAGCCCGTCCCGCGGTCGACGACCATCTCGCTCGAGGAGGGCGAGGAGGTCTCGGAGATGACCGAGGAGGGCCTGAAAGAGCGCGTTCAGGCCGCCGTCGACGAGGTCGGCGGACTGCCGGTCATCGCCCGTACGACATACACGCTGGGCGGTTCGGGATCGGGCGTCGTCCACGAGATGGACGAACTGCTGCGCCGCGTTCGCAAGGGCCTGCGCCTCTCGCGTAACAGCGAGGTGCTGATCACCGAGTCCATCGCGGGCTGGGTCGAGTACGAGTACGAGGTCATGCGCGACGCCGACGACTCCTGTATCATCATCTGCAACATGGAGAACATCGACCCGATGGGCATCCACACCGGGGAGTCGACGGTCGTCACCCCCTCGCAGGTCGTCCCCGACGAGGGTCACCAGGAGATGCGCACCGCCGCGCTCGAGGTCATCCGCGAACTCGGCATTCAGGGCGGCTGTAACATCCAGTTCGCCTGGCGCGACGACGGCACCCCCGGCGGCGAGTACCGCGTCGTCGAGGTCAACCCGCGCGTCTCCCGCTCCTCCGCGCTGGCCTCGAAGGCGACCGGCTACCCGATCGCCCGCGTGACCGCGAAGGTCGCGCTCGGCAAGCGCCTCCACGAGATCGAAAACGAGATCACCGGCGAGACGACCGCCGCCTTCGAACCCGCGATCGACTACGTCGTCACCAAGGTCCCGCGCTGGCCCAAAGACAAGTTCGACGACGTCGACTTCGAACTGACGACGGCGATGAAGTCGACCGGCGAGGCGATGGCCATCGGCCGCAGCTTCGAGGAGTCGCTGCTCAAGGCGCTGCGCTCTTCCGAGTACGAACCCGACGTCGACTGGAACGAGGTCGGCGACGAGGAACTCGAGGAGCAGTATCTGGCTCGTCCGTCACCGGACCGACCCTACGCCATGTTCGAGGCGTTCGAACGCGGCTACACGGTTGACGAGATCTGCGAGCTGACGGACATCTACGAGTGGTACACCGAGCGCTTCAAGCGCATCGCCGACGCCACGGTCGCCGCCCAGGAGGGCGATTTCACCGAGGCCGCGATCGCCGGTCACACGAACGCGACGATCGCCGCCGCGGCGGGCGCCGACGTCGGCGCCGTCGAACAGGAAGTGCCGGGTCGCACCTACAAGCAGGTCGACACCTGCGCCGGCGAGTTCGAGGCCGAGACGCCGTACTACTACTCGGCGCGCAAGAACGAGTTCGAGAAGGGGCCGCTGAAGGGCGACGCCGCGGCCGGCGAACTCGAGGTCGACCGCGACATCGAGAGCGTGATCGTCGTCGGCGGCGGTCCGATCCGCATCGGACAGGGCGTCGAGTTCGACTACTGTTCGGTCCACGCGGTTCAGGCGCTCCGTGACATGGGCATCGAGGCCCACGTCGTCAACAACAACCCCGAGACCGTCTCGACCGACTACGACACCTCCGACGGCCTCTTCTTCGAGCCGATCACCGCCGAGGAGGTCGCCGACGTCGCCGAGGCGACCGGCGCCGACGGCGTGATGGTCCAGTTCGGCGGCCAGACCTCCGTCAACATCGGCGAACCGCTCGAGGACGAACTCGAGCGCCGCGGACTCGACTGCGAGGTCATGGGTACGAGCGTCGAGGCGATGGACCTGGCGGAGGACCGCGACCGCTTCAACGCTCTGATGGACGAACTGGGCATCGCCCAGCCCGAGGGCGGCGCCGCCCACAGCGAGGAGGAAGCGATGGAACTCGCCCACGAGATCGGCTACCCGGTCCTCGTGCGTCCCTCCTACGTGCTGGGCGGCCGCGCGATGGACGTCGTCTACGACGACGCGGAACTCGAGACCTACATCGAGGAAGCCGTCCGCGTCAGCCCGGACAAGCCGATCCTGGTCGACGACTTCCTCGCCGACGCCGTGGAACTGGACGTCGACGCCGTCGCCGACGGCGAGGACGTGCTCATCGGCGGCGTGATGGAACACGTCGAGGCCGCGGGGGTCCACTCCGGCGACTCGGCCTGTATGATCCCGCCGCGCTCGCTCGACGACGACACCTTAGAGCGCGTCCGCGAGGTCACCGAGGACATCGCGACCGCACTCGACACCGTCGGGCTGCTCAACGTCCAGCTCGCGGTCCGCGACGGCGAGGTCTACGTCCTCGAGGCGAACCCGCGCTCCTCGCGTACCGTCCCGTTCATCTCGAAGGCCACGGGCGTCCCGATCGCCAAGATCGCCGCCAAGGTCATGGCCGGCAACACGCTCGCGGACCTCGCGATCGAGGAGCAGATCCCCGAGCAGACCTCGATCAAGGAGGTCGTCCTGCCCTTTGACCGCCTGCCGGGCTCGGACCCGCGTCTCGGCCCGGAGATGAAGTCCACCGGCGAGGTCATGGGCAGCGCCGACACCTTCGGCAAGGCCTACGACAAGGCCCAGGACGCGACGGGCAAGCCGATCCCCGAGTCGGGCACCGCGATCATCGACCTCTCGGCCGACAAGTTCCCGGACCCGGAGACCGAGGAGGGCGAGGCACTGGTCGACGGCTTCACCAAGTACTTCGACCTCTGCGAGGAAGTCGACCTCGCTCAGGCCGTCCGTGAGGGGAAGGTCGACCTCATCGTCTCCCGCGACCGCGACCTGCTCGAGGTCGCCGTCGAGGAGGAGATCACCTACTTCTCGACGCCCGCCAGCGCCTCGGCCGCGCTCGAGGCCCTCGAGGCTAAGGACGAGCCGATCGACGTGCAGGCGATCACCGACCGCCCGAAGCGCACGGCCGAGTGGGGCCGTTCGGACTGATCAGGCCGTAACCGAACCGGTCTGAGAACTGGTCGGTTTTATTCAGGGTATCTTCGCTTCAGCAGTCCTCCGACAGATTCGATAGCGCTATTCGTCTCTCGAGGACGAGCTCACCTCTTTCAGGTCGGGAATATTGACACGAGCGTGAAGACCGTATTGCTAGTACCCTACTGTTTTGCCGAGACGAAGCTTATCGTCATGTGAGACGACAGAGGATGGCCGAAATCGACCGTGACTTCGTAATCGTCTGGATTCTCTTTCCGATCGCCCTCGGAACGATCAGCTGGGGACTCAGCGGTCTCAGCGCTAGAGAAGCCGCGAAGGTCATCACCGGTGTCGTCATCGGTTCGTTCGTGACCAAAATCGCTCTTACCCGCTATCGGCAGCAGAGATCCACAGAAGACGACTACGATTGACTGGAACCGTTCGTGACTGGGCTGACGGCCCCAATCTCCGACCGCAGTTTCGTGCGTTACCTCAGCGCCCGAACCGGATGTCGACCGTCGTCCCGTCGGTTTCCGTCTCCTCGACGGACACCGCGGGGAGGACCGCGCGCAGTCTCATCGGGACGAGACCGCTAGCGACCGCGCCGATCGTTGCGAATCGCTTCCGACACAGCGAGTAGCCACCCGCGAACGCGACCAGGCCGAACAGGACGCGGTCGACGGCGGGCCCGGTCAGTCCCGAGTTGATCGCGACGGCCGCGAAGGCGAGACAGACGAGGAAGTCCTCCGGCGCACCCGAGTAGCGGACGTACCGGCGCGGCCGGTGCCAGCGCCCGAGGACGTGGTTGTAGACGCCGTTCTCGGTCGTGGGATTCCACGGCTCGCGCTCGGCGCTGCCGCCGAGGACGTCCGAAAGCGAGTGAAGGGCGGCGGCCCCGACGGCGATCGTCAGCACCAGGAGCGCACCCGACCCCGTCAGGACGGCGAGCATCGAGAGCGCGAGCGTCGCGACCGAAAACCAGACCGGAAAGTGCAGCGTCTTCCGGTGGCGCGCCACCAGATCGGCGTCGGGTGCGAGGCCGCCGAGAAACGCGGCCGCGAGCATGGCCGGGCCGGCGTACTCGCCGATGGCCGGCAGGAGGAACACGGCGGCCGCGAGGGCCATGAACCCGTGGGTGAGCGCCATCATAGCAGTATTGTACGGTACGTAGTTCTCAATCCTGATAAAGAAGTCCCTTTTGACGGTTGGGGCGGACTCGAGCGGCGACGGTCGATCAAACCGTACTCGAGCGAGGGTCCTCACATCGCGGCGACAGCGCGACGAGAGGAACGTCGCGGCCGTATCGCCGGCCGCGTTCCTACGGCGAGACGGAGTCAGAACAGCGAGAGCGAGGTCGTCTTCCGCCGGGCGTTGCCGACGACCTTGGTCAGGTACTGCCAGGTCGTCGTTCGGTCGCCGACGGGATCGGTTCGGCCGGCGCGCATCGCCTCGAGGACCGTCTCCGTCGGGGGCGTGTCGGCGGTGGAAGGGACGGCGTCAGCGGGGAGTCGAACGTCGGTGGCGGCGCGGCCGACGTTCTCGGGTCGGTGGGCGTCGCTGGCGCCGAACCGCGGGTAGTCGCGGCGGGTCGCGAACTGGTCTGCCTGCCGGTTACGGACGTTCGTGACGGCGTGGGCGTTGTAGACCTCGACGCCGTCGACGTTCTCGATCGCGGCCCTGCGGGCCCCGTGGCGCGAGCGCTGGAACGGGTGGGCGACGATCGCGACGCCGCCGGCCTCCCGCACCGCTCGCGCCGTTTGGGGGAGTGGACGGCCGGGTTCCGGCGCGGCGTCGACGCCGAGCGCGAGCAGGTGGCCGTCAGCGGTCGAGACCTCGCAGCCAATGATGACGAGGAGATCATCGGATGCCAGTCGCGCGACTTCGCGGGCGCCGTCGATCGTGTCGTGGTCGGTGACGGCGATCCCGTCGAGACCGGCGCGGCGGGCCGCATCGACCAGCTCCGCCGGCGTCGTCGTCCCGTCGTAGGACGCCGTGGTGTGCACGTGAGGATCGATTCGGAGCGTTTGCGGCCCCCGATCGACCGCGGCGTACTCGGCCCGACTCGTCATAGGTAGCCGAACTCGAGGCCCAGCGCCAGGCCGACGGCCGCGACTGCGGCGAGGCCGGCCAGCACGTGGGTGCCGTCGGTCTTGTAGGCCTTGTAGTCCGAGACCATCAGCGGGCAGGCGGCGGCGACGAGCAGTCCCGCAATCCAGCCGTTCCATGGGGCGACGAGGGCGGCGACGAAGTAGTTCGCGACCACGAGGAGGTTCGTGTGGACGACGGTAGTTCCGTGGTAGTAACTTGCGCCCCCGTCGGAGCCGAAGCCCTCCTCGTTGTGTCGGACCAGTCGCAGGCCGCCGAAGGCCAGTACGAGGAAGCCGACGACGAGGCTGGCGAGCACGTGCGGCGCGAGGACGAAGTGATAGAGCAACACCGCCGGCACCAGGTAGGCGAAGATGTCGATGAAGGAGTCCACCTGCCGGCCGAAGGGTGACGACGTCCCCGTGCGGCGGGCGTACCAGCCGTCGGCCTTGTCCAGCAGGAACGCGCCAAACATGGCCAGCAGCGCCCAGTTGGGTTCGCCGCCGACGAACAGCAGCGCGCTCGCCCAGCCGACGAACAGCGCCCCGAGGCTGATGTAGTCGGCGCCCGTCAACTGTTCGAGCACGTTCGTTCGGTCCGCCGTCGTCCCAACCCGTCGATCGGCGAGATCCAGTCGGTTCCTGACGCCCCGTATCGCCTCTCGCAGTTCGTTGGTCATCCGCTCGCGTGATACCTCCACCCGAACCGGAATAAAGCTGCTCCGAGAACTATTTACTTAGTACGGATCTATATAGTTCTTGGTCGCTACGTACCGGTACGGAGTTTCAGACGATCGACGCGAGGCGGCGAATTCACCGTTCTCGAGGAATCGTTCCGGTCAGGACGGTCGAACCGACCGATGGGAGAACGGCCCGACTCTGACGTAGCGGCGGCGCCGCCGCGGGTCGAAGCCGCGGCGCTCGAACAGGGCTCGCGAGGGGCTATTGTCGAGCGCGACTAGCGCCGTCGCGCGCTCCGCACCCCGTTCCCGAGCGAGTCGGCAGGTCTCGCCGACCAACGCCGTCGCGATGCCGCGGTTGCGGTGGTCGGGATCGACGAAGACGCGCCTGATGTAGGCCCCCTCGAAGCGCAGTTCCCGCTCGAGGGGATGGATCTCGTGGGTCGCGTCGACGGAGCAAAACAGGTAGCCGCGGGGACGGCCGTCCTCGAGCGCGGCGACGACGAGTTCGTCGGACTGGAGTTCCTCGATCGGCGCGTCGAGCGCCGCGACCGTCGAGGGGTCGCAGGTCTCGACCGCGTACGCGCTGCGTTGGTCCCCGCCGTCGGCGGCCGGCGCGTCCTCGAGGTCGGCGACGTACTCGATCAGCTCCGTCGCCGTGATTCCGCGCCGTGCGAGCGCGTCGTAGACGGCGCGACCGTACCGATTCCGTGTCAGCCGCCACAGCCGTGGCATTGCGCGAGCGGTTTCTCGGCCCGCGAGATAAGTATTGGGTCGCCGACACCGGGGCGCCGACGGTCGCCGGCGCCGAGTACGATTTAATCGCGTTCGAAGGGGGTCGGGGATTCAGTCGAGCGTGTACCAGTCGAACCGTTCGACGGCGTACAGGTACGAGATGACGGGCGCGATCAGGCCGGCCACGAGGACGACCCACGCGGCGATCGTGATCCCGCGTGCGGAGATCGACACCGTCGGCCCGGGGACCCACGACGAGACGGCGACCACGGTCTCGGCAATCAGTTCGGGGGCGTCGGCGTAGAGCACGATCGCGGCGATCGCCGGGAGGACGATCGCCAGGGAATAGACGACGAACGCGGTCTTGCTCGGCATCACCGCCTCGCGGTTGTTCGTGACCTTGACGCTGCCGAAGCGGGGCGCCGCCGTCCCGATACCCGTCGCAAGCGCGGGCGTCACGACGGCGCCGACGGCGGTACCCGCGGCCAGCGCGGCCGTCCGCTCGAGCGAGAGCGGACTGGCGAGACCGAGGGCGAGCGAACCGACGAGGCCGATCGGGCCGGCGACGAGCGCGCCGGCGACGACCAGCCCGGTAATCGCCTGCCGACCCGACAGCGGCGACGCCACGACGGCGGGCAGCCCGCGGCCCAGATCGCCCAGCGGGTTGAGCGTGAACAGGGCGCCAGCAGCCCAGGCGAGGTACACTGAGAGGATCACGGCGATGTACGCGGGCACGCGTCCGGTCTGGACGATCTCCTGAAAGAACGCGATCGAGCCGAACAGCGGGTAGGCGACGTACGCCAGCCGGATCGGCGCTCGCTTCGTCCGTCGGATCGCGGTGACGGCCACCGTTCGGACCGGCCGCGAGAGGCCGCGACCGAGCAGGGCCGCGAGCCGGTTCGACGACTCCGTCGCGGTCGCCTCTTCCTCCTCGAACCGGGCCGGATCAGCGAACCAGTGGACGCCGGCGATGGCGATCGCGGCGGCAAACGCGGCGGCACTGACGGCGACGGCGCCGACGACGCCGCCCAGCATCGCCGTACTCGAGGCGTCGACGTTCGGGACGGCGGCAAGCAAGATGTGGCCGGGCCAGCCGAGCGGCGTGTCCTGGAGGAGGGAGAACAGCCAGCTCGTGAGCCCGCCAATGCGGTCCGTCGCGAACACCCACAGGTACACGACCCAGAACGCGGCGAACACCACGATGCGGAAGCGGGCGATCGGTTCGTAGACGGTGACGAGATGTCGGACGCTGATGCCGATCACGAAACCGATCGGGACGGCGGTTGCGAGGGCGAGGCAGACGAGCAGCGGACCGGCCAGAACGGGCCAGATCGTTCCCGTGCCGTAGGCGAACGCGCCCGAGAGCACGAGCGACGCGGGCAGGAGCCAGCTCCCGAACAGCAGGATTTCGGCGCCGATGACGCCGATCACGGCGTTTCGAAGGGATGTCGAGGTCAGGAGGAACTCCGGTTCGTCCGGATCCGCGGCCGTCGAGAACGCGCGGAGCGTCGTGAAGAAGGCCAGGAAGAACCAGATGACGCCGACGCCGCCAGTGACGAGATCCGTCGCGAACGCGGCGGTATCCGACGTCACCCCATCGGCGAGTTCCGCGCCCAGCCGCGGGAGCATATAGCCGCCCGCCAGAAGGATCAATCCGCCCATGACGAACGCCAGAAACCCCGTCATGAGGAGTTTCGTCGTATCGGACGCGACCGTTCGCACCGTCCGCCGAAACTCCGTTTTGGCGACGAGCGCGGGGATTCCCGTCATCAGCGATCGCCTCCGTTCTCGTCTCGACGTGTCGTCGTTGCGGGGGCCATGGTCGAAACCGCGTGCCGTATCCAGTAAATAGTTCGGATATTGTCATGCGGACGGACGTCGATCGAGCGCGTTGCCGCCCTCGTTTAGTCTACCGAGTTGGAACGTCTCGGGTCCTTATAGGCCCTCGAGCGCTACTCCGGGTCGCGACCCATGACCGACCAGACCAGACGCGACGTGCTTCGGCTCGCGACCGCATCGGCGACCGCCGGTGTCCTTCCGTTCGGTTCGACGGCCGCCGCGCAATCGGACGACAGCGAGTGGGAACGGGTCGAATCGCCGACCGGAAAGGCGTTAAACGACGCCGTCGATACCGCGGCGGGACCGTTCGCAGCCGGGGCCGACGGAAACGTCATCGCCCGCCGCGAGGACGGCTGGCAGACGGTCGTGGCGTACGGCCCGCAGGCCCGGAGCCGTCGTTTGACCGGAATCGATGCCACCGACGACGGCCGAGCGGTCTGGTTCGTCGGCGGCAGCGGCGTCATCGGCGAGTATGACGTCGAGACGCGGACGCTGACTAACTACTCCGCGCCGAAGGGGAAGACCAGCACCTGGGAGGACTGCGCCGTGCGGGGGACCGCCGGCGAGAACGAGCGGGTGTACTTCGTCAACGGCTCCGGCGAACTGCTCGTCGGCGTCCGTCAGGACAGCGGTGCGATGCAGTACGAGGAGGTGATCAAACCCGGCGGCGGCTCGACGATTCCAGGGATCGACTTCCACGCAAGGGAGGCGGGCCACGTCTGTACCACGAGCCAGTTCGTCGGGGAGACTGCCGACGGCGGCGAGACGTGGGAGCGGATCGGCATCGACTTCGCCGGCGGCGCGTTCTTCGATCTGGCGAGTCAGGGCCAGCAGGACGTGAACGTCGCCGCCGGCTCCGGCATCGTCTATCGCTACGACGGCTTCCGCTGGACGCCCCACGTCGTCGACGACAAGCGACGGGCGATCCGGGCCGTCGACCGCGACGGAACCGACGGACTCGCGGCCGGCGACGGCGGGACGGTCTACGAGCGTCGGTCCGCCGGTCAGTGGCGCCAGCACGAAACGAGCGTCGAATCGAAACTCGACGGCGTCGCGACGGGGTCATCGTACGACGTCGCGGTCGGCGACGACGGGACGATCCTCGAACGGCGAGTCGAGGGAACCGGATCTGGCAGCGACGAATCCGGCACCGAGAGTGGAAACGAGACGAACGAGACGTCCCAGGCGAGCGTGACGACAGTCGACGCCGCGACCCTTTCGCTCGACGACGCCGAACGGCTCTCTGTCGAGAACTACGTCGAGGGCGAGTGGATGACGCCGGGACAGGTGCAGTAACGGCGCGCCAGTCGCGGCCGCGATAAATGACACACCTTTAACTCTATCCGGACGAAGAATCAATCATGAACCCCGCTGACGTCCCCGCGATCGAGACCGACGGGTTAACCAAACGATACGGGGAGACGACCGCCGTCTCCGACCTGACGATGGACGTCGACCGCGGGACGGTCTACGGCTTTCTCGGCCCGAACGGGGCCGGGAAGACCACGACGATGCGGATGCTGACGACGCTCACCAGACCGACGTCGGGGACGGCCCGCGTCGCCGGCCAGCCGATCACCGATCGCAACGCCGTTACGCCCCACATCGGCTACCTCCCCGAGGAGCCGCCGATCTACGACGAACTCACCGGCCGCGAGCAACTCGAGTACGCCGCCGGACTCCGCGATCTGCCGGAAGCCGAGTCGTCCGAGCGGATCGAGTCGATGCTCGAGCGGTTCGACCTGCGCGAGGACGCCGGTCGGCGGATCGAGGGCTACTCGAAGGGGATGCGCCAGAAGGTCGGCGTCATTCAGGCCGTGTTGCACCAACCGGCCGTCGCCTTCCTCGACGAACCGACCAGCGGACTCGATCCCCGCGCGGCCCGGACGATGCGGGAGACGATCGCCGATCTGGCCGACCAGGAGATGACGATCTTCCTCTCGACGCACATCCTCCCCGTCGTCGACGAACTGGCCGACGAGATCGGCGTCCTCCACAAGGGCAAACTGGTCGCACAGGGCGATCCTGAAGAGCTGAAATCCCGCGCGGAGACCGGCGAGGCCCGGAGTCTCGAGGAGGCGTTCCTCGAGGTGACCCAGGAGACGCCCGAGGCCGAGGAGCGGTCGGCGGAGCCGTCGCTCGAGTAGTCTCGTGCGAACGTTCCGGCCCCATCCATCAATACATTAATGGTTCCTCGAGTGGTATAATTACAGTGACACCATGCACCCGATCCGCGCCCTCCACGCTCTCCGCGATGGTGTGACCGACGACTCGCTGCGGGTCGCGATTCTCGTCGGCCTCGCGACGGTCCCGTTCACCGTCGCCCTCTCCTGGGATCCGATTGCGAACGAGATCATCGCCGGCGGCTCCGTTTCGGGTACGCCGCTCTTGCTAGCCGGATTGCTCGTCGGCTACTACTACAGCGATCGAGAAACGGAGAGTCGTCGCGCAGGTATCTGGACCGGTCTCGCCGCCTCGATCGCGGCGGTGCTAGTCTTCGGCGCTAATACGGTCGCGACGATCGTCTCCGAACCGTCGCAATGGGCTGTCGTCGCCGTGATCGGGACGCCGTTCGTCCTCGCTCTCGGCGTCGGATTCGTCGTTCTGTTCTCGATGTTCGCCGCGCAGTTTGCCGACTGGGTGACGACGAGACTCCGGCGAGCGCACCGAGCCCCGGACGTATCCGACGACGGCGGGTCGCCCGTCCCCGATCCGAAGTGGCGGAAGATCCTCGCCGCGTACGTTCTCGTCGCACCGCCCGTAGTGGGCTCCGTTCTCCTCGAGGTTCCCGCCGGCGGTGTCGGATTCGCCCTCACGGTGCTCGGGCTTCTGGTTCTGGTTCCCCTGTCGGTAGTCGCTCTCGGTGCGCTTTTCGCCGATGCGACCGCTCCCCGTCGTTCGAGAGTGGAATGGGTGCCGAACGCGCTGGCGTACGTCGGCGCGCCGATCGGAACGTACGCGCTCGTCTACGCGGTGGCGGCGCTCCGCGGATCGGGTCATCCCGACGGCTACGCCATCTACGCGTTCATCGGCGTCCTCTGGATCGCGGCCGTCGTCTACCTCTTCAATCGACGCCGGTACTTCGACGGCGGCGGCTCGGCGGTCCGCCAACTGGGATGAACCGGGAGCGGTCGACGCCGTTTCGGTGGTCCAAGCGGCGACTGCTGCGGTAACGGCGGCGATGACGCTGCGATGACGACGTGACCGTCGGAGTTAGGGGTCGAAGACGTCCCGTTGAAGTCCCTCGCGAACGGGCTCGTGTTCCTCGTCCGTCGGCGGCGGCGCCGTAACTAACAGCGCCTCGAGTCGGTCCTCGTCGGCAGCGCGTACGCCGCGGGCGACGTCGGCCGGAACGACGACGACGTCGCCCGGTTCGACGTCGTGTTCGGCGTCGCCCTCGCGGACGACTCCGCGTCCGGACCGGACGCAGATCGCCACGTCGCTACCCGGCGCGTGGACCGGAATGAACTGTCCCGGCTCGAAGTAGCCGAGGACGACCTTCATCCGATCGCTCCGGAAGACCGGCACGGTGCTGAATCGCTCCTCCTCGTACGTCCGTTCGGTGTCGAAGTCCGTTGCTGGCATCGGTGATTGTCCTCCGGCGGCTCCCGAAATTACGCGTACGGAAGCGTAAACAGGCTGAACGGGTCGCCTTTCTCCCGAACGTGTTAGCCCGTCGCGATCGGAAGGGAACGTTCGATCGATCGTCGGTCGTCTCGTCCGGATGAACGCGGATGCGAAGTTCGCATCCGCTGGCGTCTCCGCCGCGAGAGAACCGGCGCAACGATCTCTCGCGGTCAGCTATTCCAGTAACGTACCCATACAGAAACAAATTTTAGTAGATATAGATAAAATATTAAATGTAAAACGGTCGTCGGATGACCAGTCGTTGACGCATGACTGACAGCGCGGATCTTCCGACGTTTCGACGGCGAACGGCACTGAAAGCCGGCGCGACCGGCCTCGGCGGCGCACTGCTCGGCGCGGCGGGCGCTTCGAAACCCGTTCGGGCGGCGTCCGAGTCCTATCGATTCCTCTGGGTGAACGCGTGGCTCACCGACGGCATGGAGGGCGTCGCGGGTCTCCCCTTTAACGTCGCGGCGAAACCGCAGTACCAGGAGCGGGCGAGCGAACTCGGCAGGCGACTCGGCGCGGAGGGCTACGACGTCGTCGGACTTTGCGAAGTGTTCAACGACGAGCAGGAGACGGTCGAAGCCGAGTACGTCGACGGTGCCGGCACCGGGACGGCGATCCCGGGTCCCGGACCTGACGGCGGCGAGAAGGGTGCGGGACTGCTGGATCTGGTCGCGGGCGTCACCGTGACCGACCACGCAACGCTCGAGTACGACGCCGAACCGAGCGACCATCTGACCTACGTCGACGCCCACGTCGGAAAGGGGGCGAACTACGTCGAACTCGATCTCGGCCCCGGAAAGGTCGATCTGTTTACGACGCATCTGGTGTCCGGCTCGCTCCTGCCGTGGACCGACGGCGGCGACGAGGACATCCCGGCGCTCCGAGGCCAGCAACTCGAGGAACTGGGCGCGTTCGTCGCCGAGCAGACAAGTCCGGAGAACGTGACCCTCGTCGCGGGCGATTTCAATATCGCGCCGGACGGCGCGGCGGCCGACGCCCTCGAGTCGTTCGCGTCGACCGCCGGGCTGTCCGACGCGTGGCTCGACCACGGGCGCGGACCGGGCGGCACGAACGACGACGCGATCATCGACGGCTGCGCCTTCGACCCGAGCGGTGCGCCGCCGGCGTACTGCCCCAGCGACGACGCTGGCGAGCGAATCGACTACGTCTTCCTCGAGGAGCCGACGGCCGACCACGAGCTGGACCTGCGCGTCGACGCACTCGAGCGCCGCGTGTTCTGGCGGGAACTCGCGCCGCCGGAGCAGTTTTACGCGGACGATAACGGCGAGGTGCCGAACTACCTGACCGATCACGTCGGGCTGGACCTGTCGCTGACGGCGACGAACGCGTGAGGCGCTGCCCGGTCCGCTCGGTCGCGAGATCCGACCGCGATCCGACCGAGACGCGACCGCGATTCGAGAGCGGAGTCCGACATTCCTAAGCGCGCGGACTCTGTGGTTCGGGTATGGAGTATTACGAGGCGGCGGATTTCTTATTCGATCTGCGGCGCTTTCGCCCCAAACCCGGGACGGAGTCGACGGCGCGGCTGCTCGCCCACCTCGGCGACCCCCACGACGGGGTCGCGTTCGTGCAGATCGCCGGCTCCAACGGCAAGGGGAGCACGGCACGGATGGTCGAGCGAAGCCTCCGGGAAGCCGGACTCTCGGTCGGCCTCTACACCTCGCCCCACCTCGAGGACTTACGCGAGCGGATCCGCGTCGACGGCCGGAAGATCCCCCGCTCGGCGGTCGGCGAGTTCGTCGAGGCGACCCGCGAGTACATCACCGATCGGGGCGCCGACGGCGAGTCGCCGACGTTCTTCGAGACGATGACCGCCATGGCCGTCTGGCAGTTCGGCCGCGAGGACGTCGACGTCGCCGTCCTCGAGGTCGGCATCGGCGGCAAGTACGACGCCACGAGCGTCGTCGACCCCGTCGCGAGCGCGGTCACGAGCGTCACGTTAGAGCACACGGGCATCCTCGGCGACACGGTCGGCGAGATCGCCCGCGACAAGGCCCACGTCGCGCCCGCCGACGCCCCGCTGGTGACCGGTACCACCGGCGACGCCCTCGAGGGGGTCCGCGAGGTCGCGGGCGACGTGATCACCGTCGGGGCCGCGGACGCCGACCGCGACGACGAGCCCGACGTTCGCGTCGCGTACGGCGGCCGGGTGAACCACACCGAAGCCGCCGTCACCGTCGAGCGCGGCGACTGGAACCTCGAGACGCGGCTCTCGCTGCTGGGGGCCCACCAGGCCGAAAACGCGGGGATCGCCGCCGTCCTGGCCCGGCAGGTCGCCGACGTCTCGGACGACGATCTCGCGCGCGGGCTGCGAAGCGCCCACTGGCCCGGTCGGTTCGAGGTGATGGACACCGAGCCGCTGGTCGTCTTAGACGGCGCACACAACCCCGGCGCCTGCGAGACGCTCGCGACGACGCTCGGCACCTACGACTACGACGACCTCTACCTCGTCTTCGGGGCGATGCACGACAAGGACCACCGCGAGATGGCCGCGACGCTGCCGACGCCCGACGCGGTCGTCGCGACCGAGCCGTCCCTCGACCGCGCCGAGGACCGCGACCTCCTCGCGAACGTGTTCGAAGATGCCGGCGTCGCCGACGTCCGAACGTCGGCCGCCGTCCAGGACGCCCTCGAGACCGCCCTTCGGGAGGCCGACGCCGACGACTGCGTGCTCGTGACGGGCTCGCTGTTCGCCGTCGCCGAGGCCCGATCGCGCTGGACGAACGCCGGCGTACCGAAGCGGATTCGCGACCGCGAGGACGCCCGGGAAACGCTCGCGACGGCGAACGTTCCCGCCGCGAGCGATCCGGAGCTCCAAGGCGACGCCGTCCACCGCGTCGTCTCGCTCTCGCTGGGCTACCGGCAGGCCACGGCCGTCGAACGGGAACTGCTGCGACTCGGCGGCGAGTGCGCCCTCTCGGGGTTGCAACGCGACGAGGAGTCGGTCGACGCCGTCCTGATGGGCACCGTCACCCAGTTCGAACGCCTCGTCGAGCGCCTCGAGTCCGACCCCGGACCGACGGCGGGTTCGGACGCCGACGCGACCGCCCACGGCTTGCTCGAGGTCGCCCGGGAGCTTCGGGAGAGCCTCGAGATCGAACCGGCGGCGGACTCGAGTCCACAGGGGCCGGCCGGAGAGCCCTCGAGTCCACGGGAGTCGACTGCGGCGGTCCCGAGCGGCCAGACCGCGACCGCCGGTTCCGACGCCGCCGACTCGAGCTATCCCTGGGACGACCGCACCGCCGTCATGGGCATCCTGAACGTCACGCCCGACAGCTTCCACGACGGCGGCGAGTACGACGCCCTCGAGGACGCCGTCGCCCGCGCCGAACGGATGATCGAGAACGGCGTCGACGTGATCGACGTCGGCGGCGAGTCGACCCGGCCCGGCGCCGACCCGGTTCCGATCGAGCAGGAGATCGACCGCGTCGTGCCCGTCGTCGAGGAGATCGCCGATCTCGACTCCCTCGTCTCGATCGACACCCGAAAAGCCGCCGTCGCCGAGGCCGCCCTCGAGGCCGGCGCCGACATCATCAACGACGTCTCGGGGCTCGAGGATCCCGAGATGCGCTTCGTCGTCGCCGACCACGACGCGATGCTGGTGTTGATGCACAGCATCGACGCGCCGGTCGTGCCGGGCCGCGAGGTCGAGTACGACGACGTCGTCGAAGACGTGATCGACCGCCTCTCCGAGCGGATTCTGCTCGCGGAGAAGGCCGGCATCGACCGCGAGGATATCATCGTCGATCCGGGGATCGGCTTCGGCAAGTCGGCTCGCGAGGCCTTCGAGATCCTCGATCGCACCGACGAGTTCCGGGCGCTGGGCTGTGCGATCCTGATCGGACACTCCCACAAGTCGATGTTCGAACATGTCGGCCGCGAGGCCGGCGAGCGCGGCCCGTCGACCGTCGCGGCGAGCGCGATCGCGGCCGATCGCGGCGCCGATATCGTCCGGGTCCACGACGTCCCCGAGAACGTCGCCGCGGTCCGGACGGCGCTCGCGGCACGGAATCCGGAACGGTTCGACTGGAGCGGCTGATCGACGTTCAGCTTCAGTTGCCGGTCCAAGCTTCAACCGTCCGGGGGGTGTAGCCACCACGAGCGCAGCGTGCGCGGAGGTTCATCCAATGTCCGAGGAACACGATCACGATCTGTCGACGGAGCTCCCGACGGAAGCGACCGAGAAACTCGACGAGTACGACGTAGACGATCCGATAGGCGCGGTGCTGTCGATCGTCGGTGGCGATCTCAAAGCCGCGGTGCCGTTGCTGGGTGGCGGCGTGGTGCTCCTCTCGGCGCTCAAATCGCTCGGCAAGGGCCAACTCCGAGCGATCCCGAAAGCCGCCGTCGCCGCCGGCCTGTTCAGCTACGGGCTGCGGAACCGCGGCGGGGACGAGGCGGAGACGTTCCAGCCGACCTTAGCCGATATCGAGGGCGGGACCGAGGGGAAAGACGTCTCCGACGCGGCCCACGCGGCCGCCGAGCGCCCCGATTCCGGACAGGAATCCGAGATCGACGCCAGCGGAGACGTCCACGAGTCGGCACAGCTCGGCGACGAGGGCGAGACGGGATCGCGGATCGAGTTCAGCGACGAGACGGACGAGGAAGAGACGCGTACCAAACCGGACCACGTGGGTGACGAGGAGGATCCGCGCCGGGACACCGGCGACGACGACGAGACGGTCGAGGTCGACGTCTCCGATACGGCCATGGCCGAGGAGACCAGCGAGGCGACGGGTCCCGATCCCGAACAGGCCCAGCCCTCCCAGACCGACGCGATCGAACCCGAAGAGACGCCCGAGGAGGACGCCTCGGACATGAAGGTCGAACCGGATGAGGACGCCGACAGCACCGACGACGAGGACGAGGCAACCGAGGACGGCGACGACGAGGACCAGTAACTCGAGTCGAATCCACACCGTTCGCGGACCGTCCGTGCGGACGCGGAGACCGTTCTGTTCGGAAGCGGACTCCTTTTCGAGCCGTCGACTACGAGCGACGGCGCTCCCGTGGCGGTTCCCCGCTCGTCGACTGCCGCGCCGATTGCCATCCCGAGAGCAAGACGGCCGGAAGCGCGATCGCCGCGACCGCGAGGAGTACGCCGCCGACGACCGCCCAGTTCGTGATGCGACTCGGGTCGAATCGCGGGATCGCAGTGACTCTGAGGATGACGACCGCTGCGATGGGGACGACGACGAATGCGAGTAGCAACGCGGCGTACTCGAGGCGTCGGTCCCACTGCGTGTCCATACCGTGGATTGTCAGTCGACTCCCATGAGTCGTTTGGATCAGGAGCGGCGGCGCGATTGAATCGAGTCGACGGATTACGCAACCCCCATCATATTTCGGGAATAGGAAAGCGATATTCCGCATCCCATAAGTTCCCTCGATACGAACGGACGACTATGCAATACCAGGAACTCGGCGACTCCGGCGTCGAGGTCAGCGAAGTCGGCTTCGGCGCGTGGGTCGTCGGCACCGACTGGTGGGGCGACCGCTCGGAAGACGACGCCCTCGAGATGATCCGGTACGCCGTCGAGCAGGGAATCACCTACTTCGACACCGGCGACGTCTACGGCCACGGTCGCAGCGAAGAACTGGTCGGCGAGGCCCTCTCGGAGTTCCGGGACGAGGTGACGATCGCCACCAAGGTCGGCTACGACTTCTACAACAATCCCCAGGCCGGCCACGGCGAACTGCCAAAGGAGATGGACCCCGAGTACCTCCGGGACGCCGTCGAGCAGAGTCTCGATCGGCTCGGCGTCGACTCCGTCGACGTCCTCCAACTGCACAACGCCGACGTCGACGAGATCACGCCCGACGTGCTCGAACTCCTCGACGAACTCGAGGAGGAGGGACTGATCGACGCGACCGGCCTCGCGTTAGGGCCCTCGATCGGCTGGCTCGCGGAGGGCGACCTCGCCATCGAGGAGGAGTTCGACTCCGTCCAGTTAGTCTGGAACGTGCTCGAGCAGGAGGTCGGCAACCACTTCCTCGAGACGATCGAGGAGACGGGCTCGTCGACGAGCCTGATCCCCCGCGTCCCCCACTCCTCGGGGATCTTGAACGAGCAGGTCACGCCCGACACCGAACTCGGTGAGGGCGACCACCGCGGCTTCCGTCCCGACGAGTGGTACGAGACCGGTTGGGAGAAACTCGAGAAGTTGCGGTTCTTAGAGCGCGACGGCGAGCGCACGATGGGCCAGGCGTCGATCGCGTGGCTGCTCTCCCACGAACCGGTCGCGACCGTCACGCCGACGTTCCGCACGAGAGACGACATCGACGAGTGGACCGCGGCGAGCGACGTTCCGAAACTCTCCGCGGAGGAACTGGCCCGCGTCGAGGAACTGTACGAGAACGACTTCGACATCGACCGCGACGACGGCATGGACTCGCTTCGCTCCTCCGTCGACGGTGCGGACATCGAGTCGGCCGGCCTCGACAAGCTGGCGGCTGACTGAGCGCGTTTTCGGCCCTCGAGCGAAAAGTCGCGGGACGGACTACTCCCGGTCGGTGTTCGTCAATCTGAACTCGAGTTCGAGGTGCCCTTCGGTCTTCACGTTGACCCCGCCGAGTTCGTCCGAGAGTTGCTCCCGCGCTCGAGAGCTCGGCTCGACGGTGACCGAGACGCTGTTACTGTTGGCGTTGTACGCGATGTTGCCGACCGTGACGTCGAACGCAAAGAGGTCGGGGACGTCCTCCCTGAGCCGGTCGCGGACGTCGTCGACCTCCGACCGCACGTCGGCCATCTCGTCGTTTAACGTCGACATCGATGGGTATAGTTCGTGAGAGACGTTAACAATTGACCTTGATAGTTCGACTCGAGTCGGCGTCATCGATGCGGCGGCCGTGTCAGGAGGGCATCCGGAGCGCGTAGAGGATCGCGACCAGACCCGACAGCTGACTGAGCTGACTGAGGACGGCGATCGCCGTCTCCGGGAGGAACGGAAGCGTCGCGTAGAGCACGACCAGCAGGAACGGCACGGCGAGCGCGAGTGCGAACCCGATAGCGATGACCAGCATCGGTCGGCTGTCGTTTCGCCGGTAGCCGCGGTAGGCCTGGTACGCGATGAACAGCCCGATGAGGGCGCTCAGAACGTCGGTCGCCTGGACGAACGTCACGAGCCACTCCGCGGCCGTCGACTCCCAGAGCTGCAGCGGTAGCGACTGCACGCTAGATCCCCTCGATGAGATCCGTGAACCGGTCCGCGATGTCCGTCCGGCGATCGATCCGAAGCGTCAACCCGTCGTCCTCGAGTTCGATCGTGATCCGCGCTAAGTTCGTCGCGTAGACGGTCCGATGGTGGCCGCCGTCGGGATCCGGTTTCGTTCGCTCGACGAGGAGCCCGCACTCGCGGAGGTCGTCGAGCCGCCGGTACACCGTCGGTTTGGACGCGTCACAGCGATCGCTCAAGGTGGTCGCTGACATGGGTTCCTGGCTCGTCTGGGTGAGGATCGTGCGCACCGTCGAGTCCTCCAGCAGGGTCCCGATCGTCTCGACGTCCGGCTCCTCACTCACGGTAGCACCGTCTACCGAGAACTACTATAAAGGGATTTTCACGACTGCAGCCGCTGCAGTCGCGCTCGCGAATCTTTTGGCCCCGAACGCGTTGACGGTCGTATGTCACCGTCGACTCGAGCGATCGACGACCGAACCGACTCGACGAGGATCGCGCGCCGCGCGGCGGACTGGCTGCGGACCCGCCTCGGGCGCTCGAGTCCGCTCCGACCGACCGCCGGCGGCGGGCTCGCACTGGTTGCGGTCAGCGCCGCCGTGAGCCTCGCGGCGGCCGGCCTCCTCGGGGAGACGCTCCGGATCCGCTGGAGCGTCGGCACCTACTACGGCCCGGAGTACGCGCCGACGGTGATCGTCCTCGCCGCGTTCCCGATCCTCGTCGCCGTCGCGGCCGCCGCGTTTCGCGGGGGCGCGACGCTCCTCGAGCGCAGCGAGGGGTTCGACGGGAACTGGGGATACTACGAGCTGGCGGCGCTGGTGGTTCTCCTGTCGCTACTGCTCACCCAAATCGTACTCATCGTCGCGAACCTGTGGTGAGCGGCGGTAGTGGGGCTGACAGCGCCTATCTGTTCGCGTCCGCCGCGAGCCGGTCGCGATCGCGATTCTCGTCCTCGAGCCACGTCTCCCACGTCGTGGTGCCGACGGTTCGATCCGGACAACAGGCCGCGCCGGACCGGAAACCGGCGGCGACCGACCCCGGCAGCGGGAGGCGGACGATGGGCCGTCGGAGACCCCGAACCTCGCGATAGGTTTCCGCGAGGTCGCGGACGGTCAGTATCTCGGGACCGCCGACGTCTGGTACCCGTCCGGCCGCGTCCGGCGTCGCGCGGTCGGCGATCGCCGCTGCCGCCTCGTCGACGTCGATCGGCTGGAGTCGAATCCCCGTCGGGAGCGGCCAGATCGGCACGCGCGCGATCGTCTCGAGGATGTCGTGAACGAACGAGTGGAACTGGGTCGCCCGCACGATGGTCGACGGAACGGGACTCTCCTCGACGGCCCGTTCGGCCGCCAGTTTGTGCTCGTAGTACGAGTACGGGATCTCGTCGACGCCGACGATCGAGACGTAAACGACGTTCGAGACGCCGGCGTCGGCCGCCGCCTCGAGCAGCCGTTCGGTTCCGCGGACGTCGACCGCCTCGGTGTCGCCCTGCGGGGCGGTCGCGGCGTGGACGATTACGTCGATGTCCGCCACGATGTCGCGGATTCCCGTCCCGTCGACCAGATCCAGCGCGGTCCACTCGACGTCGGTCCCGCCGTCGGTCGGCGGCGAACGACTCGCCGCGACCACCTCGCGGCCCGCGTCGCACAGGCGCGGTCGCAGCGCCGTCCCCAGCGTTCCGGTTGCGCCGGTCAAGAGTACTCGACAACTCATTGTGACGTTCCTTCGTCCGGAGGCCCTGAAGTAGATGTCCCGGGTTCGTCGAGACTCGAGCGCGAATCAGTCGGCGACCGACCGACTACTTATAGCCCCCTCTATATTTGGGTCGATCGGCTATCCCGAACGCTGGCGTACCGCTAATCGAGAGGGACACAGCCCATGAACACGTACGAATTCACCTGTCCGGACTGTCGGAGCGCGATTCCGGTGACCGATCCGATGCGCGAGGCGACGCTGGCGAACGGCTGTCCGATCTGCGGTCGATCGGTTACCGGCGAACACTTCGCCGTCCGACGCCGCTGCGAACGCCGATCGCTCGACGGCGGTTTCGATATCTCGAACGGATAGCGTCCGGTTTTCCCCGAGCGAGACGGACGCGCTCGAAACGGTCGACGGTTCGGGCTGACGAGACGCACCGCGGTCCGGCGGGCGGAAATACACGGAAGCCGGAATGTTAATGCCCGAGACACGCGGATTGCTGATTCGAATGGGTTGGCAGTCTTCTCTAGAGCGGATCGGTGAGTTCACGAGCAAGTACTTCGTCCTCTGGGTGCTGATCGCCGCGCCGCTGGCGCTGTACGCGCCGGATCTCTTCACGCCGATCGCGCCGTATATCACGCCCCTGCTGGGAATCATCATGCTCGGAATGGGGCTGACGCTGACGCCCGACGACGTCCAGCGGATCCTCGAGCGGCCGCGCGACGTCGCCATCGGTGCGCTGGCCCAGTGGATTCTGATGCCGACGATCGCGTACGCCCTCGTCGTCGCGCTCGGGCTACCGTGGGAGATCGGCCTCGGATTGATCCTGCTCGGCGCGTCGCCGGGCGGAACGGCGTCGAACGTAATGACCTACCTCGGACGGGGTGACGTCGCGCTGTCGGTGTCGATCACGACGGTGACGACGATCGCCGCGCCCCTGGTGATGCCGGCCTGGATCGTCACGCTGGCCGGCGAGTCGATCTCGGTCACGTTCGCGGAGATGGCCGAGTCGATCGTCCAGGTCGTACTGCTTCCGGTCGTCGGCGGACTGACGCTGCGCTACGTCCTCGACAGGCGCGCGCCGGCCGTCGCGAAGGCGGGGCTCTCCGTCTTCCCGGCGATCAGCGTGGTCGCGATCGTCGCGATCGTCGCGGCCGTCGTGGGACTTAACGTCGAGACGATTCTCGGCGCCGGCGCGCTCGTCTTTCTCGCGGTCGTCCTGCACAACGGGCTCGGACTGGGATCCGGCTACGCTGTCGGCCGCGCGACCGATATGGCCGAGGATCGAGCGCGGGCCTGCGCGTTCGAGGTCGGCCTCCAGAACAGCGGGCTCGCGGTCGCCCTCGCCACCGCGCACTTCAGCCCCGGCGCCGCGCTGATCCCGGCGCTGTTCAGCGTCTGGCACAACGTCTCCGGGCCGGCGCTCGCGACGCTCTTTACGCACCTCGATGACGACGAGCCGATCGAGGACGTCGACGCGACGATCGCTTCGGACTAATCTCCCAGTCCGTCCGTTTCGTTTCTCCCTCGATTCCGAATCGAACGTACAATATCCTTAGTGTCTTTTAACATACTACGGGACAGGGTTTTTACGGGAGAACGGTGTCGATATCGTATCATGAGTAACGTCACGTACGTCCAGAAAGCGTGCGCATACATCACTCGCAGGTCGGGTGAGCTACTGGTCTTCGAGGGGCCGGGACACGACGGTCTCCAGATCCCGAAAGGGACGCTCGAGGCCGGCGAATCGCCTGCGGAGGCGCTGTTCAGAGAAGTTCTCGAGGAAAGCGGTCTCGGCACGTTAAACGGTGCGACGAAGCTGACGACCGACGTCTGGACGCGCCGCGAGTCGCCGCCCAAGCGGTACGTCCGGCACTTCTTCCACGCGACGGTCCACGAACCGCGCGACAGTTGGACTCACACTGTCACCGACGGCGGCGAGGAACACGGCGCCGAGTTCGAGTTCCGGTGGATCCAGCCGTCGACGAACCGCGAGTTCGCCCTCGATCTCGACGACTACGTCCACCTGTTGCCGACCGGCTCCGCCTCCGGCGAGGGCGATATCGCGAGCATCTCGGATTGAGTCTGCGTCTCGGGGCTCGAGTGTCACCGCTAGCGTTCGAGCGCTACGTCCGGCGACCCGGTAAAATCCCGATTTCGATCCGCCTTACTTCGAGAGCGCCCGTTCGACCGCCGCCGCGACGTTCATCGCTTTCTCGGCCAACTCTTCGGAGACGTGGCCGTCGTCGACCGCGGCCTCGAGTTCGTCCTCGTCCACCGTCTCGACCGTCCCGTCGGCGCGGCGGATCACGTCGACGTAGAGGTCGACGTACCGCGCCGTCCCGGGGAAGAGTTCGACAGGCGTACAGACGTTGACGTACGTTCCCTTCGCCGTCCCGTTTTCGTCCCTGTACGTCGTCGGATACCACCAGCGGCCCTCGCGGAACTTGGTGATGGCGACGTCGCCCTCCTCCTTCGGTACTCCGAGCGCGTCGTAGCTGCCGCCGCCGCGCATCGACCGCTCGAGGGTGATTGAGCCGTCGGCGTCCCAGTCGGTTACCTCGCCGCGGCCGAGCGAGATGAGTCGCCCGTCGGGCTTGCCGTGGCCGATCTCGAGGCGGTCGCCGGTCGTCGGTCCGAACTGGCGCGAGACCGCATCGAAGGGGAACCCGTCGCCGTCGTCGCTCTCGCCGGGGGACTCGCAGACGGCCTCCGCGAAGTCGACGGCCGCGCTCGCGGCCCGGTCGGCGGCCTTCGTCCGGTGGTGGCCCGCCATCGTCGTCTCGACCTCGCGGCGAACTCCGTCCAGCGCGAACCGCGACTCGCGGCCGAACCAGACCCACGTCGTGGTCCGCGGCGCGGCGAGGTGGTCGGGCTCGCCCGGCGTCTCGGGCGCGTCGGCGAGCGCGTCCTCGAGCGCCTGCGCGCGATCGACCGCCCGCTCGAGGGCGGTTCCCATCGCCTCGAGGTCGGCGTCGGCTGCCGTTCCCTGCCAGCGCACGCCCCAGCCGTCGGGGACGTCGACCGACAGGAGGTCGGTCATGCCGACGAGTTCGTCGGCCCGCTCACCCCGGAGTGCCGCTGAAACGCCGGACCGATCGCGCGAGAGGGCGACCAGTCCGTCCGCGGCTTCGAGGGTCGGCTCGACGCGCGGGTCGTCGTCGGTCCACGGCGGCGCGGGCTCGGTGACCTGAACGCGGTAGCGGTTCCCCGAGTCGACGTAGCCGTCGGCGTCGTCGTAGTGGAGGTAGCCCCGTCGGCCGTCGCCGAGGTCGACCGTCGCCCCGCCCCCGCCGCCGGCGTCGACGACCTCGCAGTCGAAGACCGCGCCGCGGGGGACGGCGTCGTCCCAGCGGAAGCTATCGATCGCGAGGGACTCGAGTTCGCTCGCGACTGTCTCGACCGCGTCGGGCTCGCCCGAGAGTTCGACGCCCTGTCGGTCCCGAGTCGTCTCGATCGCCACGTCCGCCGGCGCGGCCTCGAACGACGCATCGAACCGCTCCCGGATGGGTTCGGAGGCCTGGACGACCTCGCAGCCGCGGTTGCGGAGCAGCTGCGTGATCGCGGTGGTGTAGATGCCGCGGACGCGTCCCGTCGTCATCGCTGTCCCTCCATACTGGAGCTCACCGCAGCGTCTCCCGGTCCGGCGCGAACCGCACGCGGTCATTGATCGTCGGTCCGAGCGTCAGTTCGACGGATTCGTCCGGCAGCACGCGGCCGTCCTCGACGTAGACGCCCCACGTGTCGAACCGCAGCCAGCCCCGCATCTCGTCGGCGTGGGTCGTCAGATCGAGGTACTCGACGGCGTGTTCGGGGTAGTCCGATGACGAGTGAGCCATATCCATATCCGAGTAGACCGCGTCGCGCTCGTCGAAGAACTCCTCGAGCGCCGCCGCGTCGGCTTCGACGGCCTCGACGACCGCCTCAGAGGCCGCTCGGAGATCGTCGGTCTCGAGGCCGACGTCGCGAAGCGCCTGCTGGGTTCGCTGATCGAAGTGCATGGGCACCGATACGCGGGGCGGGCCTTTGTGGATTCCGAGTTGGGTTCTTTCCCGGCGACGGTGAGTCCGAACGCCGCCGGGTACCCACCACTTGAGTCCGTGTGCCGAACCTATACTGGGCCGGCTCGTGTACACTTGCGTATGGCACGCAGGCGCGATCCGGTCGAAGCAGCCAGCGAGGAGTCGACCGATCTGTACGACGTCTCGACGTGGGAGCCGAGATCCCGCCTCGATCGATTCGCGTACGCGATCTACACCGCGATTAACTACGGGTTGCAGACGATCGTGCTCGCGGTCGCGTTCGCGATCACCGTCGCGTTGCTGGTCCAACCGGCGCTGCTCGTCCTCGAGGAGGGATCGATATTCATCGCCGTCTTCTTCGGGCTCTCGGTCGTTCCGGCGGCGATCCTCGCGGCCTTCATCTGGTACTCGGATATCACGACGAACGAACCGCTCACGTTGCTCGTCGCGACCTTCGTGCTGGCCGTGTTGTTCGCGACGTTCGCGGCCGTCGTCAACTCCCTGTTCAGTCCGAGCTTTCAGGCGCTCGGCTCCGTCGGGATGGTCCTCTTTTTCTACCTGATCGTCGGTCCCGTCGAGGAGACGGTGAAGCTGCTCGCGGTCCGGTTCTTCGCGTACCGGAGCGAGGCGTTCGACGCCGTCATCGACGGCGCAGTCTACGGCGCCGTCGCCGGACTCGGCTTCGCCGCGATCGAGAACACCCTCTACATTTCCGGCGCGGTCGCGACGGCCGACGGCGGACTCCTCACCGTCGCCGCCGGAACCACGACCGTCCGGGCGCTCGTCGGTCCCGGCCACGTCATCTACTCGGCGATCGCGGGCTACTACCTCGGACTCGCGAAGTTCAATCCCGAGCACGCCGGGTCGATCGCCACGAAGGGGGTGTTGATCGCCGCGTTCATCCACGGCACGTACAACGTTACGGTCGGTATCGTCCCGGAGCTCGTCACCGGCTTCACCCCGCTTCCCTTCGGCGCGGCGTTTATCGGCTACGTGGTCCTGTTCGACCTCGCCATCGGCGCGTTCCTCTACCGGAAGATCGCCAGATACCGTCGGGCCTTCCGCGCCGTCAGGGACGATACCGGACCGGAACCGCAGTCGGAACAGACCGAGTTCGACCCGCCCGGACGCTGAGGAGTCTCGGTCTCGAGCGACGATCCCACCGTGTCGACCCGTCAGAGCGGCGGTTCTGACGCAGCCCGCGGGTGCAGGCAGCAGTGGCTTGCCTCGGAGCGGCCCGAGAGTCACCCATGAGCGCCACGTTTACCGACGACGATCTCGAGAAAACCGTCGAGAACGAGTCCGGCGAGGTGATCGGGACCGTCACGTCCGTCGAGGACGACACGGCCCTCGTCGAGCCCCGGGCCGGCCTGGTCGACTCGATCAGGGCCGCCCTCGGCTGGAGGGGGAGCCACGATGACGCCGTCGCGATCCACGAGGAGGCCGTCGACGAGATCTCGAGCGAGACGATCCGCCTCGAGACGGCCGCGGCGGGCGAGACGGCGTCCGAGACGTCGACGGACGAACCGGCGGACCTCGACAGAGCGGCATCGACGCCGTCGGAGATCGACGACGCGACGGAGCCGGTGTCTCGAGCGGACGACGAACCCGCGAACGCTGCGGAGCGCGACCCGGACACCGAACTCGCCGAAGAGATGAGCCGGACCGCCCAGCGTGACACCGTCGATGAGGGAGAGACTGCGACGGGGAACGCAACCGAGCGGACCGCCGAGCCCGCCGATACGCCCACCGAGGCGCCCGATCCGTTCGAAGCCGACGACGCGCAGTCGGAGACGACACGGCCAGCGGAGCCGTCCATGATCGACGACCCGGATATCGACGAGTCGGTAGACCCGCCCGACGAACCGGGAATGGGCGAGCCGATAGACGCGCCCGGCGATCCAGAACTGGACGAGTCGACGGACGCTTCCGCCGACTCCGACCCGATCGAACCGATGGGGGAGACCGACGACTCGATGGCGGATGACTCGATAGACGCTTCCGACGATAGCGACGCGCGTAACAGGGCCGACACGTCCGAGACGCCGAGCGAGATCGAGGCGGAACCACTCGAGATGGACGAACCGGGAACGGAAGACGAGACGAGCAGAGGGAGCGAGTCGGAGACGGAGCGCGAGCCGGATGTCGGCGACGAGTCTGACACGGGGAGCGAGGGAGACACGGAGAGCGGGATCGACGCCGAAACCGCCGATACACGGGCGTCTCCCGACGAAATGAGCGGCACTCGAGACGGGGATGCCCCCAGCGAGATGGATCGCGCGGGCGTCCAGAACGCGCCGGTCGGCGAGGCCAAGTCTGCACCCGACCACGCCGAGATGGGGGCGCCGGCCGATGCCGACCTCGAGGACGACACCGGCCGCGAGAACGACGCCGACGGCGGAGACGTTCCCGAATCGACCGCGGAGTCGGCAACGAGCGACTCGAGCGACGACGCGTCGGAACCGGCGACCGAGGAGACGGATCTCGCCGACGAACTGGATACTGGCACCGATATCGAAGCCGCGGTAGCGTCCAGTGGCGACCAATCCGACGAACCGGACCGGACGGAGACCGACGCGGACGCCGACGTCGCCGACGCGGTCGACACCGGTCTCGACCTCGAGTCGGCCGCGGAATCGACCACTGAGGCCGACCGCGAGGCGTCCTCGAGCGGGACCGAATCGACGGACTTCGCCGATGCGGTCGATACGGGCGTCGACATCGAATCGGTCGCGACGGACGACTCAGGGTCGCGGGCTGACGCCCGCCCGGAGGCGGAACTGGATCCCGACGTCGACGCTCGCTCGGGTCCCGAGGCCGATCCACGGCCGGAGACCGCACTCGAGTCGCCGACGTCGGACGAGCAGCAGTCGCCGACGGACGTCGTTCCCGACGTCGACATCGAATCCGCGGTCGACTCCGACGCGGACGCGGGTTCCGAGACAGAGCTCGATCCGGAGACGCTCGCCGGCCAGGCGACCGACGCCGAGCACGTGGACGGAGTGGTCGCCAGAGAGCGCGTCGACGAGGCGGCGGTTTCCGACGCGGAGACCGAGATCGGCACCGACACCGAAACGAGTGGCGGAGACGGTCGATCGGACTCGCCGCTCGGAGCGATGATTTCGGCACAGCGGGCCGCGATGACCGCCGGACAGGAGCTGGTCAAGCAGGGGATCGCCGCCCAGCAGGCCGCCGCCCGCTCCGCGGTCGAGACGCCGCTCCGGCTGCAACGGCAGGGCCTCGAGGCGACGCAGTCGGCAACCAGCGGCTACTTCGACGCCGTCAGTGCGTTGCTGGGTGGCGCCGATTCGGATCGTCGAGCGCCCCAGTCGATAGAGGGGTCGATCGGCGACCTCGAGGACGCAAACGCCCAGCTCCCGGCCGACGAGTTCGCCGCCGACGAGTTCGAGCAGCAGCTCGCGTCTCACCTCGAGTTGCTCCGGTCGATGCGAGCGCAACTCGAGGAGATGGCCGACGCGAACGACGAAATGGCCGGCGACTTACTCGAGCGACAGGTTGCGATCCTCGAGGCGTGCCAGCAGCGGCTGGCCGACGACGCGGAATAGCGGGACCGATTTTTCACGTGACGTTGCTCAGTGAAGATAGCCACAACGTTCCGAGGCGCGTTTCCGAGCGGCGTTTGGATGAACGCGAGGTTCCGCCTCTCGTGGCAGCAAGGAATTGCCACTCCCTCCCCAGCCGATTCGCTCCCTCCGGTCGCTCATCCCTCGCGTAACTTCGTCGGCTGGTCTCGCGATCACTCGACCAGCCGACAGCACGCGCCACCGCGGAGCGGTCACTCAATCTGGAGAAACCGAAGTGTAAATTCTTGCTGATTAGATGTTCAATCCGCGGAAATCTCGCAGCTCCCCTCGTAGCTAACGTCCTCGACCGACTCGATCTCGGGCTCGTCGCCACAGACTGGACAGGTCGGGTTCGACTGGATCGGCACCTCCTCGAAGCTCATGTCCATCGCGTCGTACATGAGTAGGCGCCCCTCGAGGAGCTCCCCCTTTCCGAGGATGTACTTGACGACCTCGGTGGCCTGAATGCAGCCGACGGTCCCGGGCAGGACGCCGAGGACGCCGGTCGTGGCGCAGTCGGGGACGGTGCCCGGTTCGGGTGCCTCGGGAAAGATACAGCGGTAGCAGGGCGGAGAGTCCCCTTCTCCCCCGCGCTCGTTCGTGAACGTCGTGACCTGCCCCTCGAAGCGGTAGATCGCGCCGTGGGAGAGCGGCGTCTCGGTGAGGACGCAGTGATCGTTGAGCAGGTACCGGGTGCCGAAGTTGTCGCTGGCGTCTAAGACGACGTCGTAGCCGGCGACGAGTTCGCCGACGTTGTCGGCCGTGATGCGGGTCTCGTAGGTCTCGACGTCGATGTCCGGGTTCAGCGCGTCGACGTAGTCGGCGGCACTCTCGACCTTCGGGCGGCCGACGTCGGCGTCGCCGTGGACGATCTGGCGCTGCAGGTTGGACCGCTCGACGACGTCGTCGTCGACGATCCCCAGTCGGCCGACCCCCGCCGCCGCGAGGTACTGGATCGCCGGCGAGCCCAGACCGCCCGCCCCGACGACGAGGACGCTGGCCTCGAGCAGCCGTTGTTGGCCCTCGGGCCCGATCTCGTCCATGATGACGTGTCTCGAGTAGCGATCGAGTTGGGTCGCATCGAGGCGAAGGTCGCTCATGGGAGCTAGTTGGGCCGAGACCGAGAAAAGTCCGCGGGTCGTGCCGGCGGCGCTGGAACACCGCTCGAGTCGATCGGAGGGACGACCCCCGTCGTCGGGTCGCCGATGGTGTTCGGCGTTCGAGGCAGATGTGGGGGTCAACCCAATCGTTTAATACTGTGGCAGCCATTGACACACTTATGGCAACCTCACCCAATGACGGCGGTGACGACGTCATCGACCAATTCCTCTCGGACCGCGGTCACACCGTAGAACGAGTCGGGTGGGAGCAGGAGTATAACAAGAAGCAGTGCCCCGAGTGTGGCGGCCTGCACGACACGTCCGCTACGGCCTGTACCGTCTGCGGGTGGGAACCGACGCCGTAACGCGACTCCGCGTCGCTCGTTTTTTCGCGTCCGCCGAACCGAACGGAACAGCGTTCGCCGGCTCGAAGACGGTGGGTTAGGCATCCGTCTACCCGTAATTTCAACGCATAATATGCGATACAACTATAACGTATGGTTACCCTATAGTTCGCTGAGAACAATGCCGGAATGCCAGAACTGCGGCGCGTTCGTAACGGATGCCTACGCGCGCGTGTTTACGCCGCGCGACGTCGACGATCCGCGGGTCTGTCCCGACTGTCAGGACAAGATCCGCGACGGGGCCAACGTGCGAACCGCCCGCTCCCCGCGGAACCCCTGACCGTCGGTCCCGATCCGTTTCCGTTGTCGAACGGCCGTCGATTTTTGCCGACGAAAACCCACGTGACTTATGGGTATTGCGACCCTGAACAGGGATAATGGCTACCACGGAGACGAAGGTGACCCGGTTGTTCGGTGGTCCGGGCAGCGGGAAGACTACTGCCCTGCTCGACCACGTCGAAGAGATCCTCGAGGAGGAGGGTGTAACCTTCCGGGATATCCTCGTCGTCTCGTACACGCGAGCGGCAGCACAGGAGGTTCGCGAGCGACTGGCCGAGCGACTCGGCGAGAGTCCCCGCGCACTGCAGGGCAACGTCTGTACGATGCACGCGAAGGCCTACGAACTGCTGGACCTCTCTCGAAGCGACGTCATCGGCGAGTCCGACAAGGAAGAGTTCTGCGAGGAGTACGGCATCGAGTACGAGGACGAGTACTCGGGCGCCGGTCGCCGAACCGCCCGATCGACGACGATCGGGAACAAGGTCATTGCGACCAGCCAGTGGCTCCAGCGGACCCGACGGGACGTCACCGACTGGTACGACGTCCCCTTCCAGTGGAACGACGAAGAAGTTCGACTGCCGCCCGAAATCGATCCCAACGCCCAGGAGGGCAACAAGTACACCCCGACCTGGCCCAGCGACGACGACCGGATCGACGTCCCCGAGGCGATCCGCGCCTGGCGCTCCTACAAGGGCGAGGAGGGCAAGATCGGCTTCGCGGACATGCTCGAGCGGGTCGCACAGCGCTCCCTGCTTCCGAACGTCGACTTCCTGGTGATCGACGAGTTCCAGGACATCACCACGCTGCAGTACGACGTCTACGAGGAGTGGAAACCCCACATGCGGCAGGTGCTGATCGCCGGCGACGACGACCAGGTCGTCTACTCCTGGCAGGGCGCCGACCCCGCGCTCCTGCTCGACGAGCAGGTCGACGAGGACGTCATTCTCCCGAACTCCTATCGACTCCCCTCGAACGTCCTCAACGCGGTCAACAAGGAGATCCGCCACATCGAGACCCGCCAGGACAAGGACCTAAAGCCCCGCAAGGAAGGCGGCGCCGTTGAGGCGCGAGCGAACGCGTCGATGCTCGACGTCGTCCGGAACGTCCGGCGGACGCTCGATCAGACCGACGGCACCGTCATGATCCTGTTCCGGGCGCGCTACCAGATGTTCCAGTTCATCGATGAGTTCATTACCGAGGGCGTTCCGTTCACGTCGCTGACCGACCAGCGGATGTGGACCGACCGACTCACCCAGTACGTCCGCGCCGTCGAAGCCATCGACGAAGGCAGGGACGTCACCGGCCTGCAGGCCCGGCGGCTCGCCGACATGCTCCAGGAGTCGGCGTTCGGGACCAACGAGCGCGACGACCTCTTCGACACAATCGACGACCGCCAGGAGGAGGCCGGTATCGACGACTTAGCGGAGCTCATGATCCCCGCCGACGTCGTCGCGGACCACGTGCCGTTCATGCCCGGTCCCGCCTCGGCGGCCGACATGGTTCGGAAGGTCACCAACTTCCAGAAGAAGAGCGTCCGGTCGTACTTCGCGATCGGCGAGTACCTCGGGATGGAGACCGACCGCGTCCGCGTCGGCACCATCCACTCCGCGAAGGGTCGCGAGGCCGATCACGTCATCGTCGGCACCGACCTCACCGAGAAGGTCGTCGAGCAGATGGTCGCGACCGTCGACGACCCCGAGGACGTCCCCGGCGTCGAGGAGTTCACCAAGAACACCTCACCCGTCCCCGTTCTCACTGACAACGAACGCCGCGTCTTCTACGTCGGCATGTCCCGGGCCCGGGAACGGCTCGTCCTCCTCGAGAACTTAGTCGACGGCGCGCCGACGCTGCCGATCGACGTCCTGCTCAACAACCGGCTGACCGATATGCCCCTCGAGGACCTGATCGAGCAGGCCCAGCAACCCCAGGACGCCCAGGACGCCGAGGCCGACGACAACGAGGTCGAAGCCGAAGCGCCGTGACCGACGCCGACTCGATCGGCGAGAGCGAAGACGCCAGCGGCGGCGACGCCGCTACCGCACCCGCGGGCAGCGTCGCCGACCGCCTCGAGTCGCGTCTCGCCGAAGCCCTCGAGCACCGCGACGCCGTCGCGTTCGTTCACGTCGGCTCCCCGCGCGATCCGGGACTCCGGTACTGCCAGGTGGCGCTCGCGGAGCCCGAGGAACGCAGCGATCAGTCAGTGGTCGAGCGGGAGCAACCGCTCACGGCCGTCGCGTTCGACGGTGACACGCGCGAATGGCTCACGGCCACGGCCGCCGACGCGTCGCCCCATCCCGCTCGAGTGCTCGCCTCGCAACTTGCCGATCGCGTCGCTTCCGGAACGGTTCTGACGCCGGCGCGGCTCCCCCACGACGCCGCGCTCTACCTCGAGGAAGCCGGCTTCGAACCGGCCTCGACGGACGTCCTCGAACGCGCTCGCGCGGCGAAAACGCCGGCCGAACGCGAGCGGATCGCCGCCGCGCAGACCGCCGCGGGCGCCGGCATCCGTCGGGGGGCCGCGCTACTCGCGGACGCGACGGTCGACGACGGCCACCTCGTGGCCGACGGCGACGCCGTGACCCCGGCCCGGCTCCGGAGGGCGATCGACGAGGGCATCGTGGCAGCGGGCGCATTTCCCGCGGGCAACACCGTCGTCAATCCCGATTCCGGACACGCGCCCTCGAGTCGTGACGCGACCGTCGCCGCTGGCGGCGCCGACGCGGCCGACGAACCGCTTCGACCCGCCGAACCGATCGTCCTCGAGACGGCGCCCCGCGGTCCGGACGGCTACCACGGGGGGCTCGTCCGCACGCTCGTCGTCGACGGCGACGGCGGTCGGGAGCGGCGGGCCCACGTCGGCGCGACCCAGTCGTTTCGCTCCGCGGCGGCGATGTTGACCGCCGACAGCGAGTCGGTCACCGCCGTCGAGGCCGACCTCGAGGCAGAGGTCCGCGCGTTCGGCTTCGAGGATCCCGACGCCGTCGCGACGCGGGTCGGCGGCGTCGGGCTCGAGCCCCGAGAGCGACCGCTCGCGGGCGGCGACGAGATCGAGTCCGGAAGCGTCGTGCGACTCGAGTCGGCGGTGCGGGTCGAGGGGGACCGCTGGCTGCGGATCGCCGACCTCCTCGTGAAGGGCGACGAGGGCGAGCGGGCGACCTATCTGTCGGCGCCGTCGCGCTCGCTCGAGCCGCGGGCGTTGCTCGAGGAGTAGCGGCCACCGGCGCGCTCAGTGGGTATCGTTGGAGTCGGTTATCGAGCGCTCGTCGGTCGCGTCGCCGTCTGCGTCCGCTTCGGAACTAGTTACTCGAGCGTAAACGCTCAGGACGCCCTCGGCTACGAAGTTGACGGCGTGAATAAGTCCGAGAATGAGGTCCGACATCTATCGGTCCGTAGTCGCTCCAGCGGAATAACTGTTGATACCTGAACACTACTTCCGTTCGTCCTCGGGAGTCACGTCCACGATGTCGCGGTCCTCGTCCTCGGATTCCGGGTCGCTGACGACCGATCCGACGACTCGTTTGGCGACCAGTTCGGGGAGGTCCGACGGCGTCGTCAGGTGATGCTGGACGACGACGAGCAACACCGCGAGGGTGACTAGGGTCGCGCCGACGAGCGTGTTCCCGTCGATCAGGAACTGGATCCCGGCCATGGCGGCGGGAAGCGCGAAGACGAGCGTCCCCGCGAGTTTGATCGTGTCGATGATACCGGCCATTACCCCGGCGTACGCGCGATGCGGTCAAAAGCGCGGCGACTCCATCATCGCCGCCGGCGACACTCGAGTCGCCACAGATCTGGAACGAGTTCCGAGTTCGGAACGGCTTTATCCGTCGACTCGGACCTTCGAGTATGTTCACTGGAATCGTCGAGGAGACCGGCGAGATCGTCGCTCGCGAGCGGACCGACGACGGTCTCCGACTGCGCATCGGCGCCGACGCGGTCGCGACGGGCCTCGAGCACGGCCAGAGCATCAGCGTCAGCGGTGTCTGCCTGACGGTCGAACGCTTCGAAACCGGCGCGTGGTTCGAGGTCTTCCTCGCGACCGAGACGGTCGAGCGGACCTATCTGGGGACCCTCGAGGAGGGAGAGATCGTCAACCTCGAGCGAGCGATGCCGGCCGACGGCCGGTTCGACGGCCACGTCGTCCAGGGCCACGTCGACGCGGTCGCGACGGTGACGGAAATCGAGTCCGTAGAAGAGGACTGGTTCTTCGAGTTCGAACTGCCCGAGGGGTACGCGAAGTACGTCGTCGAGAAGGGATCGATCACGCTCGACGGGATCAGCCTCACCGTCGCCGATCTAGACGAAGCCGCTGGCCGAGTGACCGTCGCCATCATCCCGACGACCTACGACCTCACGACGCTCTCCGAGAAGTCGGTCGGCGATCGGGTCCACCTCGAGGTCGACGTGCTCGCGAAGTACGTCGAACGGCTGCTCGAGGCTCGGTTCGAGTGACGAACCCGTCGCCGAACACGATCTCAGCGTCCCGCTCGCGATTCTGAGTGTACCCACCGGAAAGCCAGTGTGCAGTGGCGCGCGCTGTCGGCTGTCCGAGCGCAGTGAGGACGTGGAAATCACCGTTGCTACGAGAACGAGGAACGAGGATTCTTTCGAGGAGGTGATTTGAATGGCGATACTCGAGAACGGGTACCGCTGGACCGATCGACGTAGAGGCTCGTGAATGGAACGGGACGTTCGAACGGCACGAAAAGAACAGCGAAGCGGTCTGCTTGTTCTGGCAACAGGGAATTGCCACACCCTCCCCAACCGATTCGCTCGCTCCCTTCAGTCGCTCGCTCATCCACTGTCAGAGCACGCTCTGACAAGCCTTCGCTCACACGTTCGCGAAGACCTCGCGCAGTTTCGTCGGGAGTCTTCGCTATCGCTCAGACTCCCGACCGCGCGCCACCGCAGAGAGTGCACCTACTGTTCGAATCACGCTCGAGGGAGTTCGAACGCGGTTTCGAGCGCGCCTAACTCCGCAACAGCCCGCCGTCGATCGGGAGGGCGACACCGTTGACGAAACTCCCGCGGGGACTCGAGAGCAGCGCCACGACGTCGCCGAGTTCGCGGGGCTCGCCGAGGCGGTCCATCGGGATGTCGCTCGACATGTCCGCCAGCCCCTCCTCGTAGTCCTCGTAGACGCCGCGCTCGATGTTCGCCTCGATGAGTTCCTCGATGCGGGGCGTCTCGATCGTTCCCGGGAGGACCGCGTTCGCGCGAATTTCGGGCGCGAACTCCCGTGAGACGGTCTTGACGAGGCCGATCACGCCGCGGCGTACGGAGTTCGACAGCAGGAGGCCATCGGCCACCTCGCGGACCGTCCGAGACGTGATGCAGGTGATCGTACCGTGGTCGGACTCGAGGAGGTGCTCGTGGGCGTTCTCGATCGTCCAGACGACGCTCATCACCAGCAGGTCGTAGGCCTGGTACCAGTCCTGTTCGTCGGTCTCGAGGAAGGTGGTGCTCGGCGGGCCGCCCGAGGAGGTGACGAGGTGATCGATCCCGCCGAAGGCGTTGGCCGTCTCGCTGACGAGGTGGGAGACCTCGTCGGGGTCCGTGAGGTCGGTCGGCGTCGCCCGGACTTCTCCGTCACCCACCTCGGCGAGTTTCTCGCGGGCCTCCTCCAGGCGCTCCTCGTCGCGGCCGCAGATCATCACGTTCGCGCCCTCTTCGGCGAGGGCCTCGGCGCTCGCGAAGCCGAGACCGCTCGAGGAGGCCGTCACCAGTGCGCTGTTCCCGTCGAGTTCGAGGTCCATGCGCGTACCCAGGGCGACGAACTACAAAATCCCGGTGCCAGTGGCAAGGGAGTCACGAGAGACCAGTTGCGCCGCGGCGAGGTCGGCCGGACGGACGGCCGTTCAGTCCGCGCCCAGCCGCTCGAAGTAGATCGCCCGCCGCTCGGCGGCCGCGGGCGTCGTGATCAGCGAGACGGCGACGGTGACGAGCAGTCCGACGCCCATGCCGACGACGCCGGCCGTCCAGCCGGCGTAGCTGCTTGGAACGATCGAGAGAAAGAGGCTCAAGAGGTAGAACGCCTGACTGGCGAGGATTCCGGCCGTGATCCCCGTTCGAGTCGTCCGGCGCCAGTAGAGGGCCACGAGTACGGGCAGCGCCAGTTGCGCGAAGCCGCTGAAGGCCGCGTCGCCGAGTTCGAACAGCGTCGCGGGGTTCCAGAGGCTCGCGAGGAAGGCCGCGCTGGCGAAGACCACGACGCCGATTCGGGCGATCAGATCCTCGCCTCGCTCGGAGAGCGCCCGTCCGAAGAACGCGAGGGTCGGGCGACACAGATCCCGCGTGAAATAGGACGACCCCGATAGCAGCATCGAGTCCGAAGAGGACATCATCGCCGCCATCGCGCCGGCGATGACGAGCGCGGCGAACCAGACGGGCGTGTACTCGGCGAGCACGATCGGGAGCACGTTACCGCCCTCCGGCACCGTCACCTCGAGGCCGGCGGCCCACGCGCCGAGCATGAACGAGGGGACGAACAGCAGGACGCAGAGGATCGGCCAGAGGGCAAACGAGCGCTTGAGCACCGTCTTCGACCCTGCGGCGAAGAAGCGCTGGTTGACCTGCGGGAACATCGCGACGCCGAAGCCGATCGTGATCGCCGTCGAGAGCATCCACTGGGGCGTGTAATAGGCGCTGCCCAGCGAGAGGAATCCGCTCGTCGCCTCGCTCGAGGCGATCGCTTCGGTCGCGGCGCCGGGACCGCCGACGGCAGCGAGCACCCAGATCGTCGCGACCCACGTCGTGACGAGCATGAACGCGCCCTGCAAGGTGTCGGTCCAGGCGATCCCGCGCATCCCGGCGACGACGACGTAGAGGATCATGAACGCGGTGATCAGCCCCGCGCCGGCGGCGTAGGGGATCGCGCCCTCGGTGAGCGCCTCGAGGGCGGTCCCGGCGCCGACCTGCTGGAGCATCACGTACGGGAAGAGGTACAACAAACTGATACCGGCGATCAGCCCGCGGAGCCGTTTCGACCCGAAGCGGTCGCCGAGCATCTCGCCGAGCGTGACGTAGCCGTACTGGCGGCCGAGCAGCCACTGCTTGTAGCCGATGACGTACCAGAGAATCGCGAAGATGATCCCGTCCATCAGTCCCATGACGAGGATCCACTCGGGACCCTGCGCGTAGGCGATGTTCGGACCGGCGAAGAAGGTAAACGCCGACAGCAGCGTTGCGAAGGTCGTAAAGAGTAGGACGACCGTTCCCAGCGTCCGACTCGCGAGATAGAAGTCCTCCGCGGTCCGGTCGGTCAGTCGGTAGGCGACCAGCCCGACGGCCAGCGCCAGTAGCAGGTAGCCGACGATGATCCCCAGCTGTACGGCGACGCTCACGGCCGGTCACCTCCCGGTGCCGACCGCGACGAGCGATCCCCGCGCTCGAGGCCCGAGGTCTCCGACCCGCTCGCGTCGCTCGAGTCGTCCCCATGTCCGGGTTCGATGCCGATTCCCCACGCCCGCTGAGCGAATGTCCAGAAGACGACGGACGCGAGTCCCATCCAGCCGACGTGCCACCAGAGCCACAGCGGCAGGCCGGCGACGATCGTCGAATCGCCCCAGAGGAACCACGGAACCGCCAGCGCACAGAGGACGGTCCCGACCGCGGACCACCCCAGGAGTTGCAGTCGACGCATATCCGGGTGTTCGGCCCGACGTTGGTAACAGTTTCCCTTCAACCGTCGCGATTGAAGACGTTTCGTTATCGACGCCTCGAGAGCGCTCTCCGCCGGTCGTTTCGGACTCAAATCGCTCTTTGCCAGCGCAAGCCACTGGTTATCCGAAGGTAAAATCGCTCTTTCAGACAGGACAAAACGTATAGTAATCGCCGCGCGAGTACGAAGCGACTCACATGGCCCGGCTGTTCCCGTTTCGCTCCGAACCCGCCGAAACCGAGGGCCAGCCGCGGATCGTCGGCCTCGAGGGCGAGGACGCCGACGCGGTGTTCAGCGCGCTCTCCTCGACGACGGCCCGCCGGATCTACGCGCGCCTCGACGAGGAACCCGCGACGCCCAGCGACGTCGCCGAGGCCATCGACTCTTCGATCCAGAACGTCCGCTACCACCTCGAGAACTTGGAGGAGGCGGGGCTCGTCGAGGTCGTCGACACGTGGTACTCCTCGCGGGGCAACGAGATGAGCGTCTACGCGACGACCGACGGGCCGCTGATCGTCACGAGCGACGAGTCGACGGCCAGCCTGTTGCGCGAGGCCCTCTCGCGGTTCGTCGGCGGGGTCGCGCTGCTCGCCGCCGGCGGCCTGTTCGTCCAGTACAGTCTCACGCGGTGGGCCGAGTCGGTGACGGAGTCCGCGCCCGCCGAGGCGACGCCGGAGAGTACCGATGGCGGGGGCGAGGCCGACGGGACGGACGGAAGCGGGGGCGGTGACGGCGACGGTGCCGATGCCCTCGAGGAGCAGTCGGACGACGTCGGAATCACCAGTGACGAACCCAGCGGCGACGGCGCGTCGAGCCTCGACGACAACGGGACGACCGAGAACGCAACCGACAACGAGACCGTCGACGCGGCGGCCGACGGCGCCGCGGACGTGGCCGACGCGATCTTCGACGTCGCGCCGCCGGGCCTGCTCTTCTTCCTCGGCGGTCTGCTCGTGTTGCTCGCCGTCACGGCCTACTGGTACCGGTACCGCCCGGCGTACTGAGTCCCGCTCGAGGCGACTCGAGGACGGTCCGATCGCCGGGCCGGTCGACCTCCGCCGGCGGCCGATTCGATCCTCGGCGTTCTGCAAGGTCAACAGCTATTTCCCCGTCACGATCCAAAACCTACATAAACCGATCGCGATCCCGACCGCGGGACCGCGCAGCGAGGACAGATCTATGGAAGACACGTCGAAATATCTCATCCACGCCGATGTTACGGCCGAGGGCGTCGTCGAGCGGAGCGACGTCGTCGGCGCGATCTTCGGTCAGACCGAAGGCCTGCTCGGCGACGAACTCGATCTCCGCGACCTCCGCCAGTCGCAGAAAGTCGGACGCATCGACGTCGAAATCGTCAGCACGGGCGGCCAGTCTCGAGGTCACCTCACCATCGCGACCAGCCTCGACAAGGTCGAGACCGCGACGCTCGCCGCCGCCCTCGAGACGATCGACCGGGTCGGCCCCTGCCGGGCCGACCTCGAGGTAACCGAAATCGAGGACGTCCGCGCGGCCAAGCGCAAGGCGGTCGTCGACCGCGCGAAGGAACTGCTCCAGACGGGCTTCGACGATAGCGTCATGTCCTCCGAAGAGATCCTCGCGGAGGTCCGCCAACACGTCCGCGTGGAGGACATCACCGAGTACGAGGGGCTCCCCGCGGGTCCCCGCGTGACCGACAGCGACGCGATCATCGTCGTCGAGGGCCGTGCCGACGTCCTCACTCTTCTCAAGTACGGCGTCAAGAACGCCATCGCGGTCGAGGGAACCAACGTCCCCGACGCGGTGGCCGAACTGACCCACCATCGCACGGTCACGGCGTTCCTCGACGGCGACCGGGGCGGTGACCTCATCCTCGAGGAACTGTCCCAGGTCGGCGACGTCGACTACGTCGCGTTCGCGCCGGCCGGCGAGTCCGTCGAGGATCTCGACCACCACCAGCTGTTCACCGCCCTGCGGAACAAGGTCCCCTACGATACCGTCTCGGGGATGAACGAGCCCCGCGAGGCCGTCGCCGCGACCGACGGCAGTTCGACCCCGGCCCCGGCGCCGACCGAGTCGGCGACCGACCGCGACGCCGACGACTCGTCGCAGGCGATCGACGGTCCCGCGACGTCACCGCCCGAGACGGCGAGTCCCTCGGCGCCGACCGGCGACATGGACGGCAGGGACGAGACCGTCGACGACGGTGCCGTCCGCGATGACATCTCAGACGCGTCAGCAACGGAGCCGACCGCCGAGTCAACATCGGCCGAACCCGGTTCCGGCGCGGCGGCTGGGGACGATACCAGTGACGCCGACGCCGAACCCGAGACCGTCTACGGCCACGCGACGGCGATCGTCCGGCGGAACACCGGCCGCGTCCGCTTTCTCGACGCCGACGGCGACGCCGTCGACGAGGCCGACGCGAGCGGGGCCTACGACACCCTCGAGGGACTCGAGACGGCGCCGACGACGATCGTCTTAGACGAGATCCTCGACCAGCGGCTGCTCGATCTCGCGGCGGACCGCGGCGTCGAGCGGATCGTCGCGCGCTCGCTGGGGCAGTTCACCAAGCGACCGACCGCCGTTCAGATCCACGCGATCGACGAGATCGCGGACGAACCGCCGAACACGGAGTAGCGGCCGCCGTCGGGTCGCCCTGTTCGGCCTCGAGTCCCGGTTCGATCCCGATTCTCGAGTCGCCCGTCTCGTCCCCAAGACTGAAGGTGGTACTGAGTGACAGTTCGGGAAAGATGGAGACAGCAGCGCTCGAGTCGACCTCTGCACTCTGGATCGGGAAGTTCCTCGCGGCCGTCATCGTCGGGCTCGGTATCGGCACGCTCGTACCGCCGGAGCCCGTCGCGGTTCCGGCCGTCGGCACCGTCTCCGGACTGCTGGTCGGGAGCGGCGCCGTCGTCGTCGGGAGCGGCCTCTACCTGTGGATTCGACGGTCGACTGGCGGCCGCGGCTGTGGCGACTCCTGTGGCTGTTAATGCGGCGCTCGCGCGACTCCCAGCGAGCGGGACTCGGACGAGTAATTGATAAGCCGAGAGCGCCGACCGAGCGGTAATGACACCGCCGGTAACAGCGGCGCTCGCGTTGCTCGGCGTCTGGATGCTCACGATCTTCTGGGCGACCGCTGCCAGCGCGACCGGGCAGGCGCGCGCCGACGACCGACTCGACCGTATCGTTCCCGACGATCGGCTCGACGACCTCGAGGCATCGACCGGGAAAACCGCCGAACGCTCGTTCCCCACCGCCGACGACTGAGACCGGCCACCGCAGCCGGGCGGACGGAACGCGTCTCGTTTTCGCGACCCTTGTCGATCGGTGTTCTTCTCAGCCGAGCACGGCAAACGACAGGACCAACAGTGCACAGACCAGCGCGCCCGAGAGCGTCGCGAGGAAGTTGACGCTCTGGTTGCCGAGCACCCGCCCCTCGAGGGTCGCTCCCAGCAGGCTGTCGACGGTCATGCCGACGACGCCGGCGGCGACGATGATCGCCGCGCCGACGGTCGCGACCGCGTCGAAGAGACCGTAGGAAATGGTCGCGACGATGATCGCGCCCGCGATGCCGGCGATCTCGCCCTGCCAAGTGACCCCGCCGTCGGTGCCGGGTTCGACGGGCTCTAAGGTGGTGATCAGCCGGGGCGTCTCGAAGACGCTGCCGATCTCGCTCGAGAGGGTGTCGCTCATCGCCGTGGCGACGGAGCCGGCGAAGGCGAACAGAAACAGGCTCGGCTCCGGATTGCCGGGCAACAGCGTCGCCGAGCTGGCCGCGTATCCCAGGACGGCCCCGAGCGCGACGGCGGCGTTACCGAGGACGTTCCCGCTGCCCCGGGCGCCGTTGTTGTCCTCGGCGACGCCGCGTTCGGCCTTCTCCTCGTAGCGGTACTTCGAGGAGAGGCCGCCGATGGCGAAAAAGGAGATGAGGACGGCGAACCAGCCGTAGCCGCCGAGGACGATCGTCAACAGCCCCAGCAGGATCCCGGTGAGCATCCCCGCGATCGAGGCCGTCTCGAGGGCGTAGGAGAGGTAGCCGAATGCGACGGTGATCGCGAGCGCGACGACGATCTCGCCCCCGGAGAGGGCCAGCGCCGGCTCGAGCTCCGCGATCAGCCAGCCGAGGAGGCCGACGGTGAGCATGACGACGGGATCGTCGTTCGCGAACAGGATGTCCCGGAGCAGTGACGCCAGCAACGCGCCGCTGGCCCCGAGGAAGAGCATCGTCGGCAGCGCCGGCGACAGCGACTCGAAGGCGGCGCCGTCGGCGATCGAGCGCGCCACCGACTGGCCGACGACGGCGGCGACGGTCGCGACGACGCAGAAGGCCGCCGTGTGGACGACATCGCGGTCGGTCCACCGGTGGGCGAGTTGCTCGGCGAGGTTGCCGTATCCGACCAGCAGGACGGTCCCGACGAAAACCGCGATCGACATCGACGTCGTGACCGCGATGAGGCCGAGCGTGGTCCCCGCGAGCACGAGCGTGACGATGCCGTAGAGGCGCCCCGCTTCGTAGTCGCTCGGATAGGCCAGCAGTTCGAAGAGCGGCCCGTCGGTCACGGCGAGCGCCCCGAGAGCCGCGACGGCGGCGATCACAGCCCCGACATGCGGGTTGCCGAGCGGAACGGCGAGTGCGAGCGTACAGAGGGCTGCAAACACGCCTGCTCGCCGAACAGGTGCTGTCACGATATCGAGTCCTTTCTGTGGCGTTCACTTGAAGCTTCGTGAACTCCGCTGTGGCCGTTCTGCCCCGCCTCACTGGGGTGTTGCGTCGGAACCTCTCCGTTCGGACGACCGACCGATCGGCTACAGGCGGGTCGGTCGCCGGCCGAGACGAGGAATCGCTACCCGCGAAAACCCGAAACCGGTATGGGATCGGACGGGAAACACACTGCCGTGGGTCTGTACGAACAGTATCTCAGCCTCCGCATCCGTCGCCACGACGGCGAATTCCCCGATCACATCGCGCTCGTCATCACCGAGCGCGACCTCTTAGAGCGGGACGCTTACGGGACGCTGACGGACTTCTTCGCGTGGGCCTTCGAGTACGCCACCCAGGTGACCGTCTACGTCAGCGTCCTCGACGCCGCGGCGGTGCCGGCCCTGCGACGCGAACTCGAGACCCTCGAGGCGCCCCGCGAGGTGGCCGTCCGCGGCCCCGACGATCGGACGCCGGCGGAAGCGCCCATTCGAATCGGAATCGGTCTCGGCGGGAAACACGAGTTCACCAGCGCGGTCCGGACGCTCGCGGAACACGTCGAGGGCGGGCAACTGGCGCCCGAGGAGATCGACGACGAGCGGGTCGAGAATCACCTCGTTTTCCCCTCCGAGCCAGACCTCGTGATCAAGACCGGCGCCGAGCGGCTCTCGGATTTTATGATCTGGCAGTCGGTCTACTCGGAACTGTACTTCACGGACGTCAACTGGCGGGACTTCCGCAAGCGGGACTTCCTGCGGGCCGTCCGGGAATATTGTAACCGCTCGCGTCGGTTCGGCCGCTAACGGCGCCGGTCACGGACGTCGCTCGACTCGCGGTCGTCGCCGTCCGGCAGCGTTCCCAGCGGCTCCTCGAGGGCGACGAGGGGACCCGACAGATGGACGGTTCCGGATCGGAGATCGTACTCGAGCAGCCCGTAGTCCTCGAGTTTCGGCAGCGTCGCGTGAACGAGCGTGATGCGGGCCGCCGCCCGGGTTCGCTCGTCGTCGACCGCGGCGACGTCGGCCGCCAGTCGATCGAGCGAGACCGGCGGGTCACACCGCGACAGCACCCGAAGCGCGATCCGCGTCCGTGAACTCCCGAGCAGGGTTGCAGCCGCCTCTATCGAGCAATTCGTCACTTGCGCGAGCCGCTCGATGTCGACGACGCTGCCAGCTACTACCATGGTTATTATTTTTCCACACATATCGGTAAAATTTTTGGGGTCGCGTCGGCTCCCTATTGCGACTGCGAGTGCGTCGGCGGTCGCAGTCGATCAGTCGGCGGCCCGACTGCTCGAGTCGATGCCGTCGCCCTGCTCGTTTTGGATCGTCTCTAACTCCTCCGGATCGGGCTGTTCGGCGGTCGGCAGCGAGTCGCGGAACCGCTCGACGACCGACTTCGCCTCCGCGAGTTCGGCGTCGCTGACGGCGCCCAGCAGGGCCAGCGCCCGCCGAGCGCGGTTTCGCCGCCAGGACTCGGCGCGGTGTTCGTAGGTTCGGATCCCCCGCAGGAAGTCCGTCTTGGAGAACTCCGGCCAGTAGGGCGTACAGAAGAAGACGGCCGCCTCGTTGCCGTTGGCGTGCCACGGCAGGAAGTTCGAGGTCCGCTCCTCGCCGGCGGGTCGGATGATGAGGTCGACATCCCGGATCGGGCGGTCGTAAAGTCGGCGTTCGATGTCCTCGACGTCGATTTCCGCTGGGTCGAGGTCGCCTTGCTCGACGTCCTCGGCGACCCCGCGGGCGGCTTCGAGCAGCCGCGACCGACCGCCGTACGCGAGCGCGATGTTGAGCACGAATTGGTCGTACTCCTGTGTACGGCGTTCGGCGTATTCGATGGCGTGTTGCACCCGGTCGGGGAGCAGCTCCGTCTCGCCGATCGCCCGGATGCAGACCTCGTTCTCGTGTACGCGGTCGGCGTCCGCGAACTCGTGGAGTTTCTCGCAGAGCAGATCGAACAGCGCCTCGTTTTGCTCGTCGGGCCGGTTGAAGTTCTCGGTCGAGAACGTGTACAGCGTCAGCTCCTCGACGCCGATGTCCTGACACCACTCGAGGACCCGTTCGGTCGTCTTCGCACCTTCGCGGTGGCCTTCGGGAGCGTCGTCGCCGTTGCTGCGGGCGTACCGTCGGTTCCCGTCTTGAATCACCGCGACGTGGGTCGGTGCGCCGGAAATCTCTCGCGAGAGCAGCCGCTCGTAGGCAGCGTCGACGCGTTCACGGAGCCACCGCTTCATTGCCGGAGTAAAGGTCTTCTATCCCTATGTGTCTTGCGTGCCATCTAGCAGCATGAGAACGCAGGCTCCTCGAGAAAATCGTGACCGCTATCCGTTCGGCCCCGCTCGGTTCTGACAATGCCAGACGCGATCGACGACGACCTCTACCAGCGGACCAAGGCACTGCTCGAGCCCGGCGAGATCGATCTCAACGGGGCGATCGTCCACACCGACTACGACGGCCAGGAGGACGTCCAGATGATGCAGGCGACCCTCGACGTCGGCGACGTCATCGCCGAGCGCTCGGGGTACGATCCCGAGGACTGCTACGTCTACTCCGGCAACGACGACTCCGATTTCTCCTCGAACCAGCACCAGGGGCTGACGCTGGACGACGAGGAGTTCGTCTGGGAGTGCCAGCAACTGCTTCGCGAGGGGAGCTTCGACATCGTCATCTACTACCGGGCGAGCGCAGACCACGAGGGGATTCTCGAGGACATCCGCGAGCTCGGCCACGAGGTCACCGGCGTTCGGGGCGACGAGTAGCGACCGCCGCGCGAACCGTCCCGCTCTCGTCTCTGGAACCGCCCGCCGAACGGCGTCCCGGCTCGGTCGGTCGTTCGCGCGACCGTCGGCAGTCATACCGCTGTTGCGAACTCGAGTCGGTTCGTTCCGACCGCCGATACGCCGCTGTCGTTTCAGCCCTGTTCCAGTATCCTCGTTCGAATCGGGCGACGTGATCGCCGTGCACGTCTGAATCTCTCTCTGAGACTCCGCTGTTATAATAATAGAGGTTCGGGATTGTGTCAACGCGAACCGTTCGAGCACCGTGAGCGTTATACTACCGTGCGCCACAGTATCGATGAATGTCACTGGACATTTCGATCACGGCGGATTGGGGAGAACTGTACCTCAACGGGGAGTGGGTGCCGTCCGAGAGCGGCGAGACGCTCGCGGTCGAGGATCCCTCGACTCGCGAGGTCATCACGGAGGTCCCCGCGGGCGTCGAATCGGACGTCGACGCGGCCTACGAGGCCGCCGCGGACGCCCAGACGGAGTGGGCCAAACAGCCGCCGGCCACCCGCGAGGAGATCGTCCAGGGCGTCGTCGAACGCCTCGAAGAGTGGGAGGAGGACATCGTCGAACTCCTCGTCCGGGAGGCCGGCGGCAGCCGGGTCATGGGCGGGACGTCGGTCCACCTCGCGACCGATCAGGCGGCCGAGGCGGCGACGCTGCCCCGGCGGATGAAAGGCGAACACGCTCGTTCGAACATCCCGGGCAAGGAGAACATCGTCGANGCGTCGTCACGGTCATCTCGCCGTGGAACTTCCCCCTGAACCTCTCGATGCGGGCGGTCGCGCCAGCGATCGCGGCCGGGAATTCGGTCGTGCTCAAGCCGGCGACGAACACGCCCATCGCGGGCGGACTCCTCATCGCGAAGCTGTTCGAGGAAGCCGGCCTCCCCGCGGGTGTCCTCAACGTCGTCACCGGCCGGGGCTCGGAGATCGGCGACCGCGTCGCCGGCCATCCCGAGAGCGACGTCGTCGCCTTCACCGGGTCGACCCCCGTCGGTCGGCAGGTCGCCGCCACCGCCGGCGAGAACCTCGCCGAAGCGGCGATGGAACTGGGCGGTAACAACGCCCACATCGTCACCGCCGATGCGGACGTCGATCAGGCAGTCGACGCCGCGGTCTTCGGGAACTTCGTCCACCAGGGCCAGGTCTGCATCTCGATCAACCGCCACCTCGTCCACGAGGACGTCTACGACGAGTACGTCGAGAAGCTGACCGAGCGCGCCGAGTCGCTGCCCGTCGGCAGCGCCCACGATCCGGACACGATCGTCGGCCCGATCATCGACGAGTCCCAGCGCGACGAGATACTCCAGTACGTCGAGGAGACGATCGACCAGGGCGCGACGCTGGAGACTGGCGGCGAGACCGTCGACCTCGAGGGCGTCGACGACTCGCTGGTCGTCGCGCCGACGGTCCTCTCCGACGCGACCAACGACATGGCCGCCGCGTGCAACGAGCACTTCGGCCCCATCGCGCCGGTCATCCCGTTCTCGGACGTCGACGAGGCCGTCGAACNGACCAACGACATGGCCGCCGCGTGCAACGAGCACTTCGGCCCCATCGCGCCGGTCATCCCGTTCTCGGACGTCGACGAGGCCGTCGAACTCCACAACGCCGTGGAGTACGGCCTCTCCGGCTCCGTTCACGCGGGCGACGTCGGCGCCGGCAAGCGGATCGCCGACCGCCTCGAGACCGGCATGGTCCACGTCAACGACCAACCGATCAACGACGAGGCCCACGTCCCATTCGGTGGCACCGGCGCCTCAGGCGTCGGCGGCTACAACACCACCGACTTCCTCGAGGAGGTCACCGAGAAGAAGTGGATCTCGCTGCAACACGAGGACCGCGAGTATCCCTTCTGACCGGCGGTCAAGCGGGAGCGATGCGGCGGGATAACTGATTCCCAACGCGGTTTCTGCGTTGTCGGTCGGGCGCGTTCGCTATCACCGTCGACCGACACCGTCCGGTTCCCTTATATCGGGGGCGTCCCGACCGTCACGTATGAGTACGGACGTCGACCTCACGGAGCGCGAGCGGGCGGTCGTCAACGCCTTTCAGGGCGGATTCCCCGTCACCGAACGGCCCTTCGAGCCGGCCGCGACCGCGATGCGCGACCGCGGGGTCGACATCACGGCGGACGAGTTGCTCGAGACGATCCGCGACCTGGACGAGCGCGGCGTGCTCTCCCGGTTCGGCCCGCTCGTCAACGCCCAGGAGATCGGCGGCGCGGCGACGCTGGTCGCCATGCACGCCCCTGAAGAGCGGTTCGACGAGATCGTCGAGCAGGTCAACGCCCACCGCGAGGTGGCCCACAACTACGAGCGCGAACACCCCCATCTGAACGTCTGGTTCGTCGTGTCGGTGGCCGACGAGGATCGCGTCGAAGACGTTCTCGCGGAGATCGAAGACGAAACCGGGCAGGAAACGTACAACCTGCCGAAACAGCGGGAGTTCCGCGTCGAGGCGAAGTTCTACGTCGACGGCCCGCTGGACGGCGAGGGCGACGTCGAGCGCGCCGGCGTTGACTGCACCGATCTCGGCCCCGACGTGGTGCCGGCCGACAGCGAGACGCTTTCACCGGCCGAACGCGACCTCGTCCTCGAGGTCCAGGACGGCCTTCCCCTCACCGAGACGCCCTACGCCGACGTCGCCGACACGATCGGTCGAGAGACCGAGTGGGTCCTCGAGACGATCAAGCGATTCGAGCGGGAGGGGAAGATCCGCCGGATCGGCGTCGTGCCGAACCACTACGCGCTGGGCTACACGGAAAACGGGATGACGGTCTGGAACGTGCCCGACGACCGGGTCGCGGAGGTCGGCCCCGAGATCGCCGCGCTGCCCTTCGTCACCCACTGTTACGAGCGCCCGCGCCACGATGGCGTCTGGCCGTACAACTTCTTCGCGATGACCCACGGTCGCAGCGAGGCCGAGAGCCGGCGGCGAATCGAACAGGTTCGGGAACGGATGGACGACTACTGGGACGTAACTGCCGACGACTGGGATACCTTGCACTCTACACAGATATTGAAGAAAACCGGTATTCGTTTGGACGAGCGCGCCGATGCAAACACGGAGGCCGAGTAACGGATGACGAACGAACGTTCGATACCAGAATGATTCCGCTTCTGCACGATTTCACGGGCACCACGGTACTCGTCTTCGGCGGCGGGCGGGTCGGCGCCCGGAAGGCCCGTCGGTTCGCCCGCGAGGCCGACGTGATCGTCGTCAGCCCCGACTTCGCCGATCGGGAGTTCGGCGGTACCGAACTGGTCCGGGCCGCGCCCGATCCGGCCGCCGTCGACGACTGGCTCGAGCGGACCGATCCCGCGCTGGTCGTCGCCGCGACCGACGACGCGGCGCTCAACGAGGCCGTCGCGGAGGCGGCTCGAGCGCGCGGCACGCTGGTCAACCGCGCCGATCGATCGGGCGAGCGCGACGTCGGCAGCGTCGTCGTCCCGGCGACCGTGCGCGAGGATCCCGTCGTCGTCTCGGTCGCGACCGGCGGCACCGCGCCCGCGTTGAGCAAGCACCTCCGGCAGGACCTCGAGGAGACGCTCGCCGGCGCGGGGGAGATGGCGCGGGTCTGTGCCGAGTTGCGGACGGAACTGAAATCGCGGAACGTCCCGTCCGAGCGACGGCGGGAGATCGTCACCGACGTCGTCAATTCTCCGGACCTTTGGACAGCTTTACGTACCGGTACTTCCAACTATCGTCAAGTGATTGAGGACGTGCTGGGCGAGGAACTATATACTGGGGGTGATCGACCGTGATCTCGGCCGGAGTCGTCACGGCTGCGCGCGTAACACACGAGAGCGGCAGCGTCGACGATCTCGCGGACGCGAGTCCCGAGAGCCAACGCGACGCCGTCGCCGACCTGCTCTCGGTACCGGAGATCGAGGAGGCGTACGTGCTCTCGACGTGCAACCGTGTCGAGGCCTACGTCGTCGGTACCGACGCCGCCGTCGGACGAGCCGCACTCGAGGAGTTCTTCGCGGCGGTCGACGACGACGCGGTCGTCGTCAGCGACCACGACGAGAGCTTACACCACCTGCTGTCGGTCGCGGCCGGCCTCGAGTCGGTCGTCCTCGGCGAGGATCAGATCCTCGGGCAGGTCCGGACCGCCTACGAGGACGCCCGGACCATCGGCGGCATCGGCGAGATGCTCGAGACCGCCGTGACGAAGGCGATCCACGTCGGCGAACGGGCGCGAACCGAGACCGAGATCAACGAGGGGGTCGTCTCGCTGGGGTCGGCGGCGACGAAACTCGCCGACCGGGAGCTCTCCCTCGACGGGACGACCGCGCTCGTCGTCGGCGCCGGCGAGATGGGCCGTCTCGCGGCTCGCAGCCTCGCCGACGCCGGCGTCGAGGACATCGTCGTCGCGAACCGGACGGTCGCCCACGCCGAACACCTCGCGACCGAACTCGACGCCGACGCCGAGGCGATCCCGCTGGAGGCGCTTTCTACCGTCGCCGGCGGCGCCGACGTCGTCGTCACCGCGACCGGCAGCGAGGAGCCGATCCTCGAACCGGACCACCTCGCGACCGACGGTGGCGCCGACGCCGACGCCGAGACGAACCGCGTCGTCGTCGACCTCGGACAGCCCCGCGACGTCGAGCCAGCCGCCGGCGACCTCTCGACCGTCGCCGTCTACGATCTGGACGACCTCGAGTCGATCACCCAGGAGACCCGCGAACAGCGCGCGGACGCGGCAAGCGAGGTCGAATCGATGGTCGACCGCGAGTTCGACCTGCTCTGTGACCAGTACAAGCGCGCCCGCGCCGACGAGGTGATCGCCGCGATGTACGAATCCGCCGAGCGCATGAAGGAACGCGAACTCGAGACGGCGCTGTCGCGACTCGAGGGCGAGGAGTTTTCCGCGGAACAGCGGGAGGTCGTCGAGGCGATGGCCGACGCGCTGGTCAACCAGTTGCTCGCGCCGCCGACCAAGAGCCTCCGCGAGGCGGCGGCCGAAGACGACTGGAGCACGATCAACACCGCCCTTCAGTTGTTCGATCCCGATTTCGCCGGCGACGACGGCCCCGTCGCCCCACCGGTCACCGGCACCGCCTCGCCGCTCGAGGCGACCGACGACGACTGACGGTTAGTGCCAGAGCTTCGTCGCGTCGACGATATCGAGTGCATCGTCGGCTTCGACTTCCCAGATTCTGAGGACGAGGTGTGCCTTGCAGTAGTACTCGGTCGTCTCGATCCCGGTGTGTTCGTTTTTGAGAACGAGTTGGCACGTCTCGTCGTTCGCGCAGTCGCCTGACCGGTCACACATTACACTGCCAGCACGTACTCCGCTCGTGGATAAGTCCTTGTCGGCGCCACGGCCGTCCCCGAACTCGGTTCCGGCTATCGATTCGGTCGCGACGCGCGTTATCGTCTATCGCGAGTGTCGTCGTCACGGTCTCCGAATCCCGATTCGATCCGCTCGCGGGGGTCTCGAGACCCGTCGCGGTCAATACGCCGTGGCACAATCATTATCTGATTGGCTTCCGTTCGGGCGACTATGGCCGACCTACTGTCCGACGACGAGATCGACGCACAACTGCCCGACGAGTGGACCCAGGAGGGCGACGAGATCGTTCGCGCCTACGAGTTCGACGACTACCTCCGCGGAGTTAACTTCGCCCAGATGGTCGGCGAGATCGCCGAAGCGCAGTTCCATCACCCCGAGATCATCATCCGCTACGAGGAAGTCGAGATCCGACTGACCTCCCACGAGGAGGGCGGCGTCACGGAGCAGGACATCGAGATGGCCGAGCTGATCGAGTCCGAGCGCGACGCCTGAGGATGGACGCCCGGTACGTCTTCCGCGCCGAGCTCCGCCTCGAGGCCGACGAGTCCGGGGTCCGGCTCGAGCCGTCGACGACCGGGACGACCGTCACCGTCTTTCGCGAGGCCC
>NZ_AOIS01000029.1:0-96533 GCF_000337495.1 Haloterrigena salina JCM 13891
GAGCCGGTCGAGTCCGTCTTGTTTCGCGAGCTACAGGTCGACGAGGAGTACTTCGCGGCGCTGAAGGACGCGATCGCCGACGACCTCGACCTCTTTAACGCCGACAACGTCTCCGAGGTGCTCTCGAAGTATCTCGGCTCGAGCATCCGAGTGACGGATACCGACGACTAGCCCGGAACCGCACGGTTTCGATCGCGGGCGTCGCCGACGACTCGGCTCAGTCGGGATCGTTCGGCGTCTCTTCAGAGGTTTTTCCGTCGCCCAAGCCGATACCGTCGATCGCCGCACACGCGTCGAGCGCCGTTTCGAGCGATTCCGGGAGGTCCTCGAGAGACAGCGTCTCGATCCGCCGATCGTGTGAGACGACGTTTGCGGTCTCGAGCATCGGGATATCGACGTGGACGAACAGGGTTTCGATCTCCGCGCGGCGTGTCTCGTCGACGGCGTCGGGAGTCGTCTCGGCCAGTTCCGCGGCGACCCGTCTCGCGAGGACGGACAGTTCCTCGGCGTTTCGTTCACGCATCAGGTACAGTGCGTAGCGGCGCCGCCGTTCGCACAGCAACCGCAGGTGGTCGTCGAGATCGGGCCTGGCGCCGTCGACCGCATCCGAAGGAGTGGCTGTTCGATTTTGACTACCTCCGTTTCGACTACCGTCGCCGTTCTTCTCCATGATATTATTCGATGATACTACCAAGTTATATATTTGGAACGGTGACGCCGTTGATAGCTGTGCGATTTAGCGCTGCCGGCAGTGATAGTTGCGCCCGGATCCCGTCGCCGGTCGCGACGGGCCGCGGTGCTCGGGTGCGAACAGGCGATACATCTTTACTCGAGACGCTCGTACCACAGTGTCCGATGGACGGCGAGTACGACTTCTGGCTGCTCGATCTCGACGGCACGCTCGTCGACGTCGAGTGGTCCTACACCCGGGACGTGTTCGACCGGGTCGGCGAGCGACTCGAGTACGAGTTTACCGACCAGGAAGCCGACATTCTCTGGAGCGGACTGACCGGTTCCCGGGATCGACAGCTCCGGCAGTGGGGCCTCGATCCCGACGAGTTCTGGACCGCCTTCCACGACGAGGAGGATCCGCTGGTGCGGGCCGAGCAGACGTATCTCCACGATGACGCCGCGTTCGTCGCCGACCTCGAGGAGCCCGTGGGGCTGGTGACCCACTGTCAGGAGTTCCTCTGCGAGCCGGTGCTCGACCACCTCGGTATCCGCGACTGGTTCGACGCCCGCCTCTGTTGTACCCCCGAAACCGGGTGGAAACCCGACCCGAACCCGGTCTACCGCGTGATGGACGACCTCGGCGTCGGCGAGAACGGTCATACGGGCGTCCTCGCGGGCGACGGCGCCAGCGATGTCGGCGCGGCCTGGAACGCGGGCCTCGACGCGATCCACGTCGAACGCGTCGGTCACGAGCGACGGGGCCGGTGTGTCCGCGGCGACTACCGCGTCGAGTCGTTCGACGAACTGTTCTGATCTCCCGGGGATCGGACACCGAAAAGGCTTCAGGACCGTGGTCGCAGCTAGCGATAGCAACGGATGAAGTACTGTCTGCACTGCGACTGGCACACGAGCGCGACCGACGAACCGTCCGCCCGAACTCGATCACGTGCGGCGATCGATCACCACGTCGAAACCGGCCACACCATCGACTCGAGCGACGGCGTCGTCCCCCCGCGGCTGCCCGACGTCCCCACCGAAATCTTCGTCGACGATCTGATTCCCTCGAGCGACTGAGTTTCGACTCGGTTCGGGTGCGGATCCCGCCGGAGCGACGGCCCAGATTCGCTGTTCGCCAGTTCGATCCTATTGGAGTTGCGTATCGGAGGTGTTTTATGACGATAGGCGAAAGGGTAGGTAGACGGCACGGTCAGCAGTCACCTTTCAGCCCGTGTGGTTTCCACGCGGGTTCACCTGCCTTGACCTACCCCGTCACTTCAACACTCGAGAGCGGCTGCTATCGCAGGTTTTGGAATCTGTCGACTACCGACCGTCAGCCGCACGTACTTCGTGATTCGTCGCTCATCGTCGATGCACTCGAGCGACCGAGAGCGACGCGACGGCCGTCACTCGTAGTGCGTCTCGAGGTAGTCGACGATCTCCTCGCTTTCATAGCGCGTCTCCGCCCGATCGGTGTCGACGAGAAACGGGATCGCGTCCTCGCCGCCGATGTCGACCATCGCCCGCTGAGTCAGTTCGTTGAGCGTGTCGCCGCCCTCCGATCCGGGCCGTCGAGGGTTGTGGATCACGTACGAGAGGCCGAGATCGGTGAGCGTCTCTCGGACCTCGGCGCTGTTGGGACAGCCCTCCGCCTGGTAGAGTTCGAGCACGTACGGCATCCTCGCCGCTCGAGGGCGTAACCCTTGGCCATGCATTCGTTGCCGGGCGCGACCGCGGGGAGCGAGCGGGGTGATCGAAACCGCTCGCGTCACTCGAGGTCCGATCGATTACTCGCTGGCTGGAGTTCGTCGTCGACCAGCGTCTCGTAGGCCCGCCGGAACCGTTCGGACAGCGCCTGGTGGGAGATCCCCAGTTCGTCGGCCAGTTCCTCCATCGAGATGCCGCGGGGAATCTCGAAGTAGCCGTGCTCGAGGGCGGCCTCGAGGGCCTCTTGCTGTTGAGGGGTGAGCTGCGTCTCGTCGTCCGTGACGCCGGTGACGTCGCTGACCCGGCGCAGGTCGGCGGAGATGCCGACCTCCTCGAGGCGGTCGTAGGCGTCGACGAGGGCGTCGCGGTCGCGAAACCGGACCCGTACCTGCCACCAGCCGTCGGTGCCCCACATCTCCAGCAGGGAGCCGCCCTCGGCGAGCAGTTCGTCGCTGAGTCGCACCGTCTCGTCCACGAAGGTCACGTCGTACAACAGCCGGGACTCGGTTTCGACGAGGAGTTCGTACCCCGCGACCGACGGGTCCGCCTCGAAGGCGGCCTCGGCCCGCTCGCGGTCGACGTCGGAGAGCCACAGGGACGGTCGCGTCTTCGACACCGAGGACTCGAGTTCGAACGTGGCGTTCGGGACGTGCTCGAGGGCGACCCCCAGTGTCGTCTCCGCAGCCGGAAGGCGGAACTCGGCGATCGTGGACATTACCACTCGTACACGCTACTGGAACAAAAAGCGCTGTTCAGACGGAGATGACTGTCGTTCGCGTTGATATCGCCGAGGGATGATCGACGGTCGCGGCTCGTCTGCAGTCGGCGAATCCGGGACTGCGTTAGTCGTCGGCTTCGGTCCCGAACTCGGCCTCGAGGGCGGCGGCGAGTTCCCGCACGCTCGCCTTGCCCGTCCGATCGGGGTTCGCGAGAGCGCGGACCGGCTGCTCGTCGACGGAGACGAAGCCGAGGTCGAGTCGGTCGGCGGTCTCGCGCAGTCCGATGGCGACGTCGGCCTCGCCCGCGATGACCTTGCGAGCGGGGCTCTCGTGGGCCCGCAGACCCAGGTCGAAGCCGTCGATCGACTCGCGGAGGTCGCGAGCGCTCGCGTCGCGGTCGGCTGCGACGCTCTCGAGGGCCGACTCGAGGCTCGAGCGCAGTCCGGAGTCGCTCGTCCGGTTGACGAATCGCAGGTCGCGCTCGATCAGGTCGGCCAGCCCCTCCACCTCGCGGGGGTTGCCGGCCCGGGTTATCAGCCCCCACTCGCGGTCCCAGCGACCGAGTTCCGCGGCATCGATTTCGCGCTCGAGCGGCCCCGCCGCAACCGCGACGTCCGGCACGCCCTCGCGGAGCCGTCGCAGCCCGGGACGGGTGCCGACCGAGAGGTAGCGGGGGTTCTCGAGGCCGTCGAGCAACCGGTTCAGCGTCGGGTCGTCCTCGCCGACGCCCAGCAGCGTGGGCGGTCGAACGTCCGGCGAGAAGAGGCGGACGGTGACGGACTCTCCTTCCTCGAGGTAGTCGGTCTCGGGACCGACCTCGACGACGCCGTCGGCCTCGGCGAGGCTGGTCGTCGCGCCGCTGCCCTTGTCGACAGGGTAGACGAGCGTCTCGCCGTCCGAATCCTCGATCAGGCCGACCGGCATCAGCCGCATTCGACCCTCCGCGTAGCGCTCCTCTCGAGCCATCCTCCCGGTGACGGTCGCGGCTCTGGGCTCCGGCACGCCGGCGGCGGCGCGGATCGCGGGCGCGACGAAGGTTCGAAAGACCATCATCGCGGAGACGGGGTAACCGGGGAGGCCGACGTACGCGGAGTTCTGCAGGCGGCCGACGAGCATCGGCTTCCCGGGTTTGACACTGACGCCGTGGAGCAGCAGTTCGCCCTGCTCCTCGATCACGCGGTAGATGACGTCGACCGCGCTCGCGCTGGTCGACCCCGAGGAGAGCACGAGGTCGCACTCCTCGGCGGCCTCCCGCAGGATGCGTTCCATCTCGTCCTGTTCGTCGCCCGCGTGGGGGTAGAGCACTGCCTCGCCGCCGGCGTCCTCGACGCCCGCCGCGATCGTGTAGCTGTTGACGTCGTAGATCTCGCCGCGCGAACTCGCTACGTCCTCGCCGGGCCGGACGAGCTCGTCGCCCGTCGAGACGATGCCGACCGTCGGGGGTGCGCGGACGGGAATCTCGTCGATCCCGAGCGCCGAGAGCAGGCCGATGTCGCGGGGAGTAACCTGCGTCCCCGGGCCGAGCGCCCGTTCGCCGGCCGCGACGTCGGCGCCGGCGAACATGACGTTGTCGCCGGGCGCGACCGACGTTCGGACCAGTACGTCGTCGCCTTCCCCGTCGATATCGGTCCGCTCGACGGGGACCATCGCGTCCGCGCCGTCGGGCATCACCGCGCCCGTCGAGATCTCGACCGCCTGCCCCTCTTCGACCGCGACGTCGGGTTCCTCGCCGGCGTGGACCTCGCCGACCACCTCGAGTCGCGCCGGGTCGGCCTCGTCGGCGCCGAACGTGTCCCGGGCCCGGAGCGCGTAGCCGTCCAGGCTCGCCCGGTCGAACCCCGGCACGTCGAGTTCGGCGTCGAGTCGCGCTGCCAGCACCCGGCCGCGAGCGTCCTCGAGCGAGACGCGCTCGAGGCCGCCCTCGAGCGACAGCGAGTCGATCGCCGCCCGCGCCTCCTCGGGGGTCGCGAGATCGCGAAACTCCTTGCGTTCCATACCCGCAGTTGGCGACCCGGAGGTAAAAACGTCGGTCGAACGCGGCGACGACTCGAGCGGTCCGCGTCCGAGCGATCGGGCACCGCTGCCCCGTCGGTCACCGTTTTCGGGCTCTGAATGTCAAAGCCGAGGAGTATAGATAATGAATGATAATGGTGTACTACTTGCTGAATGTGAGATATTCTCCCTAAACATCTCAACATATGAAGTCATTTAGTGCTCGGTCACGGACGGATCGTTGTGAGTTCTCGCTTGCGTACCGTCCCGAATCCCCTCCGCTGGCTGCTGCTCTCCGTCGGGTATCTGCTCGCGCGGCTAGGCGTGATCGCTCCCCAGCGCGTCGAGCGGACGACCGACCTCGCGTGGCCGCGGATCGTCACGGGGCTCGCCCGGATGTCGAAGTCCGCGGCGGACGTCGCGATGGTCGGGATCGCCCTCGGGCCGGCGGCGATCGCGGGCGTCGGCCTCGCGACCCCCTACTGGGGGCTGGCCTTCGGGATCAGCGGCGGCATCGCCGGCGCCACGATCAGTCTGGTCTCCCAGCGCTACACCGGCGGAACCGTCCGCGACCTCTCGCTTGCGGTGACGACCTGCGCGCTCGTCACCGCCGCGATCATGCTGCCGCTCGGGGTCCTCTACGGGACGGTCCCCGAACGGTTGATCGGACTCGTCGGCAACGACGCCGCCTCGATCGCCTACGGTGCCGACTACCTCCGCGTCCTCGCCCTCGGCGTTCCGTTCGCCGGGCTGAACCTCATCGGGAGCCGTACCCTCGTCGGCGCCGACGACGCGTGGACGCCGATGATGCTCCGGGCCGGCGGCGCCGTCGTCAACGTCGCGATCAACGCCGTGTTGATCTTCGTCCTGGGAATGGGCGTCGTCGGCGCGGCGATCGGGACGGTCGTTGCGAACGTCCTCGTGTTGACCGCCTTCGTCGTCGGCTTCACGACCGGTCGCCTGCCGGTCATCGGCGAATTCCCCGTCACGCTCGACCTCGAGTGGCCCCCCGTAACGCGGGCCGACGTCCGCGACGTGCTCTCGATCGGGACGCCGCTGGTCTTTACGAACGGCGCCCGCCGGGCCGCCCAGTTCCCGATGCTCGCCATCGTCGCGCTGTTCGGCCCGAACGTCCTCGCGGCCTACGTCGTCGCCCGCCGCGTCCGGGACCTGATGGACACCCCCGGCTGGGGCTTCTCGCTGGCCTCGAGCAGCCTCGTCGGACAGGAACTTGGCACCGGCGACGAGCGCTCCGCGGACACCTACGGCCGCGAGGTGCTCTGGTTCGGCGTCGGCGTCTACCTGATCAGCGCGACGATCGTCTTCCTCTTCGCCGAGCAGGTCGGCCGCGTCTTCGTGGACGATCCGTCGATCCTCCCGCTGGTGACGACGTTCATCGCCGTCGCCTGCGTCAGCGTCGTCTTCCGCGGGGTCAGCGGCGGCGCGACCGGCCCGCTGCGGGCCAGCGGCGACACCAACTGGCCGTTCTACGGGCAGGTGTTGGGGCTGTACGTCTTCGCGATCCCCGTCGCCTACGTCGGCGCCGCCGTCGTTCCGGTGCCGGGTCTCGAGGCCGCGACGCCGCTGGGCATCGGCGCGCTCTACGCCGCCTTAGTCCTCGAGACGCTCGTTCCGGCCGTCGTCACCTACTACCGATTCGAGACCGGCTCCTGGAAAGTGATCAGCCGGAGCTTCCGTCCCGAGTCGGGCTCCTCGCCCGGCGACTAACCGAGCGCGGCGGTCCGCCGGTCCGGTATTCTCTCTCACTGGCAGTTTGTCGTCGATCGCTCGAGGCTGTACTCGCCGTTCCGGTTGTATCCCCGCTCGACCCGTCGCTCCCGCCATCCTCGGTGATCTTTTATAAACGAACACGGATGAATGTCTTTTTCCGCTCGAGTGTCGAATCGCATGGTATGGCTACCCATGGCTTTCAGGACGGCTCCGGCACGGGCGTCTCCCTGCCCGACGCGGTGCCGTTCGATCTGCCGCACTTATCGCGACTGAGCTGGGAACTCGGATCGCGCGTAGTCGACGGCGAGGACGTCGTTCGACACAGCGAGTGGGCCCGGGCGGGCCGCTCGTGGCTACTGACGATTTTCCGGGTGACGACCAACACCGTCGTCATGCGAGTCGAGACGCCCGTCGGCCGGGAACGGTTCTACGGCGCCGCCGAACAGGACCTCGAGTCGGCGCTGCCGAAACTGGAGTCGACGCCCCGATGGGATCGCCTCGAGTAGCGAACGATTCGTTACACGACCTCGATGTCGCGGGCGAGGGGTCGCGGCGTTCGCAATCGTCTGGCTCGCCTCGCTCTTCTTCGAAGGCCTCCGCGAGCGGTAGCCGCTTCGTGGCCGGTGTTCTGTCCGCGCGTGTCGGATTCTTTTGGAGCGCTCGTGTCGCCCCGAAACCACTATCGCTAAGGCGGCTCCGTTGGACCTCCCCGACGTGAGCGACCTCGGCAAGATCGATCGGCAGTTCTTCGACCGCCGCGTCGCGCCGAACCTCGGCGCGGACCGTGACGACGTCGCCGTCGGCCCCCAGCACGGCGTCGACTTCGGCGTCCTCGAGATCGGCGGGCAGGCGCTGGTGACCGCGACCGACCCGATCTCGATCATGCCCCAACTGGGACTCGAGCGCGCAGCCCGATTCGCGCTGGACCTCGTGCTTGCAGACGTCGCCGTCAGCGGAATCCCCCCGTCGCACCTCTCGATCTGTTTCACCCTCCCCGAGACGATGACCGACGAGGAGTTCGCGACCGTCTGGGAGACCGTCCACGAGGAGTGCGTCGATCTCGGCGTGGCCGTCGTGACGGGCCACACCGCCCGCTATTCGGACCCCTCCCATCCCTGGGTCGGCGCCGCGACCGCGATGGCCGTCGGCGACCCCGACGCTATCGTCCGGCCCGACGGCGCCCGCCCGGGCGATCGGCTGCTCCTGACGACCGGGCCCGCCGTGGAGTCAGTGGGGCTTTTGAGTACGTTGTTCGGCGACCAACTCGAGGCAGAACTGTCCCCCGACGTGATCGACGACGCGCAGGAGCGACTCGCGGAAGTCTACTGCGTCCGGGACGCCCTCGCGGCGGCCGCCGCGGGGCCCGTGACGGCGATGCACGACGTGACCGAGGGCGGCCTCGCGGGCGCGTTGAACGAGATGGCCGACGGCGCCGGCGCTCGGTTCTCGATCGATCGAGAGGCCGTTCCGATGCGTCCCGGCGTTCGAGCGGTGTGCGAACACCTCGAGATCGATCCCTGGGCCGCGACCAGCAGCGGCTCCCTGTTGGTGGCGGTCGATCCCGAGGGTATAGACGGCGTCGTGGCGGCGCTCGAGGACCGGGACACCGTCGTCGCCGAAATCGGCCGGGTAGAACCCATCGACGAAGCAAGCGGTGGCGAGGTGCTCGTCGACGGCGACCGGCTTGCCCATCCCACCGTCGACCCCTCGTGGCGGGCGTACGCCGAACTGGCCGACGCGGCGAACGACTAGCGGAATTTTCGTTCGATTTCCCGAGCCACTCGAGTCTCTTCGACAGAACTGGTCGTTCCACAGTGGCGCGTGCGGCGTCGCGGTGAGCGGACAGCGAACCGCGAGGGATGAGTGAACGACCGGAGGGAGTGAACGAATCGGCTGGGGAGGAGGTGGCAATTCCTCGTTGCCACGATAACAGGACGCTGCGATCGGGTTCGATTCTCCTCGACCGAGCGACCTGCTCATACTGGTACCGAGGGATTCCACCCCCTCCCCAGCCGATTCGCTCGTTCCACTCGCTCATCCCTCGCGCGATTCGAGCCGCAGTTCGTTCAGCACTCACTGCGGCCCCGCACGCGCCACCGCCGTGGACTGCTCGAGTCGGTTCGGTATGGTAGAAAAGTCGACTCTCACGATCCTCGACCATGACCGCTTTGTACAACCGGAAAATACGAGCCACGTATGAGAACGCCAGCACCCGATTCGCGCCCGGTAGCGCTCACGATCGCCGGCAGCGACTCCGGCGGCGGCGCCGGCATCCAGGCCGACCTCGCGACGATGGCCGCCCACGGCGTCTTCGGTACGTCCGCGATCACGGCCGTCACGGCTCAAAACACCCGGGGCGTCGAGTCCTCGCACGTCCTGCCGACGGAAGAGATCGAGGCCCAGATCGAGGCCGTCACCGGCGACTTCGCGGTCGGCGCGGCGAAGACGGGGATGCTCGCGACGACGCCGGTCATCGAGACCGTCGCCGACTACGCCCGCGAGTTCGACTTCCCGCTGCTCGTCGATCCCGTGATGGTCGCGACCTCGGGCGACCGGCTGCTCGAGCCCGAGGCCGAGCGCGCCTACGAGGACCTGCTCGGCGAGGCGCGGCTGGCGACGCCCAACGCCGACGAGGCCGAGGTGCTGACGGGTATCGAGGTAACCGACGACGAGAGCGCGGTCGCGGCCGGCGAGGCGATCCTCGAGACGGGCGTCGACGCCGCCCTCGTCAAGGGCGGCCACGTCCCCGGCGAGACGGTCCGGGACACGCTCGTCACCGCGGACGGCGTCCGGACGTTCGAGCACCCGCGGGTCGGCACCGAGGCGACCCACGGCTCGGGCTGTACGCTGGGGTCGGCGATCGCGGCCCGCCTCGCGACGGACGAGCCCCTCGAGACGGCCGTCGAGGGCGCGACGCAGTTCCTCGCCCGCGCGGTGCGCTACTACTACGACGTCGGCGAGGGCCACGGCGCGGTCAACCACATGGTCCCGCTGCGAAACGAGGCCAGCCGCGAACTGACGGCCGAGGAGGTCCAGGCCGTCGTCGACCGCTTCGTCGACGCCGACGTGTCGGCGCTGGTCCCCGAGGTCGGGATGAACGTCGCCGGCGCGACCCCCTACGCCGAATCGGTCGCGGAGACCGCGGCCGTCGAGGGGCGAATCACGCGCACGCTCTCGGGCGTCCAGCCCAACCGCGGGGTTCGGTTCGGCGCCTCGAGTCACGTCGCCCGCTTCCTGCTCGCGGCCCGGGAGTTCTTCCCGGCGCTTCGGTTCGCGGTTAACTGCCGGTTCAACGACGACGTCGAGGACGCGCTCGAGGCCCTCGAGTGGCCGGTCGCCGAGTACGACCGCGACGAACAGCCCGACGAGGTCGCGGCGACCGAGGAGAGCACGATGGGCTGGGGGGCTCGACAGGCCTTCGCGGATCGCGACGACGCTCCGGTCGCGGTCGTCGACCGCGGCGAGATCGGCAAGGAATCGCTCGTGAAGCTCGTCGCGAGCGATCCGGAGACGCTGGCCGAGCGAGCGCTGGCGCTCGAGGGCGAGGTGGACCGATGAGCGCCGACGGCAACGGCGCCGGCGACGCGACCGACCTCGACGTCGGACTCGTCCTCCCGCAGTACGGCACCGAGACGGAAACGGTCCGGAACGTCGCGCTCGAGGCCGAGTCGCTTGGCTACGACGCGGTCTGGCTCGAGGACCACTTCCAGTCGTGGATCGGCGACCCGCGGCGGGGGGTCCACGAGTGCTGGACGACGCTCAGCGCCCTCGCGGAAGCCACCGACGAGATCCGGCTCGGCACGCTCGTGACGAGTCAGGATTACCGTCATCCCGCCTTGCTAGCGAAGATGGCCGCACAGGTCGACCGGATCAGCGACGGCCGCCTCGAACTGGGCCTCGGCGGAGGCTGGTACGAAGCCGAGTACGACCGCTTCGGCTACGAGTTCCGAGATCCCCCGGCAAAGCGTCTCCGCCGGCTCGCCGAGACGGTCGAGATCTTGCAGGGTCTGTGGACGAACGAAACGTACAGCCACGAGGGCGAGCACCTCGAGATCGACCTCGAGGACGCCTTCTGCGAACCCCGGCCCGTACAGGATCCGCATCCGCCGATCTGGATCGGCGGCGGGGGCGAGGAGTTCACGCTGCGGTACGCCGCCGAACTGGCCGACGGCTGGAACTTCGGCACGCTCGAGCCCGAGGGCTTCGCCGACAAACTCGCCGTGCTGCGCGAGCACTGCGAGAGCGAGGAGCGCTATAACGAGATCCGCAAGTCCGCGGAACTGTTCGTCTTCGTCGGCGAGACGACCGACGACGCCGAGGCGAAACGCGAGCAATTCGCCGACGACTTCCTCCCCGACGAGCCGTCCGAGCCCCGCGAGTTCTTCCTCTCGGGATACGTCGAGACGGCGCCGACGGGGACGCCCGAGGAGGTCCGGGACCGCCTCGCGGCGTACGCGGACGCCGGCATCGAGGAGGTCATGCTCGTAGTTCCCGACGCGGCCGACGACGAGGACGAGAGCCTCGAGCTGCTGGCCGGCGAACTGCTCGACTAGAGCGACCGATGCCTCGAGCCGTCCGCTCTCGGTCCGACGAGTTCGTGTTTTCATCCCAACAACAGCGTTATAATAGATACCGGCGTACGGACACGTATGATCGACTCGAGAACGTGGATTCCAGCGATAGCGCTCGGACTCGCGACCTCGGGAGGCGTCTACTGGCTCGCCGGTGTGCCGTTGCTCGCCGCGTACGTCGGCGCGTTCTGGACGATCGGAGTCGGGCTGACGGCCTATCACGCGGACGCGATCCCGGGACTGTTACGGGGTAACTCGGAGTGGGGGACGACGGCCCGCCTCTGGTCCGGCGCGTTCGGCGGACTGCTGGCGCTCGCGACGACCGCCGTGATGGGCCCGCAACTGCCGGTGTCCTCGGAAACGGGTTTCGCGCTGGGGCTGCTCGTCATCGGCGTCGCGATAACGATGGCGAACGTCGGTATCGGCCTCGCGCTCTCGCTCGCCGGGGACGGTGCCGGAACGGTCGAAACGCGGGTCGAAGCTCCCGGCAGCGATAGCTGAGCGCAGTCGACCCCGAACCCGAACTCGGAACCGGCTGTCACGACGAGTACACGCCGGTTCCGGGAACCGAACGCTCATTCTCGAGGATCGAGTACCGCGCCGCATGGTCGAGAGTCCGTTCAACGTCGACATTCGCGTCGGCGAGGTACTCGCGGCGGAACCGTTTCCCGAGGCGAACAAGCCGGCAATGACCAAGCTGTGGATCGACCTCGGCGAGGAACACGGCGAGGTCCAGTCGGCTGCACAGTTAGATTACCACTACGACTCCGAGGAACTCGAGGGCCGGCAGGTGCTGTGTGCGACGAACCTCGGCGCGGTCCGGATCGCGGGCTTCAAATCCGAGGCGCTGACCGTCGGCGTCCCCAGCGACGAGGGGTATCCGATTCTGGTGTCGCCGGACGAGGGGGTCCCGACGGGCGGGCAACTGTACTGATCGGCCGGCCCGCCCGTCCGATCGCGGTCGACGGTCGCCAGTCAAAAGCGCGTTCTCACCCGACCGATCGACACGATTACGGACCCCGAATAAATACTTGATGGCTGATAATATATCGAACTACTCTCACATCTGCGTTGATTTTTGGCCGGTAGACGGGATATACCAAGCCATCCACGGAGATTGTTCGAGGTATCGGTAATTGTCCGGCAAGAACACTTATGGCGGTCAGGGGCCCTGATGTATCCATGTCACAACTCAGTGGGCCCTCGGACTCACAGCTGTCCGACCGGAACGCAGGCGAAGCGGCGTCGTTCTCCGTCGACCGAGCGACCGTCGAGCAGGTGAAATCGTTCGTCGGGATGGGGCCCCGGGACGAGGAGCTTCTCGAGTCGATGTCCGAGATCTTCGAGCGGGTCAGCGACGACCTTCCCCAGGAGTACTACAACAACGTCCAGGCCCAGCCGGAGGTCCTCGAGGCGTTCGGAAGCGAAGGCGTGACGGCGGATCAGGTCGAACGCGAACAGCGAACGTATCTCCGCGAGTTCGGTCAGGGCGAGTACGACCACTCCTTCTTCGAGCGGCGCATGCAGACCGGCTATATCGACCCGTTCCTCGAGGCGGGGCTCGACAAGTACGTCGGCTCGTTCGGGCTCGTCTACGAGCGGATGCTCAACGAGATCGCCGCCGATGTCAAAGCCGAGTTCGAGACGGCCGACGACGAGTCGGACACTGAGCCCGCTGTCGAAGACGCGGTCGACGCCACCGTCGAACGATCGCTCGCGTTCCTCCGGACGGCGGTCATCGACCAGCAGCTCGCGATCGAGGCGCGCGTCGACGTCTACCTGGCCGAACTCGAGGAACAGGAACGCCGCCGGGAGCAGGTCCACGAGGAGCTCCAGGGGATCCTCGGCGACTTCGAGGAGTTGGCCGACGAGATCAACGACGGCATCAACAACATCGACGGCTACACCGAGGAGCAGTCGGAGTCGATCTCGGAGATCGCCAGCGAGATGTCGACGCTCAGCGCGACCGTCGAGGAGATCGCCTCGAACACGGAGGAGGTCAGCGCGACAACCGAACACGCCGAGGAGATCGCCGTCGACACCGCCGAGACCGCCGAGGACGCGATCACCAAGATGGAGCGGGTGAAAAACGCCTCCGACGAGGTCACCGACGACGTCGAGAACCTCCGCGAGGGCGTCCAGCGGATCGACGAGATCGTCGAAGTGATCAACGACATCGCCGACCAGACCAACCTGCTCGCGCTGAACGCCTCCATCGAGGCGGCGACGGCCGGCGAGGCCGGCGACGGCTTCGCCGTCGTCGCCAACGAGGTCAAGTCCCTCGCCGAGGAGTCCCAGGAGGAGGCGACCAACATCGAGCGGATGATCGCCGAGATTCAGGAGGACACCCACGACACGGTCGAGAGCCTCGAGACGGCCAACAACGAGATCGAGGACGGCGTCGAACTCGTCGAGGAGACGGTCGACAACTTAGAAGAGATCGAGAACGCGGTCAAGGAGTCCTCCTCGGGCATCAGGGAGGTCGCGACCGCGACCGACGATCAGGCCGCCAGCACCGAGGAAGTCGCGGGGATGACCGACACCGTCATGGAGACGGCGACCAAGGTCGCCACCGAGACCGACGACCTTGCGCAGGCGAACGCGGAGGCCAACCCGCTGGTCAAGGAGATCGTCGATCTGGTCGAACAGTTGACCGAGGTCGAAGAAGAGCACGAGGTATAGGCGGTCGGACCAGCGGTCCCGCCGTCCGTCGAGCACTCGAGTCGACGCCCACGGCGGAACCCGCATGGTTTTAGCGGTGGCGGCACAGTCACCGCGTATGACCGAGGCGACGGGTATCGTCGGAGAGTTCTTCTCGCTCAAGGAGGACACCGACGCCGATCTGCTGACGATGCAATGCGGCGATTTCTACGAGTTCTTCGGCGAGGACGCCGAGACCGTCAGCGAGGAACTCGATCTCAAAGTCTCCCAGAAGTCCTCGCACGGCTCGTCGTATCCGATGGCCGGCGTGCCGATCGACGATCTGACGCCCTATCTGAAAGCGCTGGTCGAGCGCGGTTACCGGGTCGCCGTCGCCGACCAGTACGAGACCGACTCCGGCCACGCCCGCGAGGTCGTCCGCGTCGTCACCCCGGGGACGCTGCTCGAGACGACCGACGCCGACGCGCAGTACCTGGCGGCGGTGGTCGACGGCACCGAGTCCCCGGGCGACGGCGGCTACGGCCTCGCCTTCGCCGACGTGACGACGGGACGGTTTCTCGTGGCCGACGCCGAGGACGCCGACGACGCGCTGACCGAACTGTACCGATTCGATCCCGTCGAGGTGTTGCCGGGGCCCGGCGTGCGCACCGACGACGACCTGCTCGGCCTCGTGCGAGAGCGGATCGACGCCGCGCTGACGCTCCACGAGACGGAGGCCTTCGCGCCCAAGCGAGCCGCCCACGCCGTTCGGGAGCAGTTCGGCGAGGAGACGGTCGGCCGCCTCGCCATCGGCGAGCCGACCCTCGCGGCCGCCGGCGCGGTGCTCGACTACGTCGCGGAGACCGGCACCGGCGTGCTCGCCTCGATGACCCGCATTCAGGCCCACCACGGCGACGACCACGTCACGCTGGACGCGACCACCCAGCGCAACCTCGAGCTCACGGAGACGATGCAGGGCGAGCGCGAGGGCTCCCTGTTCGCGACGATCGACCACACCGAAACCAGCGCCGGCGGTCGCCTGTTGAAGGAGTGGCTCCAGCGGCCCCGACGGTCGCTCGAGACGCTCGAGCGCCGCCAGGAGAGCGTCGCCGCGCTGTCCTCGGCGGCGCTGGCCCGCGACGAGTTACAGGACCGGCTGGACGAGGCCTACGACCTGGCGCGGCTGGCCTCGAAGGCGAGCCACGGAAGCGCTGACGCGCGGGATCTGCTCTCGGTACGGCAGACGCTCGCGGTGCTGCCCGCGCTCGCGGAGACCATCGAGTCGAACCCCGACCTCGCGGCGTCGCCGCTGTCGGACATCGTCGACCGGCCCGACCGGGACGCCGCGAGCGAACTGCGGGAGGCTCTCGAGGAGGCGATCGCGGACGAGCCGCCCTCGACGGTGACGCAGGGCGGGCTCTTCCAGCGGGGCTACGACGACGAGTTGGACGAGGTGATCGACCGCCACGAGGAGGTCAAGCGGTGGCTCGATACCCTCGCCGACCGGGAGAAAAAGCAGTACGGCCTGAGCCACGTGACCGTCGATCGGAACAAGACCGACGGCTACTACATTCAGGTGGGCAAGTCCGCGGCCGACGGCGTCCCCGACCACTACGAGGAGATCAAGACGCTCAAAAACTCCAAGCGCTTTACGACCGACGAATTAGAGGAGAAGGAACGCGAGATCCTCCGGCTTGAGGAACAGCGCGGCGACCTCGAGTACGAACTGTTCGAGGAGCTGCGCGAGGAGGTCGCCGCGCGGGCCGAACTGCTCCAGGACGTCGGCCGGGCGCTGGCGACCGTCGACGCGCTGGCGAGTCTGGCGACCCACGCGGCCGAAAACCGGTGGGTCCAGCCCGAGTTGCACCGGGACGACCGCCTCGACGTCGAGCAGGGACGGCATCCGGTCGTCGAGCAGACGACTGAGTTCGTCCCTAACGACGTCCGATTGGACGAGGAGCGCGGGTTCCTCGTCGTGACCGGCCCCAATATGTCCGGCAAGTCGACCTACATGCGACAGGTCGCGGGAATCGTCCTGCTGGCCCAGATCGGCAGCTTCGTCCCCGCCGAGTCGGCCGAGATCGGGCTGGTCGACGGCATCTTCACCCGCGTCGGCGCGCTCGACGAACTCGCGCAGGGTCGGTCGACGTTCATGGTCGAGATGAGCGAACTCTCGAACATCCTCCACACCGCGACCGAGGAGTCGCTGGTCATCTTGGACGAGGTCGGCCGCGGCACGGCGACCTACGACGGGATCTCCATCGCGTGGGCCGCGACGGAGTATCTACACAACGAAGTGCAGGCGAAGACGCTGTTTGCCACACACTACCACGAGCTGACCGGCCTCGCCGAGAAGCTACCCCGCGTCGCTAACGTCCACGTCGCCGCCGACGAGCGCGACGGCGACGTCACCTTCCTCCGGACGGTTCGTGACGGGCCGACGGATCGTTCCTACGGGATCCACGTCGCCGACCTCGCGGGGGTCCCCGACCCCGTCGTCGAGCGTTCGAGGGACGTCTTAGAGCGCCTGCGCGAGGAGAAGGCGATCGAAGCGAAGGGAGGCACCTCGAGCGAGCCCGTCCAGACCGTCTTCGACCTCGGCGACGGCGAGTTCCGCGGACCGGCGAACGCTGACGGTGGCCAACCGGCCGACAGGGACGAGACGAACGAACACGAACAGGGTGAGACGGTCGATCCCGAAACGAAGGCGGTCCTCGAGGAGTTCGCGGAGATCGACGTGAACACGACGCCGCCGATCGAACTGGTCACGGAGGTCCAAGAGCTCCAGGAGCGCCTCGAGGAAACGGAGCGCTGACCGGTCGTGGCGGGCAGTCTTGAATCGGCCGAACGGGCCCAAAGCTTCATCCTGTCCGTCACGCAACAGCACGTATCTCGATGACCGACGAGTCCGACGCGCGGCGACGAGACTCCCGCCGGCGCTATCAGGAGGCGGTCCTCGAGCTCACGACCGACGCGGACGTGGTCGACGGACGGTTCGAGGCGGCCGCGCGCACGATCACCGAAACGGCCGCCGAGATCGTCGAAACGACCCGCGTCGGCATCTGGCTCTTCGACGAGGACGGCGAGCGAATCCGCTGCGTCGACCGCTACGACCGTCGAACGGGCGCCCACAGCGACGGCGCGGAACTCGCCGCGGCGACCTATCCCGCCTACTTCGAGGCGCTGCGAACCCGCCGGACGATCAGCGCCGGCGACGCCCGCGCGGATCCGCGAACCCGCGAACTGACGGCGAACTACCTCGAGCCGGAGGCGATCGACTCGCTGCTCGACGCGACCCTCCGATCGGCGGGCGAGGTGATCGGCGTCGTCTGTCACGAACAGGTCGGCCGGACGCGCGAGTGGACCGACGCCGAAAGACGGTTCGCGGGCGACGTCGCGGACGTCGTCCACCGCGCCCTGCGCAACCACCGCAGCGCCGAGCGGCGACGCGAACTCGCCTTCCGCCGCTCGCTCCTCGAGGCCCAGCAGGAGGCGATGCCCGACGGCGTCCTCGTCGTCGGCGAGGACGGCTCGCTTCGCTCCTGGAACGCCCGGTTTCGGGAACTGTGGGACGTGTCGGCCGAGGAGCTCGAGCCGCCGCGAGGCGACGCCGTCCTCGAGCGGATTAGCCGCCAGCTGGCGGATCCGACGGCGTTCCGCCGTCGCGTCGAACGCCTGACCGAGCAGCCGTCGGCAACGAGCCGCGAGGAGATCGCCCTCGAGGACGGACGGGTGTTCGAGCTGTACTCGACGCCGGTCCGCGACGACGACGGCCGACAGTACGGCCGCCTCTGGCTCGTCCGAGACGTCACCGAGCGCAAGGCGCGACAGGAGGAACTCGAGTTGAAAAAGCGGGCGATAGACGAGGCGCCGATCGGGATCACGCTCTGTGACGCTACGCAGTCGGACAATCCGCTCGTCTACGCCAACGACCAGTTCGAGCGGATCACCGGCTACTCCCGCGAGGAGATCCTCGGTCGGAACTGTCGGTTCCTCCAGGGCGAGCGAACCGAGGCCGAGCCGGTCGACGAGTTGCGCACGGCGATCGACGCCGAGCGATCGACCACGGTCGAACTCCGCAACTACCGGACCGACGGGAGCGAGTTCTGGAACCGAGTCACGGTCGCCCCGGTGGTAGACGAGCGCGGAACCGTGACGAACTACGTCGGCTTCCAGCAGGACGTCACCGAGCGCAAGGAGGCGACGCGACAGCTCCGCGTGCTCCACCGCGTCTTGCGACACAACCTCGCCAACCAGATGAGTATCATCCGGGGGACCGCCGAACAGCTCGCCGAGCGGTCCGGCGGCGAGACCGCTGGCGCCGCGGAGACGATCGTCGAGGAGGCCGATCAACTGCTTGGCCTGACCGACAAGCACCGCTCGATCGTCCGCCTGTTGAGCGAGCGGCCGACGCCGGAGCCGATCGGACTCGAGCCGCTCTGTCGCCGCCCGTGTCGGAGCGTCCGGATCGACTACCCCGACGCCGACGTCTCGCTCGCGGACGACCTGGACGCCACTGTCGTCGCGATTCCGGCCCTCGAGACGGCGATCCACGAACTCCTCGCGAACGGCGTCGCCCACGGCGACCGGGAGTCGCCGTCCGTCGAACTCCGCGTCGAGCGGCGACCCGAGACGGTCCGCCTCCGGATCGCCGACGACGGCCCCGGCCTTCCCGAGGAGGAGCGGCGGATCATCACCGGCGACGGGGCGGTCGAACCCCTCTACCACGGCCTCGGGATGGGGCTCTGGCTCGTTCACTGGATCGTCTCCCTCTCCCGCGGGACGATCGACATCGAGGAGTCGAGTCCGGACGGAACGACGATCCTAATCGAACTGCCCCGCGCGGACGACTGACGACCGGCGGGGGAACGACCGCGAACGGACGGTGGCAGCGACCGCAGCGGGGTTGTTTTTCCGAGCGGACGTTGCGGGACCGATATGAGCTACGACGAGCTCGTCGACCGACTCGCGGCCGACGACCGCGAGCGGCGGGTGGCGGCGTTTCCGGACGGCAGCGTCGACAGTTACTACGCCGCCTTCGACGCGGCGGGCGACCGGATCGCGGAGCGCGAGGCGTTCGGCGACCGGATCGCCAGCGGGGACTCGGACACGGTTCCGATCGAGTGCGAGGCCCGCGAACCGGGCGGGCAGGCGGTGAACGCGGCCCGGCAGGTCCACGCCCTGGGCGACGACCCGACGCTCTACGGCCACCTCGAGGACCCCGTCTTCGAGGCCCTGCCGTTCGAGGCGGCGTCGATGGGCGACCCGTCCCGCGTCTCGGTGTTCCCGTTCGACGACGACGCCTTCCTATTCGCGGAGCGGTCGTCGGCCGTCGCGAACTGGTCGCTGGCCGACCTCGAGGCCGCGGCGCCGAGCGGCGACGCCGTCGAGGCGCTGTCGGCCGACGCCGTCTACTGTGGGAACTGGGCGTCGATGGCGGGACTGACCGACGCGCTCGAGAGGCTGGCCGCGGACTCGCTCGCGGCCGGGACGTTCGTCCTCGATCCGGGGCCGGTGCACATGCGGTCCCAGGAAGCGCTGACCGACCTCCTCGAGGCGCTCGGCGAACTCGAGGAGACGACCGACGTCGTCTACAACGTGAACCGGGCGGAACTCGAGTACACGGCGGCCGCGATCGGCACCGATCCGGATGCGTCCGGAGTCGACGCCGACATCGAGCGACTCGCGAGCGTTCGGGAAGCGGCGGGGATCACGAGCGCCGTCCTCCACGAGACCGAGCGCGCGGCGGCGGCGACGCGGGAGAAAACGGCGGTCGTGGAGAACCTCGCCGTCGACGACCCCCGACGGCGGACGGGCGCCGGCGACCGGTTCGGCGCGGGCCTCGCCGTCGCCCGCGCACGCGACTGGGACTGGGAGACGGCGCTCGCGCTCGGGAACTGCGCGGCGTCTCACTACGTCGCGACGGGCGAGACCGGCACGCGAGACGACCTCCGGTCGTTTCTGGACGACTAAACGCGAGCGAACGCCGATCGGCCGACGCCGCCGGCTCACGCCCCGACCGTTTCCTGCGCGCTCTCGCCGTCGGCGTCGCGGTCGTCCTCGCGATCGATCGCGCGGTGGCCCCCGATCACGACGTTGACCGCCGCGCCGACCAGCAGGATCAACGCGTTGCCATAGAGCCAGATCAACAGTAGGATGACCGCGCCGAACGTCTCGAACGTCCCGACGGTGTTCACCAGTCCCACGTAGATCCCGAAGACCGCCTCGAGGACGACCCAGCCCCCGGCGGCGATGAACGTTCCCGGCAGGGCGTCTCGAACCGAGACGTCCGGATCCGGGAAGACGTAGTACATCGGGAAGAACGCGATCGAGAGGGCGACGAACAGGCCGATCGGCGTCGCCGCCCGGACGGCGGGGTGGTCGATCGCGGCCAGCGTCGTCGCCCCGAAGCCGGCGCCGACGGTGGCGATCAGGATGACCGCGAAGACGACGGCGCCGTTGACGACCTTCTCCGGGAACGAGTTCTCGCCGTCCGCGTAGAGTTCGTCGAACGCGGTCGTGACGCCGCGGAAGATCCGCAACATCCCCCACAGCAAGGAGACGAGTCCGATCAGCGACGCGCCGCCGCGTTTCGAGGCGTGGGTCAGCGCCTCGTAGACCAGCCCCTGACCGGCGGGGCTCAGGTGATCGCGAGCCATCGCGACGAGCTGTTCGGTCAGGTACTCGTTGCCGACCGCGCTCGCGACGAGAAACAGCAGGAGCAGGAGGGGAAGCAGGGAGAGAAAGGCGGCGTGGGCGATGCTGCCCGCCATGAACGTCACGTTGTGCTCGTCGATGACCGCGACGACCTCTCGGGCGACGGCGTAGCTCCGTCGCGCGTCCATACCCGACTCGAGGCGAGCGGCGCCGAAAAGACCGCCGCTGGCGTGTGCCACTGTGACACAAATGGGGCGCTCGAGCCTCGAGAGCCGACCCTCGACGGGCGAGAGCGAGCGATCGCTGACCGGTCGACGGGACGGCGAAGTGTCGGATCGATACAGCTATGCCTCGGGCAGACACGAGTTAGCACGATGCATGAACCGAAGTTCGGCGTCGCGGGCGAGACGGCGATCGTCACGGGCGCGAGTCAGGGCATCGGCGAATCGATCGCGAAGACGCTCGCGGCCGGCGGCGCGAACGTCGCGATCTGTTCGCGCTCGATGGATCGCGTGGGACCGGTCGCGGAGGAGATCAACGAGAGCGATACTGACGGAGAGGCGCTGGCCGTCGAGTGCAACGTCCGCGAGCGCGACCAGGTCCAGAATCTGGTCGACGAAACCGTCGACGAGTTCGGCGATATCGACGTTCTGGTCAACAACGCCGGCGGGGAGTTCGTCGCTCCCTTCGAGGAGATCTCCGAGAACGGCTGGCAGACGATCGTCGATCTCAACTTAAACAGCACCGTCCACTGCACGCAGTTGGCCGGCGAGGTCATGCGCGAGGGGTCCGGCGGCGTCATCGTCAACCTCTCGTCGGTCAACGGCCAGCACGCCGCGCCCGGCGAGAGCCACTACGGCGCCTCGAAGGCGGCGATCATCCGGCTGACCGAGACGCTGGCCGTCGAGTGGGCCGAACACGACATCCGCGTCAACTGCGTCGCGCCGGGACTCGTTCAAACGCCGGGCGTCGCCGAGACGCTCGGCATCGACAGCGAGGACATGCCGCCTCGAGAGAACGCCGAGCGCCGCATCGGTCACCCAGAGGAGATCGCGGACGTGGTCCAGTTCCTCGTCAGCCCCGCCGCCTCGTTCATGAACGGCGAGACCGTGACCGCGAAGGGCGTGCCGAGGGCCGGGAACTCGATGTCGCAGGATCTGGGGCTCGAGTAACAGTCTCCGTTGCCACGCGACCTCCCGAGATCGACTCGAGCGCTCTCCGAGGAGAGCGAGAGAGCGAGTACGTTTTTGCACCCCCCGGAAAACATCCACGTATGGAACTCCAGCAGGAACTTCAGGGAATCACGACCCCGCTCGTCACCCCGTTCGACGACTCGGGCGACATCGATGAAGCCGCGCTCCGCGACCTCATAGCGCACCTCCTCGAGAACGACATCGACGCCGTCTTCCCCTGTGGCACCACGGGCGAGTTCGCCAGTCTCTCGCGCGAGGAACGGAACCGCGTCCACGAGATCGCGGTCGACGCGGTCGACGGCGAAGTGCCGGTCCTCGCGGGCGCCGCGGCCACGAGCGTCGCCGAGACGGTCGACTACGCCGAGGACGCGGCTGCGATCGGCGCCGACGCGGCGGTCGTCACGCCGCCGTACTTCCACACGGCCAACGCGCCCGACGGCAACCGGCGGTTCCTCGAGCGGGTCGCCGATCGATCCCCGCTGCCGCTCCTGCTGTACAACATCCCGGCCTGTACCGGCCAGCGACTGGAGCCGGAAACCGTCGAGGCCGTCGCCGCCCACGACGACGTTCTCGGTCTGAAGGACTCGAGCGGCGACCTCGAGTACTTCCTGTCGGTCATGCGCCGGACGCCCGACGAGTTCCTCATGTTGCAAGGGTACGACGCCCTGCTCGTCCCCGCGCTACGCATGGGCGCCGACGGCGGCGTGAACGCGCTCTCGAACGCCGTGCCCGCACAGCTTTCCGAACTGTACGCGGCGTCCGGCGACGAGCGCGGCGACCGACTGCAGGACGCAGTCAGCGAACTGTTCGGCGCCTGCGCCGCCCACGGGTTCGCGCCGGCGGCGAAGACCGCCCTCGAGTACCGCGGCGTAATCCCCTCGGACGCCGTCCGCCCGCCGCTGGTCGAGGTCCCCGAGGACGGCCGCGAGTCGATCGGGAACGCCGTCGACGGCCTGCTCGAAACGAGCGAGTAGCTCCTCTGCGGCGCCGATATCGCCGAGCGAGACGCTCCGACGAGTCGGACAGTCACTAATCCACAGATTAACCTCGCTCGAGCGAGAGCGACCGCCATGAACCGAGCGAACGGACTCGGACGGACTCGAGCGGAGGACCGCAGTTCAGGCACTGTCCTCGAGTCGACCGGCCGTTCGCACGCGGAGACCGAGCTATGACCGACGAGCCACCACAGGAGACCGAGATCCGCCAGCTAGACGAGGACACCGTCGCCCGCATCGCCGCCGGCGAGGTCGTCGAACGCCCCGCCAGCGCGGTGAAGGAACTCGTCGAGAACAGCCTCGACGCCGACGCCGACAGCGTCGACGTCACCGTCGAGGAAGGCGGCACCGAACTGATACGGGTCGCCGACGACGGCCGCGGGATGGGCGAGGCCGACGTCCGCGCGGCCGTCCGCGAGCACACGACGAGCAAGATCGACGGGCTAGAGGACTTAGAGTCGGGCGTCGCCACGTTGGGCTTTCGCGGCGAGGCCTTACACACAATCGGCTCCGTCTCGCGGGTGACCATCTGCTCGCGCCCGCGAGGCGACGCGGGCGCGGGAACGGAACTCGTCTACGAGGGCGGCGAGGTGACCGGCGTCGAACCGACGGGCTGTCCCGAGGGGACGATCGTCGAGGTCGAGGACCTCTTCTACAACACGCCCGCCCGCCGGAAGTTCCTCAAGACGACGGCGACGGAGTTCGCCCACGTCAACCGCGTCGTCACGCGCTACGCGCTCGCGAACCCGGACGTCGCGGTCTCGCTGACCCACGACGGCCGCGAGGTGTTCGCGACGACGGGACAGGGGGACCTGCAGGCGGCCGTCATGGCGGTCTACGGCCGCGAGGTCGCCTCGGCGATGATCCCCGTCGAGGCCGAGGGCGACGACCTCCCGCCGGGGCCGCTCGAGTCGGTCTCCGGGCTGGTCTCCCACCCCGAGACCAACCGCTCGAGTCCGGAGTACCTCGCGACCTACGTCAACGGCCGGGCGGTCACCGCCGACGCCGTCCGCGAGGGGATCATGGGCGCCTACGGCGCCCAGCTGGGCGGCGACCGCTACCCGTTCGTGACGCTCTTCCTCGAGGTGCCCGGCGAAGCCGTCGACGTCAACGTCCACCCCCGGAAACGGGAGGTCCGGTTCGACGACGACGATTCCGTCCGCCGGCAGGTCGACGCCGCCGTCGAGTCGGCGCTGCTCGAGCACGGCCTGCTGCGCTCGCGCGCGCCCCGCGGTCGGTCGGCGCCCGGCGAAGCCAGCGTCGTTCCCGGTGACGCCGCTCGCGAGACGACCGACGGAGAACCGACAGCCGAAGACCTCCCGGCCGCACTCGAGGGCAACGGAGAGTCGGAATCGGGATCCGATTCGTCGTCCGAGCCGACGGCCGACGATACCGCAGCGGCCTCCTCGCGGTCGCCATCGACGGTCGACGCCGACTCCGCCGACGGCGGTTCGGCGACGGGTTCGGCCGGATCACCACCGGCCGGCGGCGCCTCGAGCGGCCCGTCGGGAACCGCTTCGAGCGGTCCGCCCGGCAGCGACTCGAGTGGGACGTCTGGAACTCCGGCGGGAACCGTCTCGAGCGGGTCAGCGAAACGCCCCTCGAGCGAACCGGCAGCTAGCGACTCGAGTGGCGCTCCGGAAACTGAGTCGACGGCGTCTCGAGGGAACTCGAGCGCCGATCGCGGGGGTGACGACCCCGATCGGGCGGGACGCGAGCCGGAGCGCAAGTTCGCCGCAGCCACCGAACAGCGGACCCTCGACGGCGAGGCGGCGACCGGCGACGAGACCGCGTTCGACTCGCTGCCCGCCCTGCGCGTGCTCGGACAGCTCGACGACACTTACCTCGTCTGCGAGACCGACGACGGCCTCGTGTTGATCGACCAGCACGCCGCCGACGAGCGGGTCAACTACGAGCGCCTGCAGCGGGCGTTCGCCGACGACCCCGCCGCACAGGCGCTGGCCGAACCCGTGGAACTCGAGTTGACCGCCGCCGAGGCCGAGGCCTTCGAAGGCTATCGCGAGGCGCTCTCGCGGCTGGGCTTTTACGCCGACCGGACCGACGACCGGACGGTGGCCGTGACGACCGTCCCCGCCGTCTTCGACGAGACGCTCGAGCCCGAGCGACTGCGGGACGTCCTCGCGTCGTTCGTCGAGGGCGACCGCGAGGCGGGCGCGGAGACGGTCGACGCGCTGGCCGACGAGTTCCTCGGGGATCTGGCCTGCTACCCGTCGATCACGGGGAACACGTCGCTGACCGAGGGGTCGGTGGTCGATCTCCTCGAGGCCTTGGACGACTGCGAGAATCCGTACGCCTGTCCGCACGGGCGACCGGTGATCGTTCGGTTTGACGAGCGCGAGATCGAGGATCGGTTCGAGCGGGATTACCCGGGACACCAGGGGTGAACCCGCCGGTTCGGACCGTCGCTCCAGATCGGAACACAGGCTTAGCGGGACTCAGTCCGGCCGGCTGTTGATCCGGTCGAACCCCTTCCAGATTCCGACCACGATAAGGCCGGCCAGCAGCGCTAGCCCGGCGAACAGGGCGAGTTCGGACGACGCTTCCGCTTCGACCAGCCCGCCCGCCCAGCCGAGAGCGAACACCAGCACGCCCGTCACCGCGATGACGAGGATGACGAGTCGATCGCCGAGTTCAGTCATGGGCGCCGCTTGGCGAGCGGCCGTTGTAACGGGACGGCCTGCAACGGCGCTGTTAGCTTCTGTACCCTCGTATCAGTGGCTAACTCGCTGATATCTGACGCCCCGATCGGCCTACCGTTCCGTCGCGGTCGCCGTAACCGACGCTGCTCGAGCACCGGCACCGGCATCGGCAACGGTACGGGGATCGACGCCAAACGGCCGTGCATGACGATCGATCTCGACGGTGCGACCGCGGGCGGCCAGTTCGTCCGGACCGCGCTCACGCTGTCGGTCCTCGAGAACGAACCCGTTCGCATCGAGAACGTCCGCGGGAATCGATCCACGCCGGGACTGCGCCACCAGCACTTGGCGGTCCTCGAGACGATGGCCGCCGTCTGTGACGCCGACGTGTCGGGCGCGGAACTGGGCGCCGAGACGGTCGAGTTCGAACCCGACCTCGAGTCGACCACGGACGCCAGCGGCTGGAGCGGCGCCGGACGCGGCCGGCTCGCGGGCGGCACCTACGAGGTCGACATCGGTACCGCGGGGAGCGCGACGCTGCTGTTCGACGCCCTCCTGCCGCTCGCGACGATTCTCGAGTCGCAGCTGTCGGTGACGGTCACCGGCGGCACCGACGTAGCGTGGTCGCCGCCGCTGGACTACGCGCAACGCGTGAAACTGCCGCTGCTCCGGCGGGTCGGGCTCACCGCCGCCCTCGAGGTCGATCGTCGGGGGTTCTACCCCGACGGCGGCGGGCGGGCCACGCTGCAGCTCGCGCCCTCGACGCTCGAGCCGATCGAACTCGCGGAGCGCGGTCCGCTCGAGGGCGTCCGCCTCTATTCGACCGAGTCCGCATCGCTGGCGGACCGAGACGTCGCGTACCGCCAGGCCGAGGGCGCTCTCGAGCGGCTGGCGCTCGCGGAGACCGACCTCGAGGTCGTCGACCGCTGCGAACGGACGGTCGAGAGCCCATCGCCCGGCTCGGCGATTGTCCTCCGCGTCGATCACGGGACGGGGATCGCCGGGTTCACCGCGCTGGGCGAGCGCGGCACGCCGGCCGAGCGCGTCGGCGAGGACGCCGCCGACGCCGCGAACCGCTTCCTCGAGCACAGTTCCGGGAACAAACCGGCACCCGTCGACCGCCACATGGCCGATCAGTTGCTCGTCTTCCTCGCGCTCGCGGGCGGTCGCGTCCGGATCCCCGCCGTCACCGACCACGTGGCGACGAGCCGCGAGTTGCTCGAGGCCTTCGGCGCCGATCTCGACCTCGAACTCGAGTGCAACGCGGCGAGCGGCGCCGACGGCGAGACCGCTTCCGCGGCGAGCGACGCCGGTCGGCCGGCGCTGGTGACGGTCGACTCGACCGTCGATACCTGACTCGAGGTCCGAAACTGCGGTCAACGGCTCTTACGCAGCGGTTAACTCACCGCCATAACTTATACCGCAGCCGTCCCTTGCTCAGGGTATGACCGACGCAGACAGTACCGGCAACTCGGTTCGGGGGGCCGATCGGTGAGCGATATCGTCGCGTTCGGGGAGACGATGCTCCGGCTGTCGCCGCCCCGGAACGAGCGCCTCGAGGACGTCGACGAGTTCGAGGTCCGAGCGGCGGGGGCAGAGAGCAACGTCGCGATCGCGGCGAGTCGGCTGGGCGCGACGGCGTCGTGGATTTCGAAGGTCCCGGAGACGCCGCTGGGGAAGCGCGTCGTCGGCGAACTCCGCCAGCACGGGATCGACACCGACGTCGTCTGGAGCCACCGCGGGCGTCAGGGCACGTACTACCTCGAGCGGGCGGGCAAGCCCCGCGGAACGAACGTGATCTACGATCGGAAGAACACCGCCGTCTCGACGGCGAAAGCCCGCGAGTTCGACATCGATCGGATCCAGAACGCGCGCGTCTTCTTCACGACCGGGATCACGCCCGCGCTCTCCTCGACGCTCCGGGAGACGACGGCGAACATGCTCAAGGCGGCCCGACAGGGCGGGACGACGACCGCCTTCGATTTCAACTACCGGAACAAGCTCTGGTCGCCCGACGAGGCCCGTGAAACCCTGACGCAGCTGTTCCCGGGGATCGACGTGCTCGTCATCGCCGCCCGCGACGCCCGGACCGTCCTCGGCATCGAGGGCGATCCGCGCCAGCTGGCCCACCGGCTGGGCTCCCAGTACGACTTCACGACCGTCGTCGTCACCCGCGGCGCGGACGGCGCGATCGGCTGGCACGACAGCGTCGTCCACGAGCAGGAGGCCTACGAGACCGACACCGTCTCGTCGATCGGCACCGGCGACGCCTTCACCGGCGCGTTCATCGCCCGCCGCCTCCACGGCGACGACGTCCCGACCGCCCTCGAGTACGCCGCGGCGACGGCGGCGATCAAGCGAACGATTCCGGGCGACGTCGCGCTCGTCTCCAAGGAGGAGGTCGACGCGGTCGTCAAATCGGGCGGGACCGACCTCTCTCGGTAGCTCGAGTCGTCTCCGGAAGCCGAACCGTGGATCTCTAGGGGCTCCGCGTGACGCCCCTCTGCATCCTCGCGGCGGACATTTGGACGGGTTTGTCAGAAGCTATGTTATATCCCGGTCGGAAGCTGCGACCGTCATGAATCGTGGATTCGCAGTCATCGTAGCGCTGCTCCTGGCGACGAGCGCCGTCGGCGCGGCGTTCGGAGCCGGTGCGGGCGCGTCGACCGGCGCGGAATCGAGTACGACCACCGACGGCGAAACCGAGACGGCGAGCGCGGCGACGGCCGGCGGCGAGGCGTACGCCGGCACCCACGTCGCGTTCGACGTCGAGGGCGACGCGGTCACCGACTACCGGATCGGCGGCGACGAGACGTTCTCCTCGGTGGCCGTCCAGTCGACCAGCGAAGCCGGAGCCGGCGCCGGTCTCGGCGCCGAGGTCGATCTCGAGACGCTAACGACTCTCGAGGGCGCCGGCCTCTCGCTGGCCGCCAAATCCGAGACGAACGCCGAGGTGCGAGCCGAGAGCGGCGCGACGCTGTCGGCCCACGACACCGAACGCGGGACGCTCGTCGTCGAGAGCGGCTCGGAGAGTCAGTACGTTCGGGCCGAACTCGCCGCTAACGCGACGGCCAGCGACGAGGGCGACCGCGTCCGCGTCGAGACCGGCGACCACGAGGGAACCTTCCTCGTCGTCGGCGACGGCCAGGTGACGGTCACCGACGACGGTAACGTCACGGCCGAACTCGCCGAGAACGCGACGCTGACGTTCCGGTCGTACGAGGACGGCGAGCGCGACGAGTCCGACGAGTACGAGGAATCGCTGATCGCCGACGGGAACGCCGCCGTCGAGGTCCACGTCGAAGACCGGAGCGGCGAGGCGGTCGGCGAGGCCGTCACGTACGGCCAGGAGACCAGCGCCGAGGTCGAAACCGAGGCGCGCGATCAGGTTAACGTGACCATCGACCGCGCCACCCACGAGGGAACGGTCGTGCTGACCACCGTCTCCGAGACGGCCGTCGGCAGCCTCGAGGACCTCGAGGTCCGGATCGACGGCGAGGCCGCTACGGAGGTCTCCTCGAAGAGCGAACTCGAGGGCGCGATCGGGAGCGACGAGTCCCGGTACATGGTCGCCCAGCAGTCGGAGGCGTCGGCCGAGGCGACGGTCTACATCGCCGTCAACCACTTCTCGGAGCGCACGGCGACGATCGACGGCGCCGACGGCGACGATTCGGACGACGGAGCCGACGGGACGGACGGCGACGATAGCGGGACGGACGACGAGACGGACGCGACTGAGAACGACGGGACGACCGACGGGAGCGAAAGCGGTGCGGACGGCGAGACCAGCGACGCCGACGACGGTGAGGAAAGCGACACCGGCGGAGACGGCGGCGACGGGATGCCCGGCTTCGGCGCCGGCGCGGCGCTGATCGCCGCGCTGATCGGCGTCGGCGCTCGCGTCCACAGCTAACGTCTCCACCGTCCGCCCCGCACCGCGTTTTCAGTGTATCGAACGCTTTCGCTCACCTACCTCCTGAGGAACGCCTTTTTGTCGCGCCGGCGTACACCGGCTATGGTACACGTCGCGATCGTCGGCGCGTACGGCAGCGCTGGGGTCGCCGTCGCCGACGAACTCCTCGAGCGCCGCGGGGAGCGCTCCGACCTCGAACTGACGCTGATCGACGACGGCGACCCCGGCGGCGGCCTCTGTATTCTGCGGGGCTGCATGCCGAGCAAGGACGTTCTCTCGGCCGGTCAGCACCGCTACCAGGCGCGCCACGACGACCGACTCGAGGGCGTCCCCGACGTCGATCCCGAGGCGGTCGTCGCCCGGAAGGACGACCACGTTTCGGGATTCGCCGAACACCGCCGCGATCACGTCCACGACCTGGCCGAGCGCGAGGGCGTCGAGTTGCTCCGCGAGACGGCGCGGTTCGTCGCCGACCGCGTTCTCGCGGTCGGCGACCGCCGGATCGAGCCCGACTACGTCGTGGTCGCGACCGGCTCCAGCCCCAACATCCCCGATCTGCCCGGCATCGACGACGTCCCGGTGCGGACGAGCGCGGACGTCCTCGACGCGACCACGTTTCCGGACTCCGGGATCGTGCTGGGAAACGGCTACATCAGCCTCGAGCTCGGGCCCTACCTGAGCGAGGTCGGCGACGTCGACCTCACCGTGATCGAGCACGACGAACGGCCCCTCGACGCGTTTCCGGACGCCTACGGCTGTCTCTTATACACATCNGGCTACATCAGCCTCGAGCTCGGGCCCTACCTGAGCGAGGTCGGCGACGTCGACCTCACCGTGATCGAGCACGACGAACGGCCCCTCGACGCGTTTCCGGACGCCTACGGCGACACCCTCCTCGAGATCTACCGCGACCAGTTCGGGATCGAGGTGGTGACGGCCGCGGACGAGCGGCGCCTCGAGCCGACCGACGACGGCGGCGTTCGCCTGTTCGCCGAGCGGGCGGGCGACGACGGGCGCGGAGGCGGCGGCGATGACCTGACCGTCGAGGCCGACGAACTCTACTGCTTCACCGGACGCAATCCGAACCTCGAGGGACTGGGGCTCGAGCGCACGCGACTCGAACCGGGCGACGGCTGGGTCAGCTCGACGATGCAGGCGATCGACGACGAGCGCGTCTTCGTCGTCGGCGACGCGAACGGTCGCGAGCCGATCCTGCACGTCGCCAAGGAGCAGGGCTTCGCGGCCGGGGCGAACATCGTCCACCACGCCCACGGCGACGACCTCGAGCCCTACGCGAACGTCCCCCATCACGTGATCTTCGCGGGGCTGGGCGTCTACCCCGTCGCCAGGGTGGGCCACACGCCGGCGACGGCCGCCGACTCCGGCATGGACGCGTTCGTCGTCACCCGCGAGGCGTCGTCGGACGGCGTCTTCAAGACGAAAGACCACCCGGAGGGGCGGGCGACGCTGGTGATCGACGCCGACAGCGGGGCCGTCCTCGGCTATCAGGGGATTCACCTGCACGCCGACGTGATGGCGAAGACGATGCAGGTCGTCGTCGAAATGGGACTGGACGTCCGCGAGGTTCCCAACCGGGCCTACCACCCCACGACGCCCGAGCTCCTCGACGGACTCTTCCGCGAGGCCTGTGCCGAACTCGAGGAGCGCCAGCAGTGCGTCGGCCCCGATTCCCGCGATCCCGCGCTGTAGACGCGTGCTATCACGGATCCAGGAAACTTTATCATTAATCGTGTCCTATAGGGCGTCGATTATCGATGACATCCTTCGACGAGATGAACCGCATGTTTCGCGAGATGGACCGCGCGTTCGACCAGCTCCGCACGACCTGGATGCGCGAGTTCGCGTCGCCTGGCTTCGGTGGGGTCCTCGAGTCCGGCCACGCCGGGACCGAGTCGGACCGACACGCCTCTGAAACCGACCGGCACGTCCCCGAAACCGACCGCCGGACGCTCGAATCCGACGGCTCTTCCCTCGAGTCCGGACACCCCGTATCCGGCTCGCAGTGGCCCGTCTTCGGCGGCTTCGGAGCGCAGACCGGCGCCCCGATGGGCGACGCGGTGACCCTCGAGGACGAGGGCGACGCCTACGTCTTCGTGATGGACCTGCCGGGATTCGAGAAGACGGACATCGACCTCGGCTACGCGGACGGTCGTCTGACGATCGACGCGCGGACCGACGTCGAGTCGGGCACCGATACCGCTCGGTCTGTCCGATCCCGCCGGGTCGGCCGCCACGTCCCCGTCCCGAAGGAAATCGTCGCCGACGAGATCACGGCGACCTACCACAACGGCGTCCTCGAGGTCCGCCTGCCGATCGCCGAAGACGGCGACGACGGCCACCGGATCGAACTCGAGTGAAGAGTGATGCGGCGACGGCTGTCGCCCGTCTTAGGCGGATATTGAGTTCAGAACGCACCGTATTTCGTCATAACGTATTCTCCACGGTCGGTTCTCTAACGATGGAGTCCGGGCGTACACCCAAGGCGAATGCGATCCAACGACTATTCATGGGTAATGACACCACTCCTGATGGAGCCGACGAGCGGGAATCGGAACCGATCGAGGAGGATCCGACGGACGCGATCGACCTCGAGCTCACCGAGTGTGTCCACATCGGCGTCACCCGCGGCGAGACCGACCTCGAGATCGGGCCGCCGCGGGACTATCCGGACCGGGCCGACGTCTCCGTCCGACCGGAGTCGGAAAACGGGGATCGGATCGTCGTGAGCATCGACGCGATGGCCGGCGATCACGGCACGGGCCACGCGGACGTCGAACTGACGCCGGCGGAGGCCCGGCGACTCCGAGATCGCCTCGACGAGACGATCCGCTGGATGCCGGACGGCGACGGCGGCTCGGAGCGCTGACGCCACTCCCACTGACGCCGCGCTATCGATCGGATCCCGGCGAACGGAGACGGAAACTCGCCATCGCTTATCGCCGTCGTGACGGTCTCGAGAGCGACCGCCACACGAATCGGGTAGCCGAGGCCGCTACGGGACACCGCGACCGAACGCCGACCGGCGGCGAAAAGAACTACTCGGGGCTCGGCGTCTCCTCACGGGAGAGGTACGACGTCAGGTCGGACGTCGTGACCATCCCGATCACGCCCACTTCGTCGTCGACGACGGGGAGGTGGTGGAAGCCGTGCTCGATCATGACGTCCGCGGCGTCGCGGATGCTGTCCTGGGCCGAGACCGTGATGATGTCCTCGGTCATGTACTTCGAGACCGGCGTCTGGTCCTTCGGTTTCCGTTCGGCGACGATGCGGACGAAGTCCGTCGTCGTCAGGATCCCCTCCAGTCGGTTGTCGTCGTCGGTGACGACGACCGAGCCGATCTCGTTCTCCAGCATCAGTTGCGCAGTTTCCTCGACGAGCGTCTCCCGCGTCACCGTGTGAAGCGACGAGGACATGACCCGTCCGACGAAAATATCCTCCATACACATCTGTATTCTTTATACACTATAAGAATTGTCGAAGTCGAGTCGTCCACCCGTTGGTCGACGGTTCGATCGGAGCGCGAGCCTGGAAATAGATCAACGCATCGACACGCCGGCACGCGAAAACCACGTTCAGTCCGCGGCGCAGGTTTAAGTACGAACTCGGCTATACTGGGTGACAGACCGATCGATGGCTCCGACACCGGCTTCCCTCCAGGGGACCTGCAAACTCCGCGCCGAACCGGCACCCAGCGACGAGCTTTTCGACTGGATCGCCGGCGAGTACGCCGCCCTCGCGGCCGAGTACGGCCCGCGGAACGTGCTGGTGTTGAAACGCCATCCCGCCGGCCTCGAGCGCCTCACCGACGCGCTGGCCGCCGTCGGAGCGACGGACGGCACGCCCCAGTCCCCGCGCGTCGAGTCGCTGCCCGAGCACGCCTCGAAGGTCCTTGAGGCGCTGGACCCGACGCTCGACCGACTCGAGTACGAGGAGCGCATCGAACTCATCTCGCTGGTGATCGACGGCGCCAGCCGCGAGGTGCCGTCCTACCTCGAGCGCGCCGCCGACCACGAGAGCTTCGCCCGCGACGTCGGGCAACTGCTGCTCGAGGCGACGCGCCAGCGGCTGCGCCTCGCGGACGTCGAGCGCGAGGACCCCCACGACTGTCTGGCCTTCCTGTACGCGATGAACGACCGATTCCACGCCGAACTCGAGGACCGGGGCTACGTCGAACGGGCAGACGTGATCCCCCGAACCGTCGACGCCCTCGAGGCGAATACGGACGATCTGCGGACGCGGATCGGCAAGTCGATCGACGCCGTTCTCGCCGTCGAGTTCGAGGAGTACCGACGGCTCGACCGGCGCTACCTCGCGGCGCTGACCGCCGACGCGGACCTCGTCTGTCTCGGCGAGCGCCACGCCAGCGTCGAACGCACCCGCGTCGAGTCCGGCTCGATCGAGGATCGCGTCGGCGACGGACTCGAGATCGAGGTCCTCGAATCGGGCGAGAACGGAAGCGAGCCCGATCTCAGGACCGGAACGCCGCCGCACCGCTCCGTAACGCGATTGCTGGCGACGGGCGAGACGCCGCGGTCGAACGATGACGCTGAACCCGACTCCGCGCGCCGGATTCGCACGCGGACCGCCCGCGAACAGGTCCGGTCCGTCGCCACCGAGATTCAGGCGCTCCGGGATCGGAACGGGTGGAGCTACGACGCCGTCGCTGTCGCCGTCCCCCGGATCGAGCGGGTTCCCGAAACCAGAACGCAGCTCCGCGAGGCCGGGATCCCGACGGCGACGATCGGCACGCCGTCGCTCGCCGAGGATCCGGCCGTCAACGAACTCTACGCGTTCGTGACGCTGCAGTGTGCGCGCGAGCGCGACGGCGACGACCGGATCGGCGCCGCGCTCGCCGGCGGCCGCGGCTCTCCGGACCGCGACGCGGACGATCCGGAGACGGTCGCCGTAGAGCGGCTCCGGGCCCGCGTCGACGACTTCTCGCCGGACCTGCTGGCCGACTGCGCCGGCGCGAGCGTCTCGCGGTCGCTCGAGCGCTGGATCCGCCGGACGGATCTGAAGGGGCGGATCGCCCGCGAGGAGGACTGGATCGACGCCCGCGAGGGGTACGCGGGAGTGCGTCGCGTCCTCGAGATCGCCCGATTCGTCGAGGAGACCGACCTCGTGGGCCCGGACTGGCAGGGACTGCGACGGATGCTCCGGCGGACGATCCAGTACGACGCGCCGTACGTCCACGCGGTCGAGACCCAGCCGCCGACCGGCGGCGTGACGGTCTGTGCCGTCGACGACCTCAAGTACGACTCGCGGGAGGCCGTCTTCCTTCTGGACCTGATCGACGACACCTACCCCGGCGAGCAGTTCCTCACCCAGCTGTTCCCGACAGCGTGGCTCCGCGAGATGGACAGCTACCCGGCCGTTACGGACCCCAGCGTCGAGGACGTGACGGCGACGTTCGCCACCGTCGACGCCGACGGCGTCGGCGATCCGTTCGAGACCTACCACGCCCAGCGCTCCCGACGGCGCCTCGCGCTCGGGGCACGCGCTGCGCGGAGCCGCCTCTACTGCTGTTCGTACGAACGCGGCGCCGGCGGCCTGCGGCGGACCTACGACGAGTCGCGCTACCTACAGGAACTCGAGGCGACGCCCGGGCTCGAACTCCGGACCGTTGACGCCGACACGGACGCGGCGATCCACGGCGAGTCAAACGCCCTCGAGACGCTGCTCGCCCAGCCCCGCGGGGAACTCGAGCGCATCCTCCGGGAGGCCAGCACCGGCGGCGAGGCCGACCTCGGCGCGACCGAGGAACTGTTCGAGGAGATCGCGGTCGTGCTCGCCGAGGGCGACGTTGACGACGAACTCGCCGAGGCGGTCCGCTCGCAGTTCGAGTTCGCCGCGGGCGAGGTGATCCGCGATGACTGACGGCGCCCGGCCGAACGCGGACCCGGGCTCGGAATCGGATCCGAATCCCGTTCCCGACGCGCTCTCGACCGACGCCGTCGCGACCTATCTCCACTGTCCCCGCCGATACGAGTTCGCCCACGCGTACGATCTCGAGGGCGACGGCGACGAGTCGTCGATCGACGACCGCGTCGACCTCCTGCGGACCGCGATCTGCGACGCGCTGCGACGCGGCGAGACCGACAGTCAGGCCCTCCTCGAGGCCGCTCGAGACCGACTCGAGGCGCTCTGGGACGACCACGACGAGCGGTTTCACTCGCTGGCCCAGCGCCGACACGAGCGGCGGGTCCTCGAGGCGACCCTCGAGGCCTACGTCGAGGCGGTCGGCGCCGAGCACGCCGCCGGTACCGAGGCGCTCGCGGCCGACGCGGGGGCCGGCGAGTTGATCGGCCCCGATCTGCCGCTCTCGAGTACGATATCGCTGCCCGAGCGAGACGGGGACGACGAGGGGACCGCCGATACGGGAGCGCTCCCCGACAGCGTCGCGATCGACGCGACCGTCGACTACGTCTACGCGGACGGCTCGTCGGTCGTCGGCGTTCGCTTCGTCCCGACGCTGGCGCCGCTGGGACTGCTGCGCTACCGGTCCGAGTGGGAGGGCGATATCGCCGGCCAGTTCACGGACCATTTCGACCCCGACGCGGACGCCTTCGAGCCGTCGTTCGTCGGCGCGCTCTTCGAGACCGCCGTCGTCCTCGACGGCCTCCGGAACCGCTGCGATCGGCTCGGCCTCGAGGACCGGACCTGCCGGTACGTCCAGATCCCGCTGGCGGACCGCTCGCGTACCGCCGTCAACTGGGTCCGAGAAACCGTCGAGACGAGTCTCGAGACGATGGATCTGACCGACCGCTACATCGATCACCACACCTACGGCATGACCCACGAACACCGCAATCGGACGGTCGACGATTGCCTCGCGCGCGTCGTGAGCGATCTCGTCGCCGGCGCGTTCGACCCGACCGACACCGGCCGCTGGGACGAGATCTCGAGCGAGGCCTGTCCCGACTGCGACTACACGGTCTGCTGTCAGGACTACATCGCCGCGGAGGTGCGGTTCGATGGCTGAGGACGACGCGCGCGGACCGCGTTCGGATGCTGGCGAGCACGCGGATGCGACCGTCTTCGACGCTCTGGACGCCCTCGAACCGAGGGGCAACCAGCGGGAGGTCATCGAGAGCCGGGCGGACTGCACCTCCGTCGACGCCGGCGCCGGCACCGGGAAGACGACGACGATGCTCATGCGGATCGAGCGGGCGATCGAACGCGACGAGGTCGATCCCGACGACGTGCTGGTGTTGACCTTCGCCAACGAGGCCGCCGGGAGCATCCGCGAGGCGGTCGCCGAGCGCCTCGATCCCGCGGCCGCGGCGGCGATCGACGTCTACACCTACCACTCCTTCTGTTACCGGCTGGTCCGAGACTACGCCTACTATCTCGGCTACTCGCCGGAGTTCGACGTCGTCACCGAGCGCAAGCGACGCCGGATCGTCGGCCGACTGCTCGCGACCACCGACTACGGCTTCGCGACCGCGACGCGGGGCGACGGCTCGCCCGACGACCTCACCGCCGCCGTCGACGACTTCATCCAGTCGATGAGCCAGGAGGACGTCACGCCCGACGAGCTACGGGACCAGCTCCCGGACGTTCGTACCCTCGAGCTCTGCAACGAGTTCGTCCTCTGGCTCGAGCGGACCGCCGGGCAGGACCTTTCCTTCGACAACGAGGCGCTGCGGTACTTCAACGCCGACGACCACCTCGAGGAGTCCCGCTCGTCGCTGGTCGAGTACGGCAAGCTGCTGGAGTACTGCCGCGAGAAGATCGCCGAGGCACCGGAGCCGTTCCGCGAGGACGCCGTCGTTCGCGACATCGATCGCTACCTCCGGGTCGTGCAGGACTCGGTGACGAACACGATCGAAGCGCTCTCGCTCGAGGATCGGACGACCAAACAGCTGCCGCGGGCGCTGTTCGGCAACGAGATCTGGCGGACCGCGACCGAGCGCGTCGAGCAGAGCCCGTTCGGCCGGCTGAAACACTACGTCGAGTTCCTGCGGCTGGCCCGCCACTACGCCGAGGTCTACGCCGACTATCACGACGCCCTCGCGGCGGAGGGCGCGCTGGACTTCGACGAACTGGTTCGGACGGCCACCGGACTGCTGGACGATCCGGCGATCGCCGACGAGATCACCGGCGAGTGGACGCAGGTCTACTGCGACGAGTTCCAGGACACCGACGAGACCCAGTTCGGGCTCATCACCGAACTCACGGACGGGCCGGACCGACCTGACCTGCTCGCGATCGGCGACAAGGACCAGGCGATCTACGGTTGGCGCGGGACCGACCGGGAGGGGCTCGACCGGCTCGCCGACGCCTACGACGACCACCGGGGGATCGAACTCGAGCTCAACTTCCGGTCGCGCCAGGAGATCCTCGACCTCACCAACCGCTGCGACTACGGCCCCCAGTCCTCGAAGCGGCTCCGCGAAGTCGGACGGACCCCCGGCGAGTACCGAACGGAGAGCGAGGCGACGGCAGGTCGCGAGACGGGTAGTGAACCGGACGAAGACCGACCGGACCGCGTCGTCAAGATCGAGAGCGGCGCGCTCGGTCCCTCGCCGGCCGATCAGGTCGCGACCACCGTCTCGAGGCTGCTGAACGGCGAGGCCGAGAACGTCCCCCGGCGCTCGCTCGAGGACATCGCGGTCATCGTCCGCACGAATCGCCACGCGCAGGCCGTTGCCGACGAACTCCGGGAGCGACGGATCCCCTACGAGATCTCCGGCTCGCCGCGCGGCGAGATCGACCCCGGGATCCGGACGCTCGTCTCGTATTTCCGGGTCCTCGTCGATCCCGACGCCGACGCGCACCTCCGACGCGTGCTGCTCTACCGGTACCGGCTCTCCGAGGCCGACCTCGCGACGCTGCAGCGCGCGGACGGCTCGCTGTACGACGCCGTGATGGGAATCGGTTCGACCGAAGACGTTGAGTCCGCGGCGCTCGAGAACCCCGACCGCGTCCGGCGGGCGCGGGATCACCTCGCCGAACTCGAGGACCTCCGCGACGTCTACCCGCTGTCGGGGTTCGTCCAGCGGTTCCGCGAGGTGACCCGCCTCGAGTGGTTCCTCACCGGCGAAGAGCGCGAGGAACTCGAGCGCGTCGAGCGGTTCGTCGACGCCTACACCGGGGACTCGGTGATCGGGACGCTGACGCCGTCGTTCGTCGACGCGCTCGAGCGAACCCTTCAGGGCGGAGGCGGCGAACGAACGCGTGGCACCCAGTCCTCGGATTCGGTCGACGTGATGACTGTCCACCAGGCGAAGGGCCTCGAGTTCGACACCGTCCTCGTCCCCTACCTCTCCGACGAGGAGTGGTGCGTCGAGCGCGACTACGCGCAGCGAGCGCGGTACCGGCTGCTCGCGGCGACGCTCGACGACGAGATCGAGTCGCCGCTGCTGGCCGATCTCGCGACCGAGACCGTCGGCGAGGAGTGGCGCGTGCTCCACGTCGCGCTCACACGGGCCGAGAACCACCTGTTCGTCTTCGGGAGCGAGTACGACTACGACGGCGACGAGGACGAACTCGGCTGTGCGACCGCCGACGCCTGTCTCTCCGACGACATCGAGTGGTCGGTCGCCGGCGAGCGGATGGAGCTGTGGTCGTCACTGCGCGCGAGCTTCGAGCGGGTGCGAGAGACCTACCCCGAGACCGTCGTCGACCGAACCGACGAACTCGCGGCCGCGGCCAGCGTCGATCCGGGGACGATCACCTACTACGCCGGCTACGACGACCGGTACGTCGAACCCCTCGAGACGCGGGACGCGATTCGGACGGTTCACCGACTGGGGCGGCTGCTCCGCGGGGAAACGCTGTTGCCGGCCGCCGACGCGGCGAGTCACGGACTCGAGAGCCTGGACTCGGCCAGCGACGAGACCGGTGGGACGCTCGAGGCAGACGCGAGCGGATCGACGCGGCAGGTCCCGACCGGCCGTCGGCTCTCCGCGCTGACGACCGACACTGTTCGGTTCCCCGTCGAGACCCTCTCGAACGCGACGACGCTGCCGGTCGCGCTCCGCCACAGCTACACCGCCCTCGAGACCCACGACACCTGCCCGCGAAAGCACTACCTCGATCACGTCGTGCGGGCGTTCGACGATCCGACGGCGGGCGTCGGCGAAACGATGGCGCGGTCGGAGCCGGACGCGTCGACGACGGACGCGGTGGAGACGGACGCAGCGACGGCGACCGACTCACCGCTCGAGTCCGGCTCCCGGCTCGTCGGCACCGTCTTCCACGACGTCGCGGAGGAGGCGTTCTACCGCGAGTATCGGACCCGCGAGGCGTGGCGCGAGGCCGCCGTCCGCCAACTCACCGCGCGGGACTTACTCGAGTACCGCGAGGGCGTGCTGAACTGCATCGATCGGTTCTTCGAGGCCGCCGCGGCCGACTACGACGCGCCGGTCGCCGACTGGGAGCCGGTGGCCGCGGAGCTCCCCTTCTCGCTCGAGTCGGTCACCGACGTGACCGGCGACGTCGTGGGCTATATCGACTCGATTCGGCGGACGCCCGACGGCGAGCTGGCGGTGCTCGACTACAAGGCGACGGCCGAGCGGATCGCGCCGGCCGACGCCACGCAACTGGCGCTGTACGCCCGCGCCTGCGAGCGGCGGTTCGACGAGCCGGTGTCGGCGGTCGGCTACGTCTACGTCAGCGAGGCCGTCGGGCCGCGCGTCGACCTGCTCGACACGAACGAGTTGCCCCCGTGGCCGGCCGTCCGCGAGCGGCTCGCGGCGGTCGACGATCCCTCCTTCGACGAGACGACGCCGGGGGATCACTGCCGGCACTGTCCCCACCGATCGCTCGGCTGCGGGCCCGACGACCTCGAGACCTCGAGCGACGACTGACCGCGGAGGGCGATGGATCCCGATGAGCGTCTCAAATTCGGCGACGACCGACTCGCACTGAGCGACGAGAATGGCAGCCGGCGTCGACTCACGCCGCGGTCACAGCGACATGAGGACGACCGCGAGCACGGCGAAGGCGATCCCTAGCCCCTTCCTGACCGTCAGGGACTCCTCGAGGACGACGATCCCGATGACGGAACTGATCGCGATGAACAGGCCGTAGATCGGGACGACGACGCTCACCGGACCGAGCGCGAGCGCCCGGTAGTAGGCCAGCAGGCCGACGGCGAGGAACGCGCCCCAAACCGCGATGTAGGGCGCTTTCGGATGTGAGAGGTACTGCCACGGAGACGTCCCGCGGTAGGCCATCAGCGCGCCGATCAGCACGGTCATGAGCCCGTTCGACAGGAAGACCGCGGTCGTGCTCGGGATCGACTCCATCGCGATCTTCAGCAGGGGCGCGACCAGACTGTACGTCGCGAACGCCAGCAGGGACAGGACGAGGTGGTTGCGCTTCACTGCTCACCACCCGCGCTACAGACGATCGCGAGGACCGCGCAGCCGATGCCGGCCGCTCGAGTCAGCGTCAGCGTTTCGTCGAGAAACAGGATGCCGATGACCGAACTGCCGACGATAAAGAGTCCGTAAATCGGAACGACGACGCTCACCGGCCCGGCTTCGAGCGCGGCCGTGTACGCCAGGATGCCGACCGTCAGGAAGACGCCGCCGGCGTAGACGTAGCCCGCACCGGACGAGGTCGCGAGGGACGGGTCGGCGGTGCCCGTGGCGACCATCACGACGGTCGCGATCGCGAGGAAGACGAGCGTCGCGAGAAACAGCCCCGGCGCCGCCGGGACGTCCTCCGTGACGTAACTCGTCAGCGGCGCGACCGCGGAGTACGCCAGGAGCGCGACGAGAACCCACACCAGATACTCCATACGGACGCTCGGGGGGAGACACCTTAACGGCTGTCGAAGGCGGCGAGGATTCCCGGGAAGATGACAACAGATGAATGTGGGTACGTGGCATAGTACGCGTCCGCCAACGGGCGGAGCATCGGACAGCGGGCCCGTTCGCTCGAGTGCGGGCGCTTTATCCCGACCGGGTCGAACGATGGCGTATGACCGAGACGACGCTGTGTTTTCCGCTGCGGAGCCGCGAGGTCGACGACGGCGCGACAGGCGACGGCGAACCGACCGCGACCGACGAGGTGCTCCTGATCGAGAAACGTCGGGGGCTCGGCGCAGGCTGGTACAACGGCCCCGGCGGCAAACTCGAGGCCGGCGAGACGCCCTGCGAGTGTGCGGTCCGCGAGACCCGCGAGGAGGTCGGCCTCGAGGTCGATCCCGCAGCCCTCGAGAAGGCGGGCGAACTCGCGTTCGTGCTCGACGGGACGGAACACACGTTCTGTCACGTCTATCGGACGCGATCGTTCGCCGGCGAACCGACCGTCAGCGAGGAGGCCCGGCCGGAGTGGATCCCCGTCGACGAGGTTCCCTACGACCGGATGTGGGACGACGATCACCTCTGGCTGCCGGGCGTCCTCGAGGGACGGACGGTCGCCGGCGAGTTCCGGTTCGAGGGCGGCACGCCGCTCGACGAAGCCGAGTTCGTCGATCACGACCTCGAGTGGGACGTCGACCTCGAGGCGACTTCCGACGACTGAAATCCGTAACTCGACGGCCGGCGTCCGTGGCCGGTCGATCGTCGCTCCAACCGATTCTCCCCTCGAAATGATACCGAACTATTCTTTCTCGGAAAAGTGTACTTCCACCGGAGGAGGGCTGTAACCGCTCCGGACGATACGGACCCCGATTTGAGTATCGCGTGATTACTCTTCTATCCGTTCGTGGACGGTCGACCCGAGAGTATGACCGAGACGACGCCTCGGCGGACGTTCGTCGCAGCGGTTGTCGGCACCGTGGGCGCACTCGCGGGCTGTCTGGGCGAGACCCACGAGGACAGCGAGGAGAGTACCGAGGACGGAATCTTCCGAGATACCGTATCGGGACAGTCCGCTGATAGAAACAACGCGAACGAGGCGACGGACGACGGGGGCGATGACGAGTCCGACGGGAGCGATGACGGCGGAGAGACAGACGGCTCCGACGGCGCGGACGAGGACGACGGCCCCGACGAAACGAACGAATCGGAGAGCGACGGCGGAGCGGATGAAGACGACACTGACGACGGATCGGATGAGGACGACGGCGAAGCGGACGAAGAGGGAGACGACGGTGAGGAAGACGATAGCAGTGCGGACGAAGACGAGAGCGATACCAGCGAGGACGATTCGGACGAAGACGGTGGCGAAGAGACGAACGCTGAAGAGGGCGACGGCGATGGCGGGGGCGGTTCGGAAGACGACGACGGGAGCGACGGCGATGGCGGGAACGGTTCGGAAGACGACGGGGGCGACGGCGAGACGAGCGACGACACTGATGGTGGAGACGGCGATGACACTGACGCGGAGCCCACGGACGACGGCGGATCATCGGACGAGGAGACGGATGATGGAGACGGATCATCTGACGATGACGGGTCGTCCGAAACGGACGATGGAGACGGATCGTCTGACGATGGAGACGCCACAGACGAAGGGGACGGCACAGACGATGGAGACAGCACAGACGATGGGGAGAATACGGACGACGAAACCGACGACGGAGAAGACTCGAACGACTCCGGATAGTCAGCGCTTCGCCGCCGTTCGATCGGCGCTTACGGCTTCAGCACGACTTTCCCGGAACTCTTGCGGTCCTCGATGTACTGGTGGGCCTCGGCGGCGTCCTCGAGCGCGAACGACTCGCCGAGGATCACCTCGAGGTCGCCGCTGGTCAACCCCTCGGTGAGCTCGGGAACGGCCGCCATGACCGTACTCGGGTCGTGAACGGAGGCCTGACCGAGGTGGAATCCTTTGACGGTCTTGTTCTCGAAGAGTAGGCGTCGGTTCTGGACCTCAGCGGGGACGCCGCTGGCGACGCCGAAGGTGACCATCCGGCCGAAGTGGGCCATCGCGTCGAGGCTGCGCTCGAAGACGTCGTCGCCGACGCTCTCGAGGACGAGGTCGACCCCTTCGCCGTCCGTTTCGTCGTCGACGACGTCGCGGAAGTCCGTCTCCGTGTAGTTGATCGGGTGGTCACAGCCCAGGTCGGCGGCGAGATCCAGTTTCTCCTGGGTGCTCGCGGTTCCGAAGACCTCCGCGCCGTGGTTCGAGGCGAGTTGCACGGCGGCCGTCCCGACCCCGCCCGCGGCGGCCTGGATCAGGACCGACTCGTCCTCCTCGAGGCCGCCCCACTCGAACAGACAGCAGTGGGCGGTGAGAAACTGGACGGGGAAGCCGGCGGCCTCCTCGAAACTCGTCCCCTCGGGTACGGGAAAGAGCATCGCGGCGTTGGCGGTCGCATACTCCGCGTAGCCGCCGGTGTCGAGCATCGCGACGACGCGGTCGCCCTCGGAGACGTCGTCGACGCCCTCGCCGACCGCGTCGACCGTCCCCGCGGCCTCCATCCCCGGGACGTAGGGCGCGTCGGGACCGTCCGGATAGACCCCGCGGCGCTGCATGATGTCCGCGAAGTTGATCCCCGCTGCCTCGACCTCGATGCGGACCTCGCCCGCGTTTGGCTCCGGCAGGTCTGCGTCGACGACCTCGAGTGCGTCGCTGTCGCCGTACTCAGTGACTTCGATCGCTTTCATACCGAATGCGTGTACCGGTGTCGCACACATAACGCTGTCAGAACCGGATGAAACCGAGGGAGCGTTCATCGTCGTCGAGAGGGAAACGAACCGAGACGGTTGCGACTGCCACGAGCGGGTTCAACTGGGCGGCCGTCGTACGACGGCTATGTCGACCGTCGGCTCCGTCGTCGCTCTCGCGAGGGATCGGAATCTCACGTTTCTGGCCGCGGGGATCGCCTACTACGCGTTCGTCTCGACAATACCGTTGCTGTTGCTCGCCGTGACGATCGCCTCGTTCGTCGGTGGACAGGCGCTGGCCGATCGCGTGGCCAGCATGCTCAGTCAGCAACTGTCGTCTTCGGGACAGCAGATGGTGTCGCAGGCGCTGACCGACCCGTCCGGCCGGGCGGCCGCGTCCGTGGTCGGGTTCCTCGCGCTGGCGTGGAGCGCCCTGAAGCTCTTTCGCGGTCTCGATCAGGCGTTCGACGAGGTGTACGCGGACGCGGTCGACGCGTCGCTCCTGGGCCAGATCCGGGACGCCATCGTCGCCGTCGTCGGGATCGCACTCGCCGTCGCGCTCGTCGTCGCCGTCGGCGTTGCGCTCTCAATACTCAGCCTGCAAATCCCGTTCGCCAACGTGATCGGAACGCTCGTGTTGATCGTCGTCCTGACGATCGCGTTTCTGCCGATATACTACGTGCTTCCGCCGGCGAGCGTCTCGATATCGGAAGTGCTCCCGGGCACGATCATCGCCGCGATCGGTTGGGTACTCCTGCAGGTCGGGTTCCGGATCTACGCGGCCAACGCCGGCCGGTACGCGGCTTACGGCGTGATCGGCGCCGTCCTGCTGTTCGTCACGTGGCTCTACTTCGGCGGTATCGTGATACTGCTTGGTGCGGCGGTAAACGCCGTCCGTCGGGGAGCGACGGCGGAGACGAGGTAGGTGCTCACGACCAAGCGTCCGGCCTTCGCATGGTTTAAGACCGCGCTGACTGGATGACGTACCAATGAGCGACGAGAGCCAGGAACTCGGAATCACCGAGTCGAAATCGCACAAACCCGGCGAGTGGTACGCCGAAGTCGTCCAGAAGGCCAACCTCGCGGACTACGCGCCGATGGGCGGCTTCATCGTCACGAAGCCCCGCGGCTACGCGCTGTGGGAGGGTATTCAGGACGCGCTCGACGGCTGGTTCAAAGAGACCGGCGTCGACAACGTCTACTTCCCGCTGTTCATCCCCGAGTCCTTCCTCGAGCGCGAGAAGGACGTCGTCGAAGGGTTCGACCCCGAAGTGGCGTGGGTGACTCAGGGCGGCCACGAGGAACTCGAGGAGCGGCTGGCGGTCCGTCCCACGAGCGAGTCGATCATCGCGCCCTTTATGGCCGACTGGGTCCGCAGCCACCGCGACCTGCCCCTGCGGCTGAACCAGTGGTGCTCCGTGGTGCGGTGGGAGGCCACCGAGACCAAGCCCTTCTTCCGGACGAAGGAGTTCATGTGGCAGGAGGGCCACACCGCCCACGCCTCCGACGAAGGCGCCTGGGATGAGGTCTGGACCCGACTGGGCCAGTACGAAGACCTCTACGAGGACGTGCTCGCGATTCCGGTGCTGCGCGGCAAGAAGCCCGAGCACGACAAGTTCCCCGGCGCGGACACGACGACGACCGTCGAGGCCTTGATGCCCGACGGCAAGTCCGTTCAGGGCGGCACCAGCCACAACCTCGGCCAGAGCTTCGCCGAGGCGTTCGACATCACCTTCGCCGACGAGGACGAGGAAGAACGGACGGCCTACACCACCTCGTGGGGCGTCTCCTGGCGCGCGATCGGGGCGCTCATCATGACCCACTCCGACGATCAGGGGCTCGTGCTCCCGCCGACGATCGCACCCACACAGGTCGCCATCGTCCCCATCTGGCAGGAAGACACCAAGGAGGACGTCCTCGAGTACTCCGAGAACATCGCCGACGAACTCGAGGACGCCGGCTTCCGCGTCGAACTCGACGACCGCGACGAGCGCAATCCCGGCTTCAAGTTCAACGAGCACGAGCTCAACGGCGTTCCCCTCCGGCTGGAGATCGGCCCCTACGAGGTCGAAGACGAGGAGGTCACGATGGTCCACCGACCGGACAACGAGGAGTCCGTCGAGGACCGCGACGAAATCGTCGAGAGCGTCGACGAACACCTCGACGAGATCTACGACAAGCTCTACGAGACGGCCGAGGAGAACCTAGAAGAGAACATCCGCGAGGCCCACAGCCCCGAGGAGATCCTCGGAACGATCGGCAAACACGGCGGCTACGTGAAGACGCCGTGGTGTGGCGACGAGGCCTGCGAGGAGGCCATCAAGGAGAAGATCGCCGCCGAGATCGTCATGCAACCGCTCGAGGACGTGGGCGGGCACTCGAGCGGCGAGGTGCCCGAACCCGAGCACGACGAGTGCGGCGTCTGCGGCGATCCCGCCGACGAGATCGCCTACTTCGCGAAGTCGTACTGATCGCGGATCGGGTCGCCGTCCGCTTCGGTCTGTTACTCACGTTCCGCTCGGACGGCGTACTCTCGTCGACTCGAGGCGGAATTCGATTCTCGATCCGCAGTTGGTTCAAGTGAATTCGGTAGCGGGGCTGCCTGCGAATAGCGAACAGGTATATCCATCCGAACCTAACTCTTTAACCGAATCTTCCTTACGGAAAGAGTGAGTACGAACGGATGTGGTGTTCACTCTGGTGGGTGAGCACTACGTGCCTCTGACACTGCTGCCCTGCCCGGGCAGCGATCCTTTCCCGCTGGAGAACGTCGTTTTTCGAGGACAGTAGCCGCTTTGTAGAGACGAGTTTCGCGCACCAATTTTGGCGTTGGACGCCCGGAACGCGTCCTCATCGACGGATTGGCCTGATCTATAATGATACTTGTATAGTATGGGAATAGACCTTATATCCGGCTATATGTGTTTATAATACACTTAGCCATAATGGGTCAGTCTCTTATAGCAGTTCTCGTAATGAGGGTGTATGTCACAGCCACAGATAGCGTCATCCGCCGAGCGTTCGCGGGGGCTTGTAGACCCCGCAGACGAACGGTCGAACTGCGGCGTTGGCGTCGTCATGGACCTCGATGGGGATGGGGGACACGACGTCGTCGCCGACGGATTGGAACTACTCGTCAACCTCGAACATCGCGGGACCACCGGCGCGGAGAAAAACACCGGCGACGGCGCAGGTATCATGCTGCAGCGACCTGACGCCTTCTTCGAGGACGTTCTCGAGACCGATCTCCCCGAGCTCTATGCCGTCGGATCGCTCTTTTTGCCCCAAGACGATGCGGCCCGGGCGGCGCTCGTCTCGCTCGTCGAGGAGTCGCTTTCGACCTACGATCTGGAGGTGCTCGAGTGGCGGGACGTCCCGACGGATAACGCGGACCTCGGGAAGACCGCCGTCGATTCCGAACCGGACGTCCGGCAGGTCGTCGTCGCTCCCGAGGACGACGTCGATCGGGAGACGTTCGATCGACGCCTCTACGTCGGTCGACGAGCCCTCGAGAACGCCGTTGAGCAACGTGCTCGCGGAGACGCCGTCGAGGACGTCGATCCGAAGTACTACGAGCGCTTCTACGTCGTCTCGCTCGATTCGAAGACGATCGTCTACAAGGGGCTGCTGAAGGGCGTTCAGGTCCCCTCCTACTATCCCGACCTGACCGACGAGCGCATGGAGTCGACGTTCGTGATGGTCCACGAGCGGTTCTCGACGAACACGCTCGGCGCTTGGCANCTCGCCCACCCCTACCGGAACATCATCCACAACGGCGAGTTCAACACCATTCAGGGCAACATCAACTGGATGCGAGCCCGCGAGACCGACATCGAGAGCGACGTACTCTCCGATCTCGAGGCGGTCAAGCCGATCATCGACGATCCTGATCAATCCGACACCGCGAGCGTCGATAACGCGCTCGAACTGCTGATGCAGGACGGTCGGGACTTAGCGCACGCCCTGCGGATGCTCGTCCCCGAGGCCTGGCGCGGCGACGACGCGATGGATCCCGATCGGAAGGACTGGTACGACTTCCACGCCTCGCTCGTCGAGCCGTGGGACGGCCCTGCACTGGTCGCGGCGACCGACGGCGAACGCGTCGGCGCCGTCCTCGACCGCAACGGCCTGCGCCCCTGCCGGTACGACGTCACGTCCGACAACCGTCTGATCATGGCCAGCGAGGCCGGCGCCCTCGATACCGACCCCGAAAACATCGAGGAACGAGGCCGCCTTCAGCCCGGGCAACTCTTCCTCGCCGACCCCAACGAGGGCCGGGTTATCCCAGACGAGGAGGTCTTCGACGACCTCACTGACGACCGCTACGGCGAGTGGGTCCAACAGGAACAGGTCCACCTCGACGACATCCGGACGACCGACGACAGCGCGCCCCGGCAGTCGGTCGACGACCTGCGCGACTACCAGGCCGCCTTCGGCTACACCCACGACGAACTCGAGAACCTGATCGAGCCGATGATGCAGAAGGGGAAAGATCCCGTCGGCTCGATGGGCGACGACACGCCGCTGTCGGTCCTGACGGAGTTCAACCGACCGCTGTTCTCCTACTTCAAGCAGCTATTCGCGCAGGTCACCAACCCGCCACTGGACTACATCCGCGAGGAACTCGTCACCTCGATGGAGTCGCGGCTCGGCTACCAGCGCAACCTGCTCGACGAGTCGCCCGAGCACGCCCGCCAACTCGTGCTCGACTCGCCGATCCTGACCGACGCCGAACTCGAGTCGATCCGCGACTGCGAGGCCAACGCCATCACGGCCGCAACGATCGACATCACCTACGAGCCCGAACGCGAGGAGTCGGGCGACGACCTCCGCGACGCGATCGAACGCGTCCGCGAGGACGCCGTCGAGGCGATCGAAGACGGACACGACGTGATCGTCCTGTCCGACCGGAGCGTCGACGAGGATCGGGTCGCGATCCCGAGCCTGCTGGCGACGGGCGGCGTCCACCACCACCTCGTGCGCAACGGGCTGCGCAACCACGTCGGCCTCGTCGTCGAATCGGCCGACCCGCGCACCGTCCACCAGTTCGCGACGCTGGTCGGCTACGGCGCCGGTGCGGTCAACCCGTACCTCGCCTACCAGACCATCGCGGACATCACCGCCGGCGAGGACGGCGCGGACACCGAGGTCGCCATCGACGCCTACGTCGGCGCCGTCGAGGACGGCCTGTTGAAGATCATGGCCAAGATGGGGATCTCGACGGTCGAGAGCTACCAGGGCGCCCAGATCTTCGAGGCCGTCGGACTCGACAGCGACCTCGTCGAGGAGTACTTCGAGGGCACCGAGAACCGCACCGAAGGGATCGGCCTCCCCGAGATCGAGGCCGACCTCCGCGAGCGCCACGAGACCGCCTTCGTCGACGAGGACGATCCGAACCTCCAGCGACAGGGCGAGTTCGAACACCGCTCGGGCGGCATCCACCACCAGTGGAACCCCGACACCGTCGGCGCGCTCCAGCAGTCCGTGCGCTCGAACGACTACGAGCGCTACCAGGAGTTCGCCGAGAAGATCAACGATCAGCAACAGAACCTCCAGACACTGCGCGGGCTGCTCGAGTTCGATTCCGACCGCGAGTCGATCCCGGTCGAGGACGTCGAGCCGATCAAGGACATCGTCGAGCGGTTCTCGACGGCCGCGATGAGCCTCGGGAGCCTCTCGCCGGAGGCCCACGAGAACAACTCGATCGCGATGAACCGGCTGGGCGGCAAGTCCAACTCCGGCGAGGGCGGCGAGCCCCCGGAGCGGTTCGACACCGAACGCGAGTGTAACGTCAAGCAGGTGGCCTCGGGCCGCTTCGGCGTCACCTCGACGTACCTTTCGAACGCCGACGAGCTCCAGATCAAGATGGCCCAGGGCTCCAAGCCCGGCGAAGGCGGCCACCTCCCAGGCTCGAAGGTCAACGAGATGATCGCCCACGTCCGCAAGTCCACGCCCGGCGTCGGGCTCATCTCGCCGCCGCCGCTGCACGACATCTACTCCATCGAGGACCTCAAACAGCTGATCTTCGACCTCAAAGCGGCCAACGAGGAGGCCGATATTAACGTCAAACTGGTCAGCGAGGCCGGCATCGGCACGGTCGCCGCCGGCGTCGCCAAGGCCAACGCCGACGTGGTCCACATTTCGGGCCACGACGGCGGCACCGGCGCCTCGCCGCGCACCTCGATCAAGAACGCTGGCCTCCCGTGGGAGCTCGGTCTCGCGGAGGCGAACCAGATGCTCTGTGCGACTAGCCTGCGCGACCGCATCCGCGTCTCCGCGGACGGTGGCATGAAGACCGGCCGCGACGTGGCCGTCGCCGCGCTGCTGGGCGCCGAGGAGTACGTCTTCGGGACCGCCTCGCTCGTGACGAGCGGCTGCGTGATGGCCCGCCAGTGTCACAAGAACACCTGCCCGGTCGGCGTCGCCACCCAGCGCGAGGACCTGCGCAAACGGTTCCCCGGCGAGCCCGAGCACGTCATCAACTACATGACGTTCATCGCCCAGGAGCTGCGCGAACTCATGGCCGAACTCGGCTTCGAGACCATAGACGAGATGATCGGCCAGGTCGACGTGCTCGAGCAGCGCGACGACGTCGACCACCCGAAGGCCCGCAACGTCGACCTCTCGGAGGTCCTCGCGGACCCCGGCAGCGACGTCCGCCGGAAGATCCGCGAGCAGGACCACGAACTCGAGGACCAGCTCGACCGCGACCTGATCGAGGCCGCGGCCGACGCGATCGAGGACCAGGAGCCGGTCAACCTCGAGACCGAGGTCACGAACGTCGACCGCACCGTGGGCGCGATGCTCTCGAACCGCATCACCAGCCGCTACGGCGAACCCGGCCTTCCCGAGGATACCATTACGGTGGACCTCGAGGGCACCGCCGGCCAGAGCTTCGGCGCGTTCCTGGCCAGCGGCGTCTCGATGCACCTCGATGGCAGCGCCAACGACTACGTCGGCAAAGGACTCTCGGGCGGCAAGATCACGATCCGCACGCCCGAGACGGCCGGCTACGATCCGACGGAGAACATCTCGATCGGTAACGTCGCGCTCTACGGCGCGACCGACGGCCAGCTGTACGTCAACGGCGTCGCCGGCGAGCGCTTCGCCGTCCGCAACTCCGGCGCCAAGGCCGTCGTCGAGGGCGTCGGCGACCACGGTTGCGAGTACATGACCGGCGGCGTCGTCGCCGTGCTCGGCGAGACCGGCAAGAACTTCGCCGCAGGGATGTCCGGTGGCGTCGCCTACGTCTACGACCCCGACGGCGAGTTCGAAGCGAAGGCCAACACCGGCATGGTCTCGCTGCACGACACCCTCGAGGAGAAAGACGAACAGATGCTGCGCCGACTCGTCGAGAACCACGTCGCCTACACCGGCTCCGAGCGGGGCGAACTCCTGCTCGAGAACTGGGAGCGCGCGCTCGACGCCTTCGTGAAGGTCATGCCCGAGGCCTACCACGAGGCGATCACCGAGCAGGGCAGCGACGACGTCCGCGAGGAACTCCCCGGTGCGCCCGACGTGGCCGCCGAGGCCGAGTCGACCAGCTTCGCAGCGAGCGACGACTGATCGGCTCTCGGACCGTTCGATCCACTGTTTCTGCTGTTCCGACTACCGGTAGTCGGTAATACGGTTTTGCTATTCAGAGTGAAAGCCGGAACGCGCGTTCAGGACAGGCGGTCTGCAGAAGGTTCCGACCCAAATTGAATCTGCGGTGGCGCACGCTGTCGATCGGTCCGAACGACTGTGAGGGCCGATCGATGGAGTCGTGCGAGGGACGAGGACCGCAATCGGTTGGGGAGGGCGTGGCGATTCCCTGTTGCCACGATAGCAGGGCGCTTTTCACCGCCAACACACTCGAGTACGCCGTTCAACGCAGACAGTCACAGTCACTCTCGTCCGAGCGTGTGGAATTCCTCGTTGGGACGCATATCGGCGAACATCGCCAGCCGGTTGCTCAGGTTGTAGAACGCGGTCACGGACGCGATGTCCCAGCACGCTTCCTCGTCGAACCCCGCCTGACGGAGCGCCTCGAGGTCGCCCTGCTCGACCTCGGTCGGCCGCTCGGTGAGTTTCACCGCGACGTCGAGCATCGTGCGGTGTGCGTCGTTGATGTCTGCGGTTCGGTAGTTCGCGACCAGTTGGTCCGCGAGGAGCGGATCCTCGGCGTAGATCCGCACGAGCGCACCGTGGGCGACGTTGCAGTAGTAGCAGTGGTTGACGCCCGAGACGGCGACGACGATCATCTCGATCTCCTCGCGCTCGAGGGCCGTGTCCTCGACGAGGGCGTCGTGGTAGTCGAAGAACGCGCGGAAGTGCGAGGGCTTGTACGCCATCGCCGCGAAGACGTTCGGCGTGAACCCCGCCCGCTCGGTCTCGTCCGCGATGCGTTCCCTGAGGTCGTCGGGAAGTTCCTCGAGGTTGGGGACCGGGAACCGTTCCATCGCGTCGTCGCGCAGTTCCGGATCGACGGCATCGTCGGTCTCGGTGTCGGATTCGGTCATGGGTACCGTTCCACACGTATTCACATAACTCGCGGTGGCGGTTCGCAGTCGGGGTCTCGGTCGCGATTGCCGCTCGCCGCGGCAACAGCGGGCTACTCGAAATACGGGCGACCGCCTTCGGCGAGCGCCGCCTCGCGAACGCCCGCAGCGTCGGCGCTCGGAGCAGTCAGCAGGTGCCCCGCACAGTCGCAGTCCGACGCCCCGAAGCCGTCGACCTGCTCGCCCGGCAGCGACGCCGCGAGTTCGCACTCCCGGTCGTCGTCGGGGAACGCGACCGCGCTCTCGAGGCGCGTCTCGCGGTGGCCGAGCAAATAGTCGATGTGCCAGTGTCGCGTGTCGCGCTCGCCGCGGGCGAGTTCGCGGTGGCGGTCGATCCGGCCGAAGCCGCCGGGACCGAACGCGCTGCCGACGTAGGCGTAGGCCCCGGCGTCGAACTCGCGTTCGCCCAGCGCGCCGACCTCGAGGGTCGTCGCTCGCGGGACGTCGACGACGAGCACGTAGGTGCCGCTCTCGCTCATGGTCGAGCGTCGGGCCCGAAGCGCTAAAAACGAGGTCGGTTCGGTTCGAAACGCGGTCGAGTCGGATCGACTCGAGGCGGACGGAGACGGAAGCGGCCGTTAGCGATCGCGATCCTGCTCGTCGTCCCGCGGAACGGGATCGTTCTCGTGGACGTGCCGTCGGCTGTCCATGTCCTCGTCCTCGCGCTGGCTCTGCTGGCGCTCGTCGCCACCGCCGGGGAGCCCCTGACTCGACTGGTCGCCGCGGTCGGTCGAGGAGGGCTGCTCGCGCTCGCGGTTCCAGTCGCGGTTGTGGCCCTGCTCGCCGCGGTCGTCGGCGCGCCGGGACGCCTGATCGTTCGGGCTCCGGTACTTCCGGCCGAACTCAGGTTCGTCGGTCCAGTCACCCTGCTCGGAGCGCCGGCTCTGGGGCTGGTGCTCGAGGCCGCCACCGGACCGATTCTCGGGCTGGTATTGCTCGGGGGAACCGGTATCGCTCCGACCGCCGGTCCGTTGGCCGCCGCCCTGCTGTGCGCGGCCGGCGCGGGGCTGGCCGTGCTGGCCCTGGTGTTGCTGGCCGCGTTGACCCTGGCTCTGCTGGTTGTACTGGCCCTGACCGCGATCGGACTGTTGCCCCCGACCTTGTTCGTCGCGCCGAGCGTCGTCCTGCCGGGCCTCGTTACGACGCTCGTGGCCGCGCTGGAAGCCCTGCTGGCTGCCGCCCTGTTGAGCGGCGTCGCCGCGGCCGCGCTGGCGCCGCTGATCCTGCTGCTGGCCCCGATAGCCGCGCTCGCGACGGTCCTGCTGGTTCTGTTGGTCCTGCATCTCCGTCGCGCCGCGGGGCATCCGTTCGTTGATTCCGCGTTCGCGCCCGCCCTGCTGATCGGGGCGACGCTGCTGGCCGCTCGTCTGTTGGGGTTGCTGGCCCCTCTGCGGCTGGGACTGCTGGCTTCCCATCTGTTGAGGTTGCTGGCCTCCCTGCGGTTGGGACTGCTGGCGCTCGTGGCGGGCCTCGCCGCCGTACTGGAGGTTCGACTCCCGAATCGCGTTGGTTTCGAACCCGCTCTCCTGACTGCCCTGCTGGGACTGGCCGCGCTGGCCCTGTTGTCGTCCCGTCTGCTGGCGGTCCTGCCGCCCGCGCTGTTGACCGCCCGTCTGCCGTCCGCGTTGGCCGCCCATCTGCTGGCGATCTCGCTGGCCGCCCATTCCTTGGTGACCGCGCTGCTCGTTCATTCCTTGTCGACGCTGCTGACCGCCAGTCTGTTGCCGGCGCTGCTGACCGCCGGTCTGTTGCTGGCGCTGTTGACCGCGCTGCTCTCGTCGGCCTTTGGGGGGCTGGGACTGGGCGCCACTCTGTCGCCGGCGCGCTTCGGCGCCGTACTCGAGGTCCGCCTCGTCGCTCACGTCGGGTTCGAACTGGCTCCCGGGCTGGCGCTGGCGTTCGCGGCGGGACTGTTCGGAGCCGCCATGGTGCTCGTACTGGCCGGTTCGCTCGCGACCCTGCCCCTGCTGGCTGCGCTGTTCGTATCCCCGGGACCCCTGCTGCGGCGACTGTCGTCCTCGCTGTCCGCGCTGTGGCTCGCCCGTTCCCTGACGGCCCTGCTGGCTGCGTTGTCCCTGTTGGCCGCGCTGTCGACCGCCCATCCGTTGGCTCTGCTGGCCGCCCATCTGTCCGCGCTGTGGCTCGCCCATTCGCTGGCGGCCCTGCTGGCCCTGCTGTTGGGGTTGACCCTGCTGACCCTGTCGGCCGCTCCGACGCTGTTGGTCGCCCATCTGCTGGGGCCGCTGCCCGCCCTGCGGCTGGGACTGCTGGCGCTCGTGGCGCGCCTCGCCGCCGTACTGGAGGTTCGACTCCCGAATCGCGTTGGTTTCGAACCCGCTCTCCTGACCGCCCTGCTGGCCTCGGTCGCCCCGATTCTGCTGGGGCTGTCCGCGTTGGCCCTGCTGACCGCCCATCTCGCGACCCTGCTGGCCGCGCTGCGTTCGCTCGCCGCGGCCGGCCTCCTCGCGGCGACCCCGCTGTCGGTCCCCGCCGGCCGACTGGCGGCCGTAGTCCGGTTCGCCGGCGGTCCCGCGGACGTCTTCCTCCGAACTGTGCCACTCCTCCGAGCGGCCTCGAGAAGCCTCCTCGGAACGGTCTCGAGACGGGCCGTTCGCGCCCGTGTCCTCACTGCCGCCACGGCTGTAGAGTCCGTGTACCCAGCCGCGGTCGTGGTGCTGTCGTCCCTCGGACTCGCGATACCGATCGTCTCGCTCGGCGTCGCTCGAGCGGTCGGTGCCTCGGTCTCGTCGGTCGCGGTCGTATCGGTCGTTCATGGCTGTGACTGTGGTGGCGCTGTGGTCGCTCGGTGGTCACTCGTCTCGATTCCTGGCCATGCGCTGCCGGCCGGTCGCGCGCGGCCGGCACCGCGGTGCTGTCGACATCGTGTGCTGGACCGTCCGGGCGGATAAAAGGAAAGCGCGCGCTAGCGTGCACGCGCTCGAACGTGTCAGCGCCGCTCCCGAACGCCCTGCATTTCCCGCGACGGCGGGCCGCCGGGCGTCGCCTGTCCGGCGGTCTCCACGACGGACGCGAGGAGGCCCCGAACCGGTTCGTACTCGTAGGTGATCCACTGGGGGAGAAAGCGGGCGCCGGTGAGCTTCCGGACGCCCAGCTGGCGGAGTCGCGTGTCGGGCTCGAGGTGATCGGCCAGCCGCAGGTCGACGACGCCGTCGAAGACCGATTCGTCCATCGTGACACCTTCGTCGCCGGCCGTCCAGCCGCCGAAGATCGGCACGTACCGCGCCTTGCAGACCGTCGCCCGCGTCTCGGTGACGAACTCGTGGACGTGGTCCGTCTCGAGGCCGCGAGCGAGTTCACTCAGCGAATCGATCGCGACCAGCCCGGTCTCGGTCATCTCGAGGTCGTCGAGCGCCGCGTTCAGCTCCCGCAGGATCGGCTCGACGTCGGTCGGCTCCTCGATCGGGACGATCGAGTCGGCGGCGGCCTCGCCGACGAACTCGATCCATTCGCCGCGGTGGTCGCGGAACGCGTCGCGATCCGCGAGCCGGTGGGTGAAGCAGTCGACGAGCCGGAGGCGGTCGTCCTCGAGGGCCGGCAGGACGTTCCAGCCGTTCTCGAAGAAGCGCTCGAGGACCGCCGCCGGCGGCGTGGTCGCGGTCAGGATGACGGCCGGCTCGCCGCGCTCGATGGCGCGCCAGACGAGTTCGGTCAGCAGTTCGCTCCGGCGGGTCCCCGCCTCTCCCGACAGACAGACGAACGAGTCGGCGGGGACGCCGTTCGGTACCAACGAGTCGAGGGGCTCGACGCCCGTAACGATGCGCTTGTACGCGCTCGGATCGGGCACCTCGTCTCCGTCCTTGCCGGCTTCGAGACAGGTCGTCGAACAGAACTGCCCGTCGTCGGTCTCGTCGGGTTCGCCGGGGATCGGATAGTGACAGTGGTCGCACTCGAGAGGATACTCGGGAGAGCGCTCCGGCCGCTGTTGTGACGTCATGGGTACCGTCGGCTACGACGAACGGGGAAAAAGAACCAGTTCGTGCCGCGAGTGACTTTCGTCCGCGTCGAGTGGTCACTGTCGGCGCGGCGGTCGACCGGGCTCGCCGACGGCGAGCGGGTCAAACCGCCGTCCGGTTCGCCACCGTTTTCCACGCGACCGTCGAGGATCGGATATGGACGATGCACTCGTTATCGGCGGCACGCGCTTTATCGGGCGCCACCTCGTCGAAGAACTCCTCGAGCACGACTACGACGTGACGATCCTCAATCGCGGGAGCCACGAGAATCCCTTCGCGGACGACGACCGAGTCGACCGCGTCGAGGGCGACCGGACGAACGAAGCGGCCCTCGAGGCGGCCGCGACGACCGTCGACCCCGACGCGGTCTTCGACTGCGTGGCCTACCAGCCCCGGGACGTCCGCGAGGCGACGCGGATCTTCGCGGACTGCGAGGCCTACGTCTACGTCTCCAGCGGCTCGGCCTACGGCCGCGAGGACATTCCCAAGCGGGAGAACGAGACGCCCCTCGAACCCTGTACGCCCGACCAGGCGACCGACGACTCGATGGAGACCTACGGCAATCGGAAGGCCGAGGGCGACCGGGCCGTCTTCGCGGCCGCCGAGCAGGGGGTGAACGCGATGAGCGTCCGCCCGCCGGTCGTCTACGGTCCCCACGACTACACGGAGCGCCTCGACTGGTGGATCGACCGCGTGAACCGCTTCGACCGCGTCGTCGTCCCCGGCGACGGCACCAACGTCTGGCACCGCGCGTACGTCGAGGACGTCGCCAGTGCGCTCCGGATCGTCGCCGAGCGCGGCGAGCCTGACGAGGCCTACAACGTCGGCGACCGACGGCTCGTCACGCTCGCGGAGATGGTCGAACTGATCGCGGACCGGCTCGAGACCGACGTCGAAATCGTCACCGCCGGCCCGCGCGAACTCGCCGCCGGCGACATCGAACTCGACGACTACGTGCTCTATCGGGACTACCCGCACGTCCTCTCGACGGCGAAACTCGCCGATCTGGGCTGGGAGGCGACTTCGCCCACTGAGGCGATGGACCGCGCGGTCGACGCCCACCTCGAGAGCGACCGCGACGGGAGCGAGCACGGTCCCGAACGGGACGCCGAGGAGCGTGTGCTGGGGATTCTGGACACCGTCTGACGGCCGACGGGGCGGCGGCTCGAGTTCCCGACGGATACGACAGGAAAAACACATAGCCCGCGGGTGAGTGAGGAACCGTATGTTCGAGAAGTCGACGTGGATTCGCCTGCCGCGCAACGTCGTGGTCGGGCACGGCGTCATCGACCGAGTCGTCGACGTCGTCGACGATCTGCACCTGCAGGGCCGGCCGCTGTTCGTGACCAGTCCGACGCCGAAGGACGTCGCGGCGGACCCGATCGCCGCCGATTTCGAGGCCGCCGGGATCGACCCCGCAGTCGTCACCGTCGAGACGGCGTCCTTCGAGGCCGTCGAGGACGTGATCGAGGCCGCCGAGGCCGCCGAGGCCGCCTACCTGATCGGCATCGGCGGCGGCAAGGCCATCGACATCGCCAAGATGGCCAGCCACCACCTCGAGATGGGCTTTCTGTCGGTGCCGACGGCGGCCAGTCACGACGGCGTCATCAGCAATCGGGGCTCCGTCCCGGACGGTGACACCCGCCACAGCGTCGCGGCCAAGCCGCCGCTGGCGGTCGTCGCCGACACCGAGGTGCTCTCGCAGGCCCCGTGGGAACTGACGACCGCGGGCTGTGCGGACATCATCTCCAACTACACCGCGGTGATGGACTGGCGGCTCGCCAAACGGCTCAAGGACGTCGAGTACTCCGAGTACGCCGCCGCGCTCTCGGAGATGACCGCTGAGATCTTAGTCGACAACGCCGACCTCATCCGCCCGGGACTCGAGGAGTCGGCCTGGGTCGTCAGCAAGGCGCTGATGTCCTCGGGGGTCGCGATGAGCATCGCCGACTCCTCGCGACCGGCCAGCGGCGCCGAACACCTCTTCTCACACCAGTTGGATCGGTTGGCGCCCGACGCGGCCCTCCACGGCCACCAGGTCGGCGTCGGCTCGATCATGACCGCCTACCTCCATGGCGGCGAGGACGGTATCTGGCGGGACATTCGGGACGCGCTGAACAGCATCGACGCGCCGACGACCGCCGCCGAACTCGGCATCGACGACGAGACGGTGCTCGAGGCGTTGACGACCTGCCACGCGATCCGCGATCGCTACACCATTCTGGGCGATGGGATGAACGAGCGGGCCGCGCTCGAGGTGGCGACGAAGACGGGCGTTATCGACTGATCGCGCTCAGCCCAGATCGGCCCGTTCGAACTTCCAGATGCCGAGCGCGAGCGGGACGACGAGCCACGCCAGCAGGATGACGATCATCATCTCGCCCTCGAGATACCACGGCTGATCCTGGAAGGCCTCTTCGGGCAGGTCCGCGAGGAAGATGTTAAACGCTCTCGAGAACGCTATCATCGGACTCACAAGCGCCTCGATGAAGGTGAGCACCTCTCCGGAGAGATCGCGGCCGAGGACGTCGTTGAAGATCCAGCCGAGTGCGGTGTTCACCAGTCCGAACAGGACGAGAACGGTCGTCACGAAGAAGAAGGCGATCGTCCCGCCCATCGCCCGCGAGCGCGAGGCCGTCGCGGCGGAGATGCCGATCGCGATCGAGACGTACGTCAGCGTAAACAGGATCGTCAACGCGAGCGTACCGAGGAGCAACTCGAGGTCGACCGACGGATACCAGAGGTAGCCGAGGATCGTCCCGATGCCGAAGCCGAGGAGGATCGAAGCGACGACGACGCCCGACCGGGTGAGGAACTTCCCGAGGACGACCTCGCGACGACTGTTCGGGATCGAGAGCATGTACTTGATGCTGCCGGACTCGCGTTCGCCGGCGATGGCGAGATAGGCGGTCACGAGCGCGACGAGCGTGAGAACCAACGCTCCGGTGCCGGTCAGGCTCTGCAGGGCGTTTCGGAATTCGGGCTCCTCGGCGTTGTTCTGACCGAAGTAGAACATCGCTACCGCGAGAAGCAGGTAGAGGCTCGAGACGAACCAGACGATCTTCGCCCGGCGGACGTCGAGGAAGTCCTTCTTCGCGACGGCTAACGTGCTCATGCCGACACCTCCGGTGACGGTGTCTCGGCCTTCTCTTCGTCTCCCGCGCGCTCACCGTTCGTGTAGGTGTTGAACAGTTGCTCGAGCGAGGTGTCCTCGGAGATGATGTCCTTGACGGTCGTCGTCGCGGCGACGCGCTCGACGACGTCGACCTTGACCGAGGGGTCGGCGCAGGTCGCCGTGATCGTCGTCCCCTCGACGCTGACCGAGCGGACGCCCTCGACTCGTTCGAGGGCGAGCGAGTCGGGCACCGTCGCGACCTCGAGCGAGATCGGCGCGCCGAGGTCGAGGTCGCCCTGCAGGTCGTCGAGCGTGCCGGTCGCGACCAAGTTCCCCTCGTTCATGATGCCGATTCGGTCGCAGACGGCCTCGACCTCGCCGAGGATGTGACTCGAGAAGAAGACCGTAGTCCCCCGTTCGGCCTCCTGTTGGATGATCTCGCGCATCTCCTGCATTCCCGTGGGGTCGAGGCCCGAAGAGGGTTCGTCGAGGATGAGGAGGTCGGGGTCGCCGACCAGTGCCATGCCGAAGCCCAGTCGCTGGGTCATCCCCTTCGAGTAGCCGCCGGCGGCTCGATCGCCGTCTTCGCTGGTGAGCCCGACCCGCTCTAAGAGGGCGTCCGGGTCGTCGTCGGTTCCCTTGGTATCGATGACCCACTCGAGGTGTTCGCGCGCGGTGAGCCGATCGTAGACGCTCGCGCCTTCGGGGAGGACGCCGATTCGGTGGCGGATCTCGTCGGTGTCGGCCTGCGCGTCGAGTCCGAGCACCGTCGCGGTTCCGTCGGAGGGGCGAACGAAGTCCAATAGCATGTTGATCGTCGTTGACTTCCCGGCGCCGTTCGGGCCGAGGAAGCCGAAGACTTCGCCGTTTTCGACGGTCAAGTCGAGGCCGTCGACCGCGAGGACGTCCCCGCCGTACCGTTTGGTCAGGGCGGTCGTTTTGATAGCGGGCATACATGTCTCTCCAGACCGATGAACTGTAAGTCTTGCTAAGGTATTGGGGAACGATTAACGTCCGATACGAGCTAACAAAACTGGCGGCCCGAATCCGTCTCGAGTCGATCAGACGTGTTCGTCGAGGAAGTCCGCGATCGCGGAGTAGGCCTCGATGCGGTTCTCGAGCTTCGAGAAGCCGTGGCCCTCGTCCTCGAAGATCAGTTTTCGGACGGGGACGCCCTGTTTCTCGGCTTTCTCGGCGATCTGCTCGGCCTCGCCGACGGGGACGCGCGGGTCGTTCGCGCCGTGGAGGACGAACAGCGGCGCCTCGATGTTCTCGATGTTGTTCGTCGGCGAGATTTCCTCTAAGAACTCGCGGTCCTCCGCGAGCGAGCCGTACTCGGCCTCACGGAGTTCGCGGCGCCAGTCGCCCGTGTTCTCGAGGAACGTGACGAAGTTGGCGATGCCGACGACATCGATGCCGGCGGCCCAGAGGTCGGGGTACTCGGTCAGAGCGGCCAGCACCATGAAGCCGCCGTAGGAGCCGCCCTTGGCGGCGATCCGATCGGGGTCGACGGCGGGGTGCTCTCGAAGCCATTCCACGCAGGCCTCGATGTCGGCGACCGAATCCATCCGCTTCTCGACGTCGTCGAGGCTGGCGTAGTCGGCGCCGTAGCCCGACGAGCCCCGGACGTTGGGTTCGAAGTAGGCGTAGCCCCGGTCGAGGAAGTACTGTTTGACGGACGAGAAGGAGGGCCGACGCTGGCTCTCCGGGCCGCCGTGGATGTCGACGATGACCGGCGTCTCACCGTCTTCGGCGTCGTCGGGAAGCGTCAGAAAGCCCGGTACCTCGAGCCCGTCGAAGCTCTCGACGTGGACCAGTTCGGAGTCGTCGAACGATTCGGGGGGGATGCCCGCCGTCGGCGCGCTCGTCCACTGTTCGGTCTCGCCGCTCTCGACGTCGACCACGAAGACGTTCGTGTTGACCGCGTCGCCGGTCGTCGACAGCGCGAAGCGCTCGGCGTCGGGGTCGAAGCTCACGCCGCCGGAGATGCCGCCCGGGAGGTCGGGTTCGGGGAAGGTCTCGAACGCGGTGGGATCGCTCTCGTCGAATTCGCCCACGGTCAGGTCGGTATAGCCCTCCACGTTCCGGGAGTAGACGAACCGGCCCGTCTCGTCGTCCAGCGCGATGCCGCCGACGTTCCACCCGTCTCCGTCGGCGACCGTCTCGAGGGCTCCGCTCTCGAGGTCGAGATACGCGAGGTAGAGGGTCTCAGCGTCGCCCTCGTCAGTGACGAGGTAGATACCTTCGCCGTCCGGGGCCCAACTGGCGCTCTGATAGCGGACGTCGCCCTCGTGGGGCGTGAGGTGCTCGAGGTCGGGCTCGTCGGCCGCGAGGTCGAGCACGTACAGCTCCTGGTCGAAGTTGGAGTAGGCCTGAGAGACCAGCAGCCGGGAGTCGTCGGGGCTCCAGCCGGACAGCGAGAGCCAGCCGTCGCCCTCGTAGACGAGTTCCGCGTCCGCTCCCCGCTCGTCGCGGTCTTGGACGTAAATGTCGAAGACCGACTCGTCGCGGCGGTTGGAGGCGAAAGCGAACCGCTCGCCGTCGTGGCTCCAGCCGCCCCACCGGTGTTTGGCGTCGGGCATCGCCGTCAGGTTCTCGATTTCGCCCGTCTCGGCGTCGAGTGTGAAGAGTTGGGCGCGCTCGTTGCCGCCCTCGTCCATCCCGAAGATCAGTTCCGGCCGCTCGGGCGACCACGAGGCGAAGGTCACCCGCTCGTCGTAGAAGGTCCGCTGTTCGGGCCACGCGCGGGGTTCCTCGAGCGTCCAGACCTGGGGCGTCCCGGTCGTGTTCATCAGGAAGGAGAGCCGCTCGCCGTCCGGACCGAAGGAGGTCCCGTAGGCGCTTCGAATATTGAGGTAGCGTTCGATCTCGTAGCTGCCCATACACGGGGATGACGCCTCGAGTGGGTAGTGGTTTGGGTTGAGGCGATGCCGTTGCCGGGAATCGACGAGCCCCGACCGCCCGCCGCCGGTCGCAGTCGAGAGCGATCGCGCGCCGAACCGCGTTGTCCCAAATCGGTTCGGCATCGCAGCGCGGCTAGGGTGATCTTACAGCGACGAGCGATCGAGTCCGCGGGCGAAACGATCGATTCCGGCGCCTGCGGCGTGCACGCCCGCGCAGAGCGCCGTTCGACTCGACGACTCGACACCTGATCGCAACGCGTAACAAACTGCCTCGAGCCGAAAGCCTGCGATACGATGCAAGATACTGGGGGCGAACCCGACGGCGGCGAGCGCGTCTCGACCGGCGCGGTCCTCGCGATGGTGGTCGTCGTGCTCGTCGCGTTCGGGCTGACGATCGCCGCGATCGGCGTCGGATTTTCGACGGGCGAGTCGGAGACCACCGACAGCGAGGAGTCGGTCGATATCGACGGGCTCGAGGACGACGGGGCTGCGGCCGAGGAAACCGAGGACGCCGCGGCCAACGACTCTCCGGACCGAGACGAGGGCGCTGACGGGAACGATTCGGACGACGGGAACGACTCGAGCGAGAGCGAGTCAGCTGACGGGGGTGTCGACGACGAGGACGGTGAAGACGCGGAGAACGATTCGGGAGACGAAGGCAGCGAAGGCGATGAGGACGGCGGGGAAGACGAGACGGACAGTAACGAGACCGACACGGACGGTGACGAGTCGGACGAGAACGCTGAAACCGGCGAAGGAGACGGTGCTGACGACGAAAACGACACGGCCGGTGAATCCACAGCGGAGGACGACAGTTCGGAAGACGCGGCGACCCCGGCGGAAGGCGACGGCGACGACGGGAGTTCCATCGTCGAGCGAATCACCGGCTTCTTCAGCGACGTGCTCCCGGTCGGTGACGGCGAGTGATCGGTTCGAAACGGACCGAGGGCCGCAGCGTCCGATCCGGCCGTGTTATTCGGCTCTCGTTCCAGCGCAGGACTCGATCGTCTCGCTCGAGAGTCGCTCGGTTCGCGGGACTCGAGACGCACCGACGTCACCTCGCGACGAGCGTCGGTGCGTCAACGGGACGAAAAAAGTGACTTTATAGCCGGGGGGTGCGTGGCGACCGAGTATGCGAATCGCGTTCGTCTCGCTCGAAACGGTACGCCACCGCGATACCGAGACGAACCGGCGCCTCCAGTCGACGCTCGAACTCCTGGCCGATGCGGGCCACGACGTCCACCTGTTCTGTGCGCGATTTTGGGACGGCGACTCGCCGACGCTCGAGCGCGACGACGTCACCTACCGGGCCGTCACGGACGACCCCGACGCCCGGCGCTCGTTTTGCCTTCGGCTTCCGTTCGACCTCGGGGCGGCCGGACCGGATATCGTCCACGCGACCGCCCGGCCGCCGACCGCGCTACTGGCGGCCGGCTGGGGGGCGCGGATCGCGCGAGCGCCGCTGGTCGCCGAGTGGTACGGCGACGGCGGCGTCGACGACGACTGGTGGACCAGGCGGGCGACGGGACGGGCCGATCGGATCGTCGCACCCTCGGAGCTCGTCGCCACGTGGGTCCGCGAACGCGGCGCCGACGGCGACCGCGTCGAGACGGTGCCCAATCCGATCGACCTCGAGCGCGTTCGGGACGTGTCGCCCGACGACCGCGTCGACGTGGTCTACGCCCGGCGGCTCGACGAGGGGGCGAACCTCGAGAGCCTCCTGCTCGGGCTGGCGGAACTCCGCGGTCGCGACTGGACCGCGACCGTGATCGGCGACGGGCCCGAACGTGAGGCCTACGAGCGACTCGCGAGGGACCTCCGGATCGAAGACCGACTCTCCTTTGTCGGTGACTGCTCGCTCGAGGAGCGGATCGCGGCCTACCGCGGGGCCCACGTCTTCGCGCAGACGGCCGAACACTGCGTGTTCCCCACGGAGATGCTGTGGGCGCTGGCCGCCGGCTGCGTCGGCATCGTCGAGTACCACGTCGATTCGAGCGCCCACGAACTCGTCGAGGGCTGGGAGCGGGGCTTCCGGACGACCAGCGAGGACGAACTCGCCGACGCCATCCTCTCGGCCGGTGACCTCGAACACCGGACGTTCGACGACCGGTTCGCCGACTACGATCGGTCGGCGGTCGCCGAGCGGTACCTCGAGCAGTACCGGATGCTTCGGGAGGAGTACGGGCTGTTATAAGCGACGTTGTCGCCGTCTTCGAGACGATCCGAGAAGTCGCTGGCGCGATCCTCGATCCCGACGGCTTCAGCGTCTTTCACACCAGCGGGCCGTTAGTCGGCACCGTCGAACACGCCTCCAGCCACCTCCTGCCGCGGGACACCACCGATAACGTCTCGCTGTCGCGTGACCGACTCGCGTCCGACGAGGCGGCGGCGCTGGCGGATCGCGTGCGCGACGGACTGTAACAGACGAGATGTGGCGCGGCGCGGTAGCAGGAGAACTTCGGGTAGGTCCGTTGCAGAACTGTTTGACGCCTCCCGAGAGTACGGACGGTCTCGAGCGCGTACCAATCGAATTCGGTCGCGGTGGCGAACGCTGGCGATCGGTCCGAACGACTGTGAGGACCGATCGACGGAGTCGTGCGAGAGATGAGCGAGCGGTGTGAGGGATGAACGGAGTGAATCCCTCGGAAGCGAACGGTGACCACCGGGAACCGTAAGTAGTGAGCGAATCGGTTGGGGAGGGTGGGAAACCCCTGTTGCCACGATAGTAGGACCCTTTGTTTTACTTCCAACCTCTCGAACCCCTCGCCCAATTATAGCAGATAGTAACACGATCGCATTATCCAGACTCTGGGCTGAAACGGGGTTAGATAATTCGCCGAGTACATCCGCTTACTGAACGTTCTTATTTCATAATATTTTAGTGAACAGCCTAAGGGCACATCTGTATGGACCCCAAAGATTACGTGATTATGTATATCCTCAACGTGATTGCTACCGTCGTTGGAATCTTTGTGTACGTCACTATTGGCGGCTCGTTCTAAGTAGAGGCCTCTTCGGACTGCACAAGACTACACCGCTGCCGAACACGACTTCCCCTCTCACGCTGAATAAAGAAAATGTACTATCAACGACTAATCAATAACGCGAGAGCCGAACGCGAAACTCTCGTTTCCTCGCTACTGTGAGAGGTCGAACTTCGAGGCCGCGGTCTCCATGTCCTTGTCGCCCCGGCCGGAGAGATTGACGAGGATCGTCTCGTGGTCGCCCGCTTCGGCCAACTGGATCGCCCGCGCGATCGCGTGGCTGGACTCGAGAGCCGGGATGATCCCCTCCGTTTCGCTCAGTTCGCGGAAGGCAGCGAGCGCTTCCTCGTCGGTGATCCCGGTGTACTCGCAGCGCCCGACCGCGCGGAACATGGCGTGTTCGGGGCCGACGCCGGGGTAGTCGAGCCCCGCGGATACCGAGTGGACCTCGACGTCGTCGTCGAGCACGCGCGTCTTCATCCCGTGGATGACGTCGTCTGTCCCGCTCGCGAGCGGCGCGGCGTGGCGGTTCGAGTCGCTCCCCTCGCCGCCGCCCTCGGCGCCGTAGAAGTCGACGTCGTCCTCGCGGAAGGCGTGGAAGAGCCCGATGGCGTTCGAGCCACCGCCGACACAGGCGACCGCGGCGTCGGGCAACTCGCCCGTCCGGTCCTGAAACTGCTCGCGGGCTTCGCGACCGATGACGCTCTGGAAGTCCCGGACCATCCGCGGGAACGGGTCGGGACCGACGACGCTGCCCACGAGGTAGTGGGTGTTCTCGACGTTCTCCGCGAAGTCCTCGAGGGCCGCGTCCACGGCGTCGGCCAACCCCTCGTCGCCGCGGGTCACCTCGTTGACCTCGGCGCCCATCAGCCGCATCCGGAAGACGTTCATCTCCTGCCGTTCGACGTCTTTCTTCCCCATGTAAATCTCCGTCTCGAGGCCCAGCAGGGCGCCGACCATCGCGGTCGCGGTGCCGTGCTGGCCGGCGCCGGTCTCGGCGATGAGCCGCTCTCGGCCGGATTGCTTGGCCAGCAGGGCCTGGCCGAGCGCGTTGTTGATCTTGTGTGCGCCGCCGTGGAGCAGGTCCTCCCGCTTGAGGTAGATTTCGGCGCCGTACCGGTCGCTCAGGTTGCTGGCGTAGTACAGCGGCGTCGGTCGCCCGGCGAACTCCTCGAGGAGTCCGCGTAGCTCCGATTGAAAGTCGTCGGTCTCGGCGACCTCGTCGTAGGCGGTTGCGAGCTGTTCGAGCGGCTCCTGCAGGGGATCGGGGACGTGTCGTCCGCCGTATCCCTCGAATGCGCCGTCAGACATACGTTCGCAGTGGCGCGCCGACGCCAAATAGATTCCGTGGGCGAACCCCGATTCGATCGCGCTTTGCTCGCGGCCGGGGGAGCCGACCGGTGAGGATGGACACCGGGTCGCCGGCGCCTGCGAACACGTGTGATATGGGCAGCTACCTTCGATTCCCTCGGTCAAAACAGTACCAGCAACGCCGCGAGCGAGAGCGCGCTGCTGACGAGCAACGCCAGTAGAACGACGACGGCGGGCATCGGCCCGGTCGCCCGGAGATCGGCGAGCCGGATCTCGGTTCCGAGGCCGACGAACGCGAGCACGAACAGCCAGTCGTAGGCGTTCTCGATCGAGGTCACCTGGGCCGAAGAGAGGACGCCCGCGCTCGAGACGACGGCGAGCGCGAGAAAGCCCAGCACGAACGTCGGGAACTCGTTCCAGAGCGTCCGGACGGAGGGGCGACCGCCGCCACCCGCGTGGGCGTAGTAACTCGCGTACGCGAGGACGACGACGCCGATCAGAGCGTTTCGCGCTAACTTCGTCATCGTCGCCCACTGGCCGGCGACGTCGGAGTGGGCGAAGCCGACGGCGACGACGGGCCCCGTCGAGAACATACTGACGCCGGCCCACGTGCCGAACACCATCCCGGAGAGGTCCAGCAGGTCGCCGACGATCGGGTAGACGACGATCGTGATCGCGTCGAACAGCAGGACCGTCGCGGCCGCGTAGGCGATCTGTTCCTCGCGGGCGCTGACGGCACCCGCGACCGCGACGACCGCCGAGACGCCGCAGATACTGGCGCCGGCCGCGAGCAGCGACCCCATCCGATCGGCGAGCCCGAACACGTTGCGCGCGAGGAACTCGACGGCGAGCAGCGTCGTCGCGGTCACGCCGACGACGAGCACCAGGACGAGTCCGCCGACCTCGAGGACGGTCCCGAGCGAGATCGACGCGCCCATGAGCACGATTCCCCCGGCCAGCCACAGGCCGTGCGTCGCGATCCCGGGCTCGAGGCGGTCGGGAATGCCTACGGCGTTCGTCGCGACGAACCCGAGCGCGATCGCGAGCAGGAGCCGGTTGAACCCCAGCGAGACGGCGAGCGCTCGGGCGAGTATCGCGCCGAGACAGAGGGCCAGCAGCCCCGGCAACAGTCGACGGCCGTTCATCGCATCATCGCGGGACCTGCAGTTCGAACGCGCTCGCCGGTGCGACGATCGCCGCGCCGACGCGGACGCTCCGCCAGTCGCGCTCGAGACCCCTCCGGCGATCCGTCGCGGCGACGGCGGTCGGCCGCCAGCCATCGATCGACATGTGTCCCGTGCTCGGGTGACGTCGCAGTTAACTGTTCTCGATTCCGTCGCCGGGAGCGCCACGTATTCCTTCGCGCTGCGACGACCGATCCGCCGAACGGATATCGTCGACGCGTTTCGCTGACTCGATCGGGAGCCGTCGATCTCAGCGGTCGACGCTTCCGAGGACGATATCCAGACTGCCGAGCGAGGCGATCAGGTCGGCGACGTACTCGCCGTTTGCCATCTCCGGCAGCGCCGAGAGGTTGTGAAAACACGGGCTGCGGATCTTGAAGCGGGCGGGCGAGTTCGAGCCGTCCGAGCGGACGTAGACGCCGAGTTCGCCCTTGGCGATCTCGACGGTGCGGTAGGTTTCGGTGCCCGCGTCCGGCTTGAGGGTCCGGGGGACGTTGCTCTGGACGGTCCGCTCGTCCTCGGGCCAGTCCTCGAGCAGGTCGAGACACTGCTCGATGATCTTGGCCGACTCCTCGACCTCCCGCAGGCGAACGAGGACCCGCGCGTGGTTGTCGCAGCCGTCCTCGGTGACGACGTCCCACTCGAGTTCGTCGTAGTAGCCGTAGGGATCGTCCCGGCGGACGTCGTAGTCGATGCCCGAGCCGCGGGCGACGGGGCCCGTACAGCCGTAGTCTTTCGCCACCTCGGGCTCGAGAACGCCGGTGTTTATCGTTCGGAGCTGGAAGATCTCGTTGCCGGTGAGCAGGTCGTGGTACTCGTCGACCTTGGACGGGAGTTCGTCGAGGAAGTCCCGACACTTCTCGATCCACTCCTCGCGGGGTTCGGGGAGGTCCCAGGCGACGCCGCCCAGCCGGAAGAAGTAGAACATCATCCGTTGGCCGGTCAGGTCCTCGAGGATGTCCTGGACGACCTCCCGATCGCGCATGCCGTACTGGAAGATGGCCGTGAAGTCGCCGTAGACGTCCAGCGCGAACGTCGAGACCGCGAGGAAGTGACCGAGCATCCGCCCGAACTCGACGGACATGGTCCGCAGGATCTGGGCGTACTCGGGGACCTCGATGTCCGCGAGATCCTCGATGGCGCGGGCGACCGCCCACTCGTTGGGGAGGTTCGCGGTGTAGTCCCAGCGGTCCGCGTAGGGGATGATCTGGTGGCGGTACGTGCCGTTCTGGCACATCTGCTCTTCACAGCGGTGGAGATAGCCGATATCGGGGTCGACGTCGACGACCGTCTCGCCGTCTAACACCGTCTCGAGGTGGAGCACGCCGTGGGTCGCCGGGTGGTGAGGGCCGATGTTCAGGAACATCGTGTCGCTCTCGGCCTCGCGGTGGTCCGGCTGGATCGGATTGGCGTGTTCGGTGTAGCTGACCACCTGGGGCTTCTCTTGGTCGTAGTCCAGCGTGAGCGGGTGGCCCTGCCACGACTCGGGCAGGAGGATGCGCCGCGGGTCGGGGTGGCCCTCGTACTCGATGCCGACGAGGTCGAAGGCCTCCCGCTCGTGCCAGTCGGCGGTCCGAAATACGGGTTCGGCGGTCTGACAGACGGGCTCGTGCTTCGGGAGCTGGACCACCAGCGTCACCTCGTGGGTGCGGTTCGCGTACTTCGTGAGGTGGAGGATCGACTCGTAGCGATCCTCGTACTCCTGGGGGGTGAGACACGACAGGTGGTCGAAGCCGGCTTCGTCGCGCAACAGCGCCAGCACCTCCTGGACGTCGTCCGGGCGGATCACGAATCCGGGCGCGTTCTCGTGTTCGTCCCGGCGGAGCGTGTACTCGGAGAGCAGCGACTCGAGGCGCTCCTCGTCGACGCCGTCCTCCCGGAGGTGGTCGTACTCCGGATCGATGCCCTTCGGTTCTCGCTGACGTTGTTCACTCATTGGATACCCGTGCGCCGACGAACGGGGCGCGCGTACCGAGCGTACGATTGACACGGAATTGAGGGTTTTCCCGGGTTACGGTGACTGTCGTCGCAGCCGACCGACCGAGCGACCGGCGGTTCCGACGTCTCGTCGTTCACTGCGACGTCACGTGTTCATTGGGCACAATTAGCACGACGAACTCGCGCCAGCGCCTCGAGACCACCTTCGGTGCGACCGGTACTTCCCTGAGGGCGTCCCCCGGTACTATCGCCGCCGACGGGGCCGCTCGCCGGCTTCTCGCGGTTTGGGACCGATCCGGCAAGCCGATTACTCAATCGAATCTCCTATGAACACGGCGACAATACTCCAGACTATGACAAAGCGGTACGTCTCGCTCCCCGGGGAGGCGGAGGCGGGAATGCGCGAGTTCATCGACGAGGTCGACCGGCGACTTTCGAGCGACGAGGACACCTGTTCGGTCGTCGAGGACGTCCTAATCGATCTCTCGGGCGACCGCGAGGCCTACGAGCGCTGGCGGAACGGCGAGTCGGTCTCGCCGGCCGAGCGCGTTCGGTTGCAGAGTTACGACCCCTGTAACACGACCCTCGAGAGCGAGTACTACGCCGAGAAGGACGAAGAAAAGTTCCGCCGCTCGAAGCACCTCCAGTGGCTGTGGCGGCAGTTCGACAGCCTGCCGATCGCGGACAACGTCGAGTTCGCGCTCCGATTCCGTCGGATGCTCGCCGAACACCTCTTCGAGGACTGCGGCGACGGCTGTCGCTTCTTCAAGGGGATCACGTTCACCTACGGTCACAACATCACGATCGGGGACAACACCGTCGTCCACGACGAGGTCCACTTGGACGACCGCGGGAAGCTGACCATCGGCGACCGCGTCTCGATCTCCGACGGCGTCCACATCTACAGCCACGACCACGACGTCGTCGATCAGACCGAGGTCCGCAACTACCACACCGTCGTCGAGGACGACGTCCGCCTCACCTACGACGCGATGGTCCGCGCGGGCTGTAAAGTCGGCGAGAACGCCATCGTCGGCGCGCGCGGCATCGTCCAGCACGACGTGCCCGCCCACCACATCGCCATCGGCACGCCCGCCAAGAGCGTCAAGATCAAACCCGGCTGGGAGGACGTCGCCACGCCGATCGACGAGGCCGGCGTCAACCGTCAGGAACAGCGCCGCATCGAGTACGATCTCCCCGACGATCTTGAGGTCTTCGACGAGTTCCAACGCGACCTCAGCTGACCGGTCGCCGAGCCTGTTAGTCGCCCCTTTCTGACTCTCAGCAATTCCTGAGGCGGGGAATATCCAAGTGCCTTGAGAACCTATCGCACACTGATGGAGCTCTGGGGCTGGCTCATCGGCTACGTGGTCTTGTTCGCCCTCCTCCACCTGGTACTGTACTACGTTTACCTCCGCGGGGACGACGGCGACAGCACGGGTTCGCCCTCGTTCGCCGACCCCGACCGCGCGAGTTCCCGCACCCCGCCGGGACCGGACCGGTATCCGCGCGCGGTCGACGACGTCGGCGACCCCGACGATCCCGAGGGCGACTACGACCTCGAGTTCGACGGCGAGACGATCCGCTGTCCCCACTGCGGCGTCCGGAACGAAGCCGACCAGACGTTCACCTACTGCTGGAACTGCATCTCGGCGCTCCGCCGGTGAGCCCGTCGCATCGGTCTCGATTCCGGTCGCCGCCTCGACGGTCGGGGACCGCCTCGCCGAAGTCCACCGAGAACCCGTCCTCGAGTCGGCCCTGTGCCCTTCGATTCGCCATTCTCGAAAAATAGACTGTCACATTGCGTAACGAATACTCGATACATCCGTCAAAATAACCGAGTAATGAACGATTACGCTTTTGGTCTTCAAGCACACAGTGGGCAGGGACGACGAACAGTCATGCACGGAAACCCTACTCACTCCCCCGCCTCGCAGTCTCGCTCTCCATCGGTCTACCGCGCAACGCACGACCCGGATAGTTCGGCCAGGCTCAGCACGACCGTGAGCCACGCGCTGGCCGACTGCATGGGTACCGACGTCACCGACGGATACGTCTCGCTGTACGACGCCATCGATCCCGAGGCTCTGGACAGACTCTTCCGCCCGCGCCACGACGGCCGCCAGCGAAGCGGCGGCTCGCTCGGCTTCACCGTCCGCGACCACTACGTGACGGTCTCGAGCGACGGCGAAATCCTGATCGAACCGCCCGCCAAGCGGTAACCTTCTTCTCGTCGATCGTCGGCGTCCGTCGCGTCCGAAGTGACGACGACGGCAACGAACCCTCTCCTCGCCCGTGAGGACTGCCGATGCGGCGACGACGGCCGCGAAAAGCAACTCGACCGGCCTACGCCGACAGCGCGTCCGCCAGCGTCTCGAGGTGATCGACGCCGACGACGGCGACGATGTCGTTCTCGGTCTCGGTTCGCAGCGCCTCGAGCCGATCGATCATGCAGCGCTCGCGGGTGTCGTCGCGGTAGGTGAGCGCGCTGCCCTCGGTCGCGACGCTGCCCAGCAGCGCCTGGACGCTGGCGACGTGGGAGCGCTCGTGGGCGGCCTGGCGCTCCGGCGTGTCGTCGTGGTCGCAGTCGTACTCGATCGGATCGTCGCAGGCGATGGTCATCGACGTCGCGTGGGTCAGCGTCGCCGCGACGCGACAGGTCAGCGCCTCCCGCGTCGCGCCGCCCAGACCGGAGAGGACGCGGCGGGCCGTCGACGGCGAGACGCGGTCGGCGATCAGCCGGGCCACGAGTCGCCGGACGAACGACCAGTTCGGCGCGTCGATGCCGACGACGTCGGCCTCGGGCGCCGCGTGGATCGCGGCGCTCATCTCGCCGCCGAAGCGGGGCGGGGACGACGCGGAGCCGTCGCGGGCGTAGGCGCGGTACAGCGGCAGAGCCGCCGACGGCAATTCGAGGGCGACCGTCTCGGGGTCGACCGACTCGAGGATGTGATCAACGCGCGCGATGCTTGCGGGGTGGTCGTGGACGACGCCGAGAAGAATACAGTCGCCCGACGACCCGGGCACCCGGCGGCAAAACTGGGGCGTGATCCGGGGGTCGTCGAACGACGCGGCGAAGGGAGGGGATTCGTCCATTGATCGACTGGTAATACGCGACTACCGGCATAACCCTTCTGTTGTGCACCGCTTCGAGCGGCGCCGAACGCCACTATCGCGCCGTAACCGGTGCCTACTCGAGCGATAACGGGCGAGCGGGCGATAACGGGCCGGTGACCGGCGGAACGGTTTCGGCTATTTATTGCTCGCGTCTGCCTGTCGTCGGCTAGTCGGTCCGGCCGCCGGACCGGACTCGACGCGCGAATCATCGTCGAACGAGTATGAGCGAGAGGACACTCACCGAAGCGGACGAGGGGAAACGGGTCCTGAACACCGACGGGACCGAAGTCGGCCGGCTGGTCGACGTCCACGACGGACGCGGCTACGTCGAACCGGATCCGAGTCTGACGGACACGATCGCGGCGAAACTCGGCTGGGGATCCAGAAGCGAGGAGGCCCACCCGCTCGACGAGGGTAGCATCGCGGAGATCACCGACGACGCGGTCCGCCTCCGCGGAACGCTCTAGTTTTGGCCGCTCGACTGCGAGTTCGTCCCTCCGGCCTGTCGGGCCGTCTCGATCGGGACGGGCGTATCGCTATCTCAACGCCTCGAGTCGAGGCCGTCGTCGCCGTCCGCGCTTCGAGGAACCGCTCCGCGGCGGCGTGACCGCTCTCGCGACCCGCGAACCTAGCTCTCGGTGCCGTAGACGGTGACCGACCGGACGGCCGAGTCGTCCGGGGTCTCGACCCGAACCGGGAACTCGGTCGTCTGGGCCGCCGGATAGGTCGTATAGCCAAGCGACACCGTCGTGCTCGCACCCGACTCGAGCGAGACGCTCGTCGAGTCGACCTGCTGGGGATCGTGACCGACGACGAGCGCGACGGTGCCCGAGGCCGATCCGCCGCCGGTGTTCTCGACGACCGCCGTCACCTCGAGTAAATCGCCGGCGTTGACGGGCGCGTTCGTTCCGGAGATCGAAACCGAGAGGGTCCCCTCGCCGCCGTCACCGGCTCTGCTCCTGATTTCCTCGAGACAGGATTGGGCCTGTGGGTTCGAGTGGGAGATCGTCGCGGTCGGATAGTCCGGCGGCAGCGTAATTCCGGTTAACACCGTCCCGAGCTCGCCGTAATCCGGAACCTCCACGCGAGCGCCGTCGGGCGTGGCGGAGACATCGCGTTCGTCGCCGATCTCGAAGACGATCGTGCCCGCGAACGGCGCGTCGACGTGGGCGCCGATCTCGATCCAGTCCTCGATGATCGTGTTCCCGTAGATCGGCTCGCCCCCGGCATCGTCGTAGAAGCCGGTGCTCGCCGCCACGTTGTCGCCGTCGCCGAACGTGCCCGAGACCTCGGCCCGCGTACACGAGGTGAAGGTCACGTTCGTCTCGACGGGATCGTCGTTCGTCCCGATCACGCGGACGGTCCGCTCTGCCGAATCGGACGAGCCGACCACCCGGGCCGGGAACTCCTGCGTGTTGGCGACGAGGGCCGTCTCGAACTCCAGGGTCACCAGTCGGCCGCCGGTGGACGGCACCGAAACGGTCGCCGAATCGACGGTCGTCGGATTGTGGCCGACGATCAACTCGACGGTCTCCGTCGTCGACACGTCGCCCTCGGTCTCGAGCCGTGCGGTCACCTCGAGGACTTCGCCGGTCGCGAGGGGATCATTTGTCCGGTAGATGTCGATCGCGACCGGTGGCGCGTCCGCGTAGACGAGGACGTTCGTGCGATCGGCCGCCCCGTCGACGACGACCCAGATCGGAAACTCCTGATCGTTGTCGACGATCGCCGTCTCGAACGTGAGTTCGACGGTCGCCGTGGCCCCGGCACCCACCTGTATCGACTGCGTGTCGACGACCGTCGGATCGTGGCCGACGACGAGCACGGCGTCGGTCGACAGGGACCCGCTGCCGCCGTACTCGACCGTCGCGGTCACCTCGAGGACGGCCCCCGTCTCGACCGGACTGTTCGTCTCCTGAATCGTTACGTCGATCGGTGCGTCCTGCATCGTCGTCCGCGCCGCGGCGGTCCCCGTAGCGGCGACGGGAACGAGCCCCCCGACCGCGACACCCTCGAGTACCCCTCGGCGCGTCGGTGTCTGCCACATGTTCGATCGAGGTCGGCGAACGATCGAAAAGGGTAGCGTCCGTTACATCTTCTAATCGGCGAATGCACCCCTTCTCCCGGTACTGGAGAGATTACAACTGACTGGTAACGGCTCCGTAGGGGAACGCGTTCAATCAACGGCGGTCGACGAACGAATCGGTTTGTCCGAAGTCGAGAGCAAGGATCAGCGATCGGACGGGCGAACGGAGCGAGTATGGGGTGCTTAGACGCCGGTGGAGTACCGCAGGAGACCGGCGAAGCCGCCGAAGGCGTTGTAGAGCTGTTCGCCCTTCTCGAAGTCCGTCGAGATGAACTTGGTCTCGGTACCCCGCTGTTCGGCGATTTCGATGAGGTGGTCGATCGCGTCCTCGCGGTCGTCCTCGGTCGCCTCGACCTCGGTGCCGCAGTCGTTGCAGGAGTGGTCGGGCGTGGACTTGCGGCGGTCGATGACTTCGCGGTCGGTGTTGCCACACTCCGGACAGTCGTAGGTGACGACGTCCTTGCGGAGGTCCTCGCTGATGAGCAGCCGGTCGACCGCGCCCATCATCAGGTTCCGGCGGGTCTGCTCGAACCCGTAGGTAGCCTGATCGCCGGCGTTGAGTTCCTCGAAGAACTCCTCCATCACCTTCTTGTCCTTCATCACCTCGGCGTCGGCCAGCGCCTCCTCGGCGTTGTCGACGAGGTCCTTCAGGCCGGACTCGTCGGTGTAGGCGACGTCGAACTTGCCGATGACGTTGTCCTGGATCTCGTGGTGGAGGTAGTCACCGTCGAGGAACTCGTCTTTGGTCGGTGAGGGACCGCCGACGAGGATCCCGTCGAGTTCGTGGCGCCGGGGAACGAACAGGTCGTTCGCCATCCCCGCGACCTCCTGGTAGAAGTTGTCGATGGCCTCGAGGCGCAGGCGGGCGAATCGCTGGGCGGACTGGCCACCTTTGCGCTGCTTGCCGGGGACGAGCGAGGACGCGGACTTGACGGGTTCGATGCGCTTGCCCTTCAGCCAGCCGACGTTGGCTTCGCGCCGGTCTAAGACGATCAGGCCGTAGAGGCCCTTGTCCGCCAGCATCTCCTCTAAGGGTTCGGTCAGAAAGTCCGAGTCGCAGTGATAGCGGAAGGATTCGACGGGCTGGGGCGGGCTCTCGAGCACTCGGGTGACCATCTCGGTCCGGCCGCCGCTGCTGTCGACGGCACCCGAGAACAGCACGAGTCCGTTCTCCGGCGGATAGGTGTCGTAGTACCGAAGTCGGTCCTTGATACTCGTCAGCGCGTCCTGGACGGCCGTCCGCGTCTGTTTGGACTTGATGTTGGCCGCTTCGCTGTGTTCCTGCGTGACGTGTTGAACGACGTCACTGATCTGTCTATCGTCGGGAACGTAGATCGTCACAAGCTGCGTCCCGGACCCGTCGAAATCCTTGAGATCCTCGATGACCTTCCGGAACTCGTATTTCTTCCGGTCGGATTGCTCCTGTTCGCCCTCCTGGCTCATTGTCCCTAGGAAACGGTCCTGTGGGTAAGTATTCTTTGAGACGGCGGTGTCGACGGGAGTCCCAGCGGGCGACTACCATCGCGTTCGCGGTCGCCCGCTCGGCGTTTGCGGGCCGATGTCGAGTCGCGTGCCGAGGTCACGTTTTAAGGTCCTGCCGTTCCACTGTCCGGACAGTATCCAGTATGTCTCACGAGACGGTCTATGCTATCGCGAGCGGGAAGGGCGGCGTCGGGAAGACGACGACGACGGTGAACCTCGGCACGGCGCTGGCCCAAGCCGGCGAGCGCGTCGCCATCGTCGACGCCGACCTCGGAATGGCGAACCTCGCCGGGTTCGTCAGCCTCACCCCCGACTCGACGACGCTGCACGACGTGCTGTCCGGCGACGCGTCGATCGACGACGCCACCTACCGGATCACCGATAACATCGTCGCGGTCCCCAGCGGCACCAGCCTCGACGAATATGCCGACACCTCCCCTGAGGGCCTGCGCGAGGTCGTCGCGGACCTCCGCGAACGGTTCGACTACGTCTTTCTCGATGTCGGCGCCGGAGTCAGTCACGAAACCGTGCTCCCGCTCGGCCTTGCCGACGCCGTCGTTCTCGTCTCCACGCCCGAACCCGCGGCGGTCCACGACTCGAAGAAAACCCTCGAGTTGACCGAACGCGCCGGCGGCGAGGTCTCCGGACTCGTCGTCACGCGAACCCGCCCCGACAGCGACGTCTCCTACGAGGAGATCGCCGCGCGCCTCGAGACCCCGCTCCTGGCGACGATCCCCGACGATCCCGCGGCCCGCGAGAGCGTCTACGCCGGGACGCCGCTGGTCGTCTACGAACCCGACGGACCCGCCGCCGGCGCCTACCGTCAATTCGCGGCCGATCTGGCCGGCATCGCGGTCGCCGACACGACGGTAGACGCCGACGCGGCCGCCGAGTCCGAGGCCGCCGCGGCCGACTCCGCCGACTCGTCCGATGACCCCACCGATGAGGAATCCACCGAGCGGGAGGCCGCCCACGACGACGTCTCGAGTGCGATCACCGAGGCCGAATCCGACACCTGATCGGCGATTCACGGTGCTCGCCGGCTTGAGCGATGAGCTCGTCTCGCCCGGTCCGGACCGGTAGGTGGTGCCTGAACGGCTCGGTTCGCGCTTGCGGCCGCCGATTCGCGTCGGGTTCGATGTCGTTCACGAGGTCGTGATAATCAGTCAATATTGTCGTTCATACAGCACATACCGTCGAGCGTCTCGTCGATAGCGACTCGCTCGAGTGCTAACAGCCGGCTTTCGAAAGTGAGGGGCCATTCTTTCGGAAAAACTCTCCGCGTAACCGTTGAACTGACTGTAACGATCTAATTACTAATCAAATCCCGTAGCGATCGGTCGCCCATGGAGCGACGAAAGATCCTCCTTGGCAGTGGCGCAGCGCTCACAACCGCACTCGCGGGCTGTACCGGCAGCGGCAGTAACGACGACGATTCGGACGACGACAGCGACGATACCGAGTCGATCACCGACGACGAGTCCGAGAACGAAACCGAAAACTCCGAGAACGACGGGACGGAGAACGAAGCGTCCGAGAACGGCGACGAGAGCGACTCCGAGGACTCCGACGGAACCGACGAGACTGCCAGTACGGATATCCCCGGGTTCGACGGCTCGAAACTCTCCCTCGAGAGCGACGAAGTCTCGGTCTCGTCCGTCGAGCAAGCGGACAGCACGGTCGATGTCGTCGCGACGAGCGAGATCACCGATTACCAGAAACTGTACGCGGAACTGGAGACGCTGGCCGAGGCACACGAGAGCGCGATCGTCGACACCGAGGCGTTCGCGGACGCGATCGACGCCGTCGACTGGGTCATCGACCACGACGCCAAGCGGGTGGTTTCGTTCTCCGTGAAGACCGACTGGCTCGTCGACTACCAGAACGGCGACCTCTCGGCGGAGGCGCTCCTCGAGAACGTCAAGTCGACGGCCGAGTGAGCCGTTCCAGCGACCGATCGACGTTCGACGCAACCGGTCTTTTTGACGCCGTCGACCGCCGTCAGCGGCGCCTGGCGGTAGCCGCGAGCGATCCGACCGCCGTCAGCGGCGCCTGGCGGTAGCCGCGAGCGATCCGACCGCCGTCACATCGAGCGCGGCGCTTCGACGCCGAGGATCGACAGCGCGTTGGCGACCGTGTGTTTCGACGCGGCCACGAGCGCGAGTCGGGCCTCCCTGACGTCCGGGTCGACGTCGTCGGAAAGCACCGGACACTCCCGGTAGAAGGCGTTGAACCGGTCGGCGAACCCGCGCGTGTAGGTCGCGATCTGGTGGGGCTCGAGGTCGTCGGCCGCCTCGTCGACGACTGCCGGGAACCGCGCGATCGTCTCGAGGAGGTCGCGTTCGGCCTCGGTCTCGAGCAGGTCGGCCTTGAGGGCCTCGAGTTCGACGTCTTGCTCCGCGAGGGCGGTCTCGGGGTCGAGACCGGCCTCCTCCAGAATCCCGCAACAGCGCGCGTGGACGTACTGGACGTACGGTGCCGACTGGGCCTCGAAGTCTAAGGCCTGGTCCCACTCGAAGGTGATCGCCTTCGTCGGCTGTTTGGAGACGATGTCGTAGCGAACCGCGCCGATACCGACCTGGTGGGCGATCCGCTCGATGTCGTCCTCGTCTAAATCGTCGTCGCGGATGCGGTCGTCCAGGCGGTCCTCGACCTCCTCGCGGGCGCGGTCGATCGCCTCGTCGAGCAGGTCGTCTAAGTCGACGCCCGTGCCGCGTCGCGTCGACATCTTCCCCTCGGGGAGGTTGACGTACGAGTAGAGCACCTGCTGGAGTTGCTCGGTGTCGTTGCCGAGCAACTCGAGGGTCGTGTTGAGCTGTCTGGCCTGCAGCTTGTGGTCCTCGCCCAGCACGGTCACCGCGCGATCGTAGTTGTCGAACTTCCACTCGTGGTGGGCCAGGTCGCGGGTGGCGTACAGCGAGGTGCCGTCCGAGCGCAGGAAGACGAGGTTCTTGTCGATGCCGTGATCGTCCAGTTCGAGCTGCCAGGCGTCCTCCTCGTAGACCGATTCGTCGAGTTCCTGCAGTCGGTCGACGAGGTCGTCGGTGTCCCCGTTGCGCATGAACCGCGTCTCCTTGACGAACTCGTCGAACTCCGCGGGGAGTCGCTCGAGACAGGCCGTCATTCCACCGAGCACCTGATCGACGACTTCGCTGACTCGCTCGTAGGCCTCGTCGTCGCCCGCCTCGAGGCCCTGCATGATCGACTCGATCTCGGCCTCGGCCTCCTCGACTTCGTCTTCGGGCCCGTTCTCGAGGAAGGCGTTGCCTTTCCGGTAGTAGCGCACGAGGTCGTACTCTTTCCGGTCGCGTTCCGGCTCGCTCTCTAACTCCGCCTCGTCGAAGGTCTCGTAGGCCCACGTGAAGACGGCCATCTGGCGGCCGGCGTCGTTGACGTAGTAGTGGCGATCGACGTCGTAGCCGGCGTAGTCGAGCAAGTTCGCGACGGCGTCGCCGATGATCGGATTGCGGGCGCGGCCGACGTGGACCGGTCCCGTCGGGTTCGCGCTCGTGTGCTCGACGACGACGCTGGTGTCGCGGTCCTCGAGAGCGCCGTAGCTCTCGGCGGTCGCGGTCTCGAGGGTCTCGGCGAGGTAGGCGTCGCTCGGCAGGAAGTTGAGATAGGGGCCCTGCGTCTGTACCTCAGAGACGTAGGTCAGCTCGTCGGCGTCGAGTTCGTCGGCGAGTTGGCCCGCGACCTGCGGCGGCGGCGCGCCGGCCTCGCCGGCGAGTCGGAAGGCCACGCTCGAGGCGAGGACGCTGTCGACGTCTTCCGGCGGTTCTTCGATCCCGAGGTCGTCGGTCGGGAAGTCGAGTTCGGAGAGCGCCCGCTCGAGGGCGTCCTCGACCTCCGCGCGTAAGGCAAGGAACATACCCGCCCGTATTCAGGGCCGAAGTAAAGGAATGTCGGGTTCGCCCGCTCGAGGGCGACTAGTCGAAGTACGCCGCGGCCTCCCGGAACCGCTCCTCGTGGACCGGCCGAAACGTCTCGCCGGAGGCGTCGAACTCGCTCGGCGACCAGAACCGGGCCGCGCTCGCGTCGCTGCCCGCGAGCGGATCGCCGTCGGCATCGGCCCGATCGGCCACGTAGTGGACCGTCATCACGTGCTTGCCGTCCCGGGGTGCCATCGCGGACGCGCTCAGGATCTCGAGCGCGCCGGGGTCGACGCTGACGCTGGTCTCCTCCTCGAGTTCGCGCGCGGCGGCCGCCGCGGGCTCCTCGCCGAGCTCGATGTGGCCGCCGGGGAGGGTCCACTCGCCGACGCCCGGCGGGACCCCGCGTTCGACGCAGAGCACCCTCGCGTCCGCCCGCGAGCGATCGACGATCGCGACGCTCGCACAGGGGACCGGATTGTGCCAGACCACGTCTCCGCAGGCCGGACAGCGCTCGCGCTCGCGGCCGTCGACGGTGGCCGTCTCGAGGCGGGTACCGCAGTCGGGACAGAACGTCGGCGGTCGACTGACCATCTGTTCGAGTTTCGGAACCGCGTCCTCAAAGGGTTTTCAGTCCGCTGCCGGTCAGGGGGACGACGACGTCGGCGTCGGCGTCGAGAACGTCGTCGTCGCGGTACTGCTCGAGCGCCGCGGGGGCGACCGCGCAGGTGGGTTCGACGTAGAAACCGCCGCGGTGGAGACGGTCGAGCGCGGTCTCGATCGGGTCCGCGCCGAGGGCGATGGCGTCGCCGCCGGTCTCCTCGATGGCTCGGAGGATCTCGTCCTTCCGGGCCGGTTCGGCGATCCTGATTCCGTCGGCGATATCGGCCCCGTCGGTGTCTCCGTCCTCCTCGGTCCGCTGTCCGCCGAGTTCGTCGACGATCGGGGTGTATCCCGTCGCCTGCGCGCCGAGCAGTCGGGGCATGCCGTCGACGATCCCGGCCTCGTTGAGCAGCGAAAAGCCGCGGTAGGCCCCCAGGAACAGCGTCCCGTGGCCGATCGGAAGCACGACGGCGTCGGGAACGGTCCACCCCTGTTGGGCGGCGATTTCGAACGCGAACGTCATCGTGCCCGCGTAGAACGCCGGGTTCCAGGCGTGGCTGGCGTACCATCCTTCACCGGCTTGTCGCGGGGTGTCCCCGCTCGTCCCTTCCGAGGCGCTTCGCGCCTCGCCCTCGACGGCGTCGATACAGGCGTCTGTAACGTCCTGTCGGCTCCCCTCGACTCTGACCGGGCGGGCGTCGGCCCGCTGGATGGCCATCAGCTTCGACTGTTTGACGTCCGCCGGCACGTAGATGTCCGCCTCGAGGCCGGCGCGGGCCGCGTAGGTCGCGATCGCGGCGCCGGCGTTGCCCGAGGAGTCATCGATGACCTTCTCGACGCCGAGTTCGACCGCTCGCGAGAGCGTCGTCGTCGCGCCCCGATCCTTGAACGAGCCCGTCGGGAACACGTACTCGAGTTTGAACTCGGCGTCCCAGTCGGGCGCGTCGACGAGCGGGGTAAACCCCTCGTGAAAGGTCACGTGCTTCTCGATGGGCAGGAACTCGAAGAACGTCCAGAGCCCCTCGGTGGTATCGAGGCTCTGCAGCGGCAGGGGGTCGCCCTGCGGATGCGGCCGGTCGATGAACTCGAGGGCGCCCCCGCAGGAACAGCGCCACGGTTCGGACGGGCCGGCCTCGTAGACGGTCTCGCAGTTCGGGCAGATGAGATCGGATGCCATGTCAGTAGTCGTCGATGTCGGTGGCGACTGAGCAGACGTACTCGCCGCTGGCGACCTGGGGCAGCCGTCGGGTCCGCCAGAGGATGCCGTTGCTGTCGGCGGTCACCTCTGCCTTCCGTTCGCCGAAGGGGGTCGTCAGTTCGAACAGCAGGTCGCCGCGGCGGACGCGCTCGCCGAGCTCGCGCTCGAAGGAGATCAGACCGCCGCCGGGCGCGCCGTACTGTTCGAACCCGTTGGCCCGGGTCTGGGTCTCGACGGTCGTCTCCCCCTCGAGGAAGCCGTAGTAGTTCAGGACGTTGAACACGCCCTCGACGCCCTTGCGGATGCTCTCTTCGTCCCAGCCGACGGTGCCGCCGAGTTCTGGATCGACGGTCGGGATCCCCTCGTCCGGGGCGGCGCGAGCCAGCTGGCCGTCGGGTCCCTTCTGATCGAGGATGTAGCCGCAGCCGAAGACCTTCGCGAGTTTGAGACAGTCGTCGTGAAGGCGGTGGCGTTTCCCGCAGCGCACCCGGACCTCGTCGATCATCCGGCTGGTCGAGCCCTGGTGGAGGTCGAGGATCAGATCGGCACGGGTCGCGACCTCGAACGTCGCCGCCGCGATCCGCTCGCTCGAGGTGCCGGCCTCGTTGCCGGGGTAGGCGCGATTCATCTTCGTGTCGTCGATCGGATTCCGGTGTTCGGCGACCTGGAACGCGTGGTAGTTGACGATCCCGACGATCAGGATCGTCCCGGTGATTTCGGCGGGATCGAGCTGCGGGACGACGCGCTGGAGAACGCCGACGCCGTTGAGTTCGTCGCCGTCGCTTGCCGCCTGCAGATAGAGCGTCTTTCCCGCACGGGCGCCGTTGATCACGGCGACCGGTAACCCGAACGAGCTCCCGTCCCGGGTTTCGCCGACCTCGAGACGGCCCGTATCCATCTCGCCGGGGGCCGCACTCGCCGTTCCGAGCGTCGTCGTCATGTCCCTGTGGACGGACCCGTTCGCCTTTATTGGTTCGGTGTTCGCCAGCGAGCGGGCAGTTCCGACAGTATCGCCGGGACCTGCCCGTCGGAAACTGCGGAGCCCGACGGGCTGTCAGCTGTGGACAACAACGAAGTCACTCGGACGCTCACGTCGGACTATGAGTCTCGAGCGAGACGCTCCCGAGACCGAGACGGCCGATCCGCTGGACGCCTACCGGCAGTTCTTCGCGCTCGAACGCGACGTGCTGGTCCTCTCGGCGGCGATGTTCGCGTTCAGCCTCGGCTTCCAGATGACCAGCCGGTACATGGCCGAGTACATGTACGCGCTGGGGGCGTCGGCGTTCGTCGTCGGCCTCTTCGGGACGGTCGGGAACGTCATCAGCGCCGTCTACCCCTATCCGGGCGGGGCGATCTCCGATCGCATCGGCTCGCGGTACGCGCTGACCGCCTTCGGGCTGTGTTCGACGGTCGGCTTCGGAATCTGGTTGGCCGCTCCCCTGTTCGCCGACGTTTCCGTCGGTTCCGCGTCGCTCGCGGTCGTCGCGATCTTCGTCGGCCTGTTCTTCTCGCAGGCCTGGAAGTCGTTCGGGCTGGGCGCGACGTTTGCGATCGTCAAGCAGGCGGTCCCGCCCTCCCAGCTCGCCGCCGGCTTCGCGAGCACCGAAACGTTCCGTCGCACCGCCTTTCTCGTCGGCCCGCTGCTCGCCGCCGCGCTGTTCTACCCGTTCGGCTCGAGCGACGCCGACGTTCGGGTCGCCTTCCAGCTGATCTTGCTCGTCGCCGTGATCTTCGGAATCGTCGGGACGATCGTCCAGCACGTCCTCTACGAGGCCGGGGAGGACAGCGTCGGCAAGGAGTTCGCGGGCCTCTCGCAGGTCGTCGCCGATCTGCGGGCGATGCCCGACGAACTCCGACCGCTGCTGGTCGGCGACACCCTCGTCCGTTTCGCCAACGGAATGGTCTACGTCTTCTTCGTCATCGTCGTCACCCGGTTTCTCGAGGTCGGGCTCACCCTCTCACTGCCCGCGACGGGCACCCTCGAGCTCTCGCCCCAGTCGTACTTCGGCGTCCTGCTCGGGATCGAGATGCTCGTGGCCCTGCTGACGATGATTCCGGTCGCGAAGGCCGCCGAGCGAATCGGGCTGAAGCCGGTCGTCGCGCTGGGCTTTTTCGTCTACGCGGTCTTCCCGATCCTGCTGATCAACGCGCCGACGGAGAGCGCGGGCGCTCTCACCCTCGCCGCGCTCTTCGCCTTCTCCGGGCTGCGATTTGCGGGCCTCCCCGCGCACAAGGCGCTGATCGTCGGGCCGGCCGAACAGGGTACGGGCGGGCGCGTCACGGGCACGTACTACCTCCTCCGGAACCTGATCGTCATCCCCAGCGCCGCGCTGGGCGGCCTGCTCTGGGGCGGGTTCTCGAACCCGCTCTCCGGCCGAGAGCTATTCGCCGGTTCGCCGACGCTCGCCTTCTCCATCGCGACCGTCGTCGGACTGATCGGCACCGCCTACTTCCTGCTGTTCGGCGAGGAGTTCGAGGCCTACGCCTGATCGGCCCGGCGCCGTCGAACCGCTCGAGACGCTCGAGGCGCCCGGAGCGCGGGACGGCCGCGGCCGTCAGAACAGCAGATCTGAATAGTACGGACTCACGAAGCCCTCGATCGCCGCCGCGACCGCCAGCAGGACGCCGACGCCGACCAGCACCCAGAACGCTCGCTCGAGCGCGTCGGCGAGGTCCGTTCGGCTCGCGTCCCCGCGGAAGGTTCGCCAGCCGATCAGCCCGAGCCGGATCCCCAGCGCCGAGGCGATGAAGATCGCCGGAATCTCGAAGACTCCGTGGGGGACGACGAACGCGAGCAGTTCCGTCGGTTCGGTCTCGGTTCGCGCGAAGATCCCCATCGCGAGCCCGTTGAACAGCAGCGAGGCGACCGCGGGCACCACCAGCACGACGCCGGACAACGCCGTCGTGAGCGCGACCAGCCAGTTGTTGGCGAAGAACTCGAGAGTCGCCGCGAGCGGGTTGTGGTCGACGAGCCGCGCCGAGATCGACGTCTCGACGGTGCCCTCGACCGGCGCCGCGGCCGCCCAGCCGGCCCAGAAGCTGCCGAGGGCGAGCGCGATCACGAGGGCGTGCGTGCCGGGGGTCTCGCGGACGAACGCGACCATCTCGGACCAGCCGTACCGAACGCCGTCTCGCAGCTGTCCGCCGAGGGACCGCACTGGCGCGGTCGGCGGCTCGAGGCGCCGTCGATAGTCGTTGTAGACGGCCGTCTTCAGGAGGTCGAGGGCCGGAAACACGACCAGCGGCGTCACCAGCGACAGCAACGTGGCGACGTCGACGAACGTGATTACCGCCGAGAGCACCGCGAGCGCGATCGTCGTCCCGAGCGCGACGGCGTAGTAGACGCCCGCCTCGAGAGGCCGCGATCGGACAAACCCGAGCGCGTTCGTCACCGCGTCGACCGCGGTCGTGTCGTCGACGACGACGGCGACCGACGCGAACGCGAACACCGCGCGGACCGCGAGCAGCGCGGCGAGGATCACGAGCCCGGCGACGGCGCCGACGAGGAGCGCGGGGCCGCCCGACCCGGTCGACAACGTGACGATGCCGGCGACGACTCCCACTACCAGCCCGATCGTCAGCAGGACGGCGAGCCACGCCAGCAACTCGAGGAGGTAGAGCCCGAGGAATCGCAGCCAGTAGCGGCGCGCGCCCGCGAATCCGGCCGCCACCCCTCGGTTCCCGCGGAGCCGCGCGGAACAGGCCGTCAGCTGTCCGGCGGCGACGGCCGCGTACAGGACGATCCACACGACAAGCGCCGCGCCGATCGCCACGACGGCCAGCAGAATCAGCGTCGGCGTGAACAGCTGGTCGACGAGCACGTCGAACTGGCTGGCCCACGCTTCGAACGCCTCGGGGTCGGTGTTCGGGTCCGGCGGCTCGGTGTTCAGGTCCTGTAGCTCCGCGACGATCGTCGCGAGTCGGCCGGTCGTCGCGAGGTAGACGTAGGCGATCACCGTCGCGAGAAACGGGACGACGCGGGCGATCGCGGGGACGGCGGCGCCGAGAACGTACCAGGGGAGGAGATCGCCCGGACGGCGACGCACTGCGGCGATGGCCGCGTCGACGGCCTCTGAGAGGGACATACCGATCGTTCGTCCGTGTATCAGTTAAATGGACCTCCCTTCCGGAACGACAGTTGAACGAGTTCGACGCCCCCGGTGTCGGTCGCGCGGTGAGCGGCCGCGGATCCCACAGCGGCACCTGCGCGGCGAGACTTACATCGCGCGCTCTCGTACGGTTCGTATGGTCACCACGCTCTCGGCCGACCGGCTCGCCGAACTCGTCGACGAAAACGACGCGGTCACCCTCGTGGATACCCGGCCCGAAGACAGCTACGAGGCCTGGCACGTCCCGGGCGCGGTGCACTTCCCCTTCGGCCCCGAGGAGGAACTGGACGACCGCCTCGAGGAATTCGAGGACGCCGTCGGCGACGCCGACCGCGTGATCACGATCTGCGCGAAGGGGATCTCGTCGGGCAACCTGGCGACCCGACTCGAGTCGGCCACCGACGCCTACGACGTGGCGACGGTCGACGGCGGGATGACGGGCTGGAGCGGCGTCTACGAGCACGTCGAGCTCGACGTCGGCGGCGACGGCACCGGGACCGCGACGGACGCCCCGACGATCGTCCAACTCCAGCGGCGGGCGAAGGGCTGTCTGGGCTACGTCGTCGGCTGTCCGGCGACGGGCGAGGCGATCGTCGTCGACCCGACGGACGATATCGACGAGTACGAGGTCGCCGCGGAAGAGGTCGATCTGACGATCGCCGGCGTCGTCGACACCCACGTCCACGCCGACCACATTTCCGGCGGTCGGGAGTTGGCCGACAGTCTCGCGGTCCCCTACTACCTCGGCGCGCGAGCGGCCGACCGCGGCGTCGACTACGCGTTCACGCCCCTCGAGCGAAACGAGGTCCTCGACGTCGGGGACCTCGAGGTCAAGGCGCTGGCGGCGCCGGGCCACACCAGCGAGATGATCACTCTGCTCGTCGACGGCGCGGCCCTGCTGACCGCTGACACGCTGCACGTCGACTCGGTGGGGCGAACCGAACTCGAGTTTAGCCAGAACGAAGGTGAGGAAGGTGCCGAGCTGCTCTACGAGACGCTCCACCGGACGATCCTGGCCGAACCCGAGGACGTCGTCGTCTTGCCGGGCCACGTCACCGTCACTTCCGAGGGCGAGTTCGAGCACGGCCGGCCGGGAGAACCGATCGCGACGACCGTCCGCGAGGCTCGCATCGGGATCGACCTGCTCGGCCTCGGGGAGGAGGAGTTCGTCGAGCGCATGGCCGACGCCGGCGAGAAGCCGGCGAACTACGAGGAGATCATCGACCTGAACCGCGGCCGCGAGGAGCGACCGCCCGAGGATCGCACGGAACTCGAGTTGGGGCCGAACAACTGTTCGGCGTGAGCGCTCCCTGGGTGCGACACGGATTCCACCGTACTTCGGAGGATAGGTTATATACTACTGTGGCATACTATCCCATAGTGATATCGAATGCAGGTTACAGCGATCCGCGAAGCCGAATGTCCGCAGTGTGGGAACCGAACGAGTATCCCCGTTCCCGTTCGTAGCGACGACCGCACGTCCGCCCGCCTCGGGACGCGGTTCGGCGAACGGCGGTCCGTGACCTGTTCCAACGGCCACTCCTACTGGGTGTCGCTCTGACTCTCCGCGAGGTCACCGCGAGTACGTCTCGAGGCGAGCGATTCGAACGTCTCCGTTTTCATCTCCGTCCCCGTCCTCGAGGTCGAAGAAGTCCGCGAACTCGAACAGCGTCTGCTCCCCGTCGGCGTCGAGAACCCGACCCCGGACCGCGACGCGGTCGGCTCCGCTGTCGGCGACGACGCCCTCGAGTTCGTGGCTGGTGTCGGGGTTGGGCCGATCGTCGCGCATGAAGCGGACGAACGCCGCGCGGTCCTCGAACGTCCGATCCGGCCGCCGCTGGACGAAGTCGGGTGTCAGGAGGTCCTCGAGCGTCTCGTAGTCGCGCTCGTCGAGGGCGTCGTAGTAGCGACGGACGAGCGACGCGGCGTCCGGATCGTCGGTCGGATTCGGCTCCGTGCCCATACCCGACCGTTCGGCGCCACCGCCAAAAGCACTCGAGATCTCGTCTTCGGACTGGCGGGGGCCGAGTCAGTCCGTCTCCTCGGTGCCCAGTAGTCGTTCGCGCATACTCCGCTTTCGGGCCGTCTCCGCGAGGAGTACCGAACATTCGACGTCGTCGAGGACGTCGATAACCAGCGATCCCTGGATGAGTCGCGACAGCAGCCCCTCTCCGGTCGCGCCGATCACCAGGAACGTCGCGTCGCTGGCCGCGTCGGCGATCGCGGTCTCGACGTCTCGGTCGTCGACGACCAGGTCGGCGTCGCCGAGGCCGTTCTCGACCGCCCACTCCTCGAGGAATCGCTCGCCGTCCTCGCGAGTCTCGTCGTCATCGAGGGCGTGCAGGAGCGCCACGCGTGAACCGAACTCGTCGCGAAGCAGTCGGACGACCTCCGCTCCGAGCGCCGAGTCGGGGCCGCCGGCGGTCGGCAACAGCACGTGCGACGGATCGAAGCCGCGATCCTTCAGGACGAGGAAGTCACAGGGGAGGTCGTGGGTCAGCTCGTCGAGTCGCGACTCGGCGCGGCCGTGCGTGGCGGCGCCCCAGCCCATGACGACCTGATCGACGTCGAAGGCGCGAGCGGCGTCGAAGATCTCCTCGAACGATCGGTGTGAGAGTATCGTGTGCGTCTCGAGCGGGACGCCGAACGTCTCGGCGTCGTCGCGGGCCTGCGCGAGCAACTTCTCCGATTCGGCGTCGACCCGCCCCTCCTGTTCGGCGCGTTCGAGCGGCGTCTGGTCGGGTACCTGGACGATGTGGACCGCGTGAACTGTGCCGCCGCGTTGCTTCGCGATCGCGCCGGCCAGCGTGATGAGTTCCGTTTCGGTTCGTGGATTCGCCAACGGCACCATGACGTCGAACTCGTCGGCGTCCGACTCGCGCGCGGCGTTGGGTCGGATGGAATCGGCCGCGGCCACCGCCGGTTCGGGCATCTCCTCGGATCGGTCGAGGACCCAGTTGACGAACACGCCCGCGCTCTCGACGCGTTTGCGCGCGTACAGCAGGTACCACAGCGCCGCGAAGGCGACGAGCCCCGCCGAGAGTGCGATGACGACCGGCTCGATGTACGCGATCAGCGCGAACGACGAAATCATCCCGATAATCGGGACGAACGGATACAACGGCACCTCGAAGTCCGGATCGTAATCGGCCGGATCGGCCTCCCGCATCACGATCAGCGCGATGTTCAACAACCCGTAGACGATCAAGTGGAGGACCGACCCCGCGGTCGACAGCAACTCGAGGTTGCCGAACAAAAGGAAGACGATGATGAGCGCCCCGGTGATCAGGATCGACTTGTAAGGCGTTCCGAACCGGTCGTGAATCTCGTTGACCGACGGCGAGATGATCTTCTCTCGACCCATCGCGAAATTGATCCGGGACGAGGAGAGGATCGACGCGTTGGCGCTCGAGGCCGTCGCCAGGAGCCCGCCGAACAGCAGCATTCCCCAGCCGAGGGCGCCGAGACCGACGCCGAACACGGAGTACTGTCCGAACAGCAACTCGGCGGCCTCGACGACCGCGGTCTCGTTGTCGGCCACCAACTCGGTCGGCACGGCTGCCAGCAACACGACGAGGAACAGCGCGTAGACGACCGTGACGATGAGAACGGAGCCGATAACGGCCAGCGGAAGGTTCCGGCCGGGGTCTTTGATCTCTTCGGCGACGGACGTGATCTGGACGAACCCGAGGTACGAGACGAAGACGATTGCGGTCACCGGAAGCACTTCGCCGGTCGTTCCCGGCGGTGCGATCGGTCGTAGCGAATCCAAATCGGCGTTCAGGAGCCCGATGACGGTGAACGCCGAGAGGATAGCGAGGAGCGTGAGAACGATCGCGACCTGCAATCCGCCGGTTTCCTTCGCGCCGAGATAGTTGACGGCGATGAACAGCGCCGCACCGACGAGGCCGATCGTCTGGGCGGCCGTCACGGTCACCGGGCCGAGCGCGAACGTCGGGACGCCGACCAGTTGGTTGACGTACTCCCCGAAGCCGTACATATAGAACGCAGACGCGAACGCCAGCCCGAGCCAGTTCGCCCACCCGCTTATCGATCCGAACATCGGTCCGAGCGCGCGATTGATGTAGAAGTAGGCGCCACCGGACTTGGGCATCGCCGTCCCCAGCTCCGAGGCCGACAGCGCCGTAAACAGCGCGGTCACGCCGCCGATGACGAACGTGGCGGCCGCGAGCGGACCCGCTCGCGCAACCGCGGTCCCCGGCAGGACGAAGATACCGGCGCCGATCATCGTCCCGATGCCGATCGTGAGCGCCGAGAGGAGGCCGAGGTCCTTCGCGAGTTCCTCGTCGGCGCTCATGCGGTCCCCCCGCCCCGTGGCACTTTCCTACTCGTCGGTCCGAACGCGACGATCGGCGGAAGCCGTTTCGACAACTCGAGCGAACGGTAACGACGATTCATTAGGTCGAAATTGAGGAGAAAGCCGTGATAAAACTCCTGATGCAATCGCAATCGAGGTCGGCTCGGAAACGACGTCCTAACCCGGAACACTGTGTCAGGCACCCGCCCTAAAGGGGTGGGCTTGTCAGTGGCCTCCCGCTCTGACCACAGGTCGTGGCAGCCGGACGCGCCGTTCGGTCCCGACGAAGGAACGAGCTGCGACCGGATCACCGACTTCGTCACTCTCTCGGGCGACGTCGAAGTCGCCGTCAACGACGAGGCGCCCATCGCCGACCTGATCCTCGAGCACGCGGTTCGACGGCAGACCCTCCCCGAAGAGAGCCTCGTGATCGCGATCGAGCGGGGCGACACCGTCCTGGCGCCACACGGCGAGACGACGATCGGAGCCGACGACATCGTCACCGCGTTCCCGAAGGGCGGGATCGGCTCGAGGACGCTCGACGCGCTCCGTCGCGATGGACCGTCGTGACGCCCGTCTCGAACCTGTGGCCGGACACCGCTGTCTCGAGAACCGACTCGCTCCGCAGTTCGTGGCACCCATTCCGCGGCGCTTTTCTCCCGTTGTGTCCAACGCTCCGCCGTGGAGTGTCACGTCTACTACGAGGGCGACGACGACCCGAACAAGTGCACCGCCAAGCGCCTCGAGAAATTCGACGAGGCGACCCTCTACCGGTCGATGGGGCAGGTGCCCTACGGCGTCGTCCTCAACCCCCACGCCGAGCAGGCGCTGTCGCCGGCCGACGCCGAGGAGGGGCTGGAGACGCTGGTCGCGCTCGACTGCTCGTGGGAGTCCGCCGAGGCGGCGTCGTTCAAAATGCGCGGCGTCCACCGGGCGCTGCCCTTCCTCGTCGCCGCGAACCCGGTCAACTACGGGCGGCCGTTCCGGCTGACCACCGTCGAGGCGCTGGCCGCCGCCTGCTGTATCTTCGGCGACCGAGAGCGAGCCGCGGAACTGCTCGAGCCGTTCCGCTGGGGCGAGACCTTCCTGACGCTCAACGAGGAGCCCCTGCGAAGATACAGCGAGTGCGCCGACTCGAGCGAGGTCGTCGCGGTCCAGGAGGAGTATCTGGCCGACGAGGAGTGACTGTCGTCGACGAGGCGTGTCAGCGGCCCTGATCGACGAGGAGCGATCGGCGACCACACGAGACGGTCGCCAGCCGGCTCGGTGGGACGGGGCCGTACAATCACAGCGATTATATGCACCACTGGCTAACGGGCCGGTATGCCAAGTTTCGACGCCGCCGAGAAACGGACGCTCGAGAAGATGATCTGCATGCGCTGTAACGCCCGCAACTCCCCGGGAGCCGACCGCTGTCGCAAGTGCGGCTACAAGAACCTCCGCCCCAAGGCGAAGGAACCGCGCGCCGCATAACGCGGACGTTCCGTTTTCGTTCTCTCAGCACCGTCCCTCGAGTGGCGACTGCGCTCTTTCGAGTGGCGACTGCGCTCTTTCGAGTGGCGACTGCGCTCTTTCGAGTGGCGACTGCGCTCTTTCGAGTGGCGTCTGCGTCCCTTCAAGTGGCGTCTGTGCCGTCGAAATGGCGGGCGCGCGAAAAACGGGTCAGGTAGTCGACTCCGTCAGCCGTCGGGATACTTCGGCTCGCGCTTCTCCGCCCGCTCGAGGGCCGTCGCTACGACGTCTCGCACCGTTCCGTGGAAGACGCCGCCGTGGCCGGCGTACATGTGTTCGACCTCCGCGGGCATGCGCTCGAGGAGGTCCTCGATGCTCTCGATGAGTCGCTCGCGGGACTGGCCGGCCATGTCGGTGCGGCCGAAGCTGCCGTAGTCGAAGGCGCCGTCGTCGTGGACGACCACGTCGCCCGAAAACAGCGACGAGTCGGAGACGAAGGAGACGTGGTCGTCGGCGTGGCCGGGCGTGTAGACGACGTCGAACGCCTCGTCGCCGATCGTCACGGTGTCGCCGTCCTCGATCACGTCGGTGCGGGTCGAGTGGTCGTCGTATGCGTAGACGTCGGGATCGAAGGCCTCGACGACGGCCTTGAGTCGGTCGACGTGATCGCCGTGCTGGTGGGTTACGACCACGCTGTCGACGTCGTCGGCGTGGCGTCGGATCTCGTCGACGACGCCGTCCCACGCGCCGGCGTCGACCAGCGTCGCCGTTCCGTCCTCGCCGATCGCGAGGAATGCGTTGCAGGTGAACGTCTCCGCGTCCTCGGTGACGTGATGGACCTCCATACCGGATGGCTCGAGCGCTGGCCCCAAAAACGGTGTCGTCGCGGGTGCTCGCTCCCGTCGCGAGTTGCGCTCGGAATGTGGACGGATGCGGACCGACGGACACAGCGTCCGCTAGCGACGACATAAACGCAGATAAACAGGTAACCACGAGATTTTTCACTCGTAAGCCCAAAGTGATCACTGTATGGGATTCGGGAGCTACGACGAATCCGAGCAACAGGAAGTCGACGCTGATTTTGATGACGACGACGCGGTAAAATCCGGTGAGAACAGCCACGAAGGGACGATCGAGTTCGAAAACGGCGCGTCCAGCGACGAACTGCTCGATCGACTCAAGGAAATCAAAGACGAGACCTGATGAAGCCCGGGGTGCGGGCGCTGGGCATCGCCGAGTCGTTTCGTCGCGATGCGGAGCAAAGCACGCTCGCCGGTGCCGTCGTCCGTGCCGACCGTGTCCTCGACGGACTGGCGTACCGTCGGTGTACCGTCGGCGGCACCGACGCGACCGAGGCCGCTGTGGAACTGGTCGCCGAGTTGGGTCGACCCGACGTCCAGTACGTCCTGCTCGGCGCCGTCGCACCCGCGTGGTACAATTTTCTCGACCCGTCTCGCGTCCAGGAGGCCGCTGATCGGCCGGTAATCACCGTCACCTTTGAGGCAAGTGACGGCCTCGAGGCCGGCCTCCGAGACGCCTTTTCCGGACGGGAACTCGAGCGGCGCCTCGAGACGTATCGCTCGCTTCCGGATCGGCGCGAACTGTCGGTCAACGACGAGACCGTCTACGTGCGCCATCGCGGCTGCGATCGCGACGAGGCGGCCACGGTCGTGCGCGCGTTCACGCCCGACGGCGGGCGGCCGGAGCCGATTCGGGTCGCGAGCACGGCGGCTCGAGCGGGCGATTCGCTCGTCGGATCGCTCGAGGACGGAGACGAAAACGCTGGGTGAGCGATGCTATGTCGCTCGGCCCGAACAGAACGTGCGATAGCAGCCCTGGTTAGCCACCGCTGGGTGGGACTGAAAGGGGCTTTCGCTCTCGGCGAACCCGGACGACGTAAGCACTGCAGGGAGTGAGCGTAGCGAACGACCGAAGCGCGCAACGAGGCCCGGGAGTCGAGAGCGAAAGGGGCTTTCACCGTAGTGTTCGTCGAAGTACTAGTGATGGTTCCTCGAGAGACTCCGGAGGAGACCCGAAAGACGTAGGAGGCGACCGCCTGTCTCAGACCGTATGGACGAGTCGGAAGCGATGGACGGCCTCTGCGTGACCGAGTGTACGCGCTGTCCGAAACTCGTGGACTCGCGGAGCCGGATCGTCAACGGCGCCGGGCCCGAGGACGCCGACCTGCTGTTCGTCGGCGAGGGGCCCGGTGCCAACGAGGACGAACAGGGCGAACCGTTCGTCGGACGCAGCGGCACCGTCCTCGACGACGGCCTGCGGACGGTCGGTCTGGATCGGACGGACATCCGCATCACCAACTGCGTGCGCTGTCGGCCGCCGGAGAACCGCGACCCCACGAAAGACGAACTCGCGAACTGCCGGGGCTACCTCGAGACCGAGATCGACCGGCTGGATCCGGACGTGATCGTCACGCTGGGGAAGGTCCCCAGCGAGCACCTGCTCGGGCGCTCGGTGGCGGTAACCAAGGAGGCCGGCTCGCTCGAGGAGGTCCGAATCAACGGGACGCCACAGCGAGTCCTCCTCTGTGTCCACCCGGCGGCGACGCTGTACGACCGCAGCCAGGAGGAGACCTTCGAGAACGCGCTCGAGCGGGCGGCAGAGCTGGCGGACGTCGGCGACGGCGACAGCGGGCAGACGCGACTCGATGGATTTTGAAAAGAAAATATATTATGTTTCTAATTCGATCTCGGGAAGATATTGCTTCGCCCATTTTTTATGCTCTTTACGTCTATCATCCGGATATCTAATCCGTCCCGAGTTATCATCGCACCAGTCAAAATACTCTATAAGCAAAATTCTCATCAAACCAGCTATTTCTTCATAATCGTTCTCTCCAAAACGGTGATGATACCAATCCAACCAAACTCTATTAAAGGGGTCATCACCTTTTGAGGAGAATCCTCTTGCAGACTCATCGATATAAACACCATAAGGGGGTGCATTAGATTCAGAATCAAATGCTTGAGATATCGGGTCTCCAAGCACAATATCACTTTTATCAACCGTTGAATTAGAATGTGAAATTGTATTATCTAATGTAGAATCGTCTATATCACTACCATGGATTATTGGTCCGTATGCGATTGAACCACGGATTATAGGAAGATAAAATATTTTATCAGTTCCAAAGATCCGATCAATTGCTGTTCGAGCCATTGTGGCAAATGTTTCTTCTAATGCTCGAACTATAGTTTCTTTATCTTCCGCTACTAAATAGAAACCATCCATAGCTGTATATACATAGAGGTCGTCTTGGATCTCTAATCGATATGTAGCACTAGCAACAGCAGTATGTAATTTGTAGATATGATTTGCAGCATGGGTAATTGAACGTAGTAGCCATGACCGGGTACCCATTAGGTCAACCCATGCGACATAGGAATTGTCTGGATCTTCCAGATCATCTGCATCAAAATATATTTTATCCCCATTATCAAATAAGTCGTGGTTTGGATTATAGACATCTGATTTATCAAGCATACTCTTGCATGTTGTTTCAAATATGATAAAGCTTCTCGTCGTAATTCATATTAGAAGAATACAATATACTTATTCCAGTAGTTATACCCGTCTCTATAGCTCTTAAACAGCAATACACTTCAAGACGGGACGCCGAATACCGGTATGAGCACGCTTTCGACTTCCAGCGAGCAGTCCCTCGCCTCGGTCGTCATCGTCGACTACGGCTTGGGGAACCTCCGGAGCGTCACTCGCGGCCTCGAGCGCGCGGACGCCGACGTCGAAATCACCGACGATCCGGCCGCCTTCGCCGACGCGGACGGCGTCGTCCTCCCCGGCGTCGGCGCGTTCCGCGAGGGCGTCGAGAATGCCGACCCGCTCCGCGAGGATCTCCTGGAGGTCGCCGAGCGCGGCACCCCGTTGTTCGGGATCTGTCTCGGCATGCAGATGTTGCTGACGACCAGCGAAGAGGGAGAGAACGACGGCGAGTCGGCCGTCCAGGGGCTGGATCTGATCCCGGGCACCAACGTCCGCTTCGCGGAGGGCCAGAAGGTGCCCCACATGGGCTGGAACGAACTGGACGTTCAGCGCGATCACCCGCTCGTCGAGGGGGTCGACGGCCAGTACGCCTACTTCGTCCACTCCTATTACGCCGTGCCCGACGACGAGAACGCGGCGGTCGCGATGACCGACTACGAACGCGAGTTCCCCTCGATCGTCGCCAACGAGGACGGGAACGTCTTCGGCACGCAGTTCCACCCCGAAAAGAGCGGGGAGACGGGACTGCAGATCCTGCGGAACTTCGTCGAAATCTGTAGTCGAGAGTAGTCGACCGCGAACGACCGGCGGGAGTGAGCGGCTTTTTGGTCCAGATTTTTGCGTGAGTGGT
>NZ_AOIS01000029.1:96540-131063 GCF_000337495.1 Haloterrigena salina JCM 13891
GTCCAGATTTTTGCGTGAGTGGTGAGTGAGCAGCGCGAACGAACCCGAGCGGAAAAAGGTGGGTGTAGACGGGGCTGCAGATCCTGCGGAACTTCGTCGAGATCTGTAGTCGAGAGTAGTCGAGACTCGACTGCTCGAGTTCTCTCGAGCGATTATTGCTCGCTTGTCTGCTTGCCGGTCGGCTGTTCGGTTACCGTTCGTTGGTGTTTGATCTCCGTTCGTGATCTACACGGGAACAGTGGGTGGACTCGAGAGACACACCCCTCGTTGCCGCTGTATAGATCCGGGAGATCCCGCGTCGCTCGAGAAAACGCCGGAATCCGTTGAGAGCAACTGCTGGGCCGCTTTCGGTTACCTTTTCGAAGCCAAAGCTAATCACCACTATTAAATACTATATCTGTGTCAACGTCCATTGAGTATATTGGACGAACTATCGTCCAATCGGTATTGGACGAGGGCTCGCCGCTCGAGGCGAACTCCACCTCTCGTTCCGGACCGGCCCCCTGTTCTGAATCAGCGGCCGAGACCGTCGATCCTCTCGTTGTTTCGGTTACTGCCTCGATCAGCGAGTTCGTCGCGGCGTTTCGACCGACAGTTCTGTGGGACGCTCTATGGAGGAGTCTCCCGGAACTGGCGCTGTCGAACCGATTGTCGTTTCCGTCGCCGTCGGTGTCAGTACGCTCGCTGCGCGTCAGTAACTGTTCCACACCTCGTGGGCGTCAGTAACTGTTCCACACCTCGTGGGCGTCAGTAACTGTTCCACACCGCGGTGGGTCCGTGAGTGTCCCCTCCCGACCTTCGCTTCGAGTCGATACCCACCGCCACTCCGTTACAGCGGCACCGCGGGGTGTGTGTCTCCGCATACAGCGGCACCGCGGTGTGGGAACCGACCGGTGCAGTTCCTATGGAAACTCTTTTTATCCGATACAGCGGAACTACGGTATCCGCCCCGTTCGTCGGGCCGTTCCCGACCCTCCCGATGACGGCCGTGTGACCCCGTCTCCGTTCCGGTCGAACGGGCGCCACCAGTCGCGTGTGACCTACCGGCATACAGCGGCACTCCGGGGTCTCCCGACGGGTGACCCGGTGACTGGACGTGGCTATACAGCGGAACCGCGGGGTGTGGCCACAGCTATACAGCGGCACTCCGGGGTTCCCTGCGCGGCTGTCCCTCGAGGGTCGCTCTAGGACAGTCCGAAATCGATACAGCGGAACCGAGCGATGCATCGCAGCCTATACAGCGGCACTCCGGGGTGTGATTGTTACATTTCAGAACCGCTCTCGAGGGAATCCTGTTTATACAGCGGCACTGCGGTTCCGAGCGTTTAAGGTGCTCCGGCGTCCTGTCCCTAGTACCTGAATGTCGGATTCGATGGATTACTTCGGCAGCGAGAACGAGATCTTCCGGAACAAGGAACTCCTGCAGGTCTCGCACCTCCCGGACGGCGACCGGATCATCGGCCGCGAGGACGAACTGACGAACCTCGCGAACGCGATCAAACCGGCCACGCGGGGGAACACGCCGAACAACGTGCTCGTCTACGGGAAGACGGGAACCGGGAAATCACTCTGTTCGAAGTTCATCACGAATCAGGCGATCGAACGCGCGGAGGGCAACGACGTCTCGATCGGCGTCGCGTACGTCGACTGCCTGCAGGAATCGACGGAGACCCAGGCCGTCCAGTCGGCCGGCCACCAGCTCAACGACCACGCCGAGACCGACGTCTCGATCCCCCACTCGGGGCTGAGCACGGCCGAGTACTACCGGCGGCTGTGGCACATCGTCGACACCCGCTACGACGTCGCCCTGATTATCTTAGACGAGGTCGACAAGATCGAGGACGACGACATCCTGATGCAGCTCTCGAGAGCCGTCGAATCCGGCAAACTCACCGAGAGCACGGTCGGCGTCATCGGCATCTCGAACAAGGTCCGCTACAAGGACTCGTTAGACGAGCGCATCAAGTCCAGCCTCTGTGAACGCGAGTACGTCTTTTCGCCCTACGACGCGACCCAGATTCGCGAGATCCTCCGCTCCCGGTCGGACGCGTTCCACGAGGGCGTCCTCGAGGACGGCGTCATCCCGCGCGTGGCCGCCCTTGCCGCCCGCGAACACGGCGACGCGCGGAAGGCGATCGACATCCTCCGCTTCGCCGGCGAGATCGCCGAGGAGAACGCCCTTGAGACCGTCACGGAGTCCTGCGTCGATCAGGCCCACGAGCGCGAGGAGACCAGCCGGCTGGCCGAACTCATCTCCAAGAGCCCCAGCCACGCGAAACTCGTCCTCGAGGCGATGGCCCTGCTGACCCAACAGAAGGAGGGCGACGACGCGCCCGTGACGACCAACGAGGTCTACGACCTCTACAAGCGCCTCTGCGATCGCGACGGCTCCGAACACCTGAAGCTGCGCCGAATTCGGGACATCCTCTCGGAGCTCGAGTTCCTCTCGATCATCGACCAGGAACGCAAGTGGGCCGGGAAGGGGAAGGGCAACTACATGGAAAACCGGCTGATCGACGACCCCGAGGTCATTATCGCGGCCTGTAACGAGTCCGACTAGCAGCGATTTTCGGCGATACGTCTCGAGGCGGACGAAAACGGTATCGAACGAAACTCGAGACGAACGGCGGATGACTCGAGGAGCATCCTGTTACCCTGGCAATGGGGATTGCCACTCCCTCCCCAGCCGATTCGCTCTCTCCCGTTGGTCGTTCGCTCATCCCTCGCACAGCTTCGAACGGCGTCTCACTTTTCGTTCGACGCAGTTCAGCGCGCGCCACCGCACGGTAGTAAACTTGAGGCGATCGTGGGCGGCTGGCTGGGGCGCTCTGAGAGAAAACTAACTTGGCACGAGTTTCAGAGCAGTTCGCGAACCTCCGAGTACCACATGTCGTGGTAGTCGACGTGGCCGACCCGGCGGGCGATAGCGACGGCCAGGGCGTGCCAGCACTGCTCGGTCGGATCGTCTGCGTCTAAGTTGTACTCGCTGTCCTTGCAGGTACAGCCGCCGTCCTCGACGATGTACTCGTCGTCGTAGCCGACGACGATCGTGAAATCGCGGTAGGCCTTCACCCGATTCTCGCCGACCGCCTCGATCGCGCGGACCCCGCGGTCGCCGTGGACCCTCGAGATCCGGTCGACGATCTCGGGGGTGAGTTCGCCGGTCTCCTCGAGGTCCGCCTGCCATCGCTCGACTGGGTTGGCCTCCGGCACGACCGCAACTGTGCGCCCAACTGTAAAATCGGTTTGGTTGTTGTGCCGCGACGACCGATCGGGCGGTGTGAACGGGGTTCGGGCAAGCGGTGTGATCCGAGGGATCGTTCGCGCCGGGTCGACCGCGCTTCGACCGGCGATCGACCGTTCGCGAGACCGCTCGACGAGCGGCTGCTGGGAACGACGACCGACCCTCGAGTACCCGTACTCCTCGGGTAACCGCAATCCAGAAATAGAGCGCGATTCCAGTAGAGGTAATGGATCGGGGGGAGCAGCAGACGGCTACCGTCGGGGGGAGACCCCTGATCGCATCGCTCGGCGCCTTGTATATCGTCCTCGCGGTCGGATGGTCGGTCGGTCAACTGAACGTCGGCAAACCGGCGTCGAACGTCACGCTCGTCGCGGCCTTCATCGGGGTCCCGGGGCTGGTACTCCTCTACGGCGGGTATCGGTTACCGCGAACCGACATCCGTCCTCGGTTCTATCCCGTGGTCGCACGCTGGTGTCTCGGCGGGCTCCTCTTGCTGCTCGGCATGCTCGCACTCTACCAGCTCGAGCCCGCCAAGGGCGTCAACGATCCGTCACAGGCCGCGCTCGTCCTCTCCGCGTTCGGGATCGCCGCCGGGTTCGGCGTCGGCGTCTACGACGCGCTGGCGAAGACCCAAGCGCTCGAAGTTCAGCGACGAAACCGGGAGCTACAGGAGGTGAAGCGGCGACTCGAGGCGACCAACGAGGAACTCGAGGCGTCGAACGAGCGCTTAGAGCAGTTCGCCTACGCCGCCAGCCACGACCTGCAAGAGCCGCTGCGGATGATCACGAGCTACCTCTCGCTCGTCGAACGCCGGTACGGCGACGACCTCGACGACGACGGCGAGGAGTTCATCGAGTACGCCGTCGACGGCGCCGAGCGCATGCGCGAGATGATCGACGGCCTACTGGAGTACTCGCGCGTCGAGACGCAGGGCGATCCGTTCGAACCCGTCGATCTCGAGTCGGTGTTCGCGGACGTTCGCCGGGACCTCGAACTCCAACTCGCAGAGCACGACGCCACCGTGGAAATCGGGCCGCTACCCCGGGTCAAGGGCGACGGTCACCAGTTACGCCAGCTGTTCCAGAACCTGCTCTCGAACGCGGTCGAGTACAGCGACGAACCGCCTCGGATCAGGGTCACCGCCGAGCGGAACGGCAGCCGCTGGACGGTGTCGGTCGCCGACGACGGGATCGGCATCGACCCGGACGATCAGGAGCGCATCTTCCGGGTGTTTCAGCGGCTCCACGGCCGCGATGAGTACGACGGCACGGGACTCGGACTCGCGCTCTGCCAGCGGATCGTCGAGCGCCACGACGGCGATATCTGGGTCGACTCCGAGCCCGGCAAGGGATCGACGTTCTCGGTGACGTTGCCGGCGGTCGCCGACCGCGACGAGTGAGCCCCCGTCGCTCGCTGTCGACCGCGAGCCGTTCTCTTGGTTCGAGGCGACGCCAACGATTCGCAGAGCCGACTCAGAACGACGTGCTCGAGTCGGCCGACGGTCCGTGGGGCGACTCGGCCGCGGCGGCGTCAGCAGTGGTCTCGACGTCGACGGGATCGGCATCGACGGTCCGAGCGGTATCGGTCTCCGAACCGGCGACGTCGCTCGTGCGACCGGCGGTCCGCTGCTCGCGCACGAACGCGGTGAAGTTGTCGAACAGCCGTTTGGCCTCGCAGGCGGCCTCGTAGCGCTCGGCGTCGATGCCCTCGAGCACGGCCCGAATCCGATCGGGCTCGAGGTCGCCGTCTTTCCCGGCGGTCACGCGCTCGGCCGTCGTCATGTCGTACTCGGGGTGGAACTGGACGCCGAAGACGCGGCCCCGCCGGAAGCCGTGGATGCCGTACTCGTTTCTGGCGAACACCGTCGCGTCGGGCGGCGCCGCAGCCACGCGGTCGGAGTGGGTGGTGAAGACGGTGAACTCCTCGTCGACGCCGGTCAGCAGCCGACTCGTCCCGTCGTGTTCGACGGCCCGGTAGCCGATCTCGTACTCGCCCATATCCTCGACGCGGCCGCCGAGGACGTCCGCGAGCAGCTGGTGGCCGTAACAGACGCCTAGAAACGGCAGGCCGGCCGCGACGGCCTCGCCGATCCACTCCTTTGCCGCGCCGATCCACGGTCGATCCCAGTAGACGGAGGCGCTCGAGCCGGTGACGACGCAGGCGTCGAAGTCGAACGTGTCGGGGAGTTCCCCGGAGGGGCAGTGAAACTCGACGAGCTCCGCGTCGAGTTCCCGCTCGAAGTTCCGCCGCGTGCTCTCGCGTTTGTGCGCCGCGTTCAACAGGGCGATCCGGAGTCGATCGTTGTCCCCCTTCCCCCGGTCGCAGCCGTTGCCCGCAGTCCCCTCGGAGCGATCGTCGGCCGACGGATCGATCACGAACGGATCCGCTCCGTTCGATCCGTCGCAGTCGCGTTGGCGCGCGATCGCCCGCCACTTTGTGGTATGCTATTCCAAGACATCGTTATTCGAACGACAGCACCGTCGGGTACAAAACGTTTTCCACTGAGTCGGTAACAAAACGCCGCTTTCAACGACGGTTTCGCGGTTCTATCGGGGGTTGATGGACGGACGTGTCTCGAATGAGCGTCTCGAGAAAACCCTGCAAAACGGCGGAGACGCCCGGTAAGCAGCGATTACTGCCGAGAGGGATACTCGCCGCGAGCTCCAGTCGAGGGGGCGGCGGCCCCGGCACAGACCACGGCGTTTTTCGCGGTCGCCCGTCGACAGGGGGTATGCGCGTCACCGAGGGCGGGATCGATCTCGAGGTCCCCGGCGAACAGACCGAGGGCGTCGAGGAGTCGGTGTTCTACAACCCCAGACAGGAGTTGAACCGAGACCTGACGATCGCGACGCTGCGGACCTTCCGCGAGCGCGAGGAGCGCGCCGAGAGCTACCTGGACGCGATGACCGCCAGCGGCGTCCGCGGGATCCGCGCGGCCGCTGACGGCTGGGACGTCACTTGCTGCGATCTCGAGGCAGACGCCGTCGACCTCGCGCGGGAGAACCTCGAGCGAAACGACCTCGCGGACGAGGCGCGCGTCGAACACCGCAACGTCAACGCGCTCATGCACGACGAGATGTTCGACGTGATCGACCTCGATCCCTACGGGACGCCGATGCCCTTCGCCGACGCGGCCTTCGCGCGCTGCCGTGACCTCCTCTGCGTGACGGCGACCGACACCGCGCCGCTCTGTGGCGCCCACTTCAACAGCGGCGTCCGTTCCTACAGCGCGGTGCCCCAGAACACCGACTACCACCCCGAGATGGGCGTCCGGATCCTCATCTCTGCGCTCGCCCGCAGCGGCGCCCGCTTCGACGTCGGCGTCGAGCCGATCCTGACCCACGCGACCAGCCACTACGTCCGGACCTACCTCGAACTCGATCGGAAGGCGAGCGCGGCCGACGCCGCCCTCGAGCACCTTGGACACATCTACCACTGCGAGGACTGCCTCTACCGCGAGACCGAGCACGGACAGGTCGCCGATCCGCTCGAGAGCTGCCCTCACTGCGGCGGCGAGCGCCTGCTCACCGCCGGCCCGGTCTGGCTCGGCCCCGTTCAGGACACCGAGTTCGTCGCCGACGTCCGCGCCGCGGTTCCCGACTCGTTTGGGACCGCCGAGAAGGCGCGGGAGCTCTGTGAGACCCTCGAGGCCGAACTCGACGAACCAACCCACTACGACCAGCACAAGCTCTGCAAGAACTGGGGGCTGCCCGCGAACGCGATGGACGAGTTCCTCGCCGACCTGCGCGAGGCCGGTTACGCGGCCTCGCCGGCCCACTACGGCGGGACGACGTTCAAGACCGACGCGAGCGTCGGCGAAATTCGGGCGGCGACCGAAGGGAGTCTCGAGTAATCGCTCCGTTCTCCGACCGACTCGAGCGCGTCACTCCTCCTCGGCGTACAACCGGACGAGCTGACATTCGGGACAGCAGACGCCCTGCAGTTTCGCTCTGTTCTTGAATCCGAGTTTGCCGAGCAGTCCCTCTCGCTCCCCGGTCGCGATCGAGAGCCCCATGCTCTCGCCGTCGCGCACCGGAACCGGTTCCATCGTCACGCCGCAGTCGGGGCATCGTCGTTGCTCCATGCCCTCCGATCGACGTGACAACAGGAAATAACTTCCTCTCGCGAACGGTCCCGCCACGATCCCACGATCCGTGACAGTACCGACGAGTGTGCAAGCCAGTGCCACACGGTCGCATATGGCGCTGGCCGTCGCTACTACCGGAACGTGCTCGACCGCAGGTTCGACTTCGAACTCGCCGGCGACGCCGTTCGCCTCGCTCGCAGCGAGCAGTTGACGCTGCTGGCGGCCGGCGTCGCCTTCTACGGGTTCATCTCGCTCGTGCCGCTGATGTTGCTCGCCCTGGGGCTCGCGGCGTCGATCGGCGGCGAGGCGCTGGCCGAACGGCTGACGTCCGCAGCCACCGACGTCCTCACGGAGTCGGCCCGAGAACTGCTCGCCGAGACGGTCCTCGATGACACCGGCCGACAGAGCGCGACCATCGCCGGCGCGCTCGGTCTGCTGTGGGGCTCGAGTCGCGTGCTCCGCGGCCTCGACCGGGCCTTCTCGCAGGTGTACGGCACCGCCGGCTCGAAGTCCTTGCTCGACACCGTCTGGGACGCGATGATCGTCTTCCTCGTGATCACGGGCGGACTCGGGCTCGTCGCCGCCCTCGAGTTGCTGATCCGGTACGTGCCGTTTCTGGGGGCGACGATCGTCGGCCCGATCTTCGTCCTGCTCGGGCTGGTCGTGACCTTCCTGCCGCTGTACGTCGTCTTCCCCGACGCCGACGTCGACCTCAGAGAGGCGCTGCCGGGGACGCTCGTCGCCGCCGTCGGCTGGTACGTCCTGAGCCGGACGTTCTCCCTCTACGCCGCGTTCGCCGGCGACTACGTCGTCTACGGCGCGCTCGGGGCCGTCTTTCTCGTGCTCGCCTGGCTGTACCTCGGCGCGATCATCCTCGTCTTCGGCGCCGTCCTCAACGCGGTCCTCGCCGACCGTGAAGTGGATCGGCAGCTACAAAGTCCCGGACATCAACAGTTTTCGACAGAAGCGATGACCGACGACGCCACGGGTGCCGACGAGGGGGCGACGGACGATCACGCAGGGACGGCCACGGAAGCGGCGGAGGCGGGATCGAGCCGCCGTCGAAGCGCCCGCACGCGGGATCGATCGGAGGATTCCGAAGCGCTTCGCGAGGAGATCGAACGCCTGCGCGATCGAGTTGATTCGTTCGAGGACAACGTCGAACGCCGCACCGTCGAGAAGGAGTCCCTCGAGAGCGAACTCAAGCGCTACGTCCGCCGGAAGCAACGACGGGGCCACGCCACCGACTGGGGGCCGTACCTCGTCTTGCTCTACGGGACGGCGATGTCCATCGGGGCGTTTTACTTCCTCGAGGGCGGCTGGGCGATCCTCGCGATGCTCGTCGTCTGGACCTCGACGCTCGGCGTCTACGTGCTGATGGTGCTGTTCGGCTTCGGGATCTCCGTCCTCGGTCTCCCCGGTCGCGTCCGCGATATGGTCGGCGAACGCCGTTCCTGACCGGTCCGTCCTCGTCTCTCCGACCCGTTTTCGATCGACTCTATCTCCGTCTCTGTCTCCGTCTCCGTCTTCGTTTTCAGCGCTAACCGGCGGCCCCCGACTCAGCGCCGCGCGGCGACGCGCTGTCGCACGAAGTTCCGGACGCGGTCCGTGTACGTCTCCGGCCGGTGGAGGTTACAGATGTGGCCGACGCCGGCGATCACTTCGACGCGACCGTCCTGGGCCGCCGCCGCATGCTCCCGCTCGCCGCGGCGCATGAGCTTGTCGTTCTCGCCGTTGAGCACGAGCGTCGGGCCTGGATAGGTCGACAGCTTCCCCCGGAAGTCCTCGCCCGCGATGAACGGTCCCGCGTTGCCGAACTCCCGCGGGTAGATTCCCGAATCGATGATCTCCCGCTCGATGTCCGCGGGGAGATCGCGATTGCGTACCCAGCGGTAGCCGAGTTTTTCGACGGCTCGACAGCCGATGTCGGGCTTCGTAGCGAGCCGAGAGATCCCCCCGGTCGCCCGCGTGAGCGTCTCCATCCCGCCGACGGGATTCACGCTCGAGCCCGACAGAATCAGCCCGTCGACCGTTTCGGGATGGCGATAGGCGTACTCCGTCGCGACGTAGCCACCCAGCGAGAGCCCGACCACCACCGCCGTTCCGCCGGCGTGCTCCTCGATGGCGCGCTCGAGGCGGTCGACCGCGGGTTCCATCCGGAACTGCTCGTCGCCGTAGACGCCGTGGCCCGGCAGGTCGAACGTGACGACTCGGTACTCGGTCGATAGCGCCCGCTGTTGGGGGAGCCACATCTTCCGCGTGAACATCGCGCCGTGGACGAACACGATCGACCGATCGTTTCCCGCGCCGGCGACGTCGATACCGTCGATCCCGTCGGTTCCGCGCTCGCTGTCTCGACCGAACATAGGCTTCCTATCAGCCGGCGACCCATAGTGTCCGGGCCGGCGAGACACGGCGTTCGAGCCGCCGCTCCCGATCGGGGCCGCGTCAGTCTCCGCGCCGGTCGTCGGCGTCCTCGTCCTCGTTCTCGATCCGGTCGCGCAGCCGCTCCGTCTCGGGATCGTCCTTGAGGTCCGTCTTCCCCGCGTCTTCGGTCGTCGGCCCGCCGCGCTCCGCCTCCGCGTCGCGGTCGGGGTCGGACGTCGGATCGACGTCCGCTCCGCGGGGCTGTTCGCCAGGATCGACCGCGGCGTCCGTCCGTCGCGGCTCGCCGGTTCGATCGACGGCGGCGTCGGTGGGTTCGAAATCGTCGTCACGGTCGACCGCAGCGTCGGTCGATTCCAGCTCCGCGTCCGGATCGACGGCGGCGTCGGTCGACTCGAAATCGTCGGTCGGTTCGACCGACGCCCCGGCCCGGGTACCGCCCTCGCGCTCTTGGCGGGCTAGCTCCGTCGGGTCCGCCTCGAGACCGCGATCGCTCGCTCGGTCGCGCCCCGGTTCGGACTCGTCGGGTGCGGTCGTGCCGCGCTCGTCGATCGCGTCCGTCTCCTCGAGGGTCTCACCGGTCTCGTCGCGGAGGTCCTCGGCGATTTCGGTCTCCTCGGTCCCGGCCGAGCCGCCGGCGGGTTCGGTCCGTTCCTCGCCCGCGTCGTCGCCGGTGTTCGAATCGACGGCCGCCTCGAGATCCTGCCGGTCGACGGACGGGAGTTCGCCCTCGAGGCGGACGGCGTCGTCGGTGACCTCGCGGACGGAATCGGTATCGAGCGGGTGCGCGGCGTCGGCGACGCCCTCCCAGCCGATCGAGGACTTGACCGAGTCGACGGCGGCCGTTTCGGGTCTGACGTGAGCGACGTCCCCTTCGACCGACGTGACGACGCCGACCTCCTCGCCGTTGCCGTTCACGACGGACTTGCCGACGTCGTCGTTCGAAAACGTTGCACACATGCGTGTGGCTACCACCACCCGCGGGAAGCCAGTGGTGCCTGCATTCGTCAGGGCCACTAATGGCTGCACTCGGCGGGTGCGGTGCCCGTCGGACGGGTCCGGTTTACTCCCTCACTGATCCGGACGGTTCTGCGGGTTGTCCTGGCGGCTCTCGGATCGTTCGTCCGCGGCCGTCGTCCCCGTCTCTCCGGTCGAAAACTCCTCCGTCAGATGGATCCGGGTATCGGAGACCGCGTCGACGGCGTCGGCCTCGAGGACGAAGGGATCGATGGTGTCGCCCCAGCCGAACCGGGCCATGATCGAGTCGAGCGCGTCGGGAGCCGGCTCGACTCGGGCTCGGTCCCCCTCGATCGCGTCGACGGTCCCGATCACCTTCCCGTCGGCTCGCTCGACGGGTTTTCCGACGTCGTCGTCGCTGAATGTCGCACACATACTGGACGGTCTCGGTTCGCGAGTAAAGCGCGTCGTGCCTGCAACCGCCGCGGATTTTAGAGAGAAGAGAGACAGTTCTCGGTCATTCGGCGGGCTGTTCCGACAGCGACTGCACGATCGCGTCGAACTCGTCCGGATCCAGCGGCTTCTCCACGCGAGCGTCCACGACGGCCGCGATATCGTCGTCTTCGAACACCCGTTCCTGCTGCGTACCCGAAAGGACGATGATGGGGACGTTCCTGCTGTCGTCGTCCATCTCCTCGAGGATCTCCTCTCCGTTCATCCGCGGGAGATGCAGATCGAGGAGGATCGCGTCCGGCCGCGGGGCGTCGGCGTACTCGCCGCATTGAGAGAGAAAATCCAGCGCGTCGGACCCGTTGGAGACGACGTGGACGGTCGGTTCGAGCCCGGTCTCTTTCAACAACTCCTTGGTCAACCGGACGTCACCGGGATTATCTTCCACTAAAAGTATTTCCCCAAAGGGATTTGGGCCATCCATTACTCTCTCAATGGCGACTCCGGTAGTTAAGAATTCGGTCTCCCGAGGATCTAGCTCATCGCTGTCTGAACGTTCCGCTCGAAAACACGCCGGAATCTGCGACCGAATCGTTTCAGCTCGGGACGCTCCCGACAGCCGCGCTTTCTGCGAGCCGTCAGTCGATCGGGAACCGCAACAGCGCTCCGATCCCGCCGAACGCCTCGGCGAACCGGTTGCCGTCGGGGAAGTCGTCGGGGACGACGACGGTCTCGCCACCCTGCCCTTCGGTTCGCTCCCCGAGTTCCTGCAGGTCCGCGCCCTCCAGACCCGTCGAGAGCAGCAGCGTCTCGACCGCGTCGAACGCGAGGGCGTCGTCGACCGCCTCGCGGCCGTAGGCGACGGGCTCGTCGTCGCCGATCCGATCGAAGAACTCGCCGAGCGTCTCGCGAACGTCGTCCCGATCGCGTTCCTCGAGGGCCTCCTGGCCCTTCTCCGCGAGCTGCTCGAGGCCCTGCTGTGTGGCGTACTCGACGGCGAACTCGTCGACGATCCGGTCCTCGAGGCGGTGATCGAGGTCGGCCTCGTCCCGGAACGTCTCGACGATGCCTGTCGTTCCGCCCAGCAGGACGCTGTCGACGGGCTCGTCCCCGATGAACGTCCGCTCGGCGCGGTCGGCGACTTCGGCGAAGAACTCTCGCTTCTGGCGCTCGCGGTCGCGTTCGAACCGCTCGGCGAACTGGCCGCCAGCGCTCGACTTCCCGGGGACCTCGCTCTCGAAGCTCTCGAGGGGCTCGACGCCCTCGTCGTCGAGCACGCCCAGTGCGGCGCCGCCGCGTTCGACGACCAACAGACCGTGGGTCGACTCGGGCTCGGTGACGTCCTCGAGTGGCCCGAGGTCGAACTCGTTTGCGTGGCGGTAGATCGACTCGTCGACGGGGACCGGCAGGTCGTCGAAGACGGCCGCCACGCGATCCCCGTCGGGAACGCCGGCGTAGATCGCCAGCCCGCTCTCGGGGATCTCGTCGTACTCGTTCAGTTCGCTCCGGACGGTCTCCAGCGCGTCGGTGAGCGGTTTCGGAAACGACCGCTCGTCGCGCTGGCTCGCCTCCGCGTAGTCGGTCTCGACGGGTTGGCGGGCCTCGCCGATCGTCTCCTCGGGCGGGACAGCGAGGCTGACGAGGATATCGCGGTCGGCGCTTGCGGACGAGAGTCGGTCGAGCCGTTCGTGGAGTTCGTAGGATACGAGTGACATGGATCGGGTAGGGCGCCGGCGCCTCCGAACGCGAAAACGGGGGCGGTCGCAGGGGCGGCGAGCGTCCTCGCTACGAGAACCGCGAGGTTGAGCGGCCTGCCGGCGCACTCATGCAGATTGACCGATCGAGTGCGAGGACTCGAGACGGGACTCGTGTCTGACTCCGGGGGGAGGGGAACCAATAGCGGTTACGCTACTATCGAATACAAATGAGTGCTACTTTGTAATGAACCTAATCCAGTTATTATATCAGATACCTACCTACTAGTATTATTACGCACTGTCTGGAACGGCGACGTGGAATGGCCACCGAATCGCAGCCGAGCGGCGACCGGACGGATAGTATCAGCCAGCGCCATCGAGAGACCGCAGCGGACGTTATTCCGCCGAATTTGAAACTGTATATCGGCGGCGACTGGGTCCCCAGTTCCGCCGGCGAAACGTTCGAAACGCGAGATCCGACGACGGGCGAGACGCTCGCGACGGTGCAAGCGGGCACCCGTGAGGACATCGACCGAGCGGTGGAAGCCGCCTGGACCGCCTACGACGAGACGTGGTCGGACTACTCGGCCGCCGAGCGTCAGCGCGTCCTTGAGGAGATCGCGGCCCGCGTCGAGGAGAACCGGGAGGCGTTCGCCCGCCTCGAGACCCTCGACAACGGGAAGCCGATCAGCGAGGCCAGAATCGATATGGAACTGGTCGCGGACCACTTCCGGTACTTCGCCGGGGCGACCCGCGTCAACGGCGGCGAGACGATTCCGAGTGGCGATGGGCAACACGTTCAGACGCTTCGCGAGCCCTACGGCGTCGTCGGCCAGATCATCCCGTGGAACTTCCCGCTGTTGATGGCCGCCTGGAAGCTCGGCCCGGCGCTCGCCGCCGGCAACTGTTCGGTCCTCAAACCCGCCGAGGAAACCCCGCTTACGGTCCTCAAGCTCATGAATGAGATCGACGACGTCCTTCCGGACGGCGTCGTCAACGTCGTCACCGGATTCGGGCCCGACGCGGGCGAGCCGCTGGCGAAACATCCCGACATCCGAAAGATCGCCTTCACCGGATCGACCGAGGTCGGCAAGCAGGTGATGACTCAGGCCGCCGAGCACGTCCACGACATCACGCTCGAGCTGGGCGGGAAGAGCCCGCTGATTATCTATCCGGACGCGGATCTGGAGAAGGCGGTCGCCACGACGATCACGGCCATCTTCTACAACACCGGCGAGTGCTGTTCTGCGGGCTCGCGGCTGTTCGTTCACAGCGACATCAAAGACGAGTTCGTAGAGGCGTTGGCATCGACCGCCGAGGACCTCACCGTCGACGACCCGCTGTTGGAGGAGACGACGCTGGGGCCGAAAGTCACCGAAGAGCAGGCCGAACGCACGCTCGAGTACATCGAGGAGGCCCGCGACGCCGGCGCCGACTTCCTGGCCGGCGGTGACGTGCCCGACGACGAGGCGCTCGCGGAGGGGAGTTTCGTCTCCCCGACGCTGATCGACGACATCGACCACGACAACCGCGCCGTCCAGGAGGAGATCTTCGGGCCCGTCCAGGAGGTGTTCGAGTGGACCGACTACGACGCGATGATCGAACTGGCCAACGACGTCGACTACGGCCTCGCGGCGGGTATCATCACGAACGACATTACGAAGGCCTACGAGACGGCGAAGGACGTCGAAGCGGGGAACGTCTGGATCAACCAGTACAACGCGTTCCCGGCCGGGATGCCCTTCGGCGGCTACAAACAGTCGGGAATCGGCCGCGAAGTCGGCTACGAGGCGCTGGCCGAACACTACACCCAGACGAAGACGATCAACCTCGCACTCGAGTGAGAGAGTGAGATGACCGACGCTGCGGCAGTGCCGTTTCCGTTTCCCCGGTGGGAGGGTGAGCGCGCGACCCACCTCACCGTCGCGCCCGACGACAGTATCTACGTCGTCCCCTCAGGGGCACACGAACGCCTTCACCGGATCGTGATCGGCGACCGAGACGTCACCGAGCGGTTCGATGGACTCCGAGGGACCAAGGTCGAACTCGCGCTCACCGGTTGGGTGCAGTTACAGAGCGATCGACTGACCGATCGCGTCAACGTCGACGCGCCGGACGGGTTCGACGACGTGGCCCTCCTCGAGCGGTTCGCTCGGATGCACGACGCCGGGTCGGTCGCGGTCGCGCGGTATCCGTCGGGGATCGTCGTCGCGAGTCCGCCAGCCGAACTGACGCTCCCCGGACGCGGCGCTCGCGTCCCGGTTTCTGTACCCGATGGTCGGGCGTCGACCGACGACTCCCGGTAGTCATCGCTGCCATCGTGGGCTGAGAGGACAGTTGCGTTCGGCCGATCAGTCCGAGCGGTACCCGCGTGGTTCCTCGCTGACGGACGCCCCCTCCTCGCAGGTGGACGCTTCGACCGTCGGGTCGGGCAGCCGCGAACGGATGTCGATCGAGTCGCTGCCGATGACGGCGAAGCCGGCGAAGATCGTCAGGAAGCCGACGATCGCCGACGTCGCGACGGCCTCGTCCAAGATCGCCCAGCCGCCGAGCGTCGAGACGACGGGCACGACGTAGAAGATCAGGTTCGCCGTGGTCGCCTCGGTCGCCTCGAGCAGCCCGAAGTAGGCGATGTACGCGAGGACGCCAGCGACGATGCTGACGTAGCCCAGCGCGACGAGCGCGTCGGTCGTCCACGTGATGGCACTCATCGACTCGCCGGTCGAGTAGGCGAGGCCGTGACAGAGGGCCGCCGCGATCGGGAGTCCCCACGCGATCCGGACCGTACTCGAGAGCGTGGCCGTCGACCCGGCCCGGCGGATGAGGACCGCGCCCAGCGCGGCGCTGATCGCGCCGGCGAAGAGGATCGCTCGCCCGAACGCGTCGCCGCCCAGCAGGGCCGCGGGGTCGGGGCTGACCACGAGCGCGACGCCGATCAGTCCGAGCCCCATCCCGATCGCGCCGCGCCGTGAGAGCCGTTCGTCCGAGAGGAGGACGGCCGCGAACACCGGCGTCAGAATCGGGTTGAGGCTGAAGACGATCGAGCCGACGGCGCTGGTCGCGTACTGCTGGCCGACGAACAGGAGGGCGTTGGCCAGTCCGATCACGAGGCCGCCGGTCGCGAGGATTCCGACGACGTCGCCCCGCGTCTCGGGCAGGAGGTCGTCGCCCGACGCGGTGAGCGCGACGTACCCCAGCATGACCAGCGCGGCGATGTCGAATCGAATCGCGACGAACAGCAGCGGCGGGAAGTACTCGAGGCCGGCCTTCGCCGCGACGAACGTTCCCCCGAAGAACACGCTCGAGCAGACGAAGAACGCGAGCGTTCGACGGTCGATCACTGGTCGATCACCACCGCACCCGTGCGATCGTACAGAGAAGTCGCCGACGGATCGTCAGTCGGCAGAAATTCTTCGAGGATCATCATACACCTACGTAGGTGGCCAGCCCATATAGTTTCGTTCAGAAAATATTTCACAGCAAGAAAGACTGCGGCCGGCGAGAGTGGACCGACGACGGGAGAAAGCCGTGCACCCTCGATGCACTCGAACACGGTATGAAATCATTTCACGGTGCGAAACAGCTTTCCCGAAGGGTGGCGAACGGAGCGTATGGAATCGGCACTCGAAGAGATCGAGTTCCTCGCGCTCTCGGCCAACCGCGTCGAGGTGCTCGAGTCCCTCGCCGAGGACGGCCACACCCGCAACGAACTGGCCGCGGCGACGGGGGCCTCGCAGGCGACGCTGGGGCGCATCCTCGGCGACTTCCGGGAGCGATCGTGGATCCGTCGGGAGGGCAGCGAGTACGTCGCGACGGCGACCGGACGGCTCGTCGCATCGGGCATCACCGACCTCCAGCGGATCATCGAGACCGAACGGCGACTCCGCGAGGTCGTCGACTATCTGCCGAGCACGGAACTGACCTTCGACCTCCGGCGGCTGGCCGACGCAACGATCACCACGCCCAGCCAGACCCGTCCGAACGCGCCGCTGTCGCGGCTGCTCGAGTTGCTCGAGGACGCCGACGACGTTCGGACGGTCTCCCACGCCTTCAACGAACAGACGCTGTCCGTCGTCCAGGACCGGGCGGAAACGGGCGAGCAGACGTTCCGCGGCGTCTTTTCCCGAAGCGCGATCGAGGCGCTCGTCGACGACGCGACGCTCCGGGACCGACTCGAGGCGCTGCTGGCGACCGACGAGACGGCGATCAGGGTCCGCGACGGGTCGGTTCCGCTCGCGGTGATGCTCCTCGACGACGTCGTCTACCTGCTCTTGCGCGACGAGCAGGGCGTCCTGCGGGCGTCGATCGACACCGACGACGAGGCGGTCCGGTCGTGGGCCGAGGAAACCATCGCGGAGTACTGGACGAACGCCGACTCGCTGTCGGACGCCGGATTCTCGCTCGAGTGACGCCGGCGATACGCTTACGGGGCCGCCCGTGGCAGCGTCGACCATGAGCGCGGAGTGGCCTCGAGAGATCGGCGATCACACGGTGTCAGACGAGTGGATCTGCGAGGACTGCGGCGCCAGCTACGCCTGTCTCGACCAGTTCCGGGAGTCCCCGTGCGAGGCGTAGCGGCCGCCGGTCCGCGGTTCCTCGCGGGCGCATCGAACGCCGACCCGAGGCGCGTCCCGACTGCCAGCGGCGCGGTTCGACGACCGACGGGTCCTCGATTCGGCCTCGCAAGCCGTCGATTTACCACAACGTATCCGAACCCTCCGTCCCACACTCAGTAACGATGGATTTCCACGTCGACTACCGCGTCTCGGTGAGTCTCGTCGGTACCGTCCTGAAGTACATGACCGTCCCGTTGTTTCTGCCGCTGGCGATCGCGGTCATCTACGGGGAGTCCGTCCTCCCGTTCGTCGTCACGATCCTCGTCGCGCTCGCCGTCGGCCTCGGTCTCGAGGAACTCCATTCGGAGCCGAAACTCGGGCGGCGCGAGGGCTTTCTGTTCGTCGCGCTGACGTGGCTCGCCGTTCCGCTGGTCGGCATGCTCCCCTATCTCGTCGCCGGTCAGGGAACGATCGCCTCGCCCGCGAACGCGCTCTTCGAGTCGATGTCCGGGTTCACGACGACGGGGTCGACCGTCCTCGGTGAGATCTCCGTCGAACGCCACTCCCGATCGGTGCTCATGTGGCGCCAGCTGACCCAGTGGCTCGGCGGCATGGGAATCATCGTCCTGATGGTCGCGATCCTTCCGCAGCTGTCGGTCGGGGGCGCGCAGCTGATGGAGGAGGAAGCGCCCGGCTTCAGCATCGAACAGCTCACGCCGGGCATCCAGGAAACCGCGCGTGCGCTGTGGCGGATCTACATCGGCTTCACCGTCCTGGCCGTCGGCCTCTACTACGCCCTCCATGCGGGCGGACTCGCCCCGAACATGGACCTCTACAACGCCGTCGCCCACGCGCTCACGACGATGCCCACCGGCGGCTTCTCGCCCGAAGCGCGCAGCGTCGAGGCGTTCAGCCCCGCCGTCCAGTGGGCGGTGATGCCGTTCATGCTGATCGCCGGCACCAACTTCGCGCTCTTCTGGCACGCGTTCAACGGCCGCTCGGACCGGCTGTTCGAGAACTCCGAGTTTCGCTCGTACGTCGGGATGGTCGGGCTCGTCGGGGCGATCCTAACCGCGTTTCTGGTGACCGGCCTCGGACTGGCGGAGCCCCCCGATTTCGTCGGCACCATCCCCGGCAACCTCGAGGCGTCGACCCGCCACGCGCTGTTCCAGTCGCTGGCGTTTATCACTACGACCGGCTACGCCAGCATGGACTTCAACACGTGGAGCGAGCCGACCCAGACCGTCCTCCTGTTCGCGATGTTCCTCGGCGGCTCCGTCGGCTCCGCCGCGGGCTCGATCAAGATCGTCCGCTGGTACGTCATCCAGCGGGTCGTTCGCCGCGAACTGCTCACCGACGTCCACCCCAACGCGGTGGTCCCGATCCGCGTCTCCGACGAGGTCATCGACGAGGAGACGATCCACGGGCTGCTCGCCTTCACGCTGCTGTTTCTCGTCCTCTTCGCCGTCTCGACGATGCTCATCTACTTCGATACCCATCGGATCGAGGAGAACCTGACCGCCTTCGAGGTGATGAGCGCGACGGTCGCCACGCTGGGGAACGTCGGTCCGGGCTTTGGTATCGTCGGGCCGATGAACAGCTTCCTGCCGTTCTCGGACGCCGCGAAGCTCTACATGGTGTTTCTCATGTGGATCGGCCGGCTCGAGATCCTCACCGTGCTGGTCGTGCTCACGCCGTCGTACTGGTGGGACTGACGTCCGCCGGGCAGGCACGCGACACGGGAGGTCTGTGACGCGACGATTCGATCTGGCTACGCCTCGAGTGCGAAATCGCGGACGGGGTCGAAAACGAGGTCCGAACGACGGCGATCGCCGTCGTCAGTTCGCGCGCGGGAAGTTGTCGATCGTGTCCGCGCGGAACGCCTCTTCGTCGAACTCGTAGTCACCGTCGAGGAACTCGAGGACCTGCTGGGTGTCCTGTACGGCGTTTTTCAGACAGGTCGAGGCACCCGGCGACGGCGTGATGTTGAAGATGATGTCGTCGCCGACGATCTTCGCCTCGCCCATGTCGAGGGATTTCTTGGTCGTGTCGACGATCTGCGGCCGAACGCCGCCGTACCCCTTCGCGCGCTCGATGTCCTCGAGTTCGACGCTCGGGACGACCTTCTGGACGTGCGGGAGGAACTGTCGCGGGCCGACCTCGGGGACGTCGTAGACGAGGTTTCGGAGGACGTACGGCAGGAGGATCCGGTCGGACAGGATGTTCGCGTAACTGAGGAACGCCGCCGCGTTCAGTCCGAACACGTCGAGGAAGTCCTTCACGGTCGAGATGCGACCGCGCTCGAGGGTCGGGACGAGCTTCGCGGTCGGGCCGAACCGCGTGATGGAGTCGTCGTGGACGTCCGCGTCGCCGTGGACCGCGGCGAAGGGGAGCTTCTTCATCTGGAGGGTGTAGACCTTCCCGTTGAGCAGATCGTCTGCGAGGAAGAAACTGCCCGCGATGGGGAGCAACACTTTGCCCTCGCCGTAGCCGAGTTCCTTGGCGATCTGGAGGCTGTGCGAGCCGGCCGCGACGACGGTGGCCTCACAGTCGAACCGGCCGTCGGTCGTCTCGATCGTGTAGCCGTCGAGCGTCGGCGTGATGTCCTCGACTTTCGTTCCGGTGAAGACGTCGACGTTTGGCTCGTCCTCGGCCTGTCGGACGAACGACTGCGTCGCCGCGCCGTAGTCGACGACGTAGCCGTCGGGCGTCTGTAACGCGCGCATCTCCTTCGTGGGGTCCCGGCCCTCGACGACCTTCGGCTCGTAGTCGGCGATCTCCTCGCGCTCGATCATCCGGAGCTTCGGGAAGAGGTCGCCGAATCCCTCGCCCTCGTAGCGCTGCTCGAGTTCGGCGACTTCCGCCTTGCCGACGCCCAGCACCATCTTGCTGCGCTTGTCGTGCATCTCGCGGTCGTCGTCGTGGTTTTCGAGATAGCCCGCGAGGAGCTCCGCGCCCTCCTTGACTTCTTCGGCTTTCTCGAGGGTGTAGTTGGTCTCGATATCGCCGAAGTGGAGCGTCTGGGAGTTGTTCGTGTGGTTCGTGTTGATCGCGGCGATCTCCCGTTCTTTCTCGATCAGTGCGATGGAGTCGACGTCCGAGAACTTCGCGGTGGTGTACAGAAGCGACGCACCGCTGATCCCACCACCGACGATAACGAGGTCATATTTGCCAGACATGGTTGATTTCGGTAGGTACCCGTTTCGACCGCTGTACTCCGAACAGATAACTCATATTTTTTCGAACGGAGGTTCGTCGATCGACGAACCCTCTCTCGACGACGCGAGAATCGAACAGGAAGGCGCGTTTCGACGGACCAGTTCGACGTATACGTCGTCTGTACGGTCGTTCTGAGCGGTTCGGGCACGTCAACGCGTCCCAGACGGTCGTCGATTATCTACCATCCCGGTTGTAGTTCGGCAGCTGTCGACAGGCGATGGATCCGTGTGCTCTGAGGTTTTTTATAAGGGATTCACATCACGCGGTTCGAAACTCACTGCGCGCGAGATCGGCGCTCGATCGGCGCGGAGATTCGCTTTAGGTCGGTGTCCGACGTCCGGACCACACGGGGGACTCGCCCGTCCAGAGCTTGCTGAACTGTCGACTCCAGTGTCAGACGACGCTGTCGCGGCAGCGCACGTCGAAGGTGACGTAATTGTGCGTCCCCATGCACCGCGCGTTCGCTCGTTTACTACTGGTTCTTTCTCTGAGAAATTGACCGGCGGTTCGACCGCGTTCGGTCGACGCCTCGGTCGCGTCCTCTGTTCTCGAACCCGAACCTGAGCTCGAGCCCGAGCGGCGACCGTCAGTAGCCGTCCTCCGAGAGCGGTTCCTTCGCGTCGGTCCGCGCGCCACCCGGCCCGTTGCGGAGGACTCGATCCCGAACCACCAGCGGCGGGCCCTCCTCGTTCGGGACGCGACGACCGTCCGTCAGCCGGTATGGGTCTCGTCGCGGCTCGACGGTCGGTCGATCGATCGCAGCCCTCGGTCGGCCACCACCGCGCCGGCGATCAGTGCCGGCAGCCAGAGGACCCCCGGTCCGAGATGGGCCAGCTCGTCGAACGTGAACCCGGCAGTCTGGTGCACCGGAAGGCTGTGCACGAGGAATACGACGGGAAGGGCGACTGCAGTCGCCCACGCCCACCGCTGGCCGCGCCGAACCCCGAACCAAGCGAGCGCGATTACGGCGATACCGACGGCCACCATGAGTCCGGCGACGTTGACGTGGAGGTGGTCGATATAGTGGACCACCTCGTGGTGGGTGGTCGCGAGTTCGCTCCGCGTGACGCCGCCCAGCGTCTCGACACCCGACTCGAAACCGGGTTCGAAGACGACCCGGTACAGCATCGCCGCTCCGTTCGCGATGAGCCCGACTCCCGACAGCGCGAGCAGGTACGCGCCCCAGCGCAGGCTCCGATCGGCCGTCGGACGGGTCGCGTTTTCGATCGTCGATTCGGTGCGCCGTTCGCCATCGAGTGCGGTCGGTTCTGCCATACACGAACGGCTATCGCGCCGCGATCACATCCCGATTCTTGCGGGCCTGCTAGGCGGCTTTATGTCGGTCCCGGACGTCGCTCGCTCGAGGCTGGCGCAGTTGTCGATCTGCCGTGACGTCGCCATTGGATCTCGAGCGCGAACGCGAACCGACGCAGCGATTCGAACCGTTCGTTCCGGTCGCTACGTCGGGAGTTGCGTCGTGAGCAGGTTCCGCTCGGCCCGCTGGAGGTGTTCGGAGACCGTCGCGTCCTCGAGCCCGAGTTCGCCGGCAATCTCCGCCGTCGACGCCCGTCGGGGGACCTCGTAGAACCCCATCTCGTAGGCCGTCTCGATGACCTCTCGCTGGCGGTCCGTCAGCGATTCCAGCGGGTTCGCCTCGCCGTCGTACTCAGCGAGCTTACAGAGGTCGGGGACGGCGCCGGCGGCCTCGTAGTTCCGGAGCATCTCCCGAATGGCCGCCTGCGAGCCGACCAGCGAGATCAGGACGCCGCGATCCGTCACCGAGGTCTCGCAGTTGCCGAGCAGCGCGTCGTGGTCCTCGGTCGCGTCCGCGGGCAGTTCCGCGGCGGAGAGTTCCAGCAGGTACCGATAGCCGGTCTCCGTCTCGGCGAGCAGTTCCCAGTCGCTGACGCATTCGAGATCCTCGAGGCCCTCCGGATCGAGTCGGTCCGCGACGTCGATCTGCGGAACACAGGTGGTCCCGTGGTCCTCGAGCATCTCCACGTCGCGAATTCCCGCCTCTCGGAGGAGCGCGACGAGCCCCTCGAAGCCCATCGCCTCGAGCGCCGCGTCGCTGAGGGTCACGATGGCTTCGCGCATGGTACGACGGACGACGATCGCGCGTATAATTTTTTCAGTCGATGCGTCCGGGAAGGGGTTTATTCGCCCTCGAGGCACGTCCGCCATTCGGCGTCCGTGGCGCGGCATACCGAACGTGTTCCGTCTTCGGGAGCCTTCTGTCGATAAAGAACTTTAATCGCCTGCGCCTATTTCCATCGTGTGGAAAGCGAGTTCAATTCGATTGTGGTGGTGAGGCCGTCGTGATGCCGTGGGGCCACGCCGCCTTCGGCTACCTCCTGTACTCACTCGGTCACCGACTCGTGACGCGCGAGTCGCCGAACGGTCCGCTCGTCGTCCTGGCGCTCCTGTTCGGCACGCAGCTTCCGGATCTCGTCGACAAGACGCTCTCGTGGGGACTCCACCTCTTTCCGCAGGGGTATTCGGTCGCACACTCCGTACTCGTCGCCGTCCCGGTCGGGTTGCTCGTCCTCGGGGCGACCGCGTCCGGACGCCGCGATATCGGCATCGCGTTCACCGTGGGCTACTGGTCGCACCTCCTCGGCGACGCGATTCTGGCGGTTCCGAAACGCGGCGTGTCGCCGAGCGATCGGCTCCTCTGGCCCGTCGTTACGCTTCCGCCGTACCAGTCCGAGGTGACGCTGATCGGACGAGTTAACCGTGTCATCAGCGCGTTTTTCGGCGAGGTGCTCACCACCGAGCAGCTCGTCTTCCTCGCGCTCTACTCGATCCCGTATCTGCTGGTGTTCGCGCTCTGGCTGGTCGACGGCGCGCCCGGCGTCGCGCACTTCCTGCGCGCGGACGACAGCTAGCGCCTCCACTCGACTCGAAGGAGGCGACGCGCACCGATCATTTTGCGGCGATAGACTAGACCGATAGCAAACGACCTCAGAAAGAGGGACGAGCATCGAATTGTGGGCAACGTCCCGAATCCACCACGGGAGCCAGAACGCCCGTTATCCCTGTGGTTGGCGCTCCTCGTAGGGCTGGACGACGACGAACCCCTCCGACCCGGTGAACTCGAGCTGGTAGGTCTCCTCTGACGACTGGCCGATCATGTTCGAGAGCGCGTTATCCGTGTGGCTTCCGGGGGTCGTTCCACTCCAGGCGACGGTCGCCGCGGGATCCGTCCGCACCGGCGGCCGCAACACCAGCGGTTCGCCGTGGGTCGTGATCGCGACGCTACCCGGGCCCGTCAACGAGACGTTGGTCAGCCCGCCCGCCGAGAACCCGGCGATGCTATTCATCGTCCGGATTTCGTAGTCGATGCTCGATTCGAACGCGAGAACGTCGTTCCCGTTGACCGAGATCTCCTCGTCTGCGTCGAGTTCGAGCAATTGGATCTTCTTCTCCTGATCCGCGAGGTACAGGTGGCCGCGCCCGGACGCCTCCATCACCGGCGTCCCTTCGCCCGTCGTCTTCTCCTTGAGAAAGCCCGTGATCCCGCCTTCCGCGGAGGACTTGCCCTGGAACGAGATATCGCCGTCGTAGGCGATCATCGAACCGGCCTTCGCGATCACTGTGCCGTCGAGATCGACGTCCAGCAGTTTGCCGTTTTCGAGTTGAAACGTCTCGCCGCCCGCTTTCGGTTCGTTCGTGGTAACGAATTCGTCGACGTTCATGGGTCTCCGAGCCGATACCGGCTCTGTGAAAGTACTGACACGGCACGCAGAAATAGTTATCTGTCCAATAGTTCCGTTCTCGAGAGCGGCTCGATAGTCGGCTCGTTCGTCGACGACAGTGACTCCAGATCGAAACGGGGTAGCGCGATCAGCCGTTCTGACCGACTTGAGCGGGTCATCGCCTTTGGGGACACGGAACCCGGTGATCTCGGGACTCGAACAGGAACGGTGTCCGTGGTGTCCGTATACCACTGAATCAGCTTAGAACGGAGTCGAACTGCGGGAGCTGTGATCGTAGCGACTCGACGAGTATGAGTTCCACGATATCGTCTCTCAAATATAGATATTAATAACTAGAACGGTCATTAGATACTAGACATGAGTGCTTTGAGGCTGAATATCTATCTGTTTGCGAATGATCTTCCCGTCCAACCGATTCGGTCGTGTATCCGAATCATCCAAGACAGTAGCTTCTCGGCAGTGTCAGAGACAGACCGCAATCAGGAGTTCGTCTTCGGCACAAAGAAACAGAGTGGGTCTGGATACGGTGACTGGGAGACGGCAGCCGAATTACAGACACTCGTCGAACGAATCCAGTCTACCGGCACTGGACGGATCAAGTTCTGGAGTCCCGAGGAGTACGAGTTCCATCTCTACGTCCGGCTTTGTGGGAGTGATACGCGAGTTTCACCACCCGTTTGGATCTGGGGTCCACACGCTCGTATGTTCAGCACTGACGAATTTGCTCGAGAGAGGGTCGAACATCGCACCGAGATGCTTGTTGATCTGTTTGTCCGTCTTGTTACCCTGTTCGAGCCCTGGTATGCGTTTACCCACGCATACGATGAACAGCCTTCGGGAATCGTTCCCGACGACAGCCCGCCTGAAAGCGGTATCGAACGGCTCCCCTGGCTATCATTTTTCGGAAGTGAGTGGTACGATCGCTTCGGAGGACGCGATCGCCTCTTGGCGGCTCCCGCTTGGAAGGTCCACTCGATGGATACCGGCATCCTTATTCGAGAACACGATTTTCCTACTGCGAATTACGCCGACATCGATAGGGGCTCGCCACTCTCCACGTACGAATATCTCTTCGAGCAGCGGTCACTATCCGAACTCCGGGCAGAACGACAACGGAAAAAGAACACCGTTCGAGATCCGTTTCTGGAACTCGAACCGGGTGACCGAGGGTGCGATATCGTCGCCTGCAAAACGCACATCTCGCCCGATACCACCGAGGACGACTACAGGGAGATTACGGATCGTTTCGACACGAACGACCGTTGTTACGTGTTGTGGGTCCAGCGGGACGAACACGATCGCCTTCGAGAAGTCGATACTGGTCTGTTCGTTCGCCGCCTCGTAGATGCAACCGGGACACCGATCGGAGATCGGCCAGAACACGTCCCTCCGGAGCGTGAGCTTATATCACTCTCCGTCCGCAACGAACTGGATTCGTGGCCAGTCGAGTTCTTCGAAATGGAAACGGAAGATGAGCCCAGTACTGCTGGAAGAGTGTTCGGATTACATCGCGTTCCGGCGGACGGGTTCTGGCGACACGGTGATGAGTGCCCTCGTGAACTACTCGAGAAGACCGAGTAGCTCGAGTTATACCGAGTGATAGGGATCACTCTCTTCACATACACAGCACTACTGGATAGTTCTCTGCCGCTCAGGAACCTTGTAAGCAGATGGCCTCGGCACTCATAGGGCTCGTCACGACCGGGTGCCGAGTCCGGCTCGGAGCGAGTGAATCGTCATCGGCCATTCGAGGCTACCACCGCGGCTCCCAAGACGGTTTGGATCGGGCCGAGAAACGCGGGCGCAGTCTACGACCCGCTCGCCGAATCGCCCGTCGCCGCGAAGGCGGTGTTGAACTCGTCCATCAGGTTCTGGAGCTGGGCCGTGTTCCGGTGGGAGAACGTTTGCGGCGAGCGCTCGACGGCCGTCCGCGAGTCGGCTCTTTCGCTCGAGGCCGGTCGGGTTTGCGTGTCGATGTGGTTGGGCTGCGGTTCTGGCTCGGATCGGGTCTGCAGGCGTTGTGTGCTCATGTCGGTCGGGTGTAGTGAGGTCGTCGAACGGTACGGGACTCGTCGAAGGAGAGGCGAGTTTACGCTGCTACGTGTACGACCGACATCTGTACTCACCCGTAGCGCCTCCGGGATAATAAAAGTTCATGATAGATGATGGATTTGGTAGTGAGTGTCTACCGTGATTGCCGCTCCGTCTCGAACCCGTACTACGCCATCGGTGCAATCGAGCGCCGAGACGTTATGCCGGTCGGTGAGAGAGAATCAGATCTCGATGGACGAGGGTGACACGACCCGGGTGAACCGCGGCGACGGATCCGACGGCCGGCCGGACGTGAGCTTCGTGATTCCGGCGCGCAACGAGGCCGACTACCTCCGCGGCGCGCTCGCGAGCATCGCCGGGCTCGACACGGCGTACGCGATCGAGGTGATCGTGGTCGACGGCGACTCGAGCGACGCGACGCCGGCGATCGCCCGCGAGTACGGCGCGACCGTCCTCGACGAGGGCGGCAGGAGCATCGCGGCGGCTCGCAACCTCGGCGCGGCCCGCGCCGACGGCGAGTGGCTGGCGTTCGTCGACGCCGACACGGAACTGCGGGCCGACTACCTCACCGAACTGCTCGGCTACCTCGAGGCGAACGGGCTGGCGGCCGGCAGCTCCTACTGTCGGATCACCGGGCCGCGCCGGGCGACGCTGATGGCGGCGACGATCAATTACGTCTTCTCGCGACTCGAGCGGCCCATCCTCCCGGGGTTCAACTGCGTCGTCCACCGGCGGGCGTTCGACGACGTCGGCGGCTTTCCGGAGGTCCCCAACGAGGACACGGCGTTCAGCCGGCTGCTCGGCCGCCGGTATCCGACGGGCTACTGTCCCGCGGTCTTGGTCGAGAGTTCGGGTCGTCGGATCGCCGACTGCGGGCTGACGGGGACGCTCTGGCACTACGCCCGACTCGACGTCGGACGACTCCGAGCCGACTACTGAACGGCCGCCGACGGACGGGCAGGGTCCGCGACGATCTCCCGCTGAGATGGCGTGTTACTGAGCCGCCGACTCGGGCGACGATTCCGCTCGCGGCTCGATCTCGAGTTCCTCGAGGTCCTCCATATTGCCCTCCGCCGTCGCCTGCTCGATTTTGGCGATCTCCTCCGCGTAGTGCAGGAAGGTGTCGACGCTCGCGACGACGACGCGGGCCTCGACCGTCAGGAGTTCGATCCCGACGACCGAGACGCGCGCCCAGACGTCGATGACGACGCCCTTGTCGAGGATGCGATCCAGTACCTCTGCGAGACTCGAGGAGTCGGGTCGTCGTTGTGGTGAAGCCATTGTCCCTCACTCTCACACTCGGACTGGCGACCAATTCATTACTCGGACTGCATCGGCAAGCCGACGGTCGGCACCGCAGCGAAACGCGCCGCTCACCGGTGGAAACGACCGATAAACCGCATTCCGCGTTCCGTGGCGACCGCGCCGTTGTGTCCCGGCACCGTCATGGCGCCCGCTTTTCTCTCTTCCCGTCGGCGACACAACCGTGTCGACCGTCCCCGAGGAAGCCGAACGGTTGCTCGAGAGCGAACCGGTGATGGCCCATCTGGGCACCTGCGTCGAGGAACGACCGCACGTCGCTCCGGTCTGGTACCGGTACGTCCCCGAGATGGAGATCGTCGAGATCGTCACGACGGGGCGTAAGCTGGCGAACATCCGGGAGAACCCGCGTGTCTCGCTGTCGATTCAGAAAGACGAGGCCGGCCAGACCCACTGGATGGTGTCGCTGCTCGGCACCGCCACGGTCGTCGACGACTGCGCGGAGACGGCCGCGGCGCGACACCGGATCAACGAGAAGTACGACGCGGAGCCCGCGGCCTACGCCGAGAACACGCTCGTCCGAATCGAGGTGGGATCGGCGCGCTATCGGACGTATTGAGGGCGTGGCGATGCGAACGACGACTCGGTAGCGGCGTCTCACAGCGGCTGGACTGGGTACCCGGCGCGCGCTGGCGACCAGCCGAGCGATAGCGAGGCCGGTCGCAACTTCGTGCGAGGGATGAGCGAGCGACCAGAGGGAGTGAGCGAATCGGCTGGGGAGGGCGTGGCGATTCCCCGTTGCCACGATAGCGGGACGCTCGCCGAATAGACGTCTGCTCGAGCCCCGGTCCCGAACGAGAAGTCACTCCCGACCGGGCGACGGCCCGCGCAGCCCCGGATGCGTCTCGAGATCTCGAACGCGTCGCATCTGGGCGCGCAGATCCGCCGCGCTGCCCGGCACCGCGTCCGCGAGCCGTTCCTCAACCTCTCGGTCGCTGCCGCCGTCTCCCTCGAGGGCCTCGAGTTCGTCCACGGACTTCGGAAACGGCCGGAGGTCCTTGTGGATCGCCAGCCCCGCGTAGGCGCCGTCGCCGACGGCGATTGTGGTCTGGTTCTGGCCGTGGGTGACGTCGCCGACGGCGTAGACGCCGTCGACGCTGGCCTCCCGGTTCTCGTCGACCGCGATGGCGCCGTCCTCGCGCAGGTCGCAGCCGAGGTCCGCGGCCAGATCGGCGTTGTACGTGGAGCCGTACATCGCGAAGCCGCCCAGATAGTCCCGTTCGGTCCCGTCGGCGAACTCGAGGCCGCCAAGCCACGGCGGCTCGTCGTCGGCCACTGTCTCGTCGCCGTAGGCGGAGACGACGGCCGTGTCGATCACGTCGACCGGGTGGGCTCGGAGCTGCGCGTCGGTCTCTTCGTCCCACTCGGGCTCGCGGTCGTCGAGCAAGAGGTCGACGTCGGCAGTGAAGTTGAGCATCGTCATCGCGACGCGGGCCGCGTGCTCTCCGTGCCCGAGGACGAACACGGAACCGTCGCCCAGCGAGTAGGCGTCGCAGTGCAGACAGTAGTGCAACCCTCGACCCGTGAAACGCTCGAGTTCCGGGACATCCGGACTCCGATCCCGGAAGCCGGTCGCGAAGACGACCCGCCGGGCGTCGACGGTCGCGTGGGAGGACTCGAGCCGAAAACGCGGTCCGCCGGCGTCAGCGACAGCGACGTCCGTGCTGTCGGCGCCGTTGTCACCGCCGTCGTCGGAATCCAACCGGGCGACGGACTCGACCGCGTCCGGAAAGAAGTCGCCGCCGTAGTGCTCGAGCTGGTCGACGGCGTGGGTCGCCAGCTGCTCGCCGGAGACGTTCTCGGAGACGCCCAGCAGGTTATGGACGTGGGAGACCGCCGCGTGGCGGCCGCCCTCCTTCTCGAAGACGGCCGTGCGGTGGCCCAGTCGCGTGGTGTAGATCGCCGTCGTCAAGCCGGCGGGACCGCCGCCGATCACGACGACTTCGTACTCGAGTGGCTCGGTCATACGCGTCGGAGGTCGCCCAGCGGGTTGAGGCTGGGCCGTGAATATGCGGCCGGGGACGCCGAATCGACCGCCGCGACTCGTATCACGCGCCGTGTCAGTCCCGCGCGTTCCGAAAGGGGTTGAAACGAGTCGGCGGTGGAGGGCCGTCCATGAGTCTCGACCACGCCGTCGACCTCGAGTTGCCGACCGCGGAGACAGACGACGACGCCGACCTCGAGCACGGGTCGATTTTCTTCGTCGGGACCGCGACCGTCATCGTCGAGTACGCCGGCTTCACGATCCTCACGGATCCCAACTTCCTCCACAGCGGCGATCACGTCCATCTCGGCTACGGGATCAAATCGCGACGGCGGACCGACCCCGCCCTCGAGATCGAGGACCTCCCGCCGATCGACTTCGTCCTGCTCTCTCACTACCACGGCGATCACTTCGACCGCGTCGCCGAGGCGAAACTCGATTCCGACCTCCCGATCGTCACGACCCCGCACGCGGCCGTCGAACTCGCCGAGAAGGGGTTTCTCGAGACGTATCCGCTCGAGACGTGGGACGAGTTCCGGATCCGCAGGGGCGAGGCCGAACTGACGATCACCGCGATGCCCGGCCGCCACGGCCCGCCGGTCGTCTCGAAGGGGCTGCCGCCGGTGATGGGGAGTATGCTCGAGTTCCGGCCCGCCGACGCGGCGGCGAGCCCGGACGATCCGCCGCTGATGCGGCTCTACGTCTCGGGTGATACCCTGGTCTACGACGCCCTCGAGGAGATTCCCGAGTGCTACCCCGACATCGATCTTGCCTTGCTCCATCTGGGCGGGACGCGCATTCTGGGCGTGCTCCTGACGATGGACGCCGCCCAGGGCGTCGAGGCGGTCGATCTGATCGACGCCGACACCGCGATTCCGATCCACTACAACGACTACGAGGTGTTCCGGTCGCCGCTCTCGAACTTCAAGCAGGCGGTCAGGAAAGCGGGACTCGAGGACCGGGTGGAGTATCTCGAGCATGGGGAAACCTACTCGTTCCAGTCGCCCTCGAATCGAGAGAACTAGGTGATCTCCGGAATGTGGACTACACAGACGTGATTCTCTCGCACAGTCTTCCCAGCAGAGTAACGAGAAAGTGTCTGTCGTCTGCTCGGGAGTGGATTATCGTCATTGTGTGACAGAAATAACTCGAGTGTATTATCAGTCAAAACTGGATTATATAATGTCTATTGATACGAATATACTTTCAAATATCATATATGGAATAAACGCACGACAAAAGGCTTGACAAATAGCTCTTCTCTTGGCCATTACACTTTTACAAGTAGCCTGTTTTGGACATCCGTATGGCACGAATACGTCGCGTCGATGACCAGAGAGATATGGAGAAAGTCATAGACGATTTCATAACGCAGGGATACAAGATCAAAAACCAGGGTGAACGAAGCACCCTGATGAAGAAGAAGTCGTGGGGAAGCGGCGGGATGCACGTCGTCGTCGCCGTTCTCACGCTTTGGTGGACGCTCGGTCTCGGTAACGCTGCGTACGCCATCTACAAGTATATGACTGCGGAAGAAGTCCAGATCAAGATCGACGAGTAACCGATTACGTCAGCGGGCGTTCTTCCGATCTCTCGGAGAAACGCTGCGAACTCCACCTGAATACGCAGCAAATCGACTTCTAAACTGCCTCTTCGACTGCTAGTTGTAACGCCGAAATGGTATCCAGCCGGTGACGTGCCTGCGTTGCGTGTGCACGGTCGATAAATCCTCGCTCGCTTCTCGAGCGCTGTCCGACTAGTTCTCGAGTCGCTCGAGAGCGGCGGCCACCACCAGCGGGAAGGTGATTGTCGCGTCGGCGTAGACGGAGACGTTGTCGGCGTCCTTCTCGAGTTTGCCCCACGAACGGGCCTCGTCTAAGGTGGCCCCGGAGAGGCCGCCGGTCTGCTTGGGGTCCATGGTCAACTGGACGGCGTAGTCGTAGGCGTCGGGAGAGACGAGCATCGTCTGGAGGGTGAAGTTCTTCGGGACGCCGCCGCCGACGACGAACGCACCGGCCTCGTCGGCGTGGAAGGCGATGTCGGTCAGCGGCGTCATGTCGGCCAGCGCGTCCAGCGTGAACGCGCCCGTCTGGGAGTACATCCAGGCCTGGAGCCCGAGCACGGAGTCCTGGACCGCGGGACAGTAGATCGGCACGTCGTTCTCGTAGGCCGCGGCGGCGATCCCGGGGCCCTCGTCGACGTCGTCGCGGTCGTTGACCTCGAGGTTCGCTCGTCCCAACTCCTCGGTGAGCCGCTGGATCGAGACCGCTCCCTCTTCTTCGCACTCGGCCTCGAGGACCGGGAAGACCTCTTCGCGGAGGTGGCTCTCGAAGTCGGCGAAGAACTCCTGGGGGAGATAGACGTTGTAGATGCGGTCGACGCCCTCGTCGCGCAGCGTCTCGTCGTGTTCGCGCTCGGTCTTCCCCTCGGCGTGGACCTCGCCGTGGTGGTGTTTCCCGCCGATTGCCTCGATGGCGTCGTGGGTGAGGTTCGCGCCGGTCGTCACGAGGACGTCGATGTGGCCCTCGCGGATGAGGTCGGCGACGATGCGTCGCATCCCCGTGGGGACCATCGCGCCCGCGAGACCGAAGAAGACGGTCACGTCGTCGTCGAACATCGACTCGGTCACGTCGACGGCCCCGTGGAGGTCCGCCGCGCCGACGCCGGCGTTCCCGTACTGATCGGCCAGTTCGCCGACGGTCATTCCTGCCCGGACCTCGGCATGGCCGACCGGATCGTGCGAGAACGTCTCCCGCTCGGGCTCGTGGTGGCCCTCTCCGTCCGCCTCGCTGTCGCCGTCGTCGCTCCCGGATTCGTGCTCGTCGCTCATGTCCTCGCATCCGCGAGCCAGCGGTTTGAACGCCGCGGTTCGGTTCGATCCGCTCACCCTCCGTCACTCACGTGGTGGGTACTGTTGCAACGCATCTGCCGGACGACCCGGCTCGATCATTGCGATACCAGCGAACTCAGCGCTGGTGCGATCAGTGCGACAAGTATCGCGATCGCCGTTACCCGCAGGACGATCGCGGATCGCCGTCGGTTCTTCGGCAGCAGTTCTGCAATACCTGACAGACCCATCGCAGCACCCATGACCAGCAACAGGAGCGAACCGCTGTCGTACAGGAGTTCGAAGTACGCATAGAGCCCGAAGAACGCGAGCGAACTCCCGAGGGATATCCGCGCAGCGTCCCACCCGCTCGGTTCGGAAAAGAACCCACTAATATGAATGCTCATATGTCCGAATACTACCCGCTAGAGGAAAAAACCTGACTCCGCGGACCGCGTTCGCCGCTGCCAAGTCGCAGCACGGATCGTCGACTCACGAATCGATTCCGACGAGTTCGAAACGACCGATCGCCGGCCAGTGTTGGCCGTTAGAGCCCGGTCGGAACCTCGAGGGACGTCGTCTCGAGACCCCAGTCTTCGACCAGGTCCTGCAGCGAGCGTACGCCGAAGGTCTCCGTCGCGTAGTGGCCCGCGAGGAAGACGTGAATCCCCGCTTCCTGGGCCTCGTGGTAGGCCTTCTGCTTCCCTTCGCCCGTTACCAGCGCGTCGGCGCCGGCGTCGACGGCCTCGTCGAGCCAGTCGACGCCGCTACCGGTGACGATCGCTACATCCTCGATCTCGTCGGGGCCAAAGGCGAGGTGCTGGACGGATTGGCCGTCGGTCTCGAGTTCGCGCTCGAGTCGACCCTGTAGCGCTTCGGGCGCGTACGGCTCGGCCGCCGTCCCGCGCTGACCGATGTACTCGGGGCCGAGTTCGCCGAACGGCGTTCGGTCCTCGAGGTCGAGCACGTCGGCGACGCCGGCGGCGTTGCCCAGTTCCTGGTGGCCGTCCAGCGGGAGGTGGGCGACGTACAGCGCGAGGTCGTTCTCGATCAGGGGGGCGATCCGGTCGTAGGTCCGTCCCGTCACGCGGTCGAAGCCGCCCCACGAGAGCCCGTGGTGGACGACCAGCAGGTCCGCGTCGGCCTCGATCGCGCGGTCGAACGTCTCGCGGACGCCGTCGACGGCGAACGCGACGCGCTCGATCTCGGCCTCGTCCGGTCCGATCTGCAGGCCGTTCGCGCTGGCGTCGAGGTCGGCATAGTCGGCGATTCGCAGCTCCTCGTCGAGTCGGTCGACGACCGTCGAGAGGTTCATGATCGGCCGTTCGGCACCGGTCGCCTTGTATCCGGCTGGTTCCCGGCCGTCGACTCGTACTCAGTGACGAGTACGACAGAAATGAGACCGCAGGAAACGGGCGCTACATCAGGTAGAACAGCGGGAAGAGGATCACCCAGACGATGTCGACGAAGTGCCAGTAGAGCCCGAAGAACTCCACCGGTCGGTGATCGCTCAGGTAGGCGTCGACCGTGACGATCCGGTAGAGCATGAACGCGGCGATCAGCATCCCGAGGATCACGTGGAGCGCGTGCAGCCCGGTCGTGACGAAGTACGTCGAGTAGTGGATGTCGGTGAACCAGTAGATGCCGTGGGCGAACTCCTGGGTCCACTCCCAGCCCTTGACCCCGAGGAACGTCAGCCCGAGCACCAGCGTCGCGCCCATCATGCCGAGCAGCCCCCGCTTGTTCCCGCGCTCGGCGAAGACGAGCGCCAGGATCACGGTGAAACTCGAGGTCAAGAGGACGTACGTGTTGAAGAGGCCGACCGTCGCCGACGGCGGGACGGTGCCCCAGGACCCCCAGCCGGCGTGGAGTCGCGCGAAGACGTAGCTCCCGATGGCGGCGCCGAAGACGACGACGTCGGAGGCCAGGAAGAACCAGACGCCGAGTTTCGTGGTGCCGACGCCCTCGAACGGCCAGCGGCTGGCGATCGCCATCTCCGGCGCGTTGAACTCCTCGCGGCCGTACT
>NZ_AOIS01000030.1 GCF_000337495.1 Haloterrigena salina JCM 13891
GTCAACCCGGTCAGCCCGAGGAAGAACACGAAGGTCCCGAAGCCGATCCCGACCGGCCAGATGCTGGCGTGATCGGCGTGTTCCGCCTGGCTCTCCACCGCGGTCGTCACGCCGCCGTCGGTCGTCGCCGCCGTGTCGTCGACGAACTCGAGGCGACCGCTGGCGTAGCTCGGCCGCCCGTCCCAGTTATCCAGTGGCGGGGGCGACGTGGTCGCCCACTCGGCGGTCCGGGAGTACTCCCAGGGGTTATCGGGTGCGTCGGGACCCGTGAGCAGGCTCTTCCCGAGCGTGAAGAACGTGATCAGGAACGACGCGCCGAAGACGAACGCGCCGACGGTCGCTGCCTGGTGATAGATGTGGATCGCCTCGCCGTAGTGGAAGACGCGCCGGGGCGTCTCCCAGGCGAGGAACATCGGGAAGTACAGCAGGTTGAAGCCGACGAAGTAGACCGCGAAGTTGAGCTTGCCGAGGGTCTCGGAGTACATCTTTCCGGTTATCTTCGGCCACCAGTAGTAGAGGCCGCCGACCAGCGCGGTCACCCCCGAGACCATCACGTAGTGGAAGTGCGCGACGACCCAGTAGGTGCCCCGGAACTCGTAGTCCAGCACGACGGCGCCGAGGAAGACGCCGGTGATGCCGCCGAGGATGAACAGGACGAGCGCTCCCAGCGAGAAGAGGAACGGCGTGGTGAACCGCACGCGGCCCTTAACCATCGTGTAGATCAGCGAGAAGATCATCAGGTCGAACGGCAGCGAGATCCCGATGGTCGTCGCCATGAACAGCGTCTTGATCTCGAGGTTGATCGTCGTCAGGAACATGTGATGGGCCCAGACGAGGAACGACTGGACCGCGACCAGGACCATCGCGATGATGACCCACTTGCGGCCGACCAGCCGCCGCCCCGTAAAGGTCTGGAACGTCTCGAACATGATTCCCAACGCCGGGAAGAAGACGATGTACACCTCCGGGTGTCCGAAGAACCAGAACAGGTGCGCCCATAACAGACTCGAGCCCTCGTCGGTCGCGAAGTACTGAGTCAGGAGGAGTCGATCGCTCGCGAGCAACAGGAGCGCGGCCAGCAGCGCCGCGAACGCGAACAGCATCATCCAGATCGTCAGCAGCCACGACCAGGTGAACAGCGGCATGTTCCACAGCCCCAGCCCCTCTGCGCGCGAGCGGTGAATCGTCGTGAGGAAGTTCACCGACCCGAGCGTGATCGACATTACGAACAGCATCAATCCGAGGATCGTCGCGTTTCCGCCGGTCGTCGCCTGCAGCGCGGGGTGGTACATCGGCACGTTCAACGGCGCGTACATGTACCAGCCGCCGGCGAACGCCCGCTCCTGGAAGAATGCGACGGCGAGAAGGAGCCCCGAGAACAGATAGAACCAGTAACTCAACGCGTTTAGTCGCGGGAACGCCAGGTCCTTCGCACCGATCTGTAGCGGGACGAAGTAGTTCGCGAAGCCGGCGGCGAACGGCGAGAGAAACCAGAAGACCATCAACAGGCCGTGGTTGGTAACCGCCTGGTTGAACTCGTTGTTCTCGAGCAGCCCCGTTCCGCCGGGGACCCACAGGTGGAGACGGAACAGGAGTGCGAGCACCCCGCCGAGCAGGAGGAAAAACAGCGCCGTCGCCAGATAGAGGATTCCGATATCCTTGTGGTTGGTCGTCACCAGCCACCGTTTGACGGTTGTCTGCGGCGGAAGGTCGCTCATGAACTCACCTCGTCTGCGCGGTATCGGGGTGATTCGATCCCACGTATCGGTTCGATTACGACTCCGCGAGCACGAGGCACCATTACCAGCGGATACCTCCACCAATTCCACTAATCAATGTGTTCGGTGCATCTGCAAGGCAACGGGCCGGGAATCGGCGCCATCGGTCGGCGATGCTATCGGAACCAGCCGCGGATGCGGCGACCGCGTCCGGGTCGATCCGGACACGGTTTGTCGGTCGCGCTGACGGCCGTATCGACGCGATCGCCGTCGTAGAAGAGGTCGACCGCGACGGGGTCGTCGTCGACCGCCACCGAGAAGCACCGCGTCGACGACGGCGGAACGACCAGCCGGTTCCGATCGCCGGTCGCGGCCGCGGCCGTCGCCGACTCGTCGTCCGTCGCCGACTCCGTCCCCTCGACGACGATTTCGCCGAAGTACTCCTCCTGACAGGCGTCGTACTCCGGATTCGAGGCGACGACGTCGCCGGCGCCCGGAACGGTCGGCCCCTCCTCGAACGCTTCGGCGGTTCCGATGATTCCGTCCGCCGGTCCCCGCTCGTGCTCGGTTATATCGATGACGCGGACGCCGTCGACGGAGTTGAAGTAGAGGAAGTCGTTACCGATCAACCCGGCCTCCGTGAGGAACGACACCTCGGTGACGACCTCGGCGAACGTCCCGACGACGAGGATGGTCTGACAGTCGATGAACTCGATCCCCGGTTCGAGGGGCCGGCGCTGCCACTCGAGGAAGGCGGGGCGGCGGCCGTCGTTGGTCGCACAGAAGACCGCTCGGTCGTCGTCGGCGCAGTCGGCGGTCAGTCCGACATCATCGGGGTCGACCAGCGCAGGCCGTGCGCTCCCGGTCCCCGAGAGGCCGACCGCACCCCCGCCCACTGCGACACCGGCGACGGAGGCCTTTCGAAGCCAGTCGCGTCTCGAATACTCTCGTGTCATGGACGAGCGTAACCCGAACCGGACACTACGTTATTAGGTAACTTCCATCGGAATACAGCGCATATTCTTGCTCGAAAACAGCACTCGGAACGGTAGGAATCCGCTAAATGCTACCGGACCGCCGGATCGGTGTTCCTACCGGCCGTCGGCGCGTGCGAACGCGAACTCCCGGACGAGCTTGCCGGCCAGCGCCGCGGTCTGTCCCTCGTCGCGGTCGTTGACTTCGACGACGTCGAAGCCGTCCGCGTACGGCGCGACCTCGCGGACGACGTCGCGCAGCTCGCGGGACTCGAGGCCGAACGGCTCTCTGGTCCCCGTCGCCGGTGCGTAGGCGGGGTCGGCGGCGTCGATATCGACGCTCAGGTAGACGTCGCGACCGTCGAGTCGGTCCGCGAGCGGCCAGTCGGCGACGTCTTCCGGCGAGACGACCGTCACGTCCGGCGCTCGGGCCCGCTCCCACTCCGTTTCGCTGCCGGTGCGAGCGCCGAGGATGAACACGTCCTCGACCGCGGACTCCTCGAGGATCCGTCGCGTGACGGAGGCGTGGGAGAGTTCGTTGCCGTCGTAGGCCTCGTAGAGGTCAAGGTGGGCGTCGAGCACGACGACCGCCTCGGGTTCGACGGCGCGGACGCCCGCCAGCGAGACGGTGTGTTCCCCGCCCAGCATCAGCGGGACGGCGTCGTCCCAGACGACACCGCGGAGCGTCCCCTCGAGGTACTCGAGGTACTCCTTCGCGTTGTCCCACGCGCGGATGTCGCCGTGGTCTTCGACGCCGAGTTCGGAGAAGTACTGGTCCGTCCGGTGGTCGTAGTCGTCGAACGGTTCGGCAAAAGTTCGGATGCGTCGGGGACCGAATCGGGTCCCCGGCTGAAAGGTCGTCGATACGTCCAGGGGCGCACCGACGACCACGAAGTTCGCGCCGTCACGGTCGGCGTCGTCCGCCGTGTGGCTCCCCTCGCCGTCGTCGGTCGCCCCGGGAAACATCAGACGATCTTTCGCTGTTCTTCCATCTCGAGGTATTCGATGTTCTCGTCGGGGGAGACGTCGATGTCGTCGGGGACGCGCATCGTGATCGTCTCGTACGTTTCGAGGTCCATGACCTGCATGTCGTCGCCGTCAACGGAGACGACCTGGCCCTGTTTGCGCTCGATGATCGGGACCCAGATCTTCGCGTCGACCGGCTGGGAGAGCGATCGCTTCTTGCCGTCGAAGACGCCCTCGGCCTCGACGCGTGCCTTCGCGCTGCCGTGTTTGCCCGGCTTCGCCGTCGAGTAGGCGTTGATCTTACACGGCGTGTCCTCGATCATCACGTAGCTTCCTTCCTGGAGGTCGCGAACTTCGGTCTGCTGTTTCGCCATGTCCCGGCGTAATCAATCGACGTGCATAAACCGTTTGGAATGGCCGCTGGCACCGAGTCAGTCGGTGACACGGCGGACGCGGCTCGCGAGGAGCGGGCGCACCTGGCCCGCGATTCGTACCCGACGACGCGGGACCGATCCCGTCTCGAGTCGTTGTTTACGTCCCGTCCCAGCGGAACCCGCGCGGTTCGGTCGGCGGCTCGAGCGGACTCGCCGGCAGTCCGTCCCCGACGGTCGGATCGTTGTAGGCCCGCGGCGCGATGTCGTTCGGTCCATCGGGGTAGTACAGCGAGGCGAGCGTCTGGATCTGCCCCCGCCCGACGCCGAGTTCGAACTGGCCGCCGCCGTACAGCCGAATCTCGTTCGCCTCGCAGTAGGCCAGCGTCTCGAGCAGCGACTCGAGCGAGCCGAACCGGGAGGGTTTGACGTTGAGCCAGTCGGGGTCCCACGGGAGCGCCTCGACGTCCGCCAGGCCGTGTATCGGGGCATCCCACGATACCCGCCCGCGGACGTCGGCGTCCTCGAACAGCGGCCGCGTCCGAGCGGTCAGGGCGGGATCCTCGACGACGGCGTTGGGGAAGGCCTCGAGGACTCGTTCGTACAGTTCGCGATCGGCGGGGACGTCGACCTCGGTTCCCTCGTACCGTCCCTTGAGGTCGAGAATGCGGATCGCGTCGGCCCCGACGGCGTCGTCGATCCCCGCCACGAGGTCGTCGTCCCAGGCCGGGATCGGATCCAGTTTGAACTCGAGGCCCGGGACCCGTTCGCGCAGGGCCTCGAGACGATCGGTCGTCGGCGGCTCGCCCAGCCGGGTGCTGGCGACGAACCGGACGGGATCGAGCGACCGACCGAGCGCGCTCGCGACGTCGGTGTCGGCCTGCCGCAAGGCGAGGTCCAGCGCCGCGCTCTCGAGCCCCCAGCGCCGGTAGTTGCGGAACACGTCGCGGTCCGGCGCGCCGGCGGAAAAGAGGTCGATCTCCGCGAGGCGCGACGAAAACGAGTCGATCGTCCACTCGCCGGCGAGCTCGGGCAGCCCCGACTCGGCCAGCGCGTCGTGATCGTCGGTCTCGTAGGTGACGTCCTCGCCGCGGCCGACGACCGCCTCGCCGTCCGGTCCGGGGCCGGAGAGGGCGAACTCGGTCGTGACGCGGGTGAACTCGCTCGAGGTCTCGCGCTCGAGGCGGTCGGTCGACACCTCGTCGATCGTCACCGGTAGGTCGGCAATCCGCTCGTAGTCCATACCGGACACTCGAGCGCCAGCGAAAAGAACGTTTGACCCTGCCTACTCCTCGCCGCGGCGCCGGCGCATGCTCTGTCGCGTGAACTGCGGTTTGGCGCCGATCCCCTTCCGTTCGCGGAACGAGCGGTAGAGCAGGACCGTCACGACCAGCGAGAAGACGGCCGCGACAATCGACGCTCGAGGCGCCTCGAGCGCGTAGAGGACGCCCGTCGAGAACAGCGACATCGTGAGCAACATGCCGTAGATCAGCCGTTTCGCGAACGTGTCGAAGACGTTCTCCTCGTCCTCGAGGCCGATGCGGACGTAGAGGTCGTCCCGATCGAGTCGGTCGAGGGCGCGCTCGGCTTTGGGCGCGAGTCGGGTCAGCGACTCGCCGGTTCTGCGGATGTTCTCGCCGGTCTCCCGGGCGTACTGTCGGATCGACTCCTCGCGGTACCCCTCCTCGGTGAGGTAGTCGGTCGCGACCGAGATGAAGTCGAAGTCGGGATCGAGGGTGACGCAGACCCCCTCGACGACGGTCGCGACCCGCAAGACCAGCGCGAGGTTCTTGGGGAGTCGGAACGGGAAGACGTAGATCGAGTCCTCGATCTGGCCGACGATCTGATTGACCCGGTACTGTTCGACGTCCTCGCCGCGGGCGTCCTGGATGGCGATCTCCATCACCTCGGCCATCACGCCCCGGTCGGCGTCGGGGCTCAAGGTACCGATTTCGATCAGCGCGTCGAGGATGCCGTCGATGTTCTGGTTGGCGACGGCGACGTAGAAGTCGATGATCTTCTCTTGGACGAACGAGTCGACCCGGCCCGACATCCCGAAGTCGTAGAAGACGATCCGCCCGTCGTCGGTCACCGCGAGGTTCCCTGGGTGCGGATCGGCGTGGAAGACCCCGTCGTCCATGATCATCTGCAGGTACGCCCGTTCCAAGTTCTCCGCGAGTCGCGTGCGGTCGATCCCCTTGCGCTCGAGTTCCCCGAGATCGTTGATCTTCGTCCCCTGGATGTACTCCATCGTGAGCACGCGCCGACCGGAGTGGCTCTCGATCACGTCGGGGATGACGAACCGGTCGTCGCCCGCGAAGTTGGTCCGGATCTCCCGGAGCATCTCGGACTCGCGCTCGTAGTCCATCTCCTCGCGGATTGTCTTCGAGAACTCGTCGGCGAGGTTCCGCAGGGAAAAGGCCCGAGATTCGTCGACGAAGTACAGCAGGATCGGCAGCGACCATTTGATCACCCGCAGGTCCGCGTTGACCAGTTCCTCGATGTCCGGCCGCCGGATCTTCACCGCGACCTCGCGGCCGGCGGGGTCGGGTCCTCCGGCGCCGTCCACTCGAGTATCCCCCGATTCGGCCGTCGGGTCCGCCGTCCCGACGGCGTCGACGGCCTCGGGATCGACCCGCGCGTGATACACCTGCCCGAGGCTCGCGCCGCTGATCGCCTCGGTCTCGAACTCGACGAAGTTCTCGTCGACGGGGCCGATCTCTGCCTCGAGGACCCGTTTCGCGTCGGCCCAGTCGGCCGGCGGCACCTCGTCTTGCAGCGCCGCGAGGACGTCGATGTACGCCGGCGGGAGCACGTCGGGCCGGGTCGAGAGCAGCTGACCGAGTTTGATGAACGTCGGCCCGAGGGTCAGCAGCGACTCGAGGAGGACCTCCGCCCGGTGACGGTGGGTCTCGGCGTCGACCGATCGCGGCCGCCCGAACAGCAGGAATCGGCGGCGGTCACGGGCGTAGGCGAGCAACAGCGGGAGGAACTGCCACGCGACGAGGACGAACCGCTTGTACGCACGGAGGGAGCCCAGTCTGTGTCACCTCAGGTTAGGAGTCTTCCTCGACGACGTCGATCGTCGTCTCGCCCGTCGCCGACGTTTTGGGGAGAGTCAACTCGAGGACGCCGCGTTCGACGATCGCTTCCGTCTCCGTACTGACTGCGTCGGCGGGGAGGGGAAGCTCGATATCGAGAAAGAGCGAGCGGTTCTCCTCGAGGTACTGGTAGTCGCCCGCGGGGTCCTTCTCGCGGTGGGCCTCGATGGAGAGCCGTCCGTCGTCGACCGCCACCTCGAGGGAGTCGGCGGAGACGCCCGGAACGTCGAGGACGAGCAGGTAGGCGTCCTCTCTCTCGAGCAGATCGAAGAAGACGTCTTCCGAGAGATCCTGCAGTGCGGCGCGAAGCGCTGACATGGCTACAGGTTCGAACGCCGATACGAAAAAGGCCGCGGTAGCGGCCGATTCGACTGTCGGACGGCGCTGTGACCGACGCGGGACGCGGCCGATCGCGGGGCCCGTCGACGGGGGGCGGTCCCCCACGTTTTAGGCGCCCGGCGACCCGAGTGCAGGTATGGACGGAGCCGACAGCGAGCGCAAGCGGGCCGGGTTCAAGGAACGGACGCCGGTCGACGAGGCGCGACGGATACTCAGGGAGGCCGTCGCGGGGGCCGACGACGCGGCCGCTGCAAACGGCGACGACGGCGACGCGCTCTCGCCGCTGACGGGAACCGAACGGCTCGAGGTCGAGCGCGCGGACGGCCGCGTGCTGGCCGCTCCCGTCGCCTCGGCCCGGAGCGTCCCCCACTACGAGCGGGCCGCGATGGACGGCTACGCCGTCCGCGCCGCGGACACGTTCGGCGCCAGCGACCGCTCCCCCGAAGTGCTACGGATCGCCGAGGGCGTCGGCGCCGACGCCGAGATCGGGCCCGACACCGCCGCCCGCGTCCACACCGGCAGCGCCCTTCCGGCGGGCGCCGACGCCGTCGTCATGATCGAGCGCGTGACCGAACTCGAGTCGGCCGGCGACGTCGAGATCGAGGACGCGGTCGCCGAGGGCGAGAACGTCGCGCCGGTCGGCGAGGACGTCGAGGCAGAACAGCACCTCTACGACGCCGGCCACCGGCTGCGGCCGTCGGATCTGGGCCTGCTGCGGTCGGCGGGCTACGCCCGCGTCGCGGTCGCCGAGCCCCCGACGGTCGGCGTGATCCCGACCGGCGAGGAACTCGTCGAGGCCGATCCGGGGCCGGGCGAAGTGATCGAGACCAACGGGCTCACCGTCTCGCGGCTCGCGAACCGCTGGGGGGGCCGCGCGACCTACCGGGACGTCGTCACCGACGAGTTCGAGTCGCTTCGCGTGGCGATCCAGCGCGACCTGACGAAGGACGTGATCGTCACCACCGGCGGCTCGAGCGTCGGCGAGCGCGACCTCCTGCCCGAGGTGATCGACGAACTGGGCGAGGTGGTCGTCCACGGCGTCGGGCTCAAGCCCGGCCACCCCGTCTGTCTCGGGATCGTTGAGGAGACCCCCGTCCTCGCGCTGCCGGGCTATCCCGTCGCCTGTATCGTCAACGCCGTCCAGTTCCTCCGACCCGTGATGCGCTGGCTCGAGGGGACCGAGTCCGATCCGCACCCGACCACGTACGCACGCCTCGAGCGAAAGATCCCCAGCGAACCCGGAACGCGGACGTTCGCGCGGGTGAAACTAGAAGCGCGCGAGCCGGACGATGGCGACGACTTCGGGGCCGGCGAGCCGCGGTTCGCGGCGACGCCGACCCGAGCCAGCGGCTCCGGCGTGCTCTCGAGCGTCGCGCTGGCCGACGGCTGGGTGGTCGTCGACGACGACCGCGAGGGGATCCCGGCGGGCGAGACCGTCGCCGTGCAGGACTGGGAGCCGAACACGTAAGTCACCTCATCTCGTCTCGATACAGTTTTTTACCGTGACGATCGTACGCACAGTCATGGAACTGAACGAATTCCTCGAGGGGGAAGGACTGACCGGCCGGCAGGCCGCGATCGTGTTCTTCACCTTCCTGACGCTGATCATCGTGGCGGGGATCCTGCTGGTCACGTTCAGCGATGCCTTCTACAATCTGGTGAACTAGGTCGACCGACGGCCTCAGTCCGACCGTATCGCCAGTCGAACCGCGTCCGCGAGCGCGTTGACCCGGGCGACGTGCTCGTAGGAACCGTCCCGAACCCCGTTCGTGACGTACGAGAAGCCGACGTTCTCCTCGGGGTCGGCCCAGCCGACGCTACTGCCGAGTCCCGCGTGGCCGAAGACGCGCTCCGGCGAGAGCGTCCCGTATGGGGCGACCGTCGTCCCGCCCTTCCAGAACCCCAGTGCGAACCGGCCTTCCCGTCCGAGCGTGCCGTCCGCGTCGGTCTCGGCCTCGAGGGCCGTCATCCGCTCGACGGTCTCCGCGGGGAGGATCCGGGTGCCCTCGAGTTCGCCCCCGTTGGCGAGACAGGCGTAGAAGCGCGCCATGTCGCCGGCGGTTCCGATCCCGTTGGCCGCCGGAATCACGGCGCGGTGGATCTCCTCGGCGTTAAACGGCGCCGCGACCTCGGCGTTGTCCCCGAGCCCCTCGCCGGGGTCTCGACAGCGGTCGAACGCGTCGAAGCCGACCAGCGTCGCCACGTCGTCGTCTTCGTCCTCCCGGAGGCCGATCCCGGTGTCGTCCATCTCGAGGGGGTCGAACACGCGCTCCTCGACGGCCTCCTCGATCGGCGAGCCGGACACCCGACGGACGAGTTCGCCGACTAGCCAGCCGAAGGTGAGCGCGTGGTAGGCGGGCGTCTCGCCCGGCGGGAAATTCGGCTCCATCGCTTCGATCTGCTCGACCGCGGCCTCCCAGTCGGTCCAGAGATCGGGCCGGTCGTCGATCTCTCCCTGATTGAGTCCCGCGGTGTGGCTGAGGACCTGTCGGACGGTGATCCCGGCCTTCTCGGTCCCCTCGTCGGCGAACTCCGGCCAGTGGTCGACCACTCGGTCGTCGTACGCGAGTTCCCCCTCGTCGACCAGCGTGTGCAGCGTCACGGCGGCGTAGGGCTTCGTACACGAGAACAGCACGTGGCGCGTCTCGGGGGTCTCGCGGTCGCCGTCTGGCCCCTCGCGGCCGCCCGCGAGATCGAGCACCCGCTCACCGTCGACGTAGACGGCCAACTGCGCGCCGTGGTGGAGGCCGGCCTCGAGGTGGCGGTCGAACAGGGCGGCGATCCGCTCGCGATCCGAATCGGGGAGTCGTGTCATACCACACCGCACCAGCGGAACGCTTGTAACCGTTCGGGAGCGTCGTCTCGCCGATCCCGGATCGACGTCGCGGAGAAAGCGGACAGCGCGTTAGCCGGAGAACTCGTAGAGTTCGTCGCGGAGAAAGCGGACAGCGCGTTAGCCGGAGAACTCGTAGAGTTCGTCGCCGACGTGGTGCAGCGAGTCGATGACCTTTCCCTCGTCGCCGGCCATATCCTCGCCGTCGACGCGAGCGCGGCCGACCGCCAGCACCTTTCCGTGGGACTCCTCGGCGATGACGACCAGATCGTCGGGCGAGATGTCGTCGGTGGCCTCCGTGATCCCCGGTCGCATCACGTCCGCGCCGTCGCTGACGAACGAGATCGCGCCGGCGTCGACCGTGACCAGGCGCTTTTCGGGTTCGTAGGCGTTGGCGCCTCTGACGGTCAGGAACGGTTCCTCGTCGAAGTAGGCGACCTGTGGCTCCCCGTCGATGAGGACGACCTCCCAGTCGGTGTCCTCGAACTCGACGCGCTCGTAGGCGTCGCCCTCGGGCGAGACGCCGAGTTGCTCCTCGAGGGCCGTCTCGACGTCCGAGACGACGTCGCTGCGGAGATGGTGTCGGGACTTGACCTGCATACCCGGTCCAACGGCCGAGCGAGAGATAAAAGGCCCGTTCGGCGACCGATCGGAGGCCCTGAGAGTCGCCGCCGATTAGGGGTGTGACAATCGCTAAGTACTAGCACGGTGTCCGGTTAGCTATGTGGCCCTCCCGGACGCGCACTGAGACGGTCACGTGTCTCGCCTGCGGCGATCAGGTCACCCGGTCGATGGCGCGCGAGTACGACAAACACGGCGACCGCTGGGATCGCGAGGACAAGGAGTTCGAACACCTCTGTAAATCCTGTCACGACGACCTCTGTCACTATCCGCGGGACGACCTCGAGGCCTTACTCGTCGAGAGCGAGGCCGGCGAAACGGATCGGGCCGCTTTTCTCGCCGACTACCTCGAGACCGTCGAGGAGCGCTACGGGACGCTCGAAGAGGAGTCCTGACGGCGAACCGCGTCGAGTTCGCGGCCTCCCTCGAGCGGCGCCGATTCGAGTCGCGACCGCTCTAGCGGTCGCCTGCCCATCCCGACACGACTTTCACCTTCACGTCCGTAGGCCCCGCTATGAGTAACGACGCACAGGCCGAGGCCGGGACGGCCGAGGCCCAGGGCCCGGTCGAAGTCTCGGAGGACCTCGCGCGCCACCTCGAGAACAAACGCGAGGAACTCTTCGAGAAGTTCGAACTCCGTGACGAGTTCCCCGCCGAGGTCCTCGAGGAGGCCGAAGCCCGAACGGAGGGCGTGACGGCCGAGATCAGCGACGAGATCGACGAACGGAAGGATCTGCGAGATCTGACGACGTGGACGACGGACCCGATCGACGCCCAGGACTTCGACGACGCGCTCTCGATCGAAGAGCGCGACGACGAGTACGTCCTCTGGGTCCACATCGCCGACGTCACCCACTACGTCAATCCCGACACGGCGATGTGGGACGAGGCCGTCGAACGGGGCAACACGGTCTACCTGCCCGGCTACACGGTCCACATGCTGCCGCCGGTGCTCGCCGAGACGGTCTGTTCGCTGGTCGCCAACGAGGACCGACTCGCCCACACCGTCGAGATGCACCTCGACAAGGAGAACCTCTCCTACGAGAACATCGAGATCTACAAGTCGGTCATCCAGTCCGACGAGCGCCTGACCTACTCGCAGGCCGAGAACCGCCTCGAGGACCCCGACGCCGACCTCCACGAGGAGAACAAACTGGTCTACGAGGTCGCAAACCGGATGCACGAACAGCGCAAGGAGGACGGCTCGCTCGTCCTGAACCCCGCCCGCGACCGGGCCCACACCATCATCGAGGAGTGCATGCTGAAGGCTAACAAGGCCGTCACGCACGAGCTCATGTGGAACCGCGGCGTCGAGGCGATGTACCGCGTCCACCCGCAGCCGAGCCCCGACGAGTGGTCCGAAGCCCTCCGAGAGATTCAGGACCTAGATGGCGTCTCGATCCCCGGCAGCACGTGGGACGACCCCCGGAAGGCCGTCAACGCGACGCTCGAGGAGGCGCCGGGCCGCCAGCTCGACAAGATCCAGTGGGCGGTGATGAAGGTGATGCCCCGCGCGAAGTACATGAACGACCCGTTCGGCGGCCACCACGCGCTGAACTTCGAGATCTACGGCCACTTCACCAGCCCCATCCGCCGGCTCAGCGACCTGATCAACCACTGGATCGTCTATCAGAACGACGTCCCCGAGAACCTGATCGAACTCTGCGACCGCGCCAGCGACAAGCAGAAGGACGCCGAGCAGTGCGAACGCGAGTACAAGAACTTCCTCCAGGAGGTCGGTCTCGATCCGATGGCGGTCAACAACCGCGGGATCGAAATCGTTGACGACGACGAAGCCGACAAGACGCTGTAACGGTCGCTACCGCGCGAGTGATGCCGTCTGATTTTCCAGCCTGATCGAACCTCGTGCGGCGGCGCACACTCGATCCCGGTGAGCGTATCGGGAACCATGCTTCGAAGCCGTGCGAGGGCTTCGCGAGTCGGGCGGGACCGGCGGTCCCGCATCCCATGCGAACGCCGCCAGGGTCGCCGTGAGCAGATGGGCGCTTCACGCCCGTGAGCAGCGTACTCGAGACTCACCGCTCTGCAAACCGCCGATATCGCGTTCGACTCGAGGAGCGACGCTCGTCAGTCGCTCTCCCTCCCATCCGCGCTCGCGATCGGTCGCTCGTAGACGTACTCCTCGAGGCCGGCGGCCAGATCGTTCTTCCGCGTCGCGACGCGTTCGAACCCCGCGGATTCGTAAAACGCGATTCCGACGTCGTTGGCCGCGAGGACGGCCAGCCGCAGGCGGTCGAACGCGTCCTCGAGGTCGGCCTCGAGTCGCGTTAACAATTGCGTCCCGGTCCCCTCGCCCCAGATCTCGGGGGTGACGTACAGGCGCGCGAGGTAGCCGACCGCCGGGTCCTCGGGCCACGGGACGGCGTGGGCGAACCCGGCACACTCGCGGTCGAACTCGCCGATGCGGTCTGCGCGGTCGTCCATCGATCGCGCTCGAGCGCCGTCGTCGGCCGACTCGGCGACGAGGAAGGCCACGTCCGCCCGCTTGCTCGCGCCGTCGATCGACGACTCGAGGTCGCCGATCGCGTACCAGTCGTCGACGACCTCGTCGACCCGGTCGGAGCCGAGGATCTCGTCGTAGGCAGCGTGCCAACTCTCGCGGGCCGTCTGGTGGATCGCCCAGACGTCGTCGCGCGTCGCCGGCCGGACGGCTCGACTCACGTGACATCGTACCAACTCCGTAACCAAAAGTTCGGGGCCGGACGTTGAACGGTTGTACAGGTCCTGATACGTCCGAATACGACTTTCTCGATTTCGTCGGTGTGCGCGAATCGAGACGGGAGTCCCGTCGCCGATTCAGTCGACGACGAACGTTTCGGCCTCGATTACGCTGCCGCCGACCCAGCACTCGCGGGCGAACCACGCGAAGTAGCCCACGAGCCCGGCGGTGAGCACGCCCTCGAGCGCCCCGAGTCCGGTGATGCCGTCGCCTCGGTGGAGGCTCGCGACGCTGATCGCGGCCCAGCCGACCGCCAGCAGGGCGATCGCGACGGCGGCGACGCGGGGCCACTCGAGGGTCGTCGACCCGAGCGAGACCCGCTCCCGGCGGCCGGCGGCGAGCATCCCGCACCCGACGGCGACGAGCCACGCGACGATTGCGATCATCGACGGCGTCGTCGGAATCCCCAGCGCGGCGACGAAGCTGACGGCCAGCAGGAGCGTCGCGACGCCGCCGCCCGCGAGCCCGCGGCGGAGGACGGCCTTTCGGGTGTTCACGGGTGAGGATTCGGCGGCGGCCGTCATTACCGGTTCGGATCGCGGTCATCGGAACTGGCTGTCAGGTCGGGCGACGAACGACGAAAACGAGCGAAGCGGAGAACGGGAAACCGGTCGTCGAGTCGCGATCAGTCGTCAGTCGTCGTCCATCGGCGCCGTCACGGGCTCGACGCGCTCGCCGCGAGGCCCCTCGATGTCGACCTTCGGGAGCAGATCGCGCAGGTAGCGGCCGGTGTGGGAGTCGTCGAGTCGCGCGACTTCTTCCGGCGTCCCCGTCGCGACGATCTCGCCGCCGTTTTCGCCGCCCTCGGGGCCGAGATCGATGATGTGGTCGGCGTTCTTCACGAGGTCGAGTTCGTGCTCGATGACGACGACGGTGTTGCCGTTGTCGGTCAGCCGGTGGAGGACGTCGATGAGCTTGCGCTCGTCCTCGCTGTGGAGTCCGGTGGTGGGCTCGTCGAGCAGGTAGAGCGTCTCGCCCGTGTCCTTCTTCCCCAACTCCTCGGCGAGCTTGATCCGCTGGGCCTCGCCGCCCGACAGCGTCGTGGAGGGCTGGCCGAGCTTCATGTAATCGAGGCCGACGTCCTTCAGCAGCTTCAGGCGCCGCCGGATCTGGCTCGAGGACTCGAAGAACTCGTAGGCCTCCTCGACTTCCATCTCGAGGACGTCGGCGATGGTCTTGCCCTTGTAGGTGACGTCGAGCGTGGCGTCGTTGTAGCGGGCGCCGTCGCACTCCTCACAGGGGACGTACACGTCGGAGAGGAAGTTCATCTCGATCTTCACCGTTCCCTGTCCGCCACACTCCTCGCAGCGGCCGCCCTTGACGTTGAAGGAGAACCGGCCCTTCTCGTAGCCGCGCTGTTTCGCCAGCTTCGTCTGGGCGAACAGTTCGCGGATGTAGTCGAAGACGTTGGTGTACGTCGCCGGGTTCGAGCGGGGCGTGCGGCCGATCGGCGACTGGTCGATCAGCCGTACGGTCTCGATCTCCTCGAGACCCTCGAGGGCGTCGTGGTCGCCCGGGATGACCGACGTGTTGTCGTTCATCTCGCGGGCCAGCCCCTTGTAGAGCACCTCGTGCATCAGGGTGGACTTGCCGGAGCCGGAGACGCCCGTGATCGCCGTGAAGTTGCTCAACGGGATGTCGACGTCGACGTCATCGAGGTTGTGCTGGCGGGCGCCGCGGATCGTCAGCGCGCCGTCGGGATCGCGGCGTTCGTCGGGGACCGGAATCTGCCGGCGGCCGGAGAGGTACTCGCCCGTCACGGAGCCCTCGGTCGCCTTGACCTCCTCGACGGGGCCGTTGGCGACGACCTCGCCGCCGCGCTTGCCGGGGCCGGGCCCCATGTCGATGACCTGGTCCGCCCGGCGCATCGTCTCCTCGTCGTGTTCGACGACGATGAGGGTGTTTCCGAGGTCCCGCAGTTCCTCTAAGGTGTCCAGCAGGCGGTCGTTGTCCCGCTGGTGGAGCCCGATCGAGGGCTCGTCTAACACGTAGAGGACGCCGACGAGGCCGGAGCCGATCTGCGTGGCCAGCCGGATGCGCTGGCTCTCGCCGCCCGACAGCGTCGCGGCCTCCCGGTCGAGCGTGAGGTAGTCCAGCCCGACCTCGCACATGAAGCCGAGTCGCGCGCGGATCTCCTTCAAGATCTCCTCGGCGATGACCTTCTCGCGCTCGGTGAGGTCGGCCTCCATCGATTCGAAGTGTTCTAAGGCGTCGCCGATGCTCATCGCGTTGATCTCGGTGATCGCCGTCTCGTCGACGAGCACGGCCCGACTCGCGGCCTTCAGCCGCGTGCCGTCACAGGCCGGACACTCCGTCGCGGACATGTAGTCCTCGATGTGCTCTCTGGTCGAGTCGGAGTCGGTCTCGATATACCGGCGCTCGAGGTTCGGAATGACGCCCTCGAAGCGCTTGCGCTTCCGGCGGGTGCCGTTTTTCGTGCTCCGCTTGAACACGACCTCGTCGTCGGTGCCGTAGAGGAACGCCTGCTGGACGTCCTCGTCTAACTCCTCGAACGGCGTCGACAGCGAGACGCCGAAGTGCTCGGCGACGGCGTCGAGGCGGGTTCGGTAGTACGACCGGTTGTAGCTCCAGGCCTCGAAGACGTGCTTGAGCGGCTTGGACTCGTCCTGCACGACGAGGCCCTCGTCGACCTCCTTGGTCTCGCCCAGCCCTTCGCACTCGGGACAGGCGCCGTGGGGCGAGTTGAACGAGAAGGAGCGGGTCTCGATCTCGGGGACGTCGATCCCGCAGTGGGTACAGGCGAGGTCCTTCGAGAACTCGACGACGAAGCGGTCGTCCTCCTCGGTCTCGTTGCCCAGGGCGCCCGTCCGGCGGGCCGCGTCGCCCAGATCGCTCGCGACGTCTTTGGGCGCGTCCGGCAGGATGACCTTCAGGACGCCCTCGGCCTCGTCGAGCGCGGTTTCGACGCTGTCGATGATGCGCGGGCGGTCCTCCGTGGAGACCTTCACGCGGTCGACGATGACGTCGACGGTGTGGTCGAAGTTCTCGTCCAAGTCGGGGTCGTCCAGCGTGAGGTCGTGTTCCTCGCCGTCAATCTCGACGCGGGCGTACCCCTCCGAGACGAGTTCCTCGAAGAGGTCCTCGAAGGCGCCCTTCTGGTCGCGGACGACCGGCGCCGCCAGCTTGACCCTCGTGTTCTCGGGGAGCTCGAGGATGCGTTCGACCATGTTCTGGGCCGACTGTTCGCCGACTTCGCGGCCACAGTCGGGACAGTGGGGGGTGCCGACGCGGGCGTAGAGGAGACGGAGATAGTCGTGGAGTTCCGTGACGGTCCCCACCGTCGATCGGGGGTTGTTCGCGGCGTTCTTCTGGTCGATCGAGATCGCCGGGGAGAGGCCTTCGACGGTCTCGACCTGCGGCTTGTCCATCTGCCCAAGGAAGTTCCGGGCGTACGCCGAGAGGCTCTCGATGTACCGGCGTTGGCCCTCGGCGTAGATCGTCTCGAACGCCAGCGAGGACTTGCCCGACCCCGACAGGCCGGTGACGACGGTGAACTCCTCGCGGGGAATGGTGACGTCGAGGTCCTTGAGGTTGTGTTCCTCCGCGCCCCGCACCTCGATGTAGTCCTTGCTCATAATTTCGTGGTGATCGGTGACTGCATAATTGCGCGACTCGCTGCTCGATTCACTGTGATGGAGTCAGTGTCCGGAAGGACTTAACGGGTCTGAAAGCCCGATAGAATGGGGTTTGCTAGCAGCTAGCCCGATCGAACGCTCCCGTCGCCGCGACCTCGTGACGATCCGAGCCCCCAGTCCAAAGTGACTTCGGTCTGACTCCCCAACGGAAAGTCATGAGCGACGACACCGACCCCAGTCTGGCGGTCGACGACCTCGTCGACTACTGCCACACGCAGGCGGGGCTGCTCTCCGGGCGCGTCGAGACCATGCGCTCCGAGGCCGACGACTTGCTCGCCGAGATCGACGAGGACATGGCCGAACTCCGCGGGCAACTCGAGGACCACTCGACGGCGACGACGGGAACCGATGCCCCCTCGACGCCGGACGGTCCCGGCGACGAGTTGGACCTCGACGCCTTCGAGGAACTCGAGAACGACGTCAAGGAGAAACAGCTGCTGCTCGAAGCCAAACAGACGCGAATGGAAGCCTTCCAGACGCTGGCCGGCGCCTACACGGACCTCGCGGAAGAGTTGGCCGAGGACGTCGACGACGGCGAGGACGCCCTCTCCCGCCTGCTCGAGTTCGAGGCCGACCGCGACGCCCCGGTGTACTTCGACGAGCGGGAGACGATGCTCGAGGCCGCAGCGCACTCGAGCGACGACGACTCCGGAGACTGACGGTCGGTCTTCGGTGTGGATCTCAGTAGTCGATAGCGCGAGTTATTCACTCGGATATTCAGGTGAGTTGCGGGCGGTAATTACGCGTGCGAACGCTTCCTCAGTCTCCGTCGTACGCTGCGTCGAGATACGGGTCGTATCTGCGACCGCAATTATCGCATTCGTAGAATTGTATTCGCCATCCCGGCGTCGTATATCGGGGCGAGTACGCCTCTCGCTTGCCACAACGCGGACAGGTGGTCGGCGGCGAGGATTCCATAGTGAAGACGATCCGACGGATCGCGATAAGTGCGTTCCCTCTATTCAGCACGCCCCCTCTCGACGGGCGTTCTGTCGGTCGATCTGCTGAATAGAAAGCGCGTGTCTCGCCCCGCCACGCCACTTTGTCGATCAGTTGGCGATAATCCGGGCGATCCAGACGATCGGGATCACCGGGATCGCCAATCCGGTGACCAAAAGCAGGATGGCGATCACGATCTTTTCGGCGCGACTCGACTCGTGCCATATCGACTGCCACATATCGTCGATCGCCTGCGCCGTTCGCTGGATCAATCCGGCCATAAATGGTGCTGAGGGTGTCGAGACGGAAAATCAAACAGCCTGCAACGGATTGGGCGCCCTCGATTCGCAGCGTCTGACTGTCATCTTCACAGGTACCTCTACCACCCTCCCCAGGTAACACGTGGAGAACCAACTCGCTCTATTGTGCTGGGAACACCCTCTGTACTCAGCAGGTTCTTTCTGACAGAATCTGAGTAGGACGTTCAGCTACTGCTGAATACAGGGCGCGTCTCGGTTACAAATCTCTACTCACAGGAAGGACAGCAGACGATCAATAGACTTGATCCGATGAGATGGGATATATTCCTCGCTGCTATTACTAACAGAAATCCAGATAGAATCAAGCCCAGCAGCAGATGCACCAGCAATATCTGTTTCCAATGAGTCACCGACGTGTACTACAGTAGCGGGTGTCGCATTGAGCGACTGAATCGCTCGTTCGAATGGTTCTGGATCAGGTTTTGGTGGTACACCGTGGCCCGCGATAACGATCGTGTCGATCCACCGATCGAGGTTCACAGCGTCGATCTTCTGCTGTTGCGCGTCCGGTGCGCCGTTCGTCACAATAGCAAGCTGGTACTCTCGGTTGAGTTCGTTCAAGACGCGACTGACAGATGGGAGGAGTTCGACGTTTGTCTGGTCGCGCTCATCGCTAAATGTGTCCGCGAGGGCTCGTCCAAGTTGCCGTTCGTAGCCATTCTCATCAGCGAGCGCTGCAAAGCATTCAGAGCGAAGTTCGTTCATCGAATTGCACTTCTCCGCAAACTCGTCATATCGGGCATAGTACTCCTCAACCGAGAAAAGCGGCTCAGTCCCCAAGATTTCGAAGGATGTCTGTAGGACCTCGCCCGGAGACCTCTTATACTGCACTAACGTATCGTCGAGATCAAACAAAACGGCCTCAATTTGGACCACATTATTCTTCCCTTATCGATTATATTAGGTTTTTCCTGCTTCATCTATCGGCGCCTACGCACCTATCAAAACATTTCATAACTGACTGGCCTGGTGAATCTAGCCTCTCTATTCAGTACGCCTCTCTTTACAGCTATCGGTGAGATCGATTGCTACTCCAGTATCTACTCAACCTGTACTGAACACGCGCTTCACAAACCACTCTGAATACCAAAATCGCCGTCCCAACCACTGCTATCTCCGACCCCTCGAAGCGACGCCTCAGTCGTTCGACAGCACCTCGAGCAACCGATCGATATCCTCCCGGGTGTTGAACGCGTGGACCGACGCCCGGATCGCATCGGGGTAGGGCAGCGACCGGACGACGATGCCGGCGTCCGAAAGCCGCTCGACGGTCGCCTCGGGATCGTCGACGTCGACGGTGACGAGGCCGGACTCGAAGGTCCGCGGACTCAGTAGTCGGTCGTCCTCGAGGCCGTCCTTGAGCCGGTCCGTGAGCCGTTCGATCCGCGATTCGATCGCGTCGAGACCGATCTCCTCGAGCGTCCGGATCGATTCCGCCAGCCCCGCGTGCGGTGCGGGACTCGACGTGCCGACTTCGAACCGCCCGGCACCCGGCGCGTACTCGTAGTCCGTGGCGTCCGGGTCGACGACGCTGCGGTACCCGATCGCGGCGGGAACGAGGTCGTGCTCGCTCGCGACCCCGTCGCGGACGTACGCGAACCCGGTGCCGAAGGGGCTGACGAGCCACTTGTGACCCGCGGCGACGACGAAGTCGGCGCCCCACTCGCGGACGTCGACCGGCGATTGGCCGGGCGCCTGCACGGCGTCGATGAGGACCAGCGCGCCGGCGTCGTGGGCGATGTCGACGATCTCGGCGACCGGCAGTCGGGTGCCGTGGGTCCAGGTGAGCGAACTCAGGCAGAACAGCGTCGCGTCCTCGGCCGCCGCCGTCACGTCTTCGAGGTCCAGTCGCCCGCGTTCGGTCTCGAGCACCCGCACGTCGACTCCCCGCTCGCGCTCGAGGCGCTGCCACGGCAGGATTCCCGCGGAGTGCTCGAGGTCGGTTCTGACGACGGTATCGTCGTCGTCCCAGTCGAGCGCGCCCGCGACGCGGTTGATCCCGTCGGTCGTGCTCTCCGTGAGCGCGATCTCGGCGGGCGCGGCGCCCAGCAGGCCCGCGATCGCGTCCCGCGCCTCGTCGTAGGCGTCGAACGCCGCGGGATACTGCCCCTCGTTCGTCGGGGCCTCGAACTCGTGGGACTCGAGGGCCGATTCGGCCGCCTCGACGACGCGGCGCGGGCTCGGACCGCCCGCACCCCAGTTGAAATACGCGCCGGACTCGAGAGCCGGTATCGTCTCGCGCAACTCGATGGGGTCCATACCACATCCATCGGTCGGCGTCGTGTTCGGTCTGACGGTCGATTTCGAGCCGCGGCGACGAGTTGAATCGTACCGGGGAGCCGATCATTGTTCGGGCGTATTTAACCACCCTCTGTATCGAGGGAGCGGCCGCTGAGATTACTATCGCTCGAGAACCATCGCGGGTATTGACCGTATGTCCACTCGTAGGTAGAGATGAGGAGAAGGCCAATGACAACGACAGCAGCGAACCGACGACAGTTCATGGCGGCGCTGGGCGCGGCCGGCACCATCGCGGTGGCCGGCTGCCTCGGCGGCGACCGGCCCCAGCCGAACAGCGCGGCGAACGAAACGGAGCCGGCAGGCGACGAAGGACTGTCGGCGGCGAAGGCTGTCGACGTCGACCGGATCGCTCGGGATCCGACGGACGTGCCCCCACCGGTCGACTGGAGCGAGCCCCGCGAACACGACGTGACCGTCCGCACCGAGCGGCTAGTCGCCGAGATCGAGCCGGGGGTCACCTTCGAGTACATGACCTTCGAAGGCCAGGTGCCCGGACCGATGATCCGGGTTCGCGAGGGCGACCGCGTGAACCTCACCTTCGAGGTGCCCGAGGACCTGAACATGGCCCAGCACAACATGGACTTCCACGCGGTCTACGGGCCCGGCGGGGGCGCCGAGGCGACGACGGTCAGCCCCGGCGACGATCCCGCCGAGATCGGCTTCACGGCTGACTACCCCGGGGTGTTCATCTACCACTGCGCGATCCCGAACATGGACTACCACATCAGCTCGGGCATGTTCGGCGCGATCCTCGTTGAGCCCGAGGACGGCCTCCCCGAGGTCGACCGCGAGTACTATCTCGGCCAGCACGAGATCTACACCGACGGCGAGGTCGGCGAGGAGGGCCACCACGCCTTCGACTTCGACGCGATGCTCGCCGAACAGCCCACCTACGTCGTCTTCAACGGCCAGGCCTACGGCCTCACCGAGGACCACGCGATGCAGGCTAAAACCGGCGAGACCGCCCGGGTGTACTTCGCCAACGGCGGTCCCAACCTCACCAGCGCCGTCCACCCCATCGGCAACGTCTGGAGCCGCTACTACCGCGACGGCGACCTCCTGACCGATCCCGACCGCAACATCGAGACGGCCCCGGTCGCACCCGGCACGACGACCGCCGGCGAGATGGAGTTCCCCGTCCCCGGCCCCGTCAAGATCGTCGACCACGCGCTGACCCGCGCCACTCGTAGGGGCGCCCTCGCCGAGATCCGCGTCGACGGCGAACCCACCCGCGACCTCTACGACGAGAGTCCGTGAGCGGGATCGCCCCAGCGGTTCGCCAGCATCACCTCGAGCGACCACTCCTCCTTCTTCGCACCTACATATCGATCCCGACGTCCGCATGCGACCCGATTCGGCGACCGCCGCGACGCTAACTCGAGAGGCGTCTCGTCGCGTTCTCGACCCTCAGTAACTGAAGGTGGCTTTTACAGGAACCCCGAGCAACACTCGCCCGATGATGTCCGTCCTAGCACCGCTACTCGCGTTCGACGCCAGCGATCCGGAAGCGACGGTCGCGATCGGGCAGCTGTTCACCTCCTTCGCGGTCGGCGGCGCCGCGATCGCGTACTCCGTCGCCGACATCGCGACGGTGATGCTCGAGGCCGACTCGCTCTCCCCGTTCGCCGAGGGCGCGGTGCTGTTTTTCATCCGCTTTCTCGCGCTGGCGATCCGCGCGATGTACCACGCCGAACGGCCCGGGAGGGACGGTCGCGACTGGTTCCCGCGTGGGCCGACTACGCCGTCGTCGCGGTCTTCGTCGCCGCCTGGTGGGGAACCTTCCTCCTCGGGAGCGACTGGACGCACCCGGTGATCGCCGTCGGCTGGATCGTCACCTCGGCGTGGGTCGTGCTCTACGCCGTCCGGACGGTCCAGGTCCACGAGAGGACGACGCTTGCGGCGCTGACGCGCCACCTACTGCCGGCGATCCTCTGTCTCGCTGCCGTCGTCTCCGTCGATCTCGTGGCCGGCTCCCTGTCGGGGTACGGGGCGCTGATCGACGCGGTCTGGATCGTCGGCACGACGCTGGTCGCCGCCTTCCTGTTCGACACCGCCGTCGCTATCCGCCAGCAGGGCGGCGAACTCGAGCGGCTCTACGACTGGACGACCTGGCGCGAACAGTCGTTCGAGCAGTAGCCGCGGACGGCGTTCCGGGGTCGTGCGCCGCCTCAGAGGTTGCCCCGCAGCACGATCTCTTCGCCGACGGAATCGAGCATGTCCTCCGTGACGACGTAGTCCTCTTCGTCCTCCCCCTCGACGCCCAGCGAAGCGAGCAGGTGCTCCGCGACCGACGGGTTCGGGTCGACGGAGGCGCGACCGTTCTCGACTTTCGCGACGATACCGAGCTCCTTGCCTTCCGCGTCGACGACCGTCTTGCCGACCTCGTCGTCTGTCAGTGTCGCTGTCATACCCGGTGCTATCACGACGACCGGGTTAACTCCGGGGCCGTCCCGTGCCAGCCCGACACGGCGTCTCCGTCGCCTGCATCGACCGTCCGTCATGCGATCGGTCTCGCTGCACGCGCGCCCCCGGGCTATTTGACGGCCGATGACGACGGTACGGTCGGAGCGTTCGCTTCCGTCCAGCCATGACTCACACCATCGAACTCAGCGACGACATGAAAGAACGGCTCGACAGCCACTGCGAAGAGGGCGAGTCCTACGAGGAGTTCCTCGAGGAGCTCCTCTCGATCTACGAAACCGAGGGCGCGTTCCTGCAGGAAGGCTACTCCGAGTGACGGCCGCGTGGGCCTCGATCATCCGGCCTTCCTGTTCGATCGAAACCCGACGGCGAAACGATCGTTGAGGCGTGGCTCCGACCCGTCGCCGCTAGGACGGTATCGCTCACGGAGGCGGCTGTAGACGAAAACGGGCGACAACGGCCGGACGGTTAGTCGTCTTGCGTCACCGGCTCCTCCTGGGGCGTCTGTTTCTCCTGGAGGTGTTCGATCGCGTGGAGTTCGACGACCGGGAACAGTTTGGCCACCGTGAGGAAAAACAGCGTCACCATTCCGATCGTACCTGTCAGCGACGAGATCTCGATGAGACTCGGGAAGTACTCGCCGGGCACCGCGCCGTAGATGTCCAGCGTCGGATGCAGGAACCCCTCGACGACGAACAGGATCTTCTCGATCAGCGTACCGGTGAGCACCGCGAGACCGGCGACGACGGCCCGCTTCTTGGTGAACAGCGCCGGGCGAATCGTCTGTGCGAAGATGAACGCGAGCGTCGTGGCGACGAGCCCCATCGCGAGCACGTAGAGCGGCTGGTGAATCCGTCCCTCCGCGGCGTGGGTCACGTCCACGGGCGCCGTGAACAGGCCGGTCGTGAGCTGCTGGAGCTGTAGCCAGAGGAAGAGCAGACAGAAGAAGCCGAGCCACAGCAACAGCCCGCGGAAGATGTCGTCGGTGATGATGTGATCCCAGTCGTAAGCCCAGCGGAAGGCGTAGGACAGCAGGATCACGCCGCTGATCGCCGACGTCAGGGCGATCGTGAGGAACTGCGGTCCCTGAACGGCGCCGAACCAGCCCGGCATCGTCGGGATCACCGCGAACAGCCACGGAATCACGCCGCCGTGGAGCAAGAGCGGCGCCATGATGATGATCGCCAGCGCGAGCCACCAGACCATCCGCTCGATGATCTCGTCTTCCTTCTCGGTGTAGCCGATCGTCATGAACCGGTAGATCGGCCCGAACCGATCCGGCAGCTGGTCGCGCAGGCGGCTGATGTCGTAGCGCAGCGTCAGCGACAGGTACGTCGCCGTCAACACGAGGTAGGCGGTGATGACAGTCACGTCCCACACCAGCGGCGAGTTGTGAACCGTGATGTGGTAGTGGCCCAGCACGCTCGTGACCATCCGGTCCGGACGGCCCATGTGGACGATGATGTAGAAGCCGGCCGCCGAGAGGCCGGCGATCGTCAGGAGTTCGGCGAGGCGAGCGACCGGCATATACCGTTCCATGCCGAGCAGCCGGACGGCGGCCGAGAGGATGATCCCGCCGTGTGCGATCCCGACCCACCAGATGAACGCGCCGATGTAGACGCCCCACGTGACGCCGCCGCCCGACCCCCAGTCCGCGAGGCCGGTGACGACCATCCCCTCCCAGAGCTGGTAGAACCAGCCCAGCAGGAACAGGGTAAACGCCAGTCCGGCGACGGCGACCAGCGCGAAGTACTTCGTCGAGGTGTTCTGTATCGGGCGCAGGATGTCGGCCTTCCGCGGCGTTTTCGTACTCATTGGGAGAGCTTCGCAAGCCTACGGGTGCCGGTCCCCTTATTGCATCCGTTGGCTTTGCAAGCACCGCCGAACGAGCCGAAACGGACGCGTCCTCGGTCGGCGGTTCCGCGCGAGTCGGCTTCCGGTCGGCCCGTGCAGCCAGCCGTTCGGTTCGCTTAAGGCGTCGCCGCGAGCCGATTCCCGGCTGCGGTTTTGCGCGCCGCTGCGAGCCGTCGCTCCGCGATCGACCGCGAACGCCGCGCCTCGAGTAACGACAAATTGTCGCCCGTATGCGGACGTTTCGGTAGCGCTATCGGGGCGTCAACGACCGACTGGGTTCGGGTCGCCGCTGCAGTGGCTGTGAACGGTGTGGCACCTCCAAGTGGATGCGGGCCGAATCACCAGCTATGACGTTCCTGGTCGCCCTCGACGAGTCGGCTCCCGGTCGGGCGGCCCTCGAATACGCGCTCGAGAACCACGCCGACGAGGAGATCGTCGTCGTTCACGTCGTCGATCCGAACGAGAGCGGCTACGGCGAGGCCGCCCACATCGGCGCCGACGGGATCCGCGAACAGCGCCGGGAGCAGGCGACCGCACTGTTCGAGCGGACTCGGGAGACCGCGGCCGAGCGGGACTGCGAGATCGAGACGGCGCTTCTGACCGGCCAGCCCGCGGCCGCCGTCCTCGAGTACGCGACCGACCGCGGGGNCCGCGGGGTCGACCGGATCGTCGTCGGCAGTCACGGCCGGTCGGGAATCTCGCGGGTCTTGCTCGGGAGCGTCGCGGAACGGATCGCCCGTCGATCGCCGGTTCCGGTGACGATCGTTCGCTGACGGTCGTCGACCGAGCGAGCGCGTCGTCCCGCCCGAGAGGTCCGGAAGGCGGCTGAATCGGCGCTGGGACGTCTCTTCCCCCGCCTTCGAAATTCGTTGTCTGGGGACGGACACTCCACCGCAACTGAATAAACTAATGTGGCTTCGAAATAGTTTCGGCGGTATGAACAACCGCTACGATGTGGTCATCGCCGGTGCCGGTCCGGCCGGGGGACAGTGCGCGCGTGACCTCGTTGCCAGGGGCTACGACGTCGTGGTCCTCGAGACCGAGTCGGAAGACGAGTTCCCGCGCCAGAGCAACAAGTCGACTGCGGGGACGTTCCCGTCGATGATGGCCTCCTTCGGAATCCCGGACGACGTCGTCATGCAGTACACCAACAACGTCGTCCTCGAGTCGCCGACCGATCACTACGTCCAGGAACAGCCCGGCGCGGTTCTGGAGTTCGCCGACTTCAAGCGCTACCTCGTCGAGGACGGTCGCGACGGCGGCGCGGAGTACCTGTTCGACGCCCGCGTCACCGCCCCGATCATGGAGAACGGCGAGATCGTCGGCGTTCGGTACAACGGCGATGAGGAGGTCTACGGCGACGTCGTCATCGACGCGACGGGACCGTCCGCACCGCTGGCGAAGAAACTCGACGTCGTCGACTTGAAACGGGAGAACCACGCGATCGGCATCGAGTACGAGTTCGAGGGGATCGACATCGACCGTCCCGGGTTCGCCGACCTCTCCGACGCGATGATGCTCCGGCTGGACCACGAGATCGCGCCCGGCGGCTACTCGTGGATCTTCCACACTGGCGAGGACTCCGCCAAGGTCGGACTCTGTTACATCCAGAACGAACACCACAGTCGGTACGCCAAGGACGGCCACACGGTCGACGACTACCTCGAGCACTGGCTCGAGACGGATCCCCGCTTCGCGAACGCGACGCGCCTCGAGGGGAAACAACACCGGGGCTCGGCTCACATCCAGCTGCCGGAACGGATGCACACCGACCGGTTCCTGGCCATTGGCGACACCGTCCCGACGGTCGACCCGCTGTGGGGCGAGGGGATCAACAAGTGCATGCAGTCCGGTCGCGTCGCGGCCGTCGCCGTCGACAGCTGTCTCAAACACGGTCTCGAGCCGACCGCCGAGAACCTCGAGGTGTACGACACCCTCTGGCACCGCGACGTCGCGCCCAACCAGCGCAAGCGACTGCTGATGACCCAACTGCTCTACCTCGCGCCGAACGAACGCTACGATCAGTTCATGGCCGATCTCCACCGCCTCGACGAGGAGACGCTCGCGGCGGCGAACAACGGCAACATCCTCGCTCTCGCGAAGCTGTTTGATATCGACGACGCGCCGCTGCTCGCCCGCTTCGCGAAACAGCAGCTCAAACTCGGTCAGTTCCTGTAGCGCTCCGTCCGTTCTCGCCGAAAACGGCGAGTCCGATTTCGACCGGTGACAGATCGTCGTCCGTCGACCGCTCGCCGATGCGTCGAACTGTTGATGCACCCAGGATCGGCCACAGGTCGAACGCTGCGGTGATGTCCTCGAGGTGGGGCAGCCCGGTCCCGAGAACGACCGTAACCAGCAGCGCCGCGATGTGGCGGGGCCCGCTCATCGCTTGCCGCCGGAACGACCGACTCGCTGGCCGATCCCATCACGTCATCCGGGAGGCGTTGTCAGCGATCCGCAATCTGGGTATCGCGACGCTCGAGCGCGCCGTCGCGGCCGGCGACCGCCCGCCGACCCGGAGACGATCGACCGCCGGCTCTTTCCGGCCGCTCTCCGATTTTCTGTGTAGATGGCGCTTCTCGAGAATTTCGTGTTGGTGTTCGTCGCCGGCCTCGTGACGGCGCTGGCGACCGGGCTCGGCGCCGTCCCCTTCCTCCTGTTCGATTCGATCAGCGACCGCCGGAACGTCGTTCTCTGGGGGCTCGCCTCCGGGATCATGCTCTCGGCGTCGACCTTCGGGCTCGTCGAGGAGGGGCTGGCCGAGGGGACGCCACTGGAGATCGCGATCGGGATGGCCACCGGCGTCGCGCTCGTGATCGTCGCCCACGACGTGTTGCTGGACGTCGACATCGATCCCCGCGACTACGAGGAGGCCGATTTCAAGAAGCTCGTGCTCATCCTCGGCGTGTTGACCGTCCACAGCTTCCCCGAAGGCGTCGCGATCGGTGTCTCCTTCGCCGATCTCGGCCTCGAGGGCGGCACCCGGCTCCTCGGGTTTACGGTCCCGCTGCTGGCGATCTTCATGACCGTCGCGATCTCGATCCACAACGTCCCCGAGGGGACGGCGATCTCGATCCCGCTGTCGGCGATGGGCGTCGCGAACTGGAAGCTCGTCTGGTGGGCCGTCTTCTCGAGTCTGCCCCAGCCGATCGGGGCGGTGCTGGCGTTCGGCTTCGTCCGCTACGCCCGGGAGTTTCTCCCCTACGGCTTCGGGTTCGCGGCGGGCGCGATGATCTACCTCGTGCTCACGGAGTTCGTCCCCGAGGCGCTCGACGTCGGTCGGGAGCTTCCGCGAGGCGGCAAGCCGGAACTGGCCGCCGGGCTCCTCGTCGGCGCGCTCGTCATGGTTCCGCTCACGTTCGTCTGACGGCCGTTCGATCCGAATCGCGACCTGATCTGCAACTGGCCCTCACTCGAGGACGGCCCCGTGTTCGTCGATCTCCCCCTTCACGATCCGCGTCGAAGAGATTCGCTCACCGTCTGCGGCGAGGACGTAGGGGGCGACGATCCCCGAGATGGGCTCGAGGTCGCGGCGGCGGCGCCGGTCGTTGATCGCCTCGAGTTCGGGCGCCGTCTCTGGGGAGACGACCAGCGCGTCGATCGAGGGGTCGTCCTCGGCGATGTCGTACTCGCTCGTCAGTTCCCGGAACTCGACCTCGCGGCCCCACGTATCGAGTTCGGCGACGGCGTCGGTCACCGCCGCCACGCGCTCGTCGAACACGGGGATCTCCCGGGGTTCGTGGCGCGTCTCGACCGCCAGATCGTCGCTCGTCAGGGCGACGACGACGCCGTCCTCGCCGAACCGGAGCGCGTGCTCGAACAGGGTCCGATGGCCGTCGTGGAGCGGGCCGAACGTACCGGCGACTGCCACTCGCATGGCTCAGCCGAGTACGGGAAGCCCCATAACTGTGCGTCTCGGGTTCGGTCCGGTCGACCGTCGTCCGTCACGGCTCGAGCAGGTCGGCCGTCGTCGCGACCGTCGCGAACTCCCCCTCGAGGTGGGCCAGCGCGGTCCGGTGGACCGTCTCGGCGTCGAACCGCTCGCCGTCGAACTCGCGGTCGAAGGTGGCGGTCGCGTCGGCGGCGACGATCGGCTCGAAGCCGAAATTCTCGGCCATCCGCGTCGTCGTCGAGATGCAGTGGTCGGTCGTGAGGCCGGCCACGATGAGCGTCTCGAGACCGCGCTCGCGGAGCCACGCCTCGAGATCGGTCCCGATGAACGCGCTGTTGACCGACTTCACCATCGTCGGCTCGCCCTCGAGGGGCGCCGTCTCGGGTTTGTACGCGAATCCGGGGTCGTCGCTCCGAAGCGGCGAGTCGGCCTCCGTCGAATCGTGGCGGACGTGGACCAGCGGCCGGTCGGCGTCGCGCCAGCGCTCGAGCAGGCGCCCCGCGTTCGCCTCGGCGTCGGGGTTGTTCCGGTCGCCCCACGAGGGATCGTCGAACCCTCGCTGGAAGTCGACGAGGACGAGCGCGGCGTCCTCGAGTCGGTCGGCGTCGGTCGGTGCACCCGTCATGATTCGAGCGGTTCGACGTCGTCTCCCGGTCGCAGGTCGCCGCCCTCGAGGATCCGCGCCCGAAGGCCGCCGCGATGAACCAGCGCCTCGCGCACGCCCCGCTCCTCGAGGTGGCGTTCGAGGTACGCACACGGTTCGCACAGTTCCGTCCCCTCGCAGACGACCTCGCCGACGCGGAACCGCTCTCCGTCGAGGTGGTTCAGCGCGACGCCCTCGGTCGTGACATTCCGGCGGTGAACACCCGGATCGAGCGCGATGTCGTAGTCGCGTTCGACCGCCTCGAGGGCCTCGCGCTCGATGAAGGTGATATCGCTGCCGTCGCGGTCGGCGAACGTTCCCTCGGTGTCGTAGTACCGGTCGCCCTCGAGTCCGCGGCCGGCGACGGCCGTCGCTTCCTCGACTCGTTCCGTCGGCGCCCCCTGTTCGGGCGCGATGTGGATCGATCGGACGCTACCGTTCATACCGGTGCATCGAGGGGTCGTGTGAAGTCGTTATGGTTTGGCGACTCGATTACGCCGGGCACCCCCTCTAACGCGTTCGGCTGCCTCTCACGAACCGGCTGCTGCGTCGATCAGTGTACTGAACGGGTGATCCGACAGTGAACCGGGACGAAGATGCATGTCCTGCTCCCGTAGACACGAGGGATTTCACACCCTCCCCGACCGATTCGCTTCACTGCGTTCGCTCATCCAACGGGAGACGCTTCGCGTCTTCCAAGCCGTCACTCGCTATCGCTCGAGACGACCTCGTACGGCTTTATCGGCCGTCTTGCTATCACTCGACGGCCGACAGCGCGCCACCGCAGATCACGTATAACCGCTGGCGGCTCACACCGTCTCGGGCAACCAACCGCCGTCGACTTCGATATTTTCGCCGCTGACGTACTCGCTGTCCGGGTCGAGGAAGAAGTACAGCGGCGCGATCAGATCCTCGAAGCTCGCGGGCCGGTCCCGCGGGAGTTCGTCGGGGAACTCGTCGGAGTTCTCGACGACGTACGGCGAGACGGCGTTGACGGTGACGGGATCATCCTGCGTGTCCGCGGCGAGCATCCGGGTGAACATCAGGACGCCGGCCTTCGCGACGAAGTACGGGAAGTTCTTCGGGCTCACGAGGCCCTTCTCGCTCGAGGCGTAGCCGACGTTGACGATCCGGCCGTAGTCGCCCTCGCGCATCTCCGGCAGCGCGCGCTTCGAACAGAGGTAGGTGCCGTTGAAGTTGGTCTCGAGGACGCGGTTCCAGGTCTCGAACTCGATGTCGGCCCAGTGGGCGGGCGCGAAGTCACCGACGTTGTTGACGAGCACGTCGACGCTCCCGAGTTCCGACTCGACGGCGGAAAAGAGGCCGTCGACGCTCTCGGGGTCGGTGACGTCGCCCTGAACTGTCATCGTCTCGGGGGCGCCGCGAGATTCGGCTTCGGCGGCCACCTCGCGGGCCGCGTCGGCGCTCGTGTGGTAGTGAACGGCGGTCTTCGCGCCGCGGTCGGCCGTCGAAAGCAGGAGTTCGCGACCGACGCCGCGCGCGCTGCCCGTCACGAGTACCGTCCGGTCCGAGAGGTCTGGTCCGTCCATGTCGCTCCCGTCGGCGACGGCGTGGAAAAAACGTCCGGAACGGGGGCTCGCGGTCGACGCGTCGGAAGTGGATTTACGGTGCTCCCCGAGAGAGAGGTCAGTATGACGCTAGAAACAGTGCTACTCGCCGTCGGACCGGGAGACGCAGAACGAATCGACGAACTGGCCGAAGCGGTCGTCGAAGTCGCCGAACCCGCCGATGCGACCGTCGTACTCGCCCACGTCTTCACGAAAGGCGAGTACGACGACGTCCTCTCCCGACTCGAGTTCGACCGGGAGCAGACGGAGATTGACCCCGACGACGTCGCCCGCCGCCACTCGACGGTCCTCGACCTACAGGAGACCCTCGAGGAGTACGGCGTCGACTACGAGACCCGCGGTGCGGTCGGCGAACACGGCCCGACGATCGTCGATCTCGCGACCAGCACGGACGCCGACCGCGTCGTCGTCGGGGGCCGTCGCCGGTCGCCGACCGGGAAGGCGGTGTTCGGATCGACGGCCCAGGAGGTCATGCTGTCGGCGCCGTGTCCCGTCACCTTCGTCCGGAACGACGATCACGGCAACTGAGCCGTCCTCGCATCGTCCGCTCGTCGCCGACTAGCGATGGGTATCGGACCGATCGGTACTGGACTCGGTTCCGGGTCGCCAGTACCGAACCGCTGCGATCGCGCGACGGTGACGCGGGCGACGGACCTACCGCTTGTCGGACCGCTCCTTCCACGCTCGTTCCTGCCGTCGCTCCGCCACGTGTCGCCGGCCGCCGGTCAGTTCCCGTCGAACCCGTCTCTCGAGGCCGCGCGCTTCGGCCAGCAGCGTTCGCTGGTAGTTCTCGACGACGTCGTACGACCAGCGGTCGTCGTCGACGACGCCGTGAGGTAACAGTTCGTCCCGGACATTGTCGGCGAGGTCGTCGCGACCGCTCTCCCTGAGGAGCCGTTCGGCCTCCCGGAGGTGGTCCATCCCGTGGCCCGTCGCGTGGTGGAACGCGAGCAATTGGCCCTGGGCGCGCTGGAACCACTCGAGGCCGAGTTCGACCTCGTGGACTGCGCGCCGCTCGGCCTCGACCAGATCCGGAGCGGGCTCAGACTCGCTGTCGGCCGGGTCGGGGGCGGACTCGGTCTCGGTCTCGGTCTCGCTGGTCGTCTCCTCTGTGGCCATACCTAGGTGTACGTCATCACATAGCATACAACTGTTCCTGGCGACCGCGATCCCGGAACGGCGCGGGCGTAACGTATTGGAAACAATACTCGTCGGCGAGTATAATCTGAGTAGTTAAGTACGGGCGCGATTGTCCCTAGGATAGCATGGACTACTATGCGGGCGTCGATCTCGGCGCGACGAACGTCCGTGCCGTCGTCGCCGAGGACGACGGGACGACGCTCGGTGTGAGCCGACGATCCACACCGCGTGGCCCGACGGGGATCGACGTCACGGAAGGCGTTTTGCGGACGCTTCGCGAAGCGTGTGGCGACGCCGGTATCGCACCCACTGAAATCGTCGCGGCGGGGATCGGCTCTATCGGTCCGTTCGACCTCGCGGAAGGGGCGGTCATCGATCCGGCGAACCTGCCGGACTCGATCGATCGCATCCCGCTGACGGGACCGATCTCGAAGCTGATCGACAGCGACGAGGTGTACCTCCACAACGACACCAACGCGGGCGTCATCGGCGAGCGGTTCCACGCCGATCGCAACCCCGACGACATGGTCTACATCACGATCTCCTCGGGGGTCGGCGCCGGCGTCTGCTGCGACGGCGAGATCATGAGCGGCTGGGACGGCAACGCCGGCGAGGTCGGCCACTGCGTCGTCGATCCGCAGGGTCGGCTGACCTGCGGGTGCGGCCGCGACGGCCACTGGGAGGCCTACTGCTCGGGGAACGCGATCCCCGACTTCGCTCGGCTGCTCGCCGAGGACGATCCGACGATCTCGACGAACCTTCCCCTCGAGGGGCCCGATTTCACGGCCAAGGACGTCTTCGAACTGGCCGGCGAGGACGAACTGGCCGACTACACCATCGAGCAACTCGCCCACTGGAACGCGATCGGCGTGACGAACGTGATCCACTCCTTTGCCCCAATCGTGGTCTCCTTCGGCGGCGCCGTCGCCCTCCACAACGAGGAACTGGTCGTCGACCCCATCCGCGAGCGCGTCGCCGAGATGGTGATGACCAACGTTCCCGAGATCACGGTCACCGATATGGGCGACGACGTCGTCCTCGAGGGCGCCCTCGCCAGCGCGCTGACCGGCGGCACGGGCGACCGCAAGCAGCTCTGACGGTCAGTTCTCGAACCGACGGCGCCTCGGGGGCGGGATCCGATCCGGTTTCGACGCCGAGGCGTCGACGACGGTACCGACCCGTGCGTCCGCTTTCCACGTACTTTTGACGCGAGCGACGGTTGATGACGTATGCAGCGGAGAGCATTCCTCCGGGCGGGCGGGGCCGCCGGCGCAGTCCTGACCGTCCCGGGAGCGGCCACCGATTCGGCCGCAGCGACGCCGCGCGCCAATCAAGAGGCCCCCGACTCGTTCGAACCGCTCGGGCAGATCGAGCTATCCGGCGGCGACCCCGCCGAAGTGGTCGTCGGCGACGACGGCGAGACGGCGTACCTCGCCACTACGTACGGGTTCGCGACTGTCGACCTCGGCGATCCGATCGCGCCGGAGCCGCTCGCCGAACGAAATCAGCTCGCGGTCGACGGCCGGGAGTTCACGCGGATTTTCGACGTCAAAGTCGACGGCGACCGACTCGCGGTCGTCGGGCCCGCCGACGAGGGGTTCGGCGAGTTCAACGGGTTCGAACTCTACGACATCAGCGACCCCGCTGACCCCGCGGTCGTCGACCGCTACGAGACCGGTTTCCACATCCATAACTGCTTTTTCGCGGACGAACTGCTGTACGTCGTCAACAACGGCCCCGACGATACCGCGCTCGTCATCTACGACACGAGCGACGACGACACCGAGGAGGTCGGTCGCTGGTCGCTCCTCGATCACGAGCCCGAGTGGGAAGACGTCTACTGGTACGCCCACTATCTCCACGACGTCACCGTCCGCGACGACCTCGCGCTCCTCCCGTTCTGGGACGCCGGCACCTATCTGGTGGACGTCAGCGATCCGAGCGCCCCAGAGTACGTCTCGCACGTGCGCGATCCCGACGTCGGCGACGATCGCAGTTACGGGGGAAGCGAGGCCGTCTACAGCCTGCCGGGTAACGACCACTACGCGGCGGTCGACGACGCCGGCGACCTCCTCGCGGTCGGTCGCGAGTCCTGGACGACTGGCGGCTCGGCGCCGGACGGTCCGGGTGGAATCGACCTCTACGACGTCACCGATCCGACGGCACCGGACCCGCTGGCGTCGATCGAACCGCCCGAAAGCGACGACGCGTCCCGCCGAGGCGGCGAGTGGACGACCGCGCACAACTTCGAGTTGCGCGACGGTCGCCTCTACTCGGCGTGGTATCAGGGGGGCATCAAGATCCACGACGTCGGAGACCCCGCCGCGCCCGAGGAACTCGCCCACTGGCGGGCGACCGACGAGGCGGCGCTCTGGACGGCGCGCGTCGCCAACGACGGCGCGACGGTCGTCGCGAGCAGCACGTCGCGGATCCCCGCCACGGACATCGACGGCGCGCTGTACACGTTCCCGACCGGACTCGGGAGCGACTTCGAGACGGGCGGCGACGACACCGATGGCGGATCGAACGGCGCTCTCAGCGATCGGGTTCCCGGCTTCGGCGGGCTCGGCGCCGGGGTCGGACTCGCCGGCGGCGCGGCCGCCCTCGAGTGGATCCGCCGTCGCGACGACGATCGGTGACCGAGCGCGCGCCGCCCCGAAACCGTCAGGAACGATCCTGATAGTAGCTAACACGCGTCAAAACCTTATTCAGCGCTCGCGTGTTAGACCGACTAATGACTGATTCCGACGCGGTATCCGACGCCGAAGCCGACGGCGAGCCGTCGCTCCGAGAGCGCGTCGAGACCTGGCTCAGCCGGGAGATGCCGATCATCCAGATGCACGGCGGGACCAGCGCCGTCCGCGAGGTCGACTCCGAGACCGGCGAGGTCATCATCGAGCTCGGCGGCGGCTGCAAGGGCTGTTCGGTCAGCGACGTCACGACGGGCAACATCGAGGCCGAACTCATCAAGTGGCCCGAGATCGACGAGGTCACCGTCCGCGTGCCCGACGCCCGCGAGCAACTCGGCGGTCCAGACCAGGCGGAATCGATCATGGGCGTCGACCGCACGGAGGGCGGCCGCGGCGACTGGGGCTCCTCGAATCCCGGTAAGGACCACCTCTAAGTCGACGCCTTCGCTCTTTGTCCTCGTTTTGCGCGTCGCGTTTGATCGATCGAGTCGCAACGGCTTTCCACACAAGTACTCCTCGAGACCCCGTCGAACGGATCGGTTTGACGGCTCTTACAGCTGTGTGTGCGGCATCTACGAAGTCGCGCGCCTTGTCCCGCAGCCGCCAGCAACGGTGGCGAGCCTCGAGTACTGCTCCGCGCGCTCGAGTGGATCAGCCAAGGGTGATAGGACTATCCTGCGTAGTCGTCAGCCACCACTGTCCAAGCCTGTGGTTGGCTTTCCAGGAGCGGCGTCTAACGGTACGGAGCGGCGGAGGGCCGTCCGGAACGATCGAACGGGTGGTTCGACTATCGAAACCGTCTGCTCGAGCCGCGTCGACCGCGCCGCCGTCTGCCGTGTGGGGACCGCCGCGCCGGACCTTTCGGTCCGTGTGAACGCTCAGCAAACCGCAAGAGGGCGTCGGGTTCGGCTGAATACGCTTTCGAAATGGTTTTAACCGCAACGAGCCAAAGAGACCGATATAAGCGCCTCTGCGCGTGAGCTACAACAATGAGCGACCAACACCAGAACCTGGCCATCATCGGCCACGTTGACCACGGGAAGAGTACGCTCGTGGGACGACTCCTCTACGAGACGGGGAGCGTACCCGAGCACGTCATCGAACAGCACCGAGAAGAGGCCGAGGAGAAGGGCAAGGGCGGCTTCGAGTTCGCCTACGTCATGGACAACCTCGCCGAAGAGCGAGAGCGCGGTGTCACCATCGACATCGCCCACCAGGAGTTCTCGACGGACGCCTACGACTTCACCATCGTCGACTGTCCGGGCCACCGAGACTTCGTGAAGAACATGATCACGGGCGCATCCCAGGCGGACAACGCCGTCCTCGTCGTCGCCGCTGACGACGGTGTCGCGCCCCAGACCCAGGAGCACGTCTTCCTGGCTCGTACCCTCGGTATCGACGAGCTCATCGTCGGCATCAACAAGATGGACATCGTCGACTACGAGGAGTCGACGTACAACGAGGTCGTCGAGGAAGTGACCCAGCTGCTCAAGCAGGTCCAGTTCAACACCGACGACGCTTCGTTCATCCCGATCTCGGCGTTCGAGGGCGACAACATCGCCGAGCGCTCGGACAACACGCCCTGGTACGACGGCGAAATCCTCCTCGAGGCACTCAACGACCTGCCGGAGCCGGAGCCGCCGACGGACGCGCCGCTTCGACTCCCGATTCAGGACGTTTACACCATCTCCGGTATCGGTACCGTCCCCGTCGGACGTATCGAGACCGGACTCCTGAACACCGGCGACAACGTCTCCTTCCAGCCCAGCGACGTGGGCGGCGAAGTGAAGACGATCGAGATGCACCACGAAGAGGTGCCCAAAGCGGAGCCCGGTGACAACGTCGGATTCAACGTCCGCGGCATCGGCAAGGACGACATCCGACGCGGTGACGTCTGTGGCCCCGCCGACGACCCGCCGAGCGTCGCCGAGACGTTCCAGGCCCAGATCGTCGTCATGCAGCACCCGTCCGTGATCACGGCCGGTTACACGCCGGTCTTCCACGCCCACACGGCCCAGGTCGCCTGTACGATCGAGTCCATCGACAAGAAGATGGACCCCTCGAGCGGCGAGGTTGCCGAGGAGAACCCCGACTTCATCCAGTCGGGCGACGCTGCTGTGGTCACCATCCGACCGCAGAAGCCCCTCAGCATCGAGCCGTCCAGCGAGATTCCCGAACTCGGGAGCTTCGCCATCCGCGACATGGGTCAGACCATCGCGGCCGGGAAGGTCCTCGACGTCCACGAGAAATAAATGCAGCAGGCACGCGTTCGACTCGCGGGTACGAGTCCAGACGACTTAGACGACATCTGCGACGACGTCCGCGAGATCGCGAACAACACCGGCGTCAACCTGAGCGGTCCGATCCCGCTGCCGACGAAGACCCTCGAGGTCCCGACCCGGAAGTCGCCTGACGGCGAGGGCACCGCGACGTGGGAGCACTGGGAGATGCGCGTCCACAAGCGCCTGATCGATCTGGACGCCGACGAACGCGCACTCCGTCAGCTCATGCGCATTCAGGTGCCGAACGACGTTTCGATCGAGATCGTCCTCGAAGACTGACGATCGCGGTTGCGGTTGCGGTTTTCGCCGTTTCGTTCGTTCGGTAGCGGTGCAGCCGTCGAGAGTATCGAGAGCGGTGAGTCAGCGACGCTACGGCGCCGGTTTCTCTCGAGTGCACTCCGACCATCACTGCTTCTGCTTCGTTCGACCGACTCCGACTCGAGCGGACCGAAGCGGCCGTGGTGTCGATTTCCCGTCGCCGGATTACCACCGGCGCTCACAGTAGGCAATCCATAGCCGTCGGTGTCGACGCGGACACTTTTGGGGGGCGCGGTCCCACTAGTCCTTATGGCAGATCGCTCGTCGCGGTCGGGGATCGGGATGCGATCGGGGACCGGCGCCGAATCACCGGCCGACGACTCGAGTAGTCCGATCGTCGATCTGCTCGCCGTCTTCGTCGTCGTCTTCGTCCTCCAGCAGGTGGCGGCGCTGCTCAGCGTCGGGCTGATGGCCGGCCTGTTCGTCCTAGCGCCGCCGCTGTCGACGAACCCGTGGACGGTCGTGACGAGCGTCTACGCCCACGGCGGCGTCGGCCATCTGGTCTCGAACAGCCTCGCGTTGATCGTCTTCGGCTGGCCGGTCGCACGCGCGACGACGCGGCTCCGATTTCACGCGTTTTTCGCGGTGACGGGTGCGATCGCCGGCGTCGCCCAGATCCTCCTCACGAACGTCGCGGCGTTGGTGACCCCGGTTCCCGCGACGGGCGGCGTGCTCGGCGCCAGCGGCGCGGTCTTCGCCCTGCTGGGCTACCTGATCGCCTCGAACCGGCTGTCGGCCAGCCTGGCCTCGTTCGTCGAGGTCCCCGCGTGGCTGTCGGGGCTGGTGTTCCTCGGACTCGCGATCGCCGTCACGATGGCCACCGCCTCGCCGGGGGTCGCTCTGCTCGCACACTTCACCGGCCTGTTGCTCGGCCTGGCGGCCGGCCGCGCTCGAGTCCTCAACGTCGGCTCCCCGTCGCGGTCGGGGTCCGCGCGACTCTGAGACGCGACGGCCGCGAGTCGGTCGCGGGAGACAAGGTATTTTTCCGACCTGTTCGTACAGAACGTATGGCACCGACTCAGGTCCAGCGGGCGATCGACGTCGCCGAGCGGGAGCTCAACCTCGCGTGGACGGCCGTCGCCGCCGTCATCCTCCTCTTTGCGGGTCGACTGCTCCTCGAGGGAACCGCCTCGCTCTCCCGGACCGCGGCCCTGCTCGCCTACGCTGGCGTCGTGACCGCGAGCGCGTTCGTCCGCGTCCGGCGGTGGGCCGGCATCTGGTTTCTCTGGGCGGCCTTCGCGGCCCACTTCGCGCTGACGTTCTCGGCGGCCGGAATGGTGACCGTCGCGCTCGTGCTCCTGCTTGCCGCCGGCGTGTTGGCGGTGTTGGGCGTGCAGGACGTTCGTGGTGTACTCGAGCGGTGATCGGGTGGCGACTCGAGCGTGGGGACGGCTGTCGCGCCGCTTCCGAAACACAAGCTACAAATAGAAACCCCGGTTAGAAAGGGGCGAGGGCTCGTAGATCAGTGGCAGATCGCTTCCTTCGCAAGGAAGAGGCCCCGGGTTCAAATCCCGGCGAGTCCATTTCCTTCCGCTCACTACGTTCGCTCCAGTCACTGGACTCGCCGTAGTCACACTCGCTTCGCTCGCGTGACTCCCGGCGAGTCCACAGTTGTGTTGAGAGATTTCACCTCGAGGCGAAGTCTGACTGTTGGTGGCGACGCTGTAGGACGGGTGCGTGTCCACTTCCGAGATCGTTGCCCGCGATTGCCGATCTCGCCGACTTCGTCTCGGATGATCAGCGCGATTCTCGTGTCCCGCGAGGAACTGTGAGTGCTCGTCAAGTTCGACGGCCAGGACGAACCGCGACGAATGCGGATCGATACAATCCTCTCACGGCTGAAGGCCGATAGCTTCGAGAACGTCGGCACGATCGCTGCTGAGGCCCTCGAGAAGTGGTCGAAGTCAGGGAACGATCCGACGATCCTCCGCGGCGCCGAGTTGACCTGGAAGACTCCCGGCGGCGGAACGGAGACCGGATTCGTCGGCGCCGTCGCCGATCGGTGAATCGGCCCGAGTAGTGGCAACACTACCCCGTCACTTCATTTAGACAACCACAGTTTCGTTAGCAGCTGATTTTCACAAGTTCCGTTGTATTCGCTCACTCGAGGGCGGGGTCGGCGCCGCAATCGCACCGCAACGCCGCGGGGTCGTTTCGCGCTTCGCGCGAAAGCCCCCTTGGCGGGTGTCGCCAAGGCGACAGCGCCAAAAAATTACAGTACCCCTCCCCCACCTCTGCATGCTGAACTCCAGTTGATCCACTCGAAATAACGGTCAAGTTGGTTACAAAGTGCTGCAATCATTAGGTTTATCATATGTCATTCAAGACTGCTTTCTAATGGCTGTTGACTCAACTCAATCACTCATCGCTCAATTTGCAGGATTCGTATCTTCAAAAGACATTTCGAAGGAGGATTGGGAAATCATTACAAAAGAGTTTGGAGTTTACGACACCGCTACTGATACTGAGAGGTTTTTTAGAAGTTGGTATTTTGACGATGATGATAAAGCCCTCAGGACTACTAACTTTCTAGAAGGTATTCATGAAGAAGATAAAGAGTTGACAATGTCGCTTATTAGCCGAGTCTATAATCGTGTAGGCCCAGCGAGTGATGACGAGTTTGAAGAATATCCAATGATTGAGGCTATTGAAGATGATATAGATGACGAGGTTTCATTAGTCAACCGCGTCGCGTACAATTCAGAACCGTTTATCGAAATAGATAATTTACCAGAGTCTTTTTACCCGAAATTATTGGACGAGATTAACTCTTGCTATCAGAATGGATCATATACAGCGGCCTTAATTCTTTGTCGGAAATTGTTAGAAAATGCTTCAATAGATGCTTTACGTGCGAGGTTCGGAATCAAGAAAGGCAAACATCTATTCTTTAACGAAGATAGAAGACAATTTGTACAGTTTAGCACCTTGATATCAAACCTGAAAACAGAGATTGATAATTTCAAACCACTATCTGACGGAGCAGACCAAGAACTAATTCGACAACTCCATGAAATTCGACACCAGTCAAATGCCGGCGCGCATTCTTTAGAGACCGATATCACTAAAGAAGAGATTGACGAATACAAACATTCTATTGAAAGAGCAGCTACTATATTGTTTGATCTTCGGACAAAAGCATTTGATGAGGAAAATATATCTCCGAAATCTGAATCACAAGATGATCAGACAAGTTCCACTGGATTGGATAAGGAAGATTTTCAGGTATCTGACTCTGAGATGCTTAAGAAATATCAAGACAACATCGGAACTCTATTTAGATTCTCAGATAAGGGTGATTTACACATAAATGAGAGGGATACTCTCTCACTCGAAGATAAAATAATAATCCATTTTATAGCGTATCAATATGCATCTGAGGTAGAATTGGTAGAATCGCCAGTTGTTAGCGTAAATGATTTAATTGAATCGTATAATTCAGACATGGGTGAAATCTGGGGAGTGATCAATGATATAGATTGTCTTAGAAATATTGATAAGGAAAATGGTGAATTTTCATTTAATGTACAAATGCTTCCGGAAGTGATATCTCGGATAACAGAACGCTAGTCCGATATCAGTCTACTCCCTGCGGTTGTACGTCTCGAAGAGTGATTTCCTCGATATGAACACGAACCGAGTATCTTCCGTGTTCATATTCGGCCCATCGCCCACGAGATCGCCCCAGCCACAGCACCGATCACGGCGGGTCCGATCCCCTCTTTATAAACTAAGACCGCTCGAGTGAACCGAAAAAACTAGGATAGGCGGGTTGTGTTCACGGCCATGTCTCACAACGAGACGCCCGGGTCGGTTCGAATCCGGACCGACGACGGGAACGAATGGCAATTCGACGCAATCCAGAAAGCCGCCCAGTTCTACGACTGTAACCGGAGTAACGCTATCGCATTCGCCTGCGAAGACGTCGGCACGCTCGTCTCCGCGGCCCAGGCCGTCCTCGAGCGCGAGGACCTGACTCGTGAACAGCGCCGAGAGATCGCCGAGACACTCTCCACTCGAGCGGTACAGTTCGAGGTCGACACGTCGGTCGCAGTGACGACGAAAGGCCAAATGTAATCACCGTTTCTTGATTCAGCGCAGGATCTGAAACTCGTGTTCAGTGTAGTTGGCGCAGGTATCGGTCAGTACAGAATCTGAAAATCTGGTTTTAACACATGCGGTTTTTCAACCGACTATCGGTGTAGTTCGGTCGTCATTGTTGTCGCGCCGTGCGCCAACACTGAGGGCTATCGCAGCAGTCAGCAACCCCAGTGCTGAGGCCATGAAGAACCATCCTAACCAGAGACTCAAGACGGAGAGCCCTACGCCAACAATCGCGGTTCCCCATGTTATCCGCCGGCGGTTAGTCCATGTCGCAACGCCGCCGATAGCAACGAGGCCTAAGAGAAGCGTTGCCCAGAAGAACAGTGTGGATGCGTCGCCACCAGTCCCTCCAACAAGGTAGTTAATACCCGATACGCAGCCTTCGGCCCCTCCGCTTGTCTGGCAGGAGACTGGGCCGAATGTACCCATTAGATAGAGAAATCCGTACGTCCCTGTTAGACCAGCCACCCCTGAAGCGATTCGGGCGACACGTTGGGGACCATCTGTTGTGTTAGCCATATAGAATTATTTGTGAGATAAGGACTTTAACCTTCTCCAGAGACGGATGTAGTTCACTAAGTACGCAGCTGTAGTTACCGAAAAAGTGATCGCGTTGCTCTCTTCTGAAGTCGTCAGAAGTATCGGAGATCGATATTTTCGCCTGCTTGGTATCCCGATGGTCGCCGCCACCGTGCCACCCCAGCGTCGGTAACCTCGAGGCCGCGACGGCCGTCGTCTTGAGGATCTGCGTTCCCCGTCCACGTTTCCGATAGACGGCGAAGCCGTACATCCCACCGTTCGCCTGTAGGCGATCGTGAGAGGTTTTGTAGACCTTGAAGTTGCCCGGTTGGCCGTCCGCGTGGCGGTGTTTCGTCGCTTTGAACTCCCGGCAAGTCCATTTCCTTCCGCTCACTACGTTCGCTCCAGCCAATGGACTCGCCGTAGTCGCACTCGCTTCGCTCGCGTGACTCCCGGCGAGTCACAGTTGTTGTTCGCGGTTTCATCTCGAGGCGAAGTCTGACTGTTGGTGGCGACGCTATAGGACGGGTGCGTGTCAACTTCCGAGATTGCTGCCCGCGGTTGCCGATCTCGCCGACTTCGTCGCAGCTGATCAGTGCGATTCTCGTGTCCCGCGAGGAACTGTGAGTGCTCGTCAAGTTCGATAGCCAGGGCGGCGGATACGAATCGCCACGATCCTCTTGATCGGCGCTATCTAGTCTGTTCCCCCTCGACTGGTACGTTTCCGTTGAGGGCTTGATGCCGTCTTTGCTGGTTGTAGTACTACACGAACTGTTCAAACCGTTCTCGAGTACTCGCCCGACTGCCCACTCATGAATTACGGAAGCGGTCGATTCGCGTTTTGAGAGTGTAAAACCGCTTTTCGATTGCCGACGTGCCCGTAGTACGAATGGATCGAGAGTAGTGAGGGTCAGTTCAGTGAGGCAGGGACGCCGAGAAACTCGAACGGTTCGGTCTCGACGAGTTCGGTGGCGGCATCGCCAGCAAAGGCGTTCGCCTGGTTCTCACCGAGCGGCAGCGATCGAACTCCGGCATCGGCGGCGAAGTCGATCTCGTCGAGGTCCAGCCAGAAAACGTTCGGTGAGAACGCCGACTCGAAGTAGTAGCGTCGGTCTCGGTGATCGGCGACTGTGCGCCAGCGCGTCGAGGAGATATGTGGTTCGTCCGGCGTACTGATCCCGTACGGGACGGAGACGTTGCGGATCACGCCGAAGACGCTCGCCGTTGCGGTTCGACGGTTCTGTGTCTGTGGGATCGCGTCCACGTAGAAACTCGCGCGGGCGAACCGGTCAGCTGGGCGATTCGTTCCCGGCAACATGACGGTTCCACCGATCTCCGACCAGTACTTGTCGAGTGCGAGTTGCTGGTCGAACGGCGGGGAGTTCGTCATTACCTGATACTCCCGATCGTGATGGATCACTAACTCGCCGTCGATGTACTCGAGGATAGCGCTGTCACCCGTGGCGTCTGACATGGAAAGGTGCAGGGTGGCGAACCGACCTTCGTCCGGGATTTCGTCGGAAACGACGACGAATTCCTCTTTCCGGTGGTTCTCGACCGCCTCGGCGACCGTCGCGAAGTTGTCGAGGACGTACTGTGCCCACACTGAGATCGACAGTCCAGGCGTGTCGCCGTCCCACTCGGGATAGTCGGATTCGGTGAGCCACAGAACGTTCGCGGCCAGACCAGCCTCGTTCATTCCATCGGTTGTCGCGATGTCGTATGCGGAGGCGATGACACTGCCATACTCAGCGGTCCACTCCTTCGAGGCTGGACCGACCTTGCCCGTTCGATCCGTTCCGCGCGGGAATACCCAGATGTTGGTTCCGATCTCGCTGTGCCAGTCCATCGACCGGCCGGTGAGCACGATGTCCTCGGTTCCGAGATACATCAACCGCGTACACATATCGGTTGCCCTCTCTGAATGGCGCCTGCCAATTTTCGCACCGATTTCCGTTCTCCCGTCATTTTAGGCTGCGACTTCTTCAGCTGCAAACATCTCCCGAAGCGTATCTTCGTCCGTCGGCGAGAGGTTCGTGCGAATCACTTCCGGATCGTACGACGCGAGATCCTCGACGATGCGCTCTTCGGAGACATCGTGAGCGAGCATGAACAGCGCGGAGTGGCCAGGTTCGATCGTATCAGATACTTCGTCAATGAAGTCGTCGTCAATACCGACATCGGAGAACTTTCCGGCGAGTGCACCGCTTGCGGCTCCGATCGCAACGCCGAGCCACGGCATCCAGAAAACGGTCCCGATGAGCAGGCCCCAGAACGCCCCGCCTAGGGCGCCCGCACCGACCAGACTTCGCGCCTGTTTCACTTTGACGTGACCGTTTTCCTTCCGGACGACGACCGCTGCGTCGTCGAGTTGGAGCAACTCTTCTTTCTGAAGTTCGTAAAGTTCGTCACGGACGGCTTTCGCGCCATCCATGGAATCGAACGCGAGGACGATTAGTTCTTTCATCGGCAATGAACGCACAGTGACGTTGGTGTTAAATGCTTCACACAATAATTTAGAATAGTATCTATCTAGAAGTTCGTAAGAATTGATGCGCACTTTATCCGATTTACCATTCTCGGAAACTCTCGAGGACCTATATTTTATATGCGATAGCGCCGGTACGAGAGTTACCATACCCGGCAACCGTGGTGTTTAGTTCTCGGATTCAAGGGCAGTGATTCGACGGTGCATCTCGTCACGAATCCACGTCGCTAATTCCGGAACGGGTTCGTCGGCTTCCGGTGCCCAGAATTCGAACGCCTGGGCCGGTTTGAGGAAGGTAACGATTCGATACAGCGGAATCCGCTTTTCGTACCTATCCGGTAAGCTACCAGCCTGATTTCGATACCCTGCTCGTAGTGCCCGCCGAAGTCGGTCGGGGTCGTGGATTGGCGGTTGCTCAATCTGTGTCGCTTCTACACGGCAGAGGTCAAACGACGGGTCACCGACGAGCGATTCCTCCCAATCGACGAGTCCGACCGCGGAATCGTTCGACTGGACTAAGCAGTTCTTTCGGTTTGGGTCGCCGTGGAGGAGCGATACTGGGACATCAGTGAGTACCTCGCGATGTTCTTTGAGAACCTGTTGCACACGGTTCGGAAATTCCGTGAAGCGGTCAGAGAAAACCGTCTGTACGCGCTCTTCGATTGTAGTACAGAGGACAGTAACCCACGGGTCTTCTTCGAGGGTGAGGTTATCAGCCGTTCCCCCCAGAATCCGACCGCTTTCCTCGAATCGAACTGCGTGCAGATTCGCCATCGCGTGACCGACCCGATACAGCATCGACTCGCGCTCGGATGGTGATGCACCCGACCAACGGGTAACGATGGGTTCACCTGAGAGGGCAGCAGTCGCGAGATAATACGGCTCGCTTTGCACGCGAGTGGACAGTACGCGTGGCACCCGGATTTCTGCATGAGTGTTGAGATACTGAAGAACAGCACCGGCCCTTCGAATCCGACGACTGCCACCGTCGGTCACTAGTTTGAGAAACGATTCCTCGCCACTAGCAAACGAAATACGATAGGTTTGATTCCCCGGATGCTGGGATTCTGAGGGGCTGTCTATCTCAGAGATGTTCCGGTCCGGGAACGCCCGTTCTAATGCATCGGAAAGAATCTGCCCCATTTGTGTTGGATAGTAGATGATTGCAGAAGAATCTTCGCTCTGTGTTGAGCAACGACGCTGTTACAGACGGGGATCTAATGAATGTACCACCGCTTCGAGAGCCGGCAACTTCAGACCGATTTCGCCCCCGCAATCTCAAGCCGCAGTTCGCGCCTCGAGCCACTGCTCGAGGCGCTCGACGACGAGCGCGGCCACGACGTCGCCGATCCGCTCGGGGACGTCGCTCAGGTCCCAGACGTACTCGCCGTCGCGGGTGACGGTCACCCACTCGACGAAGTCGCCGCGGTCGAGTTCGAGCAGGAGGTCCTCGAGGACGGTCGCGTTGAGCCGACAGCCGAGAGCGTCTTCGACGCGGCCAGCCAGCTGGGACGTGGTCGCGAGGACTCGGTCCTCGCCCGCGGGAACGGGCCGGTCAGGGGTCGACGGGGCGGGGGGTTGGATGGGCATATTCGACCGACCGGTAGGAATTCGAGTTATATTAATGTAGGCGGTACTCACGACGCCGTGACTGTCGGGCCGACCGACGCCGCGCGACGCGGTGGCTCGAGACGCCGCGGCACGCGGATCACAGTGTCTCCATCAGGGCCGGTCTCGGGCCGGCGGCGCACTCGTACGGAAACGACAGCGTCACGACCGTCCCGCCGTCGGGGCGGTCGGCGAACCGCAGATCGCCGCCGCCGTTCTGGACGATCCAGTTGACGAGCCACAGCCCCAGTCCGGAGCCGTGCTCGAGTTGCGTCTCCGCGCCGTCGAGGACCGCCCGGCGCTCAGTTTCGGGAATCCCGTCGCCGTCGTCCGCGACCGTGAACTCGAGTCGGAGTTCGCCGCCGTAGTCGACGGCTCGGACCGCGACCTCGACGGTCGGGCCGTCCGCACCCTCTTCGTCCGCGGCCGAGTTGTGTTCGACGGCGTTGTCGACGAGCTCGTTCAGGGCGTCGACGACGCTTCCGTCGACGGTCGGCGCGGTCGCCCTCGCCCCCGACTCGTCGGTTCTGGACGCAATCCGCGCGTCGGGGTAGGCCGATCGCGCGCGGTCGACGACCGAGCGAACCGCCGCCGTGGCGTCGATCAGATCGCCGTCCCCGTTGCGCTCGAGCGTCCGTTCGACGCCGCGGGCCTTGTCGGCCGTCTCGATCAGGTCGGTGGTCTCCTCGAGGATCGGTCTGACGTGCTCGCGCTCGAGGGCGGGTTGTTTCTCGCTGATGAGGCTGGCGTGGCCCTTGATCACGGTCGCGGCGTTCCGGAGGTTGTGCCGGAGGACGCGGTTGAGCACCTGAATCCGTTGCTCCCGGTCGCGCTGCTCGGTGATATCGCGGGCGACGACCACGTAGCCATGCTCGAGGGCGCTGACCGTCACGTCCTGGGGAAACGTCGTCCCGTCGGCCCGCTGACCGATCAGCGTCCCGCGCCAGTAGTTTCGCTCGGCGAGGGCCGGACGCACCTCGCGGTCGATCGTCGCCTGCGCGGCGTTCGTGTACCGTTCGGCCCACTCGGTCCCCTCGATCGTCGCCGAGTCGTGAACGCCGTAGAGGGAGGCGTAGGCGTCGTTGACGTAGGCGTGTTCGTCGTCGACGACGACGGCGATCCCGTCCATCGAGGCGTCGACCGCCCGCGAGAGCCGTTCGCTCTCGCGGTAGTAGTGGGTAAACTCGACGTAGGTGTGGCCGAGCAGGCCGCCGAAGGCCATCCCGGTGCTCAGTGCGCTGATCACCGGCTGGGTGAACCCGCCGGAAAAGCCCATTCTGACCGAGAGCAGGTAGATACTCCAGGCGCAGAAGAGCGCGACCATCGCGCCGCAGGTGACCGAACCGACGGTGACGATGTCCGCCCGCCGCGTCGTCTCCTCGTCGGTCCGCGTCCGCACCCCGTACCAGACGTGACCGAGCCCGATCGTCGTCGGGACGCCCGCCTCGAGGACGAGCAGGAAGACGGGGCCGCCGAACGTCACGACGTACGCGGCGACGATCGCGAGCAACCCGAGCCCGGCGATCGAAACCGAGTACTCCCGGACGTACGTCGACGTGCGGCGAGCACTGGTGAACATCGTCGGAACAGTACGTGATGGGAAGACGACGATGATAAATCAATTGGCAATTCTATCGACACCTCGGCCGGCGACTCCGTTCGCCGACCCCGACTTGTTTGGTGATAGACGCCGTCTTCGTGCCACATGAGGACGCTCTACGCGGCGATGCGGGACCGGCTCCGCTGTTACGCGAGCGACGAATCCGAACCGGGCGGGATGAGCCACGCGAGCACTCGACTCGAGGGCCACAGGATCGAGTGTCTCGCCGCCTCGCGGGCGGCCCCCGAGCGAGTCTTCGTCGGCACCTTCGAGGACGGCCTCTACCGCACTCGCGGACAGGCTACCGAGCCGGGTGAACGAGAGTTCGAACGCCTCGAGACGGACTTCGTCAGCGAGGCCGTCACGGCGCTGGCGGTCAGCCCTCGCGATCCGAACGTGGTCTACGCCGGAACCGAACCGAGCCGCGTCTACCGCTCGGCCGACGGCGGCGACACCTGGACGCACCTCGAGGGACTGACCGACCTCCCGTCGGCCGACGAGTGGGCGTTCCCGCCGCGACCCCACACCCACCACGTCCGCTGGCTCGAGGTCGACCCCTTCGATCCGGATCGACTCTACGTCGGCATCGAAGCGGGCGCGTTCGTTCTGAGCCCCGACGGCGGCGAGACGTGGCGCGATCGCCCCGAGGGGTCGCGCCGAGACAACCACACGCTCGCGACCCACGGCGACCGCGAGGGCCGGATCTACACCGCCGCCGGCGACGGCTACGCGGTCAGCGACGACGGCGGCGACTCCTGGCGCCGTCCCCAGGACGGCCTCGGGCACACCTACTGCTGGGGGCTGGCCGTCGACCCCGCCGACCCCGACGCGGTCATCGTCTCGAGTGCCAGCGGCGCCCGAACGGCCCACACGGCCGAGCGGGCCGACTCGCACGTCTACCGTCGGCTCGGCGACGAGCCCTGGGAGCGACTCGAGGGCCGCGGCCTCCCGACGGGCAAGGGCGTCGTCCGCGCCGTCTTCGAAACGACCGACGCGAACGGCGTCGTCTACGCGCTGCACAACCGCGGGTTGTTCCGCAGCGAGGACTTCGGCGACTCCTGGGACGCTATCGATACTGGCTGGGGAGAAGGCCTCGAGGCGCAGGCGCCGTGCGGACTGGTTGCGCTCTCGGACTAATCGAGCCACCCAGTCGACTGCCGGAGGGCACCGTCTCGCTCGAGAACGACACCGATCGCGACGGCGTGAACGGGTGCGACGAGGGCGCTGCTCAGCACCGGCCCCACGACCGGGAGAAGCGAGAGCAGCCACGCCGAGAGTCCGATTGCGAGGAGCAGCGCGAAAAGAGACCAGCCGCGTCCGTCCGCAAACCGGCTGCTCTCCCGGAGTGCCGGCCGCAGCGGTCGCCCGGCGACGAGCAGTCCCGGAACGAGGAAGAGCCGCACGAACAGTGCGAAGTAGATCGCCAAGGGGACGAACCCCCATAGCCCCATCTCCTGGAGGAGGGCGATGGAACCGAACAGCCGCTGGAGCAGGTCCAGCGCGACGACGAATCCGAACAGCGAGGCGACGTCCGCAAACCGAACGGGTCGATCCATCGCGCGGGCCATCGTGGCGGCGCCGGCGATGGTGACTGCGACCAGCGGCAGGACGTACAGGGCGAGCCCCTAGCCGAGGTAGTGCGGTTCGAGCCCGATCAGCGACTCGAGCGGGCGCAGCGTCTGGCCGATCCCCGTCGGATAGCCGACGTACTCGATCTGGATATTGACTCCGTCCGTACCCAGTCCTGTCCGCTCGAGGGTCGGAATCGGATCGCGTCGGTGGAGCCAGTCGACGACCGCGAGGAGAAGCCCAACGAGGAGAAACGGGACGAAGAGGACGGGATCGTACCGAAGGCGAGAGAGTGCGACCGAGAGCGAGTTTCGCTGCCCCCGGCGGAATTCGGGCGGATTCGACTGGTGATCGCGTCCGTCAGTCATGGTTACTCGGCCTCCTCGAGGGCGAGCAGTCCGTCGTCGGTGAGGACATACAGCACGCCGTCGCCGACAATCGGCTGCGTGAAGTACGTCGCCTCCTCGTAGCGCCACCGTCGCTCGCCCGTCTCGGCGTCGATCGCGACCAGTTCTGGGAACTGATACCCGAGGTAGACGATGCCGTCGGCGACGACCGGATCCGTGTCGGGAACGTACTCGGCGGTCCACTCCCGCTCGCCGCGCTCGAGGTCGATCGCGTGCAGCGACTCCTCGCCGTCGGTGACGAACACCGTTCCGTCGGCGACGGCGGCGCTGCCGTCGGTAGCGTTCCCGTCGTGGGTGTACTCCCACAGAACGCTGCCGTCGGCCGGATCGAGCAACACGACGCCAGTCCGATAGGGAACGACGAGTCCCTCGTCCGTCGCCGTCGGCGGGTGGAACTCGTAGTAGGTCATCGGCGTCTCTTCCCCGGGATCCGGTTTGGCGCTCCAGTGAACGTCGCCCGTTTCGGCGTCGAAGGCGACGACGTCTCCGGGATAACTCGAGACGTAGACGACCCCGTCGCGGACCGCCGGCCGATTCGATCCGGTCGACCGTTCGTCGCCGACCGTTCGCTCCCACCGGACGCGACCGCTGCTCGCGTCCAGCGCGACGACGCGGTCGGTGTTCGGGACGATTCCGTACACCGTTTCGTCCGCGGTGACGGGCGACTGTTCCCGCGGCGACGAACTGGACCATCGCTGACTCTCTTGACCGGGACTGTGCCATCGTTCGGTGCCGATCGACCGGCCGAGCACCTCGTATCCGCCGCCGGCGCTCAGGCCGTACAGTCCCTCTCGGCCGCAGACGGCGAGGGTGTCGCTTCGGTACGCTCGCGCCGGGGCTCGAGCCGGTGACGACCAGTACTGACCGTCCCGCGTGAATCGAATCTCGCCGGTGTCGCGTTCGAACGCGACGAGCGACTGCTGACCGACCGCGTACAGCGTCTCCCCGACAAGAATCGGCGCCGACAGTCCGTACATGTTCGACTCCGTGTCCTGCTGCCACGCGACCTCGACGCCGTCTTCCGGTCCCGTCGCGCTCGGATTGTAGCCGGTTCCGCTGGGATCGTAGCGTGCCATCGGCCAGTCGGTCTCGCCGCTCGTCGAGGCGGACACGGTGTCGGCGGCGAACTCGACGTCGAGAACGCTCGTACCGCCGGCGATTCCGACGGCGCCGACTCCGACGCCGGCGAGCAGTCGTCGTCTGGAGGGCATCAATCGACCCGTCACGCGGCGAACGTGTAAGTTCTTTCATCGGTTCTGACCGAATTCAACCTCGACTCGACGGATTCGGGGGCCGACGGACACGGGTCGATTGCGGATCGTCTCGTCGGCCGGCAACGGTGGGGTGCTTCGAAATCCTTTTAGTCGCGACACGGGGATAGTAGGGTAACTGAGTGATATCATGGACGTCGACATCATCTCCGAAACGGAGAATCCCATGTTGCATCGAACCGACGTGACCTTCGAACTGTCCCACGAGGACGCGACGCCGGAGCGCCTGCAGGTCCGGGACAGTCTCGCGGCCAAACTGAACAAGGACGCCGACGAGGTCGTCGTCCGCAAACTCGACACGAAGTTCGGGATGCGAAAGACCGTCGGCGAGGCCAAGGTCTACGACACGGCCGACGACGCCCGCGACGTCGAGCAAGACCACATGCTCGAGCGAAACAAGATCGGCGCCGAAGAGGCCGAGGCCGAGGCGGACGCCGAAGCGGAGGAAGCATAAATGCCACGACACGAGCTCTACGACGACGACGGCAGCACCGAGCGCGAACAGTGCCCCCGCTGCGGGGACGCTTTCCTCGCCGACCACGGCGACCGCAAGCACTGCGGCAAGTGCAGTTACACCGAGTGGGAATAGCGAGGATCCGAGCGGAGCAAGGGACGCCGGACGTGCGAACGGGCGCGACACGCCCGTAAGCGAGTAACGACCTTCTCTCCGCGTGACTCAATCGACCGAGTAGTTGCAGTATCAACCCGTGAGTTCTGACATCCGCATCCTTGGAATCGAAGGCACCGCGTGGGCAGCCAGCGCAGCGGTGTACGATTCCGCGACCGACGACGTCTTCATCGAGAGCGACGCCTACCAACCCGACAGCGGCGGGATCCACCCCCGCGAGGCCGCCGAACACATGCACGACGCGATCCCCCGCGTCGTCGAGACCGCCCTCGAGCACGCCCGCGAGACTTACGACGGGCCCGCCGGCGAGGCTCCGGTCGACGCAGTTGCTTTCTCTCGAGGGCCGGGGCTCGGCCCCTGCCTGCGGATCGTCGGCACGGCCGCCCGCGCGCTGAGTCAGGCGCTCGAGGTCCCGCTCGTCGGCGTCAACCACATGGTCGCCCACCTCGAGATCGGCCGCCACGCCTCGGGCTTCGACTCGCCGGTCTGTCTGAACGCCAGCGGCGCCAACGCCCACCTGCTGGCCTACCGCAACGGCCGCTACCGCGTGCTCGGCGAGACGATGGATACGGGCGTCGGCAACGCGATCGACAAGTTCACCCGCCACGTCGGCTGGTCTCACCCCGGCGGGCCGAAAGTCGAGGCGGCCGCCGAGGACGGCGAGTACGTCGACCTCCCCTACGTCGTCAAGGGGATGGACTTCTCCTTTTCGGGGATCATGAGCGCCGCCAAGCAGCGATACGACGACGACGTGCCGGTCGAGGACATCTGTTTCTCGCTGCAGGAGAACATTTTCGGAATGCTGACCGAAGTGGCCGAACGCGCGCTCTCGCTGACCGGCAGCGACGAACTCGTGCTGGGCGGCGGCGTCGGACAGAACGCCCGCCTGCGGGAGATGCTCGCGGAGATGTGCGCCCAGCGCGGGGCCGAGTTCCACGCGCCCGAACCGCGATTCCTCCGGGACAACGCCGGCATGATCGCTGTGCTAGGGGCGAAGATGTACGAGGCCGGCGATACCCTCGAAATCGAGGAGTCCCGCGTCGATCCGAACTATCGGCCTGATCAGGTCCCCGTCACGTGGCGCAGCGACGAACCGGAGCTCGCAGCCGGCCGCGGAGCGGACGGCGATGAGACGCAGGTTCGCGGTGCCGAGGCGCTCGTCGACCTCGAACCCGAGACCGGTCGTGTCACGAAGCATCGCGAGGCCAAGAGCTATCGCCATCCCGAACTCGACGAACGACTCCGCCGCGAGCGGACGACCCTCGAGGCCCGCCTGACGACCCTCGCTCGCCGCGAGGGGGTGCCGACGCCGGTGCTCTCGGACGTCGATCCGCGGGAGGCGCGCCTGGAACTCGAGTACGTCGGCGAGATGGATCTCCGCGACGGGCTGACCGCCGAGCGCGTTCGCGACGTCGGTCGACACCTCGCGCGGCTACACCGGGCCGGGTTCGTCCACGGCGATCCGACGACGCGGAACGTCCGCGTCGGGTCCGCGGAACCCGATGCCTCCGGAACCGAGCGGACGGCCGACGGCGGCGAGCAGACGGGCGATCGCACCTACCTCATCGATTTCGGCCTCGGCTACCACACCGATCACGTCGAGGACTACGCGATGGACATCCACGTCTTCGACCAGAGCCTCGTCGGCACCGCCGACGACCCCGACCCGCTCCGCGAGGCGCTTCGGGAGGGCTACCGCGAGGTCGGCGAGGAGCGGGTGCTCGAGCGCCTGCGGGACGTCGAGGGACGGGGCCGGTACGTCACCGACGACGCCTCGGAATAGGTCGCCTCGAGGGAGTCACTCGATGATTTTCGGCTCGATGCGTCTCGGCTCGACGAGTCGACACTCGAGGACTCGTCACTTCGCAGCGCAGGAGTCCTCGGTCGTATCGACCCCGAGCAGGTAGTTTCCGCCGCAAAAGCCCATCCAGACGTTCTGGAGGAGTCCGAGTCCGGCGATGCCCGCTATCGCCGCGCGCTCGCGCTTGTCGTCCTGGTAGGCCGCCGCGGCCATCACGACCAACCAGATGCCGAGCACGCCGCGTACGATGCGATCGAGTCCACCGACGTTTCGCTGCATACGCGGTCCTACGGGCGGCCGAGTGGAAACCGTTCGGCCGAATATGTCGCCCGCATTTATTACGTCGCCTGTCGACTAGTCGACAGCAACCGATCGATGAAACGCGTTCGCATCACGCTGGACCCCGTCGGCGAGTACGCGCCGCCGCTGTACCGGCGGCTCGCGGGCGGGGCGCCGTCGCTCGATCGGGCCCACATCGTCAACTGGAACGTCGCGGCGCCGCCGACGGCGTTCCTGCTGTGGCTTCGCGGCGACTACCGCCGGTTCGAGCCCGAACTCGAGGCCAGCCGGAACGTCGACGAGTACGAACTCCTCCCGCTCGCGGACCGGGAGTGTCACTGCTTCCTCGAGGGAGCGGTCGCCGACGCCGCGCGACTCCTGTTCGAGAACTTCACGCGGGGGAGCCTGATCACCGTGCCGCCGATCGTCTGCAACGACGACGGGACCAACACGTTCTCGTTCATCGGGACGGACGCCGACATCCAGAACGCGATCGAGGGCGTCCCCGACGGCGTCGGCGTTACCGTCGAGGCGGTCGGCGGGGAGACCGTCGCCCCGAAGAGCGCCGTCGGACAGCTCTCCGAGCGCCAGCGCGAGGCTGTCGAGGCCGCCCTCGAGATCGGTTACTACGACGTTCCCCGCGAGGCGACGGCAGCCGATGTCGCCCGCGAACTCGACTGTGCGACCGCGACCGCCGCGGAACACCTCCAGAAAGCCGAATCGAAGCTGATCGAGGCCTTGCTCGAGCGGTAGGGCGGCGGCTCTCGTCCCCGCGGAACCGTGATAGGGCCGGCGCTCTCGAGGCCCCGCGGGTGTTCGATTCCGCTGACGGAGAGGATCACCAAATACTCTTATCAGGCGAGGTCGTATCTTCTCGTATGGCAGACAAACCGACTTCCGGAGAGATTCTCGGCGTACCGTACAACTTCGATCGACCCAGCCTCGGACGGATGATCTCCTCGTACTGGCAGCCCGGCGAGGGAATGCTCGTCGAGAAGCCTTTCGGCGTCGGCTACACCCTGAACCTCGCCAACTGGCGGTCGTGGATCGTCGTCCTCGTCGCCGGCGCGCTCCTCTGGCAGCAAGAACAGAGCGAGTCCGGCGCCGACGAGGACCGCCGGGACGAACCCGTCGAGGTCATTGTCGACGACCAGGACGAGTCGGCCAACTGAGCGCGCACTCGTTTCCGATTCCGTCGCCGTACGATCCCTAGCCGTCCATCCCTTTTCGTCGGGACTCGGTTCCGATATCTTATTATTCGTATTAGTATATTGCGTACCAAATGGAGCGGATGTTACTATCGATTACGATATTGACGATTATCGCTCAATATCTCGGCTATTTTCTTCTCCGCATCGATATTCGACGAATAGAATACGCGGATTCGAGGATCAGACAGCTTCCGACGCTAACTGCGAGACTTCCCCTCCTCGGTGTCGTGGTTCCGTTATGGTACTTGTACCATAGAAATCGCCTGAAACGGGAACCGAACGATCGCTGAATCAGAACCGCTGTGCTTCTGATTCTCCCGTCTGGCCCCACTCTGACGGAAATACGTTCTGGCTCTGCGTTACTGTCGTCGCCGATTCCGCGAACTCGCCCGTGCACACGAGGCTGTGACGGGATGGTGCCGTCACCTCGGGTTTCGTGTCGATCCGTCTCCGCGAGGGGTCGTTAGACTCGAGTAGCTCTCCAAATCACGAGACGTCGACGGACCGAACCGTTATACCGGACGGCGGCACAACGTGGGGCAGTATGCAGGTCGAGAGCCCCGACTTCGTCGTCGCTCGAGACGGGAGCGGCGATTTCGAGTCCGTTCAGGCCGCGATCGACGCCGTTCCGGACTTCCGGGACGCGGAGACGACGATCCTCCTCGAGTCCGGGACCTACGAGGAGAAACTGGTGGTGCCGACCTCCAAGACCAACGTGACCCTCGTCGGTGAGGACCCCGAGGAGACGATCCTCACGTACGACGACTACAACGGCAAGGAGAACCGCTTCGGCGAGGAGATGGGGACGACCGAGTCCTCGAGTTGCTTCCTGTTCGGCGACGACTTCACGGCGCGGGACCTCACGTTTCAGAACACGGCGGGCGCCGTGGGACAGGCCGTGGCCGCCCGGGTCGACGGCGACCGCGCCGTCTTCGAGAACTGTCGGTTCCTCGGCCATCAGGACACCCTCTACACCCACGGCGAGGACAGCCGCCAGTACTACCGCGACTGCTACGTCGAGGGGCGAGTCGACTTCATCTTCGGCTGGTCGACGGCCGTCTTCGAGGACTGCGAGATCTTCTGTACCGGCGACGAGGGGTACGTCACCGCCGCCTCGACGACCGAGGACACCGACTACGGCTATCTCTTCCGAAACTGCGAGATCACGGGTGACGCGCCAGACGGCTCCTTCTACCTGGGGCGACCGTGGCGACCCTACGCCCAGACGGTGTTCGCTCATTGCCACCTCGGAGAGCAGATCCGGCCGGACGGATGGCACAACTGGCGGGACCCCGACAAGGAGGAGACCGCCTTCTACGCCGAGTACGAGAACGAGGGCCCCGGCTTTACGCCCGACGAGCGCGTCGACTGGGCCCGCCAGCTGACCGACGGGGAGGCCGCCGAGTACACCAGAGAGACCGTCCTCGACGGCTGGGAGCCGCTCGAGCGCCTCGCGGACTCTTAATCACCGACCGCGATCAGCGGTCGACCTCGCCCATGATACAGTCGGGGGCGTCGATCACCGCGACCGACGTTTCGCGGCGTCTAATCGGGCAAATACTCCGCGAGCGGCGGCGCGAACGCGTCGATCACGCGACACGGCTCGAGGGCGCGCACGCCGTGTTCCGTCCCGGGCGGGATGACGTAGGAGCCGCCGGCCTCGACCGTTCCGGAGTACGCGCCGCGGAGTTCGAGCGAGCCCTCGATGACGAAACTCGCCTGGGTCGCCTCCTCGTGGCTGTGTGGCTCGCCCTCTTCGCCTTCCGACAGCGAGTAGTGGACCACCATCAGTTCGTCCGTGCAGGCGAGGACGCGGCGCTCGCCGCCGCCCTCGAGGTCGTCGATCCGGGTCGGATCGTCCCAGTCAGTGATCTCCATACGATCGAATTCGTGTCGTTCGAACATAAGGCTCCGCCGGGGTCCGGAACCGGCGCGCCGCGAAACTGCGCGATCGACGGCTATTTTCCGCCCGCGAACGCCGCATCGCGTATGGCCTTTCGATTCGTCACCGGCAACGAGGGGAAGGTTCGCGAGGCGCGGGACTACCTCGCGGACCTCGAGCCAGTCGACCAGATCGACTACGACTACACCGAGGTCCAGAGCGACTCGCTCGCCGAGATCGCAGCCCACGGCGCCCGCGAGGCCTTCGAGGAACTGGGCAGCGACGAACCGGTGCTCGTCGACGACGCGGGGCTGTTCGTAGACGCGCTCGAGGGGTTCCCGGGACCGTACTCCGCGTACGTGGAGGACACCGTCGGCGTCGAACGCCTCTGGCGACTCGCGAGCGAGGAGGAGAACCGCCGGGCGCGGTTCAAGACGGTGCTCGCGTACGCGGATGAGGACGGTACCGAGACCTTCAAAGGAACGGTCGCGGGCACGCTCGTCGCCCCGCGCGGCGAGGGCGGCTTCGGCTACGATCCGATCTTCGAGTACAACGGGCAGACGATGGCAGAGATGAGCACCGAGGAGAAAAACGCCATCTCCCACCGCGGCCGCGCGCTGGCCGAGTTCGCGGAGTGGTACGCCGGACGCGACTGATGAGTCGATAGATCGAGTATTTCCGATTCATCTCTACCAATCCGAATACGTTCTGCAGATCTCCCGAAACCGACGATTTCTCGACATTCAGCACTAGACCTTTATATTGGCCCGGAACGTGAGGTCTCGTAGGTGAGGGAGCGCTCGAGAAACCGCTCTCGAGAGCAAGGTCTCGCTCATCATAAATCGAGAAAATACAATATGAGTTCTGACAACGACGCGCTCGAGGCGGCCTGCCGGAGCCTCGAGGGCGTGTGCGACGACGTCGAGGGGACCGTCGACGCCCTGACGGAGCAGCGGCCGGCCGAGGACAGGGTCGCGACGCAGGCGGCGGTGTTCGGCGCGCTGGCGAACGAACACCGGGTGCGGATCCTCGAGGCGCTCCGGGACGGCGAGCGGTGCGCCTGCGAACTGCAGGTCGTCCTCGAGGCGCCCCAGTCGACGGTCGCGACCCACCTCCGGCGGCTCCGGGAGACGGGGCTGATCAAGGGCCGCAAGAAGGGGAAGTGGACCTACTACCGGATCGCCGACACGGCGGCGCTCGAGTTGCTCGATATCGGCGCCGCCGTCGACGTTCCGGAGTCCGACTGACTGCCGACCGATACGAACCGATACCACCATGTCAGGAACCGATACTACCATCGACGACGCGACCGACACGCCGCGCGACCGGCGGACGCACGTCCGCGAGCGGTACGCCGAGGTCGCGTCCGCCGACGACGACTGCTGCGACGCATCGACGACCGACGCCGATTGCTGTGACGACTCCGCGGCCGACGACGACACCGAAACAGAGTGCTGTGACACCTCGGAAACCGATAGCGGCTGCTGTGATGCTTCGAACGGCGAGTTCGACCTCGAGGACGATCCGTCCCGGGCACTGTCGCTCGGCTACGAGCCGGCCGACCTCGAGGCCGCCCCCGAGGAGTCGAACCTCGGACTCGGCTGTGGCAACCCGGTCGCGATCTCGAACCTCGAGGCCGGCGAGACGGTCCTCGACCTCGGCTCCGGCGGCGGGTTCGACTGCTTCCTCGCGGCCCGCGAGGTCGGCTCCGGGGGACGGGTCATCGGCGTCGACATGACCCCTGAGATGCTCGAGCGCGCTCGCGAAAACGCTTCGGACAGCGAACTCGAGAACGTCGAGTTCCGACTGGGCGAGATCGAATACCTCCCGGTCGCCGACACGACCGTCGATACGATCGTCTCGAACTGCGTCGTCAACCTCTCGCCGGACAAGGGGCAGGTGTTCGCGGAGGCGTACAGAGTCCTTCGGCCCGGCGGCACGCTCGCGATTTCGGACCTCGTCGCGACCGAGCCGCTCCCGCGGGAGATCCGCGAGAACCCCGACGCCGTCGACGCCTGCGTCGGCGGGGCCGCGACGGTCGACGAACTGGAAACGCTGCTCGACGACGCCGGCTTCGTCGACGGCTCGATCGCCCTCGAGGGCGAGTGGACCGCGGACCTGCCGGTCGCGTCCGCGCGGATCGAAGCGAGAAAACCCGTCTGAGTCGCGGTCGGCCGTCTCCGCTCGCGTCCGAACGCGAGCGCCGAAACGACGGCGATCGACGGCCGTCAGTCGTCGCCTTCCGCGGCCGCGTTCGCGCTTCCCCCGTCCGATCCCGAGCCGTCGACGGCCTTCGCCGTGCTGTCGACGTCGACGCCTTCCCAGTCGTGGTCGGCGTGGTAGCCCTCTCGTTCCTTCGCGCTGGCGGCGACGCGGATGAACCCGGCCTTCTCGCGGGCCGCGGGGATCGTGTGGCCGCCGCAGTAGGAGAGCCCCGACTGGATGCCCGCGCAGAACTCCTCGACGACGTCGGCGACCGGCCCCTTGTACGGGGTCAGCGCCTCGACGCCCTCGTCGGCCCGGACGTTCTCCTCTTTGTCGTCGCGCTTCTCCGCGGCGGTCGTCGTCGCCATGCCGCGCGAGCGCTTGTATCGCGTGCCGTCGACCTCGACGACCGCGCCGGGGGCCTCCTCGGTGCCCGCGAAGAGGCTCCCCATCATCACGGTGTCGGCGCCCGCCATCAGCGCCTTCACCGCGTCGCCGGAGGTCCGGATGCCGCCGTCGGCGCAGACGGTGACCTCGAGGGCCTCGGCCGCCTCCGCGCAGTCGTCGACGGCGGTTAACTGGGGAACGCCCGCCCCGGCGACCTTCCGCGTAGTACAGTGGGAGCCGGGACCGATGCCGACCTTCACGCAGTCGGCGCCGGCGGCCGCCAGATCCTCGACGCCCGCGGGCGTCGCGACGTTGCCGGCGACCAGATCCGTCTCGGGGAATTCCTCGCGGAGCCGTTCGACGGCGTCGATGGTTCGCTCCATGTGGCCGTGGGCGACGTCGACGACGAGCGCGTCGACGCCGGCCTCGACCAGCGCGGCGCTGCGCCCGACGTAGTCCTCGTCGATCCCGATCGCGGCGCCGACCTGCTCGCCGGCGTCTTTCACGCGCGCGACCTGTTCGGCCTGCTCCGACGGCGTGAGGAAGCGGTGGAGGACGCCGAAGCCGCCGGCGCGCGAGAGCGCGATCGCCAGTTCGGCCTCCGTGACGGTGTCCATGGCGGCCGAGACCAGCGGCGTCTCGAGCTCGACCGAGGGCGTGAACGTCGTCGAGAGATCCACGTCGCTGCGGCTGTCGACTGGCGAGCGGTTCGGAACGAGGAGGACGTCCCCGTAACTCAATCCGGTGCGGAGATCGTTCATTGACCCCTCCATACTCGCGGCTGGGTCCGCATAAACATCTCGACTCGAGCGGCCGCGCCGCGATGCTCTTCTCGCGTGTTACTCCGACGCTCGAGGGTCCCGATCCGGACCGGGATACGCCCCGCCCTCGACGGCCTCGTAGAGGCTCTCGGGGTTGAACAGCCGCGCGAACGCGTCCGGGGGGCGGACGCTGACCGAGACGCGAGGTTGCAGGGAGAGGCCCGCCCGCGCCGATCCCAGTCCCTCGTCGTACGAGAGCAGGTGTGCAGCCCCACCTCGGTAGGCCGAGGCGAGCGCCGGGTGGTCGTCCGCCGGCTGGTCGACGGCCACTCGCTCGGCCTCGAGTCGCTCCCGGTGGTCGGCCGCGAGGTCGGAATCGGCCAGCACTGCGACGAGCCGTTCGGTTTCCTCGAGCAACCGGTCGCTCGCAACCAGCTCGACCCAGGAGTGACGACGGACGTGATCGAGGGCCTCGCGGGCGTCGCCGCCGACGAGCAGGTCGGCCGCGAGCACTTCGGGAGCCGCGACGACGCGGGCCGGATTCGGTCGCTCAGGCATCGTCGCCGGCCTCCGTTCCCGAGTCGGTCTCCGTCTCGGCCGACAGCTCGTCGGCCGCCGTTCGAACGGTCTCGAGATCCACGTCGTAACCCGCGCCTCGATCGAAGAGTTCGGCCCAGCTCGCTGGCATCGGCACACCTTCGCAGTCCGGAGAGAAAAGCCCCGCGTCTCTCGCGTTCGACTGGTTTGATATCGCACCATGTAATTTATCCTGTCGAAACCGGGGAAGTGACGAACCCAGCCGACAGTCGCCGCTGCACCGCTCGAGCGGCGTCTTCACCTTGGTTTTGCGGGGGATTTGCTACGCTACCGTCGAAAACAGCACTGACAGTGCGGAAAGACGCCAGCTTCGAGTGACCGTTCACTCCGCTCGAGCCAGCGCCCAGAACAGGCCGGCGCCGAGGACGAACGCGACGCCGACGTTGACGAACAGGCCGACGGCGCCGACGCCGAGCACGAACGCCAGCGAACGGCGGCCCGAGACCGGCTCGAACGCCGCACGAGCCAACTCGAGGGAGACGACGACGAGCAGGACGCCGAGGACGGCAAACGGGAACGCGGCCAGCAGGGCCCCGGTGGCCACGAGCGCCAGCGCGAGGTAGCCGACCCCGAGCAACACGTTCGCACCCCCGGTTCGAGCGCCGAAGGCGTACTTCCCCGCGAGGCCGCCGCTGCCGTGGCACATCGGTACGCCGCCGAGCGGAATCGCCGCCAGACAGGTCACGCCCATGCTCGTCGAGAGCGCGTCCGGCGAGATGTCCCGGTCGTAGAGATCGCCACAGAGCAGGGCGGTCGCGATCGCCGCGTTCCCGACCGTCATCCCCAACTGTGCGACGGTCCCCTCGAGCGCGGCGCTCGACAGCGTCGGCCCGCCCGCCGGGAAGACGGCGAGGGCGGGCACCTGCGGCGTCGGGAGCCCCGTCGTCGCGACGGCCGCGATGGCGCCGAGTCCGAGCACGACCAGCACGCTGGCCTGCCGGTAGCCGACCAGCGCTAGCAGGCCGACGACGGCCAGCCCGCCGATCGCGACCGGGAGGTTCCCCGTCGAGAGGTCGACAGCCGCCTCGAGGAGGAGCAGGGCGACGGCGAACTGGACGCCGCGAATCACGGGTTCGCCGACGACCCGCTGGAGCCGGCCAACGAGCCCCAGTTTCCCCACCGCGAGCAGTATGCCCCCCGCCAACAGGCCGGCGGCGGCGAGTTCCGCGTAGGTGAGCGTCCCGACGATCGCCAGCCCGATCAGGGCCTTCATCGGTTCGACGGACAGCGGCAGTCCGTAGTAGAGCCCCCAGACGATCTGGAAGACGCCGAAGCCGACCAGCACGTGGGGCAGCGAGACGCTCGTCGTCGCCGCGAGGGCGACCAACAGCGGCAACACCGTAACCGAATCACCTAGCGCGCCCGTCAGCTCGCTCGTCGAGAACTCGAGCGCGGAGTCGGCCCCAGACCGGAACGAGTACGCCATCTATACCCGGTACAGTCGGAGCCCATTTGAGACTTACCGGTAACCGACTTCCATTTCGCTTCGTGGCTGAAGCAAAGGGATCTCGTTACTGCTGGACCTCGCGAGCGGTCGATTACTGCGACGGAGACTGTTCCCCGATGGACAACGTGTTCCACCCGTTCCACTCATCGTCGATGTAGCCCGTAGATCTCGAGCAGCGCCGGCACCACCGACTGCCGTACTGCGTCGAGATCGTCCGCGGACTCTGGTCGACGAGTTCGCCCGCGGTTCGCGCGATCTCGTAGACGTCGAGAGAGACGGTGACCGGCGCGTAGTCCTTTTCCTCGAGGTCGGCCGCCGCTGGCTGGGCAGCTGGGCGTCTTCCCGTACGTGTCCGCGACGAACGCTGCAGCGTCTTGCGGGAGGTAGCGTTCGTTTCTACGAGACCTGCGTCCTGATCTTCTCTACTGTCGGGTGCGTAACGCCGAACGACGGGATCGATACGAAATAAATCAAATACAGCTATACCAAACTAGTGGCTTCGCGTCCGGCGCCTAGTTATCGACGGACTCGAGCGAGTCCGCCTCGAAGGCGTCGCTGTACCGCGCTAAGTGGATTCGTAGCCGGTCATCGCGAGCTCGTAGGTCTCGCCAGGTCGGTGATCGGGGTCTCGCTGGCGTCGATCCGCAGGTCGTTGGACGCCGGCTCCAATCGTGGCGCCGGTCGTCTCGACGATGACCGCCGCGCTCTGGACCGACAGCTCCTCGCGCTTGTCGCCGCCCTCGAGGTCGCCCGCCGCGAGGGCGTCGATCAGCCGCTTCGCGAGCGGATCGGTTTCGGCGTCTTCACGAACCGCCTCCGGTCCCGTCACGGGATCGGTCGTCTCGTGGACGGCGTTGGCCGCGTAGTTGGCCGCGGCCGCCTCGAGGACGTCCTCGCCGGTCAAAATGTTGCCGGCGACGGTGAAATTGTCGCGCTCGAGGTGTCCGGAGTGCTTGACGCACTCCGCGCCGGTGAAGGCGAACGTCTCCTCGCGGTCGACGCCGTGGAGCTGTCGCTGCGGGGCGGCCTCGTCGGCGTTGAGCAGCGCCTCGAGGGCGTTCATCAGACTACGTCTGCTGGGCCGTCAGAACGCGGACGTTCTGACGACGTCGTCGATCGCGAGCCCGTCCTCGAGGTAGGCGAGCCCGCGGTCGCCGAGTTCGACGTTGACCAGGCTCTGGGTCGCGACGGCGCCGCGGTCGCTGACGAACGGACAGAGGGCACCGACGCCGGGCAGGCGAGTCGTCACGGCGACGCCGAATCGGTGGTGGCTGTCGCCGTCGGGGTCTCGTAGGCCTCGTGAGCGCAGATGCTGAAGGTCATCGTTCGTGAGTCACCGGTCGCAGACAAAAATCTCGCGTCGGTCTCGGTGGACGGGGTCGACACCGGATCGTCCTAGACAGCTTCGTTCGTCGGACCGTCGGTCGACGAGGAGGGTTCCATTCGACATGACTCGAACGTTGCGCCTCACCGGTACAATTTTTGAAACTAAACGGTTTGGAAACATCCCGATCTCGTCGTTCGTTCCGTCCGACGGAACGGTTTTCCTCGAGTTTTCGGGCGCAACTGCCGGGTACCGCCTCGAGACTCGTTCGCCCGTGTTCGGGGCCAATTCATTCGAAGTCGTGACTGTGTCTGACGTAAGAACTATACTGGCGGCCGCGGTGGGTTACTCCAATGGGACTTATGAGCAAAATCCTCGGCGGCGGTCAGTCTCGGACGGCCGAGGACTACGTCGAACTGGATCTCGACGACGCGTCGGCGAGTTCGGCCGAGGCGGCTATGCAGGTACACATCGCCGAAGTCAACGACCAGGCCGACGCCATCGATATCAAAGACGCCGTCTACGACGGCGACATCGTCATCGCGGACATCACGCGTCTGCGAACCTCGGACAGCACCGTCGAACACATCGTCGACGAGCTCCGGCAGGTCGCCCAGGAGGTCGACGGCGACATCGTCCGGAAGGGCGACGATCAGATCATCATCACGCCGACCGGCGTCCACATCAGCCGCGAGAAACTGGGCCAGCGGGTCTGAATCGGCGATTCGACTGTTCTGCGGTTCATCTCGTTCGCACTCGAGAGCGGGCGTCCCTTCCGTCGAACCGGCGTCGGGAGAACTGTAACGGTTCGAACAGAACGACCAGTGTTCCGCGATCTCATACGGCACGGTACGACTCCGTGAGTCGGCACTCTTTCTCGGATTTCGTTGCCGGATCCAGTGACGAAAGCGGCGAACGGCGACCGCCGGTCTCGAGTCCCCTGCCGTCGATCCCGTCGCTGCAATAAAGGCCGGACGTACGACAGGTAGGGTCACCAGTACGAGGAGTGGTGTTGAACCGATCGGTCGGTCTCCCGGTTGGGTTGCGACCCACGGTCGCTCGAGGACGGTCGGTCGTTCCGCATCTCTCGGTGCGCTGATCGAGGTATTTGCGTCGGCTGGCGGTGTGCCACTACCCTCTGTGTCGGCCGCTCGTGCAGGGTCACTCTGTCGCTGACCGGTCGGGCTCTGCGTGTCGGCTGCCGGTTTCGGAGAGCTGTACCGGCTGCCCGGACGAGCTATGTGTGTCGCTCGCTCGATCTGGCCACCGCGGTCGGGCGGGACTGAAAGGGGCTGGCCGCTCGCCGCGGGGCGAGCGGTCCAGGGGCTTTCACGTGTTTTCATCCGGCGGGAATTCCGGTGACGGGTTATTACGCCCAGTGTGTAATCCGTTTCCATGACCGGGTTTCGAGCCACAGTCGTCGTCAAAGACCCCGGGAACTGCCCGATCGCGGACGTGTCGGCGTCTACCGACGAGCTGATCACCTCCGTGACGCGGTCGCGCGCGTCGACCGACGGGACGGTCGTCGAAGAGTTCGGTATCGCCGCCGACGCTGGGACGGAGTCGATCGACGATGGCACCGCGACCGACCTGACCCCCATTCAGGCGAACGATCGCGAAGAGATCTACCGATTCGAACGCGAGAGCGAGGCCGACTGCGCGTGCGAAATCGTCGAGGGAACCGGGACGCCCGTCTCTTCGGTCCGCGCACAGGACGGCGCGCTCGAGTTGACGTTTCGAACCCTCGAACTGACGGAGATCGCCGACATCGTCGACGATCTTCGAGACCGGTTCGAGAGCGTCCTCGTCGAGGAACTCACGCAGGACCACGACGACGAGACGTCGGATCCGGTGCTCGTCGACCGCGACCTGCTGACGACGCGCCAGCGCGAGATCATCGAGACAGCCCACGAGATGGGCTACTTCGACTATCCGAAAGGTGCGAACGCGACGGACGTCGCAGAGGAACTGGAGATCGCTCGATCGACGTTCACCGAGCATCTGGCCGCCGCCCAGACGAAGCTGCTCGATGCACTGCTCGAAAAATAATGTAAAATAATTCGCCCCATATAGTGGTTGGTGACCGAACGTCGAATTAGCGGTCCTTATAACGGGTTCGATTGACCACACGCACGGAACGAAACGGAGACATCACACGCATTTGGCTGTGACGGCGAACAAACGACAATACTTTTCCAATGGGGTGCGGAATATCGACTATGGCTGACGATCTCAAAAAAGGACTGGAGGGAGTCCTTGTCGCAGAGTCAGGGCTCAGCTCGATCGATGGTGACGCCGGTCGACTGATCTATCGAGGGTACTCGATCGAGGATCTCGCTCGCGGCACGAGCTACGAGGAAGTCCTCTATCTCCTCTGGCACGGCGAACTCCCGACCGCGGACGAACTCGAGTCGTTCGCCGCGGCGCTCTCGGAGGAGCGCGAGGTCCACGACGACGTTCTCGACGCCATGGAGCGGCTCGCGGCAGCCGACGAACGGCCGATGGCCGCCCTCCGAACCGCGGTTTCGATGTTCTCGGCCTACGAGCCCGAGAACGACGCTGACCCCGAGGATCTCGAGGCGACGATGCGCAAGGGGCGGCGCATCACCGCCAAGATCCCGACCGCGCTGGCGGCCTTCGAGCGCTACCGGCTCGGCGAGGAGCCGGTCGACCCCCATCCTGACCTGGGGCTGGCCGCGAACTTCCTGTACATGCTGACCGGCGAGGAGCCGAGCGACGTCCACGCCGAAACCTTCGACCAGGCGCTGATCCTGCACGCGGACCACGGCCTGAACGCCTCGACGTTTACGTCGATGGTGATCGGCTCGACGATGGCCGACATCTACAGTGCCGTGACCGGTGGTATTAGTGCCCTTTCCGGCCCGCTTCACGGCGGCGCGAATCAGGACGTCATGGAGGTGCTGATGGAGATCGACGAGAGCAACCTCGACCCCCTCGACTGGGTCGAGCAGGCGACCGACGAAGGCCGGCGCATTCCCGGCTTCGGACACCGCGTCTACAACGTCAAGGACCCCCGCGCGAAGATCCTGCAAGAGCGCAGCAAGGAACTCGCCGAGAGCGGCAACTCGAAGTGGTACGACATCACCACCACGATCGAGGAGTACCTCTCCCAGGAGAAGGGGCTGGCCGAGAAGGGGATCGCCCCGAACGTCGACTTCTACTCCGGCTCGGTCTACTACCAGCTCGGCATCCCGATCGACATGTACACGCCCATCTTCGCGATGAGCCGCGCCGGCGGTTGGGTCGGTCACGTCCTCGAGTACCAGGAGGACAACCGTCTCATCCGTCCCCTCTCGCGGTACACCGGCCCGGAGGACCAGGAGTTCGTCCCGGTCGAAGAGCGGTAACGCGGCCGCTCGAGCGAGTCAGTTTTTCGGCGTCGCGGGTTCGTTTCGACGACATCGATACCGGTCCCAGCAGCGCGAGTCCAACCAGTACGGGCAAGACCGTCGAGTGTGTACCCCGACGCGTGCTGGTCTTCGTCTACGGGACGCTGACCGATCCCGAACGGGTCGCGTCGCTGCTCGCGGACGGTCCCGGCGAGTACGAGTTCGTCGGACCGGCGACGCTCGAGGGGCTCCAGCGCGTCGACGGCCGGTATCCGACGCTCGTTCCGGGCGGCAGTGTCGAGGGCCGACTCCTCTCGGTCGACGAGTCCGCGCTCGAGCGGCTCGATCGCTACGAGGGCGTCGATCGCGGACTGTACGTTCGGGTTGCGGTTTCGGGACCGAACGACCGACGCGTCTGGATCTACGTCGGGCAGCCGGATCGACTCGGCGTCGACGCCGACGGGTGGCCGGACGACCGCCCGTTTCGCGACGCGGTTCGCTCCGCTATCGTGCCGGATGCTACCGTGGTAAGAAGACGCGCATGACGGTCGTCTGCCAACCGTCAGACGCGGGTGTTTCCCCGCTTCTGTGTGGCGATTTCACTTTTACCCTGGAGCCATGAGCTTTATATGCACCGCGTCCCGTTCTACACTCGCACGTCACACGCCGTGCATTCCCTGTATTCCCTGTCGTGTTGCCAATCCGGCAACACTGTCCTGTTGGGGTCGCCGTGAGCGCCGGACCGTCCGGCGAGTCGTCCCCGACAGTCTTACAGTACCCGCCCCGTAGTCGGGCGTATGCTCGAACTCGACGATATTCTCGAGGCTCGCGAACGGGTGCGGGAAACGTCCAGACACACGCCGCTCGAGCGGTCCCACACCTATTCGTCGATGACCGGCGCCGAGGTACACCTGAAACTGGAGAACTTCCAGCGGACGGGCGCGTTCAAGATCCGCGGGGCGACCAATCGAATCGCGACGCTCTCGGACGCCCAGAAGGACGCGGGCGTCGTCACCGCCAGCGCGGGCAACCACGCCCAGGGGGTCGCGCTCGCGGCCACGCGGTCGGGCGTCGACTCGAAGATCGTGATGCCCGAACACGCCCCGATCTCGAAGGTCAAGGCGACCAGAAACTACGGCGCCGAGGTCGTGCTGTCGGGTCGCGACTACAACGAAGCCGCCGAGCGCGCCCACGAGATCGAACGCGAGGAGGGGCGGACCTACGTCCACGCGTTCGACGACGAGTACGTCATGGCGGGTCAGGGGACGATCGGCCTCGAGATCCTCGAGGACTGCCCCGACGTCGAGACCGTCGTCGTCCCCATCGGCGGCGGCGGCCTCATCAGCGGCATCGCGACCGCGATCAAGGAGCAGAACCCGGACGTGCGCGTCATCGGCGTCCAGGCCGCGGGCGCCTCGAGCGCCGCCACCTCGCTCGAGAAGGGCGAGCGAATCTCGATCGACGAGGTCGACACCATCGCCGACGGCATCGCGACCCGCAGCGTCGGCGAGCAGACCTTTCCCTACATCCAGGAGTACGTCGACGAGGTCGTCACCGTCTCCGACCCCGAGATCGCCGTCGCCCTGGTCTACCTCCTCGAGCGCTCGAAGACGGTCGTCGAGGGCGCGGGCGCGGTGCCCCTCGCCGCGGTCCTCTTCGAGAAGTTCGACTACGACGAGGGCGAAGTCATCGTCCCCGCGCTCTGCGGCGGCAACATCGACCTCAACACGCTGACCAACGTCATCGTCCGCGGCCTCGTCGAGACCGGGCGCTACCTGAAGATCCGCACCGTCCTGAAGGACCGCCCGGGCGCGCTCGAGGATCTCCTCGATGTCTTCACCGCCCACCAGGCGAACATCTACGCCATCCACCACGATCGGACCTCCCGCGACGTCGAGATGAGCGATACGGAAGTCGAGATCGAACTCGAGATGCGCGGCCCCGACCACGTCGACGCCTTCCTCTCCGACCTGCGAGACGCCGGCTACGAAGTCGACGTGCTCGCTTGATCGGTTCGGCACGATCGCTCGTTCGCTTGTGCGACGACTGCGTCCGGTCAGTTCACTATGCTTTTCCCATCAGTCAGCAATAATCCGATATGGGAATTCAGGAATACTTCGAATCCGATCTTCGCTTCTACTACGCGATCGGCCTGTTCGTGATGGGGATCTACGTCTTCGGAATCGCGCTCTCGGCGGTGCTGGACCTCGCCGTCATCGATCACCGGCTCATTCCGCTCACCGTCGGCTTCTTCCTGTTCATGTTCGTCTACGTCATCTCGGTGAGCGTCCAGGCCCTCGAGCCGGATTCCTGACCGCGATTCGACGCGCTCGACACTCGTACTGCGCTCGTGTCGGTCACTGCGGCCGCCGAGCGCTCGACCACACTTCGGCCGCTTTTAAGCCGCCTCGGCTCGAGTCGTCGACCATGAAACGGATCATCGAAACCGACGACGCGCCCGCCGCGGTCGGCGCCTACAGCCAGGCGACCAGCAACGACTCGCTGCTCTTTACCGCCGGCCAGATCCCGCTGACGGCCGACGGCGAACTGCTCGACGACGAACCCATCGCGGCCCAGACCGAACAGGCTCTCTACAACCTCGACGCCGTCCTCGACGAAGCGGGCGCGTCGTCCGAGGACGTTCTCAAGGTCACCGTCTACCTCGACGACATCGACGACTTCGACGCAATGAACGAGACCTACGCCGACTACTTCGACGACCAGCCGCCCGCCCGCAGCGCGGTCGAGGTCGCCGCCCTCCCCAAGGGCGTCGGCGTCGAAATCGAAGCCGTTGCCTCCCTCGAGTAATGGCTCCGGCGCTGTCCCCGATCGTCCGATCCCATCCCCGAATCGTCTCGGCGCTCCTGTGGGGCGCCGTCGGCTGGATGGCGTTCCTGGCGCTCGTGCAGGGCTATGCGCTGGTCGTCGACCCGCTCGTGACGTTCGGGCGGGCGGTCGTCGTCGCCGTCCTCGTCGGAGCAATTACCGCGGGAACGGCCTACTGCCTCGAGCACCGCGTGGCTGTCTGGGCGGCGCGACGCGCGAGGGATGAAACCGGGGCACACGGCGGCGACGACAAAAGTAAGAGTTAAAAGACGGACGCGGTTAGGAAGAGACGGGCCAGGATGGCCGAACGGTAAGGCGCACGCCTGGAAAGCGTGTTCCCTTTGGGATTCAGGGTTCAAATCCCTGTCCTGGCGCTTCTGGACATTCGTTCAATTCTACTAAATATATTTGCGTAAGTGTAGACATAATTCCCTATTGAGGACGATACCGTTCAATAATCTCCTTCGGACTGGTTGTGGAAATAATAAATTTAATACTATGACAGAGGCGATTATGCTATGTGGCTGGCGAAGACTACCTGAGACGGACTGCGATTACCCGACCGATCCTTTCTGATGAGCAACAGGAGATGCTTGCGCAGACGCTCAGTGAATGGAAGTCCGCCTGCAACATCGCGAGCCAGATCGGCTGGAACGTCGATGAGACGCGGAAGACGCGTCTCCAACGTCTTGCATACGACGATGTGCGGGACCGAACCCGTCTCGGGAGTCAACACGCGATTCTCGCGATCCATCAGGCCGCGGCCGCGCTCGCAGGCGTCGAAGAGATCGAAGGCCTCGACAAGGGCTACGATACGTCTCGGCCGACGTTCACCAGCGATACGCTGACCTATGACGTACGGACGATGACGTTGTTCGACGACGATTCCGTGTCACTGGCGACGGCCGGTACCGGAGATCGAATCAAGTGCGACCTCGCGCTCCCAGACGACGGAACCGGTTACCAACGTCAGTACCTGGATGACGATGGGTGGGAGCTGACCGAATCGACGCTCTCGAAACGCGACGGCGACTGGTATCTCCATCTCGGCTTTCGCAAACCGAAACCCGAGTCGCGCGATGAGACAAAACCTGGCGCCGAGGACAGGACAGTTCTCGGCGTTGACCTCGGTATCGTCAACATCGCGACTACCATCACCGCGTACTTCGCCTCGGGACGGGAACTGCGACATCGTCATCGCGAGTTCGACCGTATCCGAAGTGGGCTCCAGCGAACCGGGACGCGGTCAGCACATCGGACCATTCAGCGACTGAGCGGACGGGAAGGCCGGTGCGTTCGACAGACGCTCCACGACGTCGCCAACGATATCCTCAGGGAGGCGCTCGACCACGGCTGTACCGTTATCGCCATCGAGAACCTGACGCATATCCGTCAACGGGCACCACCTGCCAAGGAATTTCATCAGTGGGCCCACCGGAAGCTCGTCGATCTGCTCGAGTACAAGGCCAAAGCCGAAGGGATCCGGACTGCGTTCGTCTCGCCGGAGTACACAAGTCAGCGGTGTCCGGAATGCGGACATACCAGTGCGGAAAACCGCGTGCGACAGGCTCTGTTCGAATGCGAGAACTGCGGCGCAACGGCGAACGCCGATTACATCGGTGCGAAAAACATCGGATGGCGATACGTCCGTCGGGGCCAACAGTCGTCTCGGCGGACGGGCGACAGTCGACTCGCCCTAAAGTCAGGAACCGTCGAGCCGAATCGCGGGTTTATCCCGGCCGACTGACGTTGGTCTCGGTCTCGTCACGTTCACTGACAAGCCCCGAACGGGGTCGTCGGCATCCCAGTCTTGGCGTTCTGTGAAGTATCCTACTAGCGCTCTTACTTACGGAGTGATCAGTGCAATCGCGTCCTCGAAAAATGATGAGCGGTACCGGTATCGTGGAGGCGAGACGGGTTACCGCGTCACTGTCGCCGGCGAGTCGGTCGCAATCCAGCAGTCGGGGTCGTCCGGATCGCGGAGTTCGAGATTGCCGCTTTGACACACCACCATTTCGTATCGATCCATTATCGTGACCCCGTCGTGACCTGCGCCGGGATCGGATATCGTAACGGGGCCCTTACCGGCCGTCTCGGCGATAGTATGAGGCCCATACCGCCCCGCAAGCGGACCGGTACTCGTCGCGCGGTCGGGGCTCGAGCGGCCGTCTGCGCCCCGAACTCGTCTGTAGTGCGGTATGTGGAACCGACATTCTCGAACGCCGACGAACAACGATTTATCCCGACGGATCGACGGGCGAGGTATGTGCGGTCGCTACACGCTGATGGTCGAGCGGGAGGTCCTCGAGGAGCGGTTCGACGCGCGGTTCGCGGGCGGCGGTGACGGGTTCGAACCGCGGTACAACATGGCGCCGGGCCAGCGCCTGCCGGTGATCGCGAACGACGACCCGGAGACGGTCCGGCGACTCGAGTGGGGGCTGGTGCCGTCGTGGGCCGATGACGACAGCGGCGGGCTCATCAACGCGCGGGCGGAGACGCTCGACGAGAAGCCGACGTTTCGCGAGGCGTACGAGCGCCGTCGCTGCCTCGTCCCGGCCGACGGCTTCTACGAGTGGGTCGAGACGGACGATGGGAAACGGCCGTACAGAGTTAGCTTCGAGGACGACCGCGTGTTCGCGCTGGCCGGGCTGTGGGAGCGATGGGAGCCCGACGAGGAGACGACCCAGGCCGGCCTCGAGGCGTTCGGCGGCGGGCTCGAGGAGAGCGAAGACGACGGTTCAGACGGCCCGCTCGAGACCTTCACCATCGTGACGACCGAGCCCAACGACCTCGTCGCGGACCTCCACCACCGGATGGCGGTGATTCTCGAACCCGGGAGCGAACGGGAGTGGCTGACGGCCGACGATCCCGGCGAACTCCTCGAGCCCCACCCCTCCGACGGAATGCGCGCGTACCCGGTCTCGCGGGCGGTCAACGATCCGTCGGTCGACGAGCCGTCGCTGGTCGAACCCCTCGAGACCGGTTGAGCCGTCCGAATCGCTGGCGTTCTCCCGCTCGTTCGCTCTGCGCGTTCAGTAGTGGACGCTCCGCGTGAGGACGAAGACAAGCAGCGCCATCAGCAGCGATCCGAGCAGGGTTTCGATGCCGGCGACGGCGCGGGCCCACCCGCCGACCGGCTGGATGTCGCCGTAGCCGAGCGTGGCGAAGGTGATGACGCTGAAGTAGAGGCTCTTGAGAAACGTTCGAACGAGGACGGGGCCGGGGGTGTCCGCCGGATCGTCGATTTCGTAGGTGATCGCCGTGTCGGTTCCGACCTCGCGGATGCCGCCGGTCAGCGGGAACAGCCCCGCACAGACGACGATCAGAAGCAGCGAGGTCGCGACGACGCGCCACGGACTCGTCCCGTAGCGCATGACCCAGCGCGATCCGGCGAGCGTGATCGCCTGCAGGTAGTTTCCGCCCCGCCAGGCCAGGCGGCGCCGGAGATCCATCTCGCGAAGGTAGTAGGTCTGTGCCTGCTCCGAAAGCGCGTTTTCCCCGTAGAGGCGCTGGAGCTCGCGGTAGAGCCACTGTGCGGATTCGGATAGGGCCAGGAAATCCTCGTCCGACGCCCATCTCAGTTCGTTCTCGTACACCGACCGTTCGCCGAACGTCGTCTCGAGGTTGAGTCGAACGTCGGTCAGCCCCGCACGGTACAGCCTCGCCTCTCGAAAGTCCGCGCCTCGGAGGTCGGCGAAGGTGAACACGGCGTCGTGGAGGTTCGCGCCTCGGAACGACGCGCCGTGTGCGTCGACGTCCTGAAATCTGGCGCGGCGGAGATCCGCCTCCGAGAGGTCGGCGCCGTCGAGGACCGCGTCGGTGAAGTCCGCGGCGACGAGCGACCGCCCTGCGAGGAACGACGTCCCGCTCAACATCGTCCCCTCGAGATTCGCTCCGTCGAGCCGTTCGCCCGGCTCCGGCGGATTTCGCTCGTACTCCTCCGCCGGAACGACGCGCTCGGTGTGCCAGAGACACCGATCGGTATCGTCCCACGTGGGCCGCCAGCAACAGACCGCACCGGCCTCGTCGACCCCGCTGCTACTCGTGACGTGTCTACACCGCTGGGCAGTCATAGCCGTCTTAGCAGCTAGCTGGCCCCTAATAGTAGTGCCTGAATACGTACCGACGCGAGCCGCGCGGCGCGGCGTTCAGTTCAGTTCCGCGAGAATCTCCCGAGCCGCCCGCCGGACGGCCTCGTCGCTCGAGCGCGTCGGCTCCCAGCCCAGCGCCGAGAGCTTCTCGATCGAGAGGCGCATCTTCGGCACGTCGCCGGTCCAGCCGCGCTCGCCGCCGGTGTACTCGAACTCGGGCTCGAGTTCCATCTCGTCGGCGACGATGGCGGCGATCCGATCGACCGAGGTCGTCGTCCGCGTCCCGAGGTTGTAGGTGTTCATCGCGTCGTCGGCGTGTTCGACGACGTGGAATATCGCGTCGAGGCAGTCCTCGATGTCGAGGTAGGACTTCTCCTGTCGCCCGTCGCCCAGGATCGTCAGCGTCTCGGGATCGTCCTGCAGCTTTTCGATGAAATCCGGAATGACGGCCCCGCGAAGGCGCGGCCCGACGACGTTCGCGAAGCGGAAGTTCCAGACGGTCAGATCGTGGCTGTGTGCCCGCGCAGAGAGCAGTCCCTCGTCCGCGAGCTTGCTCGCCCCGTAGGCGCTGATCGGCTCGAGCGGGGCGTAGTCTTCGGGCGTCGGCCGCGGGGCCTCACCGTAGACCGTCGAGGTTGAGGTGTAGGCGATCTCCGTGACGCCGGCGTCGGCCATCGACTCGAGGATGTTGCGGGTCATCCGCGTGTTGTCGTCGAACTGGCCGTGCGGGCGGTCGGTGTCGACGTGTTTCGACGCCGCGAGGTGGAAGACGAGATCGACGTCGTCGAGGCGACCGTCGAGAACGCCGGGTTCGGTGAGGTCCGCTTCGATGAACGTCGCGTCCTCGGGAACGCGGTCGGCGTCGCCGTTCGACAGATCGTCGACGATCGTGACGTCGACGCCGTCGGCCAGCAGTCGTTCGGTCAGATGCGATCCGATGAATCCGGCGCCGCCCGTGACGAGAACCCGTCCGTTCGAGAGCTCCATACCGGACGATCCATTGACATCGGGATAATTGTTGTCTTCGCCGTCGATGACTCAAGTCCTCGCCGCGGTAAGGTCCGAATTATATAGGATATGTGATGATTCGTCCGGCGTCGAGTCGCCAGTGCGTCGCCGCTCGTTCGGTACGTCGGCGTCCCATCGGCCCTTTCGGAACGGACCACCCCGTCGCGCAAATCGGATCCACTTAAATATGGCGGATGTACCCTCCTTGTGAGCTCCCTCTTGGAATGTTAGCTTCTCACGTGGATGGGTGCCGAACACCGCGCACTACGGCGGTTTTGCACCGCTCGCTTCGTTTGCTGACGATCGTCACGAGCGTTGAATAGCGTAACGTTTATGTAGAATCACAATCAATGATTCGACCGACTATGAGCCAGCGAATGCAGCAGGGTCAGCCGATGATCGTAATGAGCGAGGATTCCCAGCGCGTCAAGGACAAGGACGCGCAGGATTACAACATCAGCGCGGCCCGTGCGGTCGCCGAGGCCGTCCGTTCCACACTCGGTCCGAAAGGGATGGACAAGATGCTCGTCGACTCGATGGGCTCGGTCACCATCACGAACGACGGCGTCACCATCCTCCAGGAGATGGACATCGACAACCCGACGGCCGAGATGATCATCGAGGTCGCCGAGACCCAGGAGGACGAGGCTGGCGACGGCACCACGACGGCCGTCGCGATCGCCGGCGAACTCCTCAAAAACGCCGAGGACCTTCTCGAGCAGGAGATCCACCCGACGGCGATCATCAAGGGCTTCCACATGGCCTCCGAGCAGGCCCGCGACGAGATCGACGACATCGCCCAGGACGTCGACACCGAAGACGAGGAGCTCCTGCGCTCGGTCGCCGAAACCTCGATGACCGGCAAGGGCACCGAGGTCAACAAGGAGCACCTCTCGCAGCTCATCATCGACGCGGTCAAGCAGGTCACCGTCGAGGACGACGAGGGCAACAACGTCGTCGACCTCGAGTTCCTCAACATCGAGACCCAGACCGGCCGTAGCGCCGGCGAGTCCGACCTGCTCGAGGGCGGCATCGTGGACAAGGACCCCGTCCACGACAACATGCCCACCGAGGCCACCGACGCCGACATCCTGCTGCTCAACGAGGCCATCGAGGTCGAAGAGACCGACGTCGACACCGAGGTCTCCGTCACCGACCCCGACCAGCTCCAGAAGTTCCTCGACCGCGAGGAGAAACAGCTCCGCGAGAAGGTCGACACGATCGCCGACCTCGGCGCCGACGTCGTCTTCTGCCAGAAGGGCATCGACGACCTCGCCCAGCACTACCTCGCAAAGGAGGGCATCCTCGCCGTCCGCCGCGCCAAGAAGTCCGACCTCGAGTTCCTCTCGGAAGTCGTCGGCGCGTCGGTCGTCTCCGACCTCGAGAGCGCGACCGAGGACGACCTCGGCTTCGGCGACGTCACCCGCGACGACGCTGACGAGCTGTTCTACGTCGAGGGCGAGGACGCCCACGGCGTCACGCTCCTGCTGCGCGGCTCGACCGAGCACGTCGTCGACGAACTCGAGCGCGGCGTCAACGACGCACTCGACGTCGTCGCCCAGACCGTCTCCGACGGTCGCGTCCTCGCCGGCGGCGGCGCCATCGAAGTCGAACTCGCCAGCCGCCTGCGCGACTACGCCGACTCCGTCTCCGGCCGCGAACAGCTGGCCGTCGAGGCCTTCGCCGACTCGCTCGAGCTCGTCCCGCGCGTGCTCGCCGAGAACGCCGGCCTCGACTCCATCGACACGCTCGTCGACCTGCGTTCGGCCCACGACGACGGCGACGTCGAAGCCGGCCTGAACGTCTTCACCGGCGACGTCGAGGACACCTTCGAAGCCGGCGTCGTCGAGCCGGCCCACGCCAAGGAACAGGCCGTCACCTCCGCTGCCGAGGCCGCGAACCTGGTCCTCAAAATCGACGACATCATCTCCGCCGGCGACCTGTCGACCGACAAGGGCGGCGACGAAGAAGGCGGCGCCCCCGGCGCCCCCGGCGGCGCCGGCGGCATGGGCGGCATGGGCGGCGGCATGGGCGGCATGATGTAGAACTAAATTTTGCTCTACGGGCCAGCGAAGCTGGCCCTCGGCAAAATTTAGTATAAAAGCACTCCTCGCTCCCGAGGGTCGCTCGTCGGCCCGAGTGCGGCGCGTGGCGCCGCACTCGGGGAACGACGTCGTTCGGGTTCTCCGAACCACTCACTCGCCGATACTCGGCCGAGGATGATCAACCGGCAGTAATTCACTCGCGGTCAGCGGTTTTTTCTCCAGTTCTAATCGCAACACGACTGTCACTCGCGAATCCCACTTCCACTTCGTGGCAAGCCGGCGACCTTTTGTCCTGGGGCCTGTACGGCGACTATGTCGTCGCAAACGACCTTCGGCTGGTCGCTGTTTACCTCCGGTATCGTCACGCTCGTCCTGAAGGCGCTCCCCGGCGACTCGCTGTGGTGGGGGCTCATGCTCCTCGCCGTCGGGCTGGTGTTGCTGTACTACCGGTAGCCGCGGCGCCACCGGTGCCGATCCGGCGGTCGATGCCATCAGTTGCCGAAATCATGGCCGCTTTCCGTTTCGAACCGAAAGCTCTTCGCCAGTGAGTACCACCGAGGACGAGACGCCGTTCGATGCCTACCGCGAGCACGTCGACCGACCGCTGTGGCGACTCTTTCAGGAATACGCGCCCGATCGGTTGGGCTGGTTCACTGCGGGGATGCTCGCCAACTTCGTCGCCCGGATGGCGAGTCTCGTCCCGCCGCTGTTGCTGGGCACCGCCATCGACGCGATCTTCGCCGGCGACGGCGCGTTTGAGTTGCCGATCGTGCCCAACGCCTGGCTGCCGACCACGCAGATGGCCCAGTTCTGGTTCTCGATCGCGGCCATCGCGGGCTCGTTCCTCGTCGTCGCCCTCTTCACCTGGATCTACGGCGTCACCGCCAACCTGTTCGCCCACGGCGTAATGCACGCCGTGCGCGTCGACTCCTTCGAGAAGATGCAGCGTCTCGACATGACCTTCTTCGACGACAAGGAGACCGGCGAGGTCATGGCGGTGTTGAACAACGACACGCAGAACCTCGAGATGTTCCTCGACAACGCGTTGATGAACTCCGCGCGGCTGCTGGTGATGGTCGGCGGGATCGCCGGTGTCCTCTTCTATCTCAACTGGCAGCTGGCGCTCGTCACGCTCGTCGCGATTCCGGCGATGATCGCCTTCACGATCTGGTTCATGCGCGTCGTCGAACCCCGATACGCCCGCCAGCGCTCGGCCGTCGGCTGGCTCAACACCCGCCTCGAGAACAGCCTCTCGGCGGTCACGCTGACGAAGGCGACCAACAGCGAGTCCCACGAGATCGATCGCGTGCGGCGGGCGTCGCGGCGGCTCTACGAGGACACGATGGCCGTCCTCCGACTTTCGTACTTCTACCGGCCCGGCATGGAACTGCTCGCCGGCCTCGCCTTCGCCGGGACCTTCCTCGTCGGCGGCCTCTGGCTCGCCACCGGCGCGGCGCCCGGCCCGCTAACCGGCACCCTCTCGGTCGGCGACTTCGTCGTCTTCCTCTTTATGACCCAGCGGATCGTCGCCCCGCTGGCCGAGGTCTCGAACATCGTCGACCAGTACGAGAACGCCAAGGCCTCGAGCGAGCGCGTCTTCGGGCTGATGGACATTCCCGTCCGCGTCGATGACCCCGACGACCCGGCCGAACTCGAGTCCGTCGAGGGTCGCGTCGAGTACGAGGACGTCACCTTCAGCTACGACGCCAGCGAGGCCCACGTCGGCGAGGAGATGGCCTTCGAGGAGTCCGTCATCCGGGACGTCTCCGTTACCGCCGAACCCGGCGAGACGGTCGCGTTCGTCGGCCCGACCGGCGCCGGCAAGTCGACGCTCGTCAAACTGCTCCTCCGGCTGTACGACGTGGAGTCGGGATCGATCCGGATCGACGGCCACGACGTCCGCGACCTCTCGCTGTCCGATCTGCGGTCGTCGATCGGCTACGTGAGTCAGGAGACGGTGCTCTTCGACGGGACCATCGCGGACAACATCCGTTACGGCCAATTCGAGGCCGACGATGAGGCGATCCGCGAGGCCGCGCGGGCGGCGCAGGCCCACGAATTCATCACCGGTCTCCCAGACGGCTACGAGACCCGCGTCGGCGAGGAGGGTGTCAAGCTCTCGGGCGGCCAGCGACAGCGGATCGCGCTCGCGCGGGTCGTCCTCGCGGACCCGGCCCTCGTCGTGTTAGACGAGGCGACCAGCGCCGTCGACACGAAGACGGAGCTCCAGATTCAGCAGTCGATCGACCGGCTCACCGCGGAGCGGACGACGCTGACGATCGCCCACCGGCTCTCGACGATCAAGGGGGCGGACGCGATCCTCGTCGTCGAAGACGGCGAAATCGTCGAACGCGGGGATCACGAGGAGCTCCTGGCGGCGAACGGTCGGTACGCGATGCTGTGGGCAGCTCAGGCCGGAAACCGCGACACGGCCGCCGAAGCGCTGACCGACGGGGACGACTGATCGAACCGGCGTCGGTCGCAAACGCTGCGGTGCGGCGCCGACGCCAAACCCTCGGGTACGGGCTGCTGACTGACGGAGAATCGTCCGAGCCGCCCGCTTCCGTTCGAATTAGCGCTCGTCGACCTCGAGTTCGAACTGCTCGTTCTCGCTGACCGCGTTGAGAACGACGCTCGTGTTCGAGGCCTTGATATCCGGGTCGGACAGCAGGTCCTTGATCTCGTCGTTCATGCCGTCGGTGTCGGTGAACTTGCCGACGGCGATGACGTCGTAGTCGCCGGTCACCTCGTAGACCGAGATCATCTGCGGGTGATCCCGGAGCGCGTCGGTGACGTCGGGGAGTGCGTTCCCCTCGACCTGCAGCTGAACGACGGCCGTGACGTCGTACCCGACCGCGTCGTAATCGACCTGTGGCGTGTAGCCTTCGATCACGCCATCGTCCTCGAGGTCGGAGAGGTGGTTCGAAACTGTCGTCACCGAAACGTCGAGTTCCTCGCCGAGGCTGCGGAGGCTCGCCCGCCCGTTACCCAGAAGTTCATTCACTAGTTTTGCATCGAGATTTTCGTACGTCATCACGCACACCCACTCGCTAGTCCCATTAGAACTTTACGAACAGTCAGTTCCGACGGTTGGAGAGAAGATTTGCTTAGAGCAGTAGGGTTTTAGTAGCAGAGTTACTTGGGTAGGACGACGAGAAATATGACAAGCGGAAACATCACCGAGGCCGAACAGGCGGTATTAGACGAGATCGAGGAGAAAGACGTCGATTTCCTCCGTCTTCAGTTTACTGACATTCTCGGAACGGTAAAGAACGTCTCCGTTCCCGCTCGCCAGGCCGAGAAGGCCTTCAGCGAGGGTATCTACTTCGACGGCTCCTCGATCGAAGGCTTCGTCCGCATTCAGGAGTCGGACATGCGCCTGGTCCCCGACCCTGACACCTTCGCGATCCTCCCGTGGCGCCAGAAGGAGGGCAGTGCCGCGGCCCGGATGATCTGTGACGTCTACAACACCTCGACGGGCGAGCCCTTCGAGGGCGACCCGCGCCGCGTCCTCAAGAACGCGCTCGAGCGCGCCGAGGACCTCGGCTACGAGGTCAACGCCGCGCCCGAACCGGAGTTCTTCCTGTTCGAGGAAGACGAGGAGGGCCGCGCGACGACCAACACCAACGACGCCGGTGGCTACTTCGACCTCGCGCCGAAAGACCTCGCGAGCGACGTCCGCCGGGACATCATCTACGGCCTCGAGGACATGGGCTTCGAGATCGAGGCCAGCCACCACGAGGTCGCNAAAGACCTCGCGAGCGACGTCCGCCGGGACATCATCTACGGCCTCGAGGACATGGGCTTCGAGATCGAGGCCAGCCACCACGAGGTCGCCGAAGGCCAGCACGAGATCAACTTCGAGTACGACGACGCGCTCGCGACCGCGGACAACGTCGCCACCTTCCGCACCGTCGTCCGCGCCATCGCGGCCCAGCACGACCTCCACGCGACGTTCATGCCCAAGCCGATCCCGAAGATCAACGGCTCGGGAATGCACACGCACTTCTCGCTGTTCGAGGACGGCGAGAACGCGTTCCACGACGAGGACGACGAGTTCAACCTCAGCGACGAGGCCCACTCGTTCCTCGCGGGTATCTTAGAGCACGCGCCGGCGATCACGGCGGTCGCGAACCCGACGGTCAACAGCTACAAGCGCCTGGTACCGGGCTACGAGGCGCCGGTCTACGTCGCCTGGTCTGATCGCAACCGCTCGGCGCTGATCCGCAAGCCGGCGGCTCGCACGCCGGCGGCCTCGCGTGTCGAACTGCGCTCACCAGACCCCTCGTGTAACCCCTATCTCGCCTTCGCCGTCATGATCCACGCGGGTCTCGACGGCATCGAGAACGACCTCGAGTGTCCCGACCCGGTTCGGGAGAACATCTACGAGTTCGACGAGCAGAAACGAGAGGAGTACGGCATCGAGACGCTCCCGTCGAACCTCGGCGAGGCCGTCGAGGCCCTCGAGGACGACGAGGCCATCTACAGCGCGCTCGGCGAGCACGTCGCACCGAAGTTCGTCGAAGCTAAGAGCCAGGAGTTCGAGGAGTACCTCGTCGACGTCTCTCAGTGGGAACTCGACCGTTACCTCGAGACGTTCTGAGGTCGCCCGGCCGTTCGGTGGAGACTCGCTGCCGTTTTCTCTCTCGCTCTCGCCGTTTTGTTTCGGTCCGTAGCTCGCGTCCAGCGCTCGAGCCGCGGGCTCGCGGAACGGGTCGTATCGCTACCGCGCCGCAATTAGTCGGACGCGTCGGGACCGAACGCGTGCTCGTGGCCCTCGAGTCGGAGCCCACCTTCGTCGACATCGCCTTCGAGCGTGTAGTATCGCTCCCAGGCGGGAGCGAGGCTCACCACGTCGACGCCGGCGATCTCGGCCTCGCGGTGGCGCTCGTGGTGGCCGACCAGACAGAGCGACGGCGAGAGGGCCTCGAGCAGGGCGTCGACGTGTTCGCAGCCGGGATCGTAGCCGTAGGAGAGGAGTCCGGTCGGGGCCTCGTGGGTGAGCAGGACGTCGACGTCGTCCAGTTCGGCCGCTCGCTCGACGTCTTCGCGGGTGAAGTGTCGGTGGCGGTCTCCCTCGAGCTCGTCGCGGGCGCAGTCGTACTTCGTCGGCGCGTAGTTCCCCGAGAGGCCGGCCACGCGGAGCCCGTCGACGGACGCGACGGTGCTCGCGAGCAGGTGGACGCCGTCGGCCTCGGGCGGGTCCTCGCCGGCGCGCAGCGCTTCGATGACGTCGAGGTCCTCGTTGTTGCCCGCGACGAACCACGTCGGCGCCGGGAGGTCGTAGTACTCGAGATCGCCGAGCTGTAACACGGCGGCGGGATCGACGGCTCGGTACAGTTTCAGGAGCGTCTCGCGGCGGTCCGGCTCGGACGCGTGGGCGTCGCCGAGAACGAGCATGCGTGGACGAACGGTCCCGTCGAGGAAAACGTTGCTCAGGCTTCAGCCTGGTCGATCCACTCCTCGGCGTCGCTTTCCGAGACGTCGGCGGCCTCGGCGACGGTCTCGGCGTCGGCGCGCACGAGGTCGTCGACCGTCGCGATGCCGGCGTCGGCGAGTCGCTCGCGGACGTCCGCGTCGATTCCCGCGACGGATTCGAGCGTGTGCTCCGGGTCGGTCTCGATCTTCGTCTCCGCCGAGACCTGCTGGTCCTGAAGCTGTTGGGTCACTTCCTCGGCCTGTTCCTCGAGTTGCTGCTGGAGCTGTTCGATCTGTTCGGCCTGCCGGTCGAGCAGGTCCGCGACGTCGTCGCTCTGGCGCTCGAGTTGCTCCTCGAGCTGGTCCTGCAGCTCTTGGGTTCGCTCGAGTTGCTCGCTGAGCTGACTCGAGAGCTCGTCGACGCTCTGGACCGTCTGTTCCTCGACCGAGCGGGAGAGCTCGAGGAACTGTTCGGTCCCGTCCTCGAACGCGTCGACGAACTCCTCGGAGAACTCGTCCGCGACGTCGGCGTCCCGCTCGAGTTCGCGCTCGAGGGCGTCGTAGAACTCCGCGTGGGTCGTCTTCAGCTGTGCGAACGCCTCGTCGACGCTCCGGTGGGCGTCCGCGGACCCCTCACCGGGGAACATCGCGGTCGTCGCGTCGACGTAGCCGTGGGTCGCCGCCTGCGCGAGTTCGAGTTGCTGGCGCTGGAGCGACTCCTGGCCGTTCACTCCGGTCACCGCCAGCCTATCGACGGCGGACTGGGCGGACAACCCCTGCGTGAACAGCTGCTGGCTTCCTTTGATCGCGGTTCGCTGGGCGTCGAACATCGCTCGAATGGGGGATTCCGATTGACTCATTGGTCACTCGGTAGTCGGCGTCGTTCGGGAATAAGTGACGGGCTTGTAAACCACTGAATGGGGTCTAGTGGTGAATAATACCACAACTCGCTTGCCAATGGGTGGCTCTGCGTTCCAGCAACCGTCACGCGAAACTGAGTGTCAGTGTGGGGGCCATTGAGAATTATGAGGGCCTTCGTGGTCCGTTCACCATGGTGGACAGTCGAACCTACGCGTTCGAGGGGACGCAACCGACGGTCGACGACGCGGCGGCGGTGAGCCGGGAGGCGACGCTGGTCGGCGACGTCCGGATCGACGCCGAGGCGAGCGTCTGGCCGGGCGTCGTCCTCAGGGGCGATATCGGACCCGTTCGCGTCGGCGAACAGGCCCACATCGGCGACAATGCGACGATTCACGCTTCGACACTCGCGGACCGCGTCATGATCGGTCATGGCGCGGTGCTCAACGAGGCGACCGTCGAGGAGGGAACGCTGATCGGATTCAACGCGACGGTCAACACGGAGTCGACCGTCGGCGCGGGGAGCGTCGTCGCTGCCGGGACAGTGATCCCCGACGAGTACGACATCCCGCCCGAGTCGTTCGCCCGCGGCGTTCCCGCCAAGATCACGCCGCTCGAGGAGACGGGCGTCGACGCCGAGGCGATCTTCGAGGAGTTCTCGTCGGGCGAGTACACGAACCTGGCCGGCCGCCACGAGGAACTGTTCGACTGAGCGCGCCGCAGACGGTCCGGACGAGTCGGCGGCGAGGGCCCGTTACTCGCCGGCCGGGATTTCCCGTCCGTCCTCGGCGTCGATGCGAATCGGGTCGTCCTCCCGGTCGATCTCGAGTCGGCGCCGCGAGAGGTACGGCGCGAGCGTCGACGCGGAGACGAGGCCGTAGTAGGCACCGTCGCTGACGACCGGGAGGTGTTTCACGCCGTCGGCACGCATCGTTTCCGCGGCGGCGACCAGCGATTCGTGTCGCGAGATCGTGGTGACCGGCGACGACATGACCGCCCCGACCGAGTGCGGTTCGAGCGTCTCGGCGACGAAGGCGACGATATCCGATTCGGTGACGATTCCGACGACGGTCTCGTCCTCGAGGACGACGAGCGCCGGTACGTCCGGATCGCGGAGTCGTTCCGCGGCCTCGGTGACTGGCGCTTCGGGCTGGATCGTTCGACCGGACCGAGTCAGTACGCGTTCGAGTGGAACGTCGATCATCGCTTACGCGTCGCTACCACGACCCGCTACATAACCACTTCGCATATATGCACGGTATTTCCTAGTATTGTATTCCTATGCGATCTAAATTGCCCAATAATTGGACAATATGGAAATATATGGGCACATATTACTATATACCTCACTTGTTACGATGCCCGACCGAGAGCGGGGACTCGTCTCGCCGTCCGGTCCGATTCCCCCGTCGGTCCCGGCTCACCGGACGGCGCCGGCATCGTAGAGCGCATCGATCTCCGCGCCGCTATAGCCCGCCTCGACGAGATACCGGCGCGTGTGTTCTCCCTGCGTCGGGACGCGCTCGTCGAGTTCCGCACGCTTCGCCGTCGCTGCGGTTTCGTCGTCGAACCGGGCCGGAAATCCGATCCGCGGCGGGGCGCCGTCCGGACGCTCGACGAGATCTCGCGCCTGGAACTGGGGGTGCTCGAGCATCTCGGTGGGCGAGTAGACGCCGGCGAACGCCGCGTCGACGCCCTCGAGGGCCGCCTCCCACTCGTCGCGGGTTCGTTCGCGGAAGAGATCGCGGAGTTCGGGCTCGAGGGCGGTGCGCACGGCCGGATCATCCGTCCCGTGCTCGTCGGCGAGGTCGTCCCGGTCGACGGCCTCGCAGAACGCCCGCCAGAACCCCGGTTCGAGGGCCGCGAGCGTCACCCAGTTCCCGTCGGCGGTCTCGTAGCAGTCGTACCACGGATAGGCGCCCGTCAGCGGCGTCTCGCCGGGTCGCGGCTCGGCGGGGTCGCCGGTCGCGGCCTGGTAGGCGACCGGCTGGGCGAACGAGGCGACGACGTCGGCCATCGCGACGTCGACGTACTCGCCGCCGGCGTTTCCCAGTTCTCTCGAGAGCAACGCCCCGACGATGGCGAACGCGGCGAACAGCCCGCCGGCCATGTCGCCGATCGGGTAACCGGGGACCTGCGGTTTCTCCCCGAGTGACTCCCGCGTCAGATCGAGCAGGCCGGCCAGCGCGACGTAGTTCAGGTCGTGGCCGACCCGATCCGCCCACGGGCCGTCCTGGCCGTAGCCGGTGAGCGAGCAGTAGACCAGTTCGTCGTTGTACTCGGTGAGCGTCTCGTAGTCGATCCCCAGCCGGTCGGCCACGCCCGGTCGGAACCCCTCGAGGACGACGTCGGCGTCCTCGACGAGTCGGTAGAACGCCGCCCGTCCGCCGTCGGTTTTCAGGTCGATCGCGACGCTGCGCTTGCCGCGGTTGACCATCTCGAAAATCGCGCCGACGCCGTCGGCCGTGTCGGGTTCCATCGCTCGAGCGTAGTCGCCGGCGCCGGTGTCCTCCACCTTCACCACCTCGGCGCCGCAGTCGGCCAGCAACTGCGTCGCGTAGGGGCCGGGCAGCAGCCGCGAGCAGTCGAGCACGCGAACGCCATCGAGTCGCATACGGTGTCCTCGTCGCCCCGATAGTTTACCGTATGGGTCGTCGCGCACGAGAGCCGAAAACGAGGTCGCGAGCCGCGAACCGAACTACGACCGTTGGGTCGCTGAGCCGATGTCGAAGAACTCAGCGTAGAGCCCCTTCGCGAGGGCGTCGAGGTTCTCCTCCGCTTCGCTCGCGTCCATGGTGTCGCCGACGCCCTGCCACTCGACCGAGAAGCGGCTGATCGGGACCAGCGCGAGGCCGCCGATACGGATCTCGCCGTCGGGGGTGTGGACCGTCCACTCGGTTCGCATGCCGTCGGACGACCGGGTGACGTCCTCGATGTGGGCGCCGGCGTCGACCCACCGCTCGACGAGGCCGTCGGTGATCCGCCGAAGTCGCCGCTCGCCGAGCACGTGGGCGCCGACGCCGCCGCCGACCAGCACGGCGAACGCGGTGAGGGCCGTCGGCACGCCGCCGTAGGGGATGTTCACTGACGCGGCCAGTCCGCCCACCGCGACGACGAGGACGAGGATCCGTACGTCGACCGCGCTGGGGACCGTCCCGGTCCAGGCCGATTCCTGCGTCGATTGCTCGACCTGCGCCGGCTGCTCGAGTTGCATGGTACTCGCGGATGGGGACGACGTCCCGGTAGCCGTTGTCCTGTCTCAGTTCCGGCTTTATGGTCCGATACTCACTCGTAATCGAGTAATTCACCGTCGCCGTGTCGTTCGCGGAGGGTCTCGAGTTCCTCGCGCTGTTCCTCGAGGCGCGGCGTCAACTCGTCGTACGCGTGCTCGAAGATGTTGCGCGGGTCGGCCTCGGCGGATTCGGCGCGGTCGACCAGCTCCTCAAGGGTGGCCTCGATCTCGGACTCGATCGTCTCGATCCCGTCGTCGTCGAGGACACCGCGGTTCCGGAGGTAGGTCTCGAATCGGTCGATGGGATCTCGCTCGCGCCAGCGCTCGACTTCGGCCTCGTCGCGGTAGGCCGAGGGATCGTCGGCGGTCGTGTGCGCGCCGTAGCGGTACTGGACGGCCTCGATCAGCGTCGGCCGCGGCCGGCCGTCGTCGCCGGAACGAGCGTCGAGCGCCGTCTCCCGCGCGGCCCGCGTGACGACGTAACTCGCCAGCGGATCCATCCCGTCGACCTGCACGCCCTCGAACCCGTAGGCGCCGGCCTTCTGGGCGATGGTGGCGCTCGCGGTCTGGTTCTCCCGCGCGATCGAGATGGCCCACTGGTTGTTGTTACAGAAGAAGATCGTCGGGGTGTCGAAGACGCCAGCGAAGTTCATCGCCTCGTGGAAATCGCCCTCCGACGTGGCCCCGTCGCCGAAGTGGACGACGCTCGCGCGTTCGTCGCCGTTCAGCTTCGCGGCCCACGACCAGCCGACCGCGTGGGGGAGGTGGCCGCCGATCGAGATGTTCAGCGGGAAGACGTCGATCTCGGCCAGGGCCGCGTTGCCGTCCTCGTGGCCCATCCAGTACAGCAGGTACTCCCACGGGAGGTCCCGCGAGACGACGGCCCCGTGTTCCCGGTACTGAAAGGAGAGCATGTCGTCGTCCGCGAGCGCGTACGTCGAGCCGATCTGCGAGCCCTCCTGACCCGCGAGCGAGGCGTAGGTTCCCAGCCGACCCTGCCGCTGGAGGCTGATCATCCGCTCGTCGAACCGCCGGGAGAAGCGCATATCCCGGTACATCGACCGCAGCGTCTCGTCGGCGAGGTCCGGTTCCAGTTCCGGCGCGACGATCGTCCCGTCGGTGTCGAGGATCCGGATCCGGTCGTCGGGTTCCCGCTCGAGAACGGCGCGCTCTACGGCGTCTCCTGCCATACCTCGAGCCTCTGTCTCCGGCCACATAACGATATCCCGCGGCGCGGCCGCGCCGCCGCCGACCCCGACGATTTCTGGCGGCGAAAATCCGCGACACCACTTTAGGTGTCTCGAACGAAGGGATGGGTATGGACGATTCCGACGTCACCGTCGATGTCGAGGTAGAGGTCGAAGTCGACAGCGAGGAACTCGAACTCGAGGCCGAGGATCGCCGCGAGTTCGAGGGCGAGTTCGAGACGGACGGACTAACGATCGAGGTCGAGGCGGAGATTGAGGTCGAAGGTGAGGAGGAGGCCGACGAAGCGGAGGAAAGCGAGGCGGAAGCCGACGAAGACGAGGACGAGGAGTAAGTCGCGATCGATTCGCGTCCGTCCACTGCTCGACGGGCGACCATCCAGCGACCATCGTTTTTAGCGGCTGATTCGATCACGGAGCGGTCGCTCGGCGCCGGAACGCTTCCGGACCCGCGACGGGTGAAGTCGGTTTTATCAATTAGCCGAATGAATAATCATCCATGTACCGCGTTCTGATGCCCGTCGACACGAACGAGAGCCGAGCGATCGCGCAGGCCGAGTACGTCGCGTCGCTCCCCGACGCCGCCGCGTCCGTCGAGGTCTCGATCCTGTTCGTCTTCACCGACGAGAACGAGGACCTCCCGGAGGAGATCGAACGCTACAAGTCCGCCTCGCGGGTCGCGTCCGTCCGGCGCGCGCGGGAGCGCCTCGAGGAGGCCGGCGTCGACGTCACCGTCCTCGAGGGCAGCGGCGAGATCGAGGCGGACGACGTCCTCGAGGCGGCCGACGAGCGCGACGCCGACGCCATCGTCCTCGGCGGCCGGAAGCGATCGCCCGTCGGAAAGGCTGTCTTCGGGAGCCTCACGCAGTCGGTGATCCTGACCAGCGACCGCCCGGTCGTCGTCACCGGCGGCCAACGAGGGGAGTGAGTGGCCGCCCGAACCGACCGGGACCCGGACCGTCGCCGGGATTTATCACGCGCTCGGGAGACGGTAGCACATGGCTCTCGAGCGACCCGATCTCTCCGGCAAGACGGCGTTTATCACGGGCACGACCCGCGGCATCGGCAAGGCGATCGCGCTCGCGCTGGCCGAACAGGGCTGCAATATCGTCTCGACCGGCAAAACGAGCGAGGAGGACGAGGACTACGCGGAGAGCGACCTCGAGGGAACGATCGAACGGACGGCCCGCGAGGTGCGGGAGCGCGGCGTCGAGGCGCTGCCGATTCAGTTGGACGTCCGCGACGAGGCGGCCGTCGAGGCGGCCGCGGAGCGGGCCATCGACGAGTTCGGAACCGTCGACATCGTCATCAACAACGCGAGCGCGATCCAGTTCGCGGCCGTCGCGGAGCTCCCGCCGAAGCGGTTCGACCTCCTGACCGACGTCAACGTGCGGGGAACGTATCTCGTCTCGCGGGCGTTCGCGGACCACCTCCGGGAGGCCGACGACTCGTGGCTGCTCGCGAACGCGCCGCCGGTGACGATCGATCGCGCGCCGGATCTGGCACCGTACGCGTGGTCGAAACTCGGCATGACCTTCCTCACGCTCTCGATGGCGAGCGAACTCGCGGCCGACGACGTCGGCTGTAACGCCTTCTGGCCTGTCACGGCGATCGATACGCGCGCGACCCGACACTTCGGGATGGGGACCGAAGACGACTGGCGTACTCCGGAGATCGTCGCCGATGCGGTCCTCGAGATGCTCTCCCGGGATCCGGCCTCGTTCACCGGGAACGCTGTCTACGACGAAGAACTGTTGCGCGAGGCGGGACTCGAGGACTTCTCGCGGTACAACCTCACCGAGGGCAATCCGGAGCCCGGTTCGGCGCAGCTGTTCGATCCGGACTACCAGCGGCCGGAGTGAGGAACGGGTAGTTACCGTTCGACCGGCGTTCGCTTCTTCGGAGCGGCCGCGACGACGAGCGGGGCCGTACCGAGCGCGACTGCGGGTGCGGCCGGCTCGCCGCCGTCGCCGCCGGCGCTCGAGTTGTCCTCGGTCTCCTCGATGACGTAGCGCTGGCCGAGCATCGGATCGAGCAGGCTGTCGACCTCGCCGCGGTCGTCCCGGAGGACGGGCGCGTCCGAGGTGTCCGGCTCGTCCATGTAGTGGTCGATCTCCTCGGCGAGGTCGATGCCGAGGTCGCGCTCGTCGTTTCGCTCGGCGAGGTCGGCCTCGGAGAAGTCGGTCTCGGCGTTAGTCGCCGCGATTTCGATGTTCTGGATCTCGTTCGTGTTCGAGGTCCGGAACGCGTACGTGCCGCCGAAGGCCTCGTCCATCGTCTTCCACTGGGCGCGGTAGAACTCGCCGGCGGCGCCGCTCGGCGCGGCGATGACGTTGGCGTGGAAGACCCCGTCGTCGGCCAGCCGATCGGAGGCGAGTTCCATGAACTCGACGGTGGTCAGGTGGAAGGGGACCTGATCCTTCTTGTAGGCGTCGAGGACGATCACGTCGTAGGTCTCGTCGGTGTTCTGGAGGTACTGCTTGCCGTCGATGGTGTGGCTCGTCATGTTCTCGCCGTGCTCGAGGCCGAAGTACTCCTCGGCGGTGTCGGTCACCTGCGGGTCGATCTCGACGACGTCGACGTTGACGTCGTAGCGCCGCTCGAAGTCCTTCGGCCCGGTGTACCCGCCTCCGCCGATGAACAGCACGTTATCGACGTCCTCGACGTCGTCGGTCAGCAGCATCGGCAGGTGGAAGTACTTCGTGTACTCGAAGACGTGGCGCTCGGGTTCCTCTAGGTCCATCGCGCTGTGGCGGGCGCCGTCTAAGTACATCGTCCGAACGTCGCCGTCGTCGACGACCTCGAGTTCCTGGTAGGCGGTCTGAGTGTGGTAGACGACGTCGCCGCGGTGGTCGAGCGCGATCGGCCCGGCGCCGGTCGCGACGACGAGCAGGACCGCGATGCCGACGCTCGCGAAGGTCGGCTTCTGGGGCAGCGAGGGCGCCTCGATGGCCACCGCCGTCGCGACGAGGGTGATGCCGAAGACGAGGCCGATGGTGTCGACGGTCAGCGCGGGAATGAGGACGAACGTCGTCGCGGCCGAGCCGAGGATGCTGCCGATCGTCCCCAGCGCGTAGACGTGCCCCGACGCTTCGCCGGTGCCCTCCTTTCTGGAGAGTTCGGCCGCGTAGGGGCTGATGAAACCGAGTAGGTAAGTCGGCGGGCCGAACAGGATGATCGAGGACGGGAGGGCGGCGTACCGCGCCGGCAACGCCAGCGCGGCGGTCTGGCTCAACAGCATGTCGCTGGCGTAGATGACGACCGCCATGTAGACCGCCGTCCCGAGCAACAGCCAGGTCATCTCCCGGTTGGTCGCGTCGGTCGCTCGCTTGCCGCCCTGCCAGTAGCCCAGGCTCAGGGCCGCGAGACAGACCGTCATGATGCCGCCGACGGTGTAGATGTGGCTCCCGAACTGCGGCGCGACGATCCGGAGGGCGAGAACTTCGATCCCCATGCTCGTGATTCCCGAGACGAAGACGGCGAGTTCGGGGTTCGCGGGTCGATAAGAGAGCGCGGTCCGCGCAGTCATTCGTTTCGACATTGGGGCCCGACGACGAGAACTTGTCGCCTCGACGGCGACCCGCGGGAGTCGTCGCGCTCAGGGCCGCGTCATCACGAGGGCGAGCACGAACAGCCCGATCGCGGCGGGGACGACCGTCGCGGGGCCGAACTCGAGGGATCCCACGATCGACGCCCCCCAGACGATCAGCACGGCGAACAGCGTCGACAGCACGGCGTTCAACGCGAGCAGCACGCGCGGATCGCCGCGGGAGGACTCGAGGCCCTCCTCGAACCCGTTCCGCTCGTCGTCGGAGCCGGCGGACATGCCCGAACACGGGGGCGACGCTCACTTAGTCGTTTCCTCCGGCGAGGCCCGTCGTCGACCGGCGCCTGCCCGGCAGAACGGTCACCGCGGCGCCGCCCCGGCCGCCGTCACCAGCATTTATCCCAGTCGGCGCGAACGTGGCGGGTATGCGCGAGGTGACGGTCTCTCGAGTCGTCGACGCGACGCCCGCGGAGCTCTCGGAGTGGCTCGATCCGCCGACGATCGTCCGCGCCGAGGGGAGTTTCGACGTCGAGGCGGTCGAGGACCGGGACGACGCGGTGGTCGTCCTCGCCGGCGGCCCCGGGATGGCCCTCCCGCTGCGGTTCGAGGACCGAGACGGCGCGATCTACTACACGCAGGAGGGCGAGCAGGGCCCGTTCTCCCGCATGGAAACGTGGATCGAACTCGAGGGCGCCGACGACGGTACTCGGGTCGCGGTCCGCTCGTCGGTCTCGCTGTCGGCCCCGCTGCCCTTCGGCGACCGGATCGCCGCCTGGAAGCGGAAGGGCGAGTGCTCGCGGCTGCTCGAGGCGCTCGTGGACGCGTTCGGTTAATCAGGGCTCGCGCAGCGCGACCGCTTCCTTCTCCTCGTCCGGGAACGGATTCTCGAGGGCGTCCGCTCGCTCCCACTCCTCGTCGGTGACCAGACAGTCCTCGAGGGCCGACCGGAGCCGCGCTTCCCGCGTGTCGGTGCCGATGAAGACCAGTTCCGTCCGGCGGTCGCCGTGCTCGTCGTGCCACTCCAGATCGGGCCGGTTCGAGCGGTACAGGTCGCGGCGGACCTCGGGGAGCGCGGCGATCCAGGGCCCGCGAACGCTCGCGCGGACGGACGGGCCCGCCTGCGCGACGTCGATTTTGACGTCCCGGCCGGCGATCCACGCGACGCCCTTCGAGCGCACGATGCCGTCGGGAAGGCCGCGCAGCACCTCGGCGAACCGCTCGGGGTGGAAGGGGCGGTGCGCTCGGTAGACGAACGAGTCGACGCCGTAGACCTCGTCGGGATGTCGGTGGTCGTGGTCGTGGTTGCCATCTTCGGCGTCGCGATCGCGGTCGGCGTCGTGCCCGCCGTGTCCGCGGTCGTCGTCCAGCGCGCGCTGCCAGCCCGCCGCCTCCGCCGTCCGGCCGGGATCGAACAGCCCCACGCCGAGGAGGCGGTCGGGATCGACCGCGCTGAATTCTGTCCGGATCGTCTCGGCCTCGGGCCGGAGCGCCCGGACGAGCGCCTCGGCCTCCTCGAGTTCCGCGGGCTCGCAGAGATCGGTCTTGTTGAGCACGACGAGGTTCGCGACCTCGAGTTGCTCGATCAGCAGGTCCGAGAGGGGGCGCGTGTCGCCGTCGCCAGCCGACTCCCGCTGACCCTGGCGCTTCGGAATCTCATCGCCGGCGAAGGTATCGAGGAAGAGCCGGGTGTCGAGGACGGTCACGAGCGCGTCGAGGTCGTAGCTGGCGGCGACCCGCGAACTGGTCGTAAAGAGCCGCGCGACCGGTTCCGGCTCGGAGATCCCCGAAGCCTCGACGAGCAGGTGGTCGAACTCGCGCTCGCGGGCCAGTCGGACGACCGCCGTCTCGAGGTCGTCCTGCAGCTCACAGCAGATACAGCCGTTCGAGAGCTCGGCGACGCCGCCCTCGACGTCGAGGTCCGACCCCTCGGCGACGAGTTCGGCGTCGACGTTCACGTCGCCCATGTCGTTGACGAGCACGGCCAGGTCGCGGTCGTCCACCGTTCGCAGGAGGTGGTTCAGCAGCGTCGTCTTCCCCGCGCCGAGTCCCCCCGAGAGCACGGTGACGGGAGCGGCGTTCGAATCCGAGTTCATAGGGTGTCATTGTGCCTCGAGGGCCAAGAACCGTCGTATCGGCGCCGTTCGATTCCGCCGATTCATCTCGATTCGATGCCATTATTAGCGTTCAGTTGCACCGTTTATTACGGGAGCTGCGTCGCAGTAAGACACACCACCCGCTCCCGTTTTCACGGCGCAGTGACCGAAGAGCCGTGACTCCGTCGGAGCGGGCAACGCGCGATCTGTCGTTTCACGCCGATCCACGTAATTGTTTGGCAGACATTCACCTGACGAAATACATTGCTGTCGCGTCCCCGGCGGACGGGGTGCGTCAGCCCGGTCTCGTTCCCGCGCGATCGCCCGCCGCGACAGCTTTTTGTCTCCGGGCCCGAGCATGACCGACGATGACACTCGCCGAGCGGATCGCCGCGTTCCGGGCCACCGTCGAAGAGTGGCTCCGCGGGCTCTACCACGGGATGTTCACCCACCCCGCCTACGAGAAGATCGAGGCCGAAGCCGAGGACACGGAGGACGCGTTCATGCTCGCCTGCTTCCCCGACGCGTTCGGGATTCCCAGTCCCGTCTCCTACTACACGGCCGAACTGCTGCCCTACCTCGAGGACGAGTACGAGGCCTGGGAGCGCCGCATGTGGGACCGCCAGTCCGTCGTCGAGCGCAAGGGCCACCAGTATCACTTCTGAGCCAATGACGACCTTCACGTTCTTCGGCGGCAAGGGCGGCGTCGGCAAGACGACCGTCTCGAGCGCCTACGCGCTCGAGTGTATCGACGCGGGGCTAGAGACGCTCGTGGTCTCGACGGACCCGGCCCACAGCACGGCCGACGTCTTCGACCAGGAGTTCGGCGACGACCCGCGTCCCGTCGAGGGGTACGACGGGCTCTCGGCGATGGAGATCGACCCCGAACGGGAGGTTCAGGATCACCTCCAGGAACTGCGCCGGCAACTGAACGCCCAGCTCTCGGCGGCGATGGTCAACGAGGTCGAACTGCAACTCGAGATGGCCCACCAGACGCCGGGGGCCTACGAGGCCGCGCTGTTCGACCGCTTCGTCGAGGTGATGCGCACGGCCGACGACTACGATCGAGTCGTCTTCGACACCTCGCCGACCGGTTCGACGCTGCGACTGCTCGCGCTGCCGGACCTGCTCGAGCGCTGGATCGACCGGCTGATGGACAAACGCGAGCGCAGCATCGACCTCTACGAGAAGGCCGCGATCGGGAACCAGGAACCCCGCCGCGTAATGGAGGGCGATCCGATCCTCGCGCGCCTGCAGGAACGCAAGGAGCGCTTCGAGTTCGCCGGCGAGGTGTTGCGCGAGGACGCCGCCTTCTACCTGGTGATGAACCCGGACGAACTCTCGATCCGGGAGACGGCCCGCTCGCTCGAGACGTTAGCCGAGGCCGACCTGCCGGTGCGCGGACTGGTCGTCAACCGGCTGACGCCCGAGCCGGAACCCCGCGAGGAGGGCCGTGGCGCCCGGTATCTCCGCGAGCGCGTCGAAACCGAGCGCGACCGCCTCGAGCGGATCGAACGCGAGTTCGAACCGCCCGTCGTGGCGACGATCGAGACGCGCGTCGAGGAAGTGCGCGGGAGCCTGCTCGAGGACGTCGCGAGCGAACTCGAGATCGCCGTCGATACCGAGTGACGGCGCCCGGTCGTATTCGGCCGCTGCGCTTACCGTTCCGTTATCGACGCTGATAGAACGCCTCCCGAACCGGAGCGTTCCGTTATCCGGTCGTTACGGGGTCGACCTGTCATAATACACAGACCTACCGCGATCCACAATGAATTATATTTATGTTCTTCCCGTACCTCCCGGGCTAGAGAGAGGGTACCATGGCAGGTGTAATATGGATCGTGGCACTGGTGCTGGTGACGTTTTCCGTCTCGTACGTCGCGTACGGACGGTATCTCTCGCAGTTCGTGGGGTTAGACGACAGTCGAGAGACGCCGGCACACAAGTACCAAGACGGTCAGGAGTACGTTCCGGCGAAGAAGCCGGTACTACTGGGGCATCACTACTCGAGTATCGCGGGCGGCGCGCCCGTCGTCGGCCCGATTACGGCCGCGCTGGTCTGGGGTTGGGTCCCGGCCGTGCTGTGGGTCGCGATCGGTAATCCGCTGTTGGGTGCGGTACACGACTTCGTCTCGCTGTCGAGCAGTCTCCGACACGAGGGGAAGTCGATCGGCTACATCATCGGCGAGTACGTCGGGGAGCGCGGCAAGGACATGCTGCTGTGGTTCGCGTTCCTGCTGACGATTCTCGTCGTCGCGGTGTTCGCGCTGGTCATCGGCGTCGTGCTGAACGCCTACCCGTCGGCGGCGACCGCGAGCCTGCTGTACGTCACGCTCGCGTTCGTCTTCGGGGTCTGGCTCTACCAGCTGAACCTCCCGTTCTCGGTCGGGACGATCGTCTTCGTCGGCGGCGTCTTCGCGTCGGTCTGGGTCGGCATCCAGTACCCGCTCGCGATCGTCCCCGGCGACTACCCCGCCGGGACGACCGTGCTGTTCGAGTCGACGCCGTTTTTCGTCCCGTCGCTGCTCGAGAGCGCGAACATCGGCGCGTGGGTGCTGGTGATGCTCGTCTACGGGGGCGCCGCCAGCGTCCTGCCGGTGTGGATGCTGCTACAGCCCCGCGACTACCTCTCGTCGTTCCTCCTGTACGCGGGGGTCGGCGGGAGCCTGCTCGCGGTCATCGTCGGCACGCTCATCACCGGGATGGGGACCGACGCCGTCCACCCCGAGACCGGCGCGCAACTGACGCTCGACATCACGACGGGCGCCTGGTACGGCTTCCTCGGCCAGGGTGGTCCGCTCGCCGAGATGCTTCCGCTCATGCCGCTGTTCCCGCTGTTGTTCCTGACCATCGCGTGCGGGACGATCAGCGGCTTCCACTCGCTGGTGTCCTCGGGGACGACGGCCAAACAGTTGAACAAGGAGACCGACGCCAGACTGATCGGCTACGGCGGGATGCTCGCGGAGGGGCTCCTGGCGGCGGTCGCGCTCTGTGCGGTGACGGTCGTCGCGATTCCAGCCAGTAGCGGCGGGATCGGACTCGCGTTGCCCAACTTCGCGACCGGCGGCGGCGCCATCCTCACCGCGCTCGGCATTCCGTTCGAGTACGCCGCGCCCTTTATGGCGCTCGTGCTCGCGAGCTTCCTGCTGACGAGCATGGATACGGCCGTCCGACTGGGCCGATACATGTTAGAGGAGATCGTCGGCACGCCGGAGACGCCCGTCGAGGAGTACGCGGCCAACCGCTACGTCAACACGTCGATCATCGCGCTCGTCGCGTTCTTCCTGCTCGGCAGCGGTCGCTGGGAGGACCTCTGGACGCTGTTCGGCGGCGCGAACCAGCTGCTGGCGTCGCTGGCGCTGCTGACCGGCACCGTCTGGCTGGCCAACTGGAGCGAGTCCAAGCAGCTGATCTCCACGGGCGGTCCGATGGCGCTGATGGGCTTTATCACCGTCATCGGCCTCACCTGGACCGGCCTCTACCAGATCCTCGGCGGTCGGCTGCTCGGCATCACCGCCGACGCCGAGACGACGCTGCTCGGCCAGGCGTCGGCTGTCGTGCAGATCGCCATCATCGCGGTCCTCATCGGGCTGGCGCTGTCGCTGTTCAAGATCGGCTACGATAACATGCGGACGGCCCGTCGCACGGGCGGCGGGGTCGCAGCCGACGTCACCTCGGACGACGACTGAATCCGATCGCGACCGCGACTGGCAATTTCGACGCCGAACCTTCCTTTTTCGGCGACTCGAGACCAGCAGAAGCGCACTCGAGCCGCCGTTTCTCCGTTCGCTGTTTCGCTCTCGCGTACGGCAGCCGGCAATCCGGGGCTACAGCTGCAGCCGCCGGGAAAGCAATCCGAGAAGCCCCGGTTCGTCGGTTTCGATCGGGTCCCAGAGCCGGAAGGCGGTCGCGGCGTCGGCGTTCTCGCTTGCGACCAGTTCCTCGCAATCGGGCGCGACGACGGCCAAATTGATCTCGTAGTGGCCGTGATACCCCCACTTCAGCAGCGTTCGGCCGTCGTATCCGGCGACGCGGTCGCGGATCTCGTCGGGGATCGACGGAGCGACCGCGACGAAGGTAAACTCCGTCGAGAAGTGTTCCTCGTCCGGTTCGATCCACTCGTCGGCCAGCCGCTCGCCGAGGTCGACGAACCGATCGAGCGTGCGGTCGTCGACGCTGTCGACGCGCCTGACGAACAGGTGTTCGGTCGACTCGTGTTCGGCCAGCGAGAGCGCGGGGTGGAGGAAGTGCTTCTTGTTCACCAGTTCCATCCGTCCGTACAGCGTGAACCGCTCGCCCTCGACGGCGTAGTCCTTCTCGAGGTCGTAGTTGTGAAACAGCCGGTCGCTCACCCGGTCGACGTACTCGTCGTCCCAGTCGGGGATGGCCTCGAGAGCGGCGTCACCGGTCGACTCGGCCGCGGGCTCGAACGACTCGGCCTCGTCGGGGTCGCGCGTGCTGTCACTCATGTGGGTCACCGGATCGGGCGTCGCGTGTCGGCTGCCGGTCGAGACCGGCCGTCTCGACTCGAGGGCTGTCCATGCGTCCCGATGGCACGACACGTCCAAAAGTCCGTCGGCACCGCCGTCCGCGCGAACCGCCGCTCCAACAGGACTTAAGAGTCGAGCGATCCTATTACGGATAATCGACCATGACAAACGACCGCGAAGCGTGCGGCCGCTGCTCGGTGTCAGTCGCAGTCGACGTCGCGAACGAGGACCGGGACGACGACGAACGGACCGCCCGCAACCCGTACGAGGAGGGCCGCATCGAGGTCGACGAGACCGAACTGAAAACGCTGTCGCCGGACGGTTGGATCGCCGACCTCTCGAGCCGGTTGAACGACGCGGCCCAGCGCGTGATCTGGCGGCGGTAAGCGGATCCCAGCGTCGCGTCCGGATCAGAACACTGCCACCGCGACGAGGACGAGCGCGGCGATCACGGCTCCGAAGACCACTCCGGAGACCTGCAGCGCTTCCGCCGCGATCGCGAGCAGAAGGGCGACGATCGCTCCGAGCGCTGCGACGGACCGGCGCTGTCCGTTCGGGGACGCCTCGCGGTCCGCTCGATCGGGCTCCGCGTCCGTCGGGGCCGCTGCCGCCTCGAGATACGGGCGAAACGACTCGAGTCGCTCGGTCGGCCGCACGATTCCGCGCGACTTGTCGTACTCGATGACGCCGGCCGTGTCGAGTTTCGGCAGGTGTGACTGGTAGAGCGGAATGTAGACGCGCTGGCGCTGCGCGGAGGTGAGCTCGGCCACGGTCGTCTCGTGTTCCCGCGCGGCGACGTGTTCGGCGACGTCGCGCATCTTGACGGGACCGTCTTCTTGCAGCAGGTATCGGATCGACTCCCGCCGTCGGAAGGTCTGGAGGATGTGGAACGTTTCGTCGGGGGAGAGGGCTGCGGACGCTTCGGTGTCCGATTCACCGGAATCGCTGGCGGAGGCGTTCGGCGGATGCACGGGGCGGTCTGTAACTGACATACTGCTCACTCGAGTAGGCGAATCGGATCGACCTAAACTTTATTGTATCAGGTTAGTGTTGGGACAATAACGATATCTCTCGCGATATTCTCCGTCGGGGTGATCGAATCGATCGTCCGACGGAACGCGACGATTCACGAACCCGTGCCGTCCGACCTCGATCCGCTACGAGATTCCGCTACGCCACGCGCCGTCTCTCGGACGGTCGGGACGTCCGCTCCACCGGCGTCGGCACCCGACTCGAACGGAGTGCGTCGTCGCGGATCGACGTCGCATCCACCGGTCGGTGGTCATTCGGACCCCTCCGCGCCGTCCCCGTCGCGGTCCGATCGCACCTCGAGGTACCCGCGACTGGAAACGGTGATTCGAAACCCGCGAGCGGCGAACGAAACCGAGCGCCGATCCGCGGTCTCGCCGGACTCGGATGGCGACAGAAGCCGGTCGAGCGCATCGGGGTCGATCACGTCGTACAGCGGTGCGTCGAATCCGCCGTCGGAGAGGGAGTCGAGCGCCGAGACGACGGCGAGGCTCGGCGGCGTCGTCCGCGCGTCGTAGGCGATCCGATAGGTGTCCGTTTTCGGCTCGTACTCGAGTGTCTCGATGGCGTCGGGCGTTCCCCCCGTCATTCCGGTTCGTCGACGAGTTGTTCGCCGAAGTGATCGAACGGCTGTCTGTGCGAACTCTTGAACACCTTTGAGTTAGTGATCGAGAGACCGATCGCGCTCAACTCGTCGCCGACGCGAGCGATGTCGTCGGTATTCGTCCCGACGGCTTCGATCCGAACGTTCTCCGTCCCGTCGAGGACCTCCTGCACGCTCACGACTCCGCTTACGCTTCTGGCCGTCTCGGCGAGCGCGCTCCGTTCGACGCCGGGCGCGCTACAGACGAAGAGCACGTGTAACTGAAGTCCCGCGTTGTCGTAGTCGATTTCCGGATAGTAGCCCCGGATGACGCCCTCCTCTTCCAGTTGCTCGATGCGATTCCGAATCGTACTGGCCGAGACGCCGATTCGATCCGCCATCTCGCGCGTCGTGATCTGCCGAGAGTCGTGTTGGAGTACGTATATAATCCCCTTGTTGACGTCATCTAACTCCATGAATCACGATTTTGCAGTACTCGCCCCCTGGGATCATATTTTCCCCAAAATACGACGGTACGGTTTACAATCAGCAACCGAAGGGTGAAAATATCTAGTATACGACGGGTGGAACTGTATTCTTCGCAACTATACAGTACCGTAAAAACGAATGTGAAGATAGATATCGTGTTGCGGCCCCGGGCTACCGGCCGCTGGCGACGGACGCGAACGGATCGCGGCGAGCCGCCGAACGGAGACGGCTCTCGTCACGAATCATCGGTGTCCCGTTCGTCTCACAGCAAAACGCGGATCGCACCGTCTCGAGGCGCCGACCGGGCACTCAGTTCGTCGTGATGACCTCGATCACGTCGCGGGACTCGACCTCGTAGTCCTTGCCGAGCTGGCGGTTCGTCCGGCAGTCGATGGCGTGCAGGAAGCCGTCGCCGATGTCGGAGTGGAGGCTGTAGGCGAAGTCCTCGGCCGTCGAGTTCGGCGGGATCAGGTAGCAGTCAGGCAACACCTCGCCCCGCTCGTTGCCCAGCCCGTTCGCGCCGCCGGGGAACACCGGCACGACGCCGAGCACGTCGAACAGCGCGGTCTCGAGGGCCGCCTGGACGCCCGTCGCGCCGTACTCGGAGAGGAAGTCCCGGATCTGCTCTAGGCCCTGTTCCTGGTCGCCCGAAATATCGCCCGTGATCTCGAAGTCGGCGTCGCCGGGGCGGTAGTCGACGACGTCGGCCTTGTCGGCCGATTTCAGCGCCTTCTCGGCGTGGGCGCTGCAGGGGACGATCGTCAGGTGGTCGTACTCGGGGTCGTTCGCGATCTCCTCGTAGTTTTCCTGTGCCTCGGGCGTGTCCATCTTGTTCGCCGCGATGACCATCGGCTTGGTTTCCGTGCGGATCTCGCGCGCGAGTTCGAGTTTGTCCTCGTCCTCCCACTCGGCGGGGTTGAAGCCGACGTCCGTCCGCCGAATCAGGCGCTTGATCTCGTCCTCGTTGGTCTTGAACGCGCTCATCTGCTCGGCGAGTTCCTCCTCGATGGCGTCGTCCTCGGTCGTGTAGCCAGACTCGTATCGGTTGATTCCCTTCTCCAAGACGTCGAGATACCACTGGTCGAGTTCCTCCTCGAGGAAGGCGATGTCCTTCCGGGGGTCGTGGTCTTCGGTGGGTTCGCCCTCGAGGTCGGTCTGACCCGAGAAGTCGACGACGTGGACGAGCACGTCGGTCTCGTTCAGGTCGCTGAGGAACTGGTTGCCCAGCCCCGCACCCTCGTGGGCGCCGGGGATGAGGCCGGCGACGTCGACGAGTTTCGTCGGGACGAACCGGGTCCCGTGGTCGCAGTAGCCGACGTTGGGGGTACACTCCTCGTCGAACTCGGGCGCCGCACAGTCGACGCGGACGTAGGCCTCGCCCACGCTGGGGTCGATGGTCGTGAACGGATACGCGCCCTCGGGCACGTCGTTCATCGTGGCTGCATTGAAGAAGGAGGACTTGCCGACGGAGGGTTTGCCGACGAGTCCGATCCGGTAACTCGTACTCATTATCCGTCCGAGGAGCGGGGTGACTAAACGGGTTTTCCTTCCGGCCCGGGTGTGTTATGCGGATTCCTGGCACGGAAGAGGGTCGTGATTCCGCTCGAGACAGGCGGCGACCGCAGTGGGGGCGGGCCCGCGTCGACTCGAGAATCAGTATACCTATCACCGACCGGTACTGACGGGCGTCCATGAAGGTCGGCGCACACGTATCCATCTCCGGCTCGCGCGTCTCCTCCGACGACGAAACGCCGCCGTACGACGATCTCCGCAACGCGGTCCACCGCCAGCGCGCGTTCGGCGGGAACTGCGGACAGATCTTCACCACCTCGCCGCAGGTCTGGGCCCAACCCGAGATCAGCGACGACGCCGCCGACGGCTTCCGCGAGGAATCGGACGAACGACTCGAGGGGCCGTGGGTGATTCACTCGGCCTATCTGGTCAACCTCTGTACCCCGAAGGACGACCTCCGGCGCAAGTCCAAAGAGAGCATGCAGGCGGAGCTCGACGCCGCCGAGAAACTGGGTATTCCGTACGTCAACGTCCACCTCGGCGCGCACACGGGCGCAGGCGTCGACGGTGGCCTCGACAACGCGGCGAGTCTTATCGACGAACTCGACGTTCCCGAGGACGTTCAGATTCTCATCGAGTCCGACGCCGGCAGCGGGACCAAGCTCGGCGGCGAGTTCGAGCACCTTGCGGGGATCATCGACCGCACCGAGACCGACATCGGCATCTGCATCGACACCGCCCACACGCTGGTCGCCGGCAACGACCTCACGACCCCCGAGGCCGTCGACGAGACCGTCCAGCGGTTCGACGACGAGGTCGGACTGGAGTACCTCGAGTACATCCACCTCAACGACTCGAAACACGACGTCGGCACCCACAAGGACGAACACGCGCTCATCGGCGAGGGCTACATCGGTGAGGACGGCATGAAGGCGATCGTGAACCATCCCGACCTGCGGGATCTGCCGTTCGCGCTCGAGACGCCGACGGAAGACGGGAAAGGCTTCGCCTGGAACATCGAGAAGGTGAAGGAACTGCGAGACGCGTAAGCGTCTCGAGAGAGCGAGCGGGGAACGAGTGGCCCGCGAGCTGCGCGACTCGGAGTGAGCGCGGTTCGGAGCGAACGAAGCGAGCGAGGCGTTCCTTTGCGTATTCGTTTCCTACGCTCGTTGATTGGTACTTCGATCAAAACGGACGGTGAAGCGCACTGTCCTGCGATCGTGGTAACAGGGACTCGCCACACCCTCCCCAGCCGATTCGCTCACGTCGTTCGCTCATCCCTCGCGCGGTATCGTCAATCAGCCTCGCTATCGCTCGGCCGACCGACAGCGCGCGCCACCGCACATCGGACGATCTGGCTGCAGTGGATTGGAAAGCGACGATGTCGATCAACACCGCTGGCCGACTCCCGACAGCGACCGCGTGTCGAAAATCGACCCGTTTTTACTCGAGACTACCATACGACGGCTCGTGCGCGAGTTCTCCGAGGACTACCTGCGTCGGACCCGCGAGGGGATGTGGGACGACTCCCGCGAGGCCCTCGAGCCCCTCGCCCTCGAGTCCCACCAGCGAATTCTGGACGTCGGCTGCGGGACCGGCGAGCTGAGCCGCGTCCTCCGCGAGGAGGCGCCCGACCACGCCACCGTCGTCGGCTGCGACGCCGACCGCGAGTTGCTCGAGATTGCGGTCGACCACGACGACCCCGTTCCCGCCGTCGCCGGCGACGCCCTTCGCCTCCCGTTCCCCGACGACAGTTTCGACCTCGTGGTCTGCCAGGCGCTGTTGATCAACCTGCCCGATCCCGCGGCCGCCGTCGCGGAGTTCGCCCGCGTCTCGACGGATCTCGTCGCGGCCGTCGAACCGAACAACGCCACCGTCGAGATCGACTCGAGCGTCGAGCGCGAGGGGCGTCTCGAGCGGCGGGCCCGCACCGCCTACCTCGACGGCGTCGGGACCGACGTCGCGCTCGGCGCCGACGCCCGCGCAGCGTTCGAGGACGCCGGCCTCGAGGTGTGCGAGACGCGCCGGTACGATCACGTCCGGACGGTCGAGCCGCCCTACAGCGAGATGGCGCTGGTCGCGGCCCGGCGGAAGGCGACCGGCGCGGGGCTGGCCGACGACCGCGAGACGATGCTCTCGGGGGACCTCACCGAGGCGGAGTACGACGACCTCCGGGGCGCGTGGCGCGAGATGGGACGGGACGTAATCGAACAGATGGAAGCGCGGGAGTACCACCGCGAGGAGGCGGTGCCGTTTTTCGTCACCGTCGGTCGAGTCCCTTGACAAATCTCGAGAACGGGTAGCACTGCCAGATCGTCCCGTCCGTACCGGCCGCCCTTAGCGTGACGATCGAATGATGATCTGATCCTTCACCGTCTCGATGCGATCGACGGGAACCCACAGCCGGTCGTCGTCGGATCGCTCAGACGCCGACCTCGGGGAGCCGTCGCCGGGTTCGACGACGAGGTCGAGCAGCGCGCCGGACTCGGGGTCCATGGTCACGGTGTGGAGTCGACCGAAGATTTTCCCGTCCGTTCCGACGACGCGTTTTCCGCCCAGATCTCGTGCGAATATCTCGCTCATACGTGTCCGGCCTACGTCCCATCACAAATGAGTTCGGTTCCTCCTCACTCGAAGCGCCTCGGATCGGACCGCGACCGACGGCGGGTTACATGTAAACGCGGCGCCAACAGTTCGTCATGGCTGCGATCGAACTCGAGGGGCTCACCAAGGACTACGGCGAGGTGCTGGCCAACGACGGCGTCACGTTTTCCGTCGAGCGCGGCGAGATCTTCGGCTATCTCGGGCCCAACGGCGCCGGCAAGACCACGACGATCCGGACGCTGCTCGGTCTGCTCGCGCCGACGGCGGGGACGGCTCGCGTGCTCGGCCGCGACGTCACCGACGAGGACGCCCTGCTCGAGGCCAAACGGCAGTTGGGCTACCTGCCGGACGCCCCCGCGTTCGACGAGACCGCGACGGGCCGGGAAGTCCTCGAGCTCCACGCCGCGATCAAGGGCGACGAGCGCAGCGAGGCGTTGCTCGAGTTGTTCGAACCGCCCCTCGATCGGCCGGTTCGGGACTACTCCCACGGCAACGTCCGCAAACTTGGCCTCGTGACGACGTTCATGCACGATCCGGAGCTGGTGATCTTGGACGAGCCGACGAGCGGGCTCGACCCGCTGATCCAGCACCGCTTCGCCGAATTCCTCCGCGAGGAACGCGAGCGCGGCGTCACGGTGTTTTTCTCCTCGCACGTGTTGAGCGAGGTCCGGCGACTCTGCGACCGCGTGGGGATCATCCGGAACGGACGCCTCGTGACGGTCGAACCCGTCGAATCGCTGCTCGACCGCAGCGGAAAGGTCGTCCGACTGCGCGCCGCTGCCTCGATCTCCCGGGAGGCGCTCGCGATCGACGGCGTCCACGACCTCGAGACGAGCGTCGTTCGCACCGGCGGCGACAGTGACGGCGAGGGTTCGGAGATCACCGAGTGTACGTTCACCTTCACCGGCGACGTCAACGCGTTGCTCGCCCACCTGCGGGAGTACCGGTTGCTCGATCTGTCGATCGAGGAGGCGCCCCTCGAGGGCGTCTTCATGCGGTTTTACGGCGGCGAGGAGTCCACCGACGCCGAATCGAAGCCGGGACTGACCGAGCGGCCGGGGGGCGGTTGAGATGCTCGAACTCGCTCGGTACGACGGTCGCCAGCGACTCAAGGGGAGCCTCTACCTCTCGGCCGCCATGTCGCTGCTGGCGGTCACCGTCGTCTGGATCTACCCCTCCTTCAGCGGCTCGTTCGACGACGTCGACGAGGAGTTCCTGCAAGCCTACCCCGAGGGGGTCATCCAGCTGTTCGACATCCGGACGATGGCCTCACTCGAGGGGTTTCTCGCCTTCGAACTCTACGTCTTCGGCTGGACGATCCTGCTGGGGCTCTATCTGGCCTATCTGGGGGCCGGGACGATCGCCGACGACGTCGAGCGCGGGCGGATGGACGTCCTGCTCTCGATGCCGATCTCGCGGGCCCGGACCGTCGCGGAGAAGTTCGCCTCGCTGGCCGTCCCGATTATCGTCGTCAACGTCGTCACTCCGATCGTCGTCTTCGTCGCCGCGACGCTGGTCGGCGAGCCGATTTCGGCCGCGGACCTGGTGGCGCTGCACGCCCTCTCGGTGCCGTACCTCTTCGCCTGCGGGGCCATCGGGCTGGTCGCCTCCGTCGCCGTCGACCGCGTCGGTATCGCCCAGCGGCTCGCCCTCGGGATCACGTTCGGGCTGTTCATGCTCGAGTCCCTCCTGACCGGCACCGACTACGAGTCGGTCGGCGCCGTCGCCCCCATGCGATACTTCGATCCCAACGCCGTGTTGCTCGAGAGTTCGATCGATCCGGTCCACGCCGGAATTCTGGTCGCGATGACACTCGTCCTCGTCGTCACCAGCCAGCGCTGGTTCGAACGGAGCGATATCGCCTCGTGAGAGGGGCCCTTCTCCAACGGACCAGAGAACGACTAACGAATTCGATCCTCGAGTAAGCGATCAAGCCGTCGAATTCGCTTCCAAGAAGCGGAGTGTAGAGAAGATCGCTTTTCGAATCGCTATCCCAGTCGCTCGAGGACCGCGCTGCCCTCGAGGTAGGCGAAGTCGTGTCGGTCGGCGTAGGCGCGGGCGTCGGCGGGCGAGAGCGCCGCGCCGGTCTCGTCGTCGAGCATCTCGCAGACGACGACGGCCGACGGAAGGTCGGCGGCCTCGGCTAAGGCGACGCCGAGTTCGGTGTGACCCTCCCGCTGTGCGAGCAGGTCGGGCGCGGCCTTCAGCAGGTGGACGTGGCCGGGGACGCGGAACTCGGCGGCGAAATCGGTCTCGGCGGGCGCGGCGGCGGCCTCGCCCAGCGCGCGGATCGTCGTCGAGCGGTCGTCGTCCGTGATCCCGGTGTAGGTGTTGCGGTGGTTGACCGTCAGCGAGAACGACGAGCGCTCGTCGTAGCCGAGTTCGTGGTCGCCCGTCGCGGGGTGGTCGACTTCCTCGGCGTAGAAGGGCAGGTCGAACGCCTCGGCGACCTCATGGCCCAGCGCGACGCAGACCAGACCGCCCGCGTCGTTGCGCAGGCGGGCGACGGCCTCGGGCGTGACTGCGTCGGCGTGGTAGATCAGGTCGGTCTCGCCCTCGCGATCGGCCGCGTCGTGGACCAACACCGGCTCGCCGGCCCGAAGCGACTCGAGGGCGTCGTCGACGGCGTCGGCCCGCGCGGCCCGACTGGCACCGCCGTCGGCGCTCGCGTTCGGCTCGCCGTCCGCGGTCGATCGCGGTCCGGCGTGGTGGCCGGTCATTCGCGACCACCCACGTAGACGACGACGTGATCGTCGTCCTCGAGGCCGAGTTCCTCGCGGAGCTTGTGCGGGGCGATGACCTCGAGCTGGTCCTCGTCGTGGTGGGTCCGCTCGGGCGCGATGATGTGTGCGGTCTCGTACCGGCGGCCGTCGGCCGTCTCGATCGTCGCGGGATGGCAGACCGCGGGGCCGTAGGTGCGGTCGTCGTCCTCCCAACCGTCGATCGGCACGGGCTCGAGCGACGACATGGCGCCGCGCCGGCGGACGCTGTCGTCGCGCAGGTCGACGTTCAGCGTGCCGGGGAACGGCTCGTAGCCGAGTCGGTCCTCGAACTGGCGCTGGTAACCCGGCAGGGAGATGTAGTGGCGGCCCTCGCCCATGCCGCTGGTGACGGTGCCGTCGAGTTCGATCTCCGAGTCCGTCTCGAAGATGCGACGGTAGTCCTCGTACTCGGCGTGGAGCGCGTGTTCGCCGTCGTCGGTGATCGCCACCCACTGGCCGTCACTGACCGTATCGCGCTCGAGCAGCTCCGCGCTCTCAAGGCGCTGGAGCCGGCGCGAGGCGGTCTGGTTCGACGCGTCCAGTCGATCCGCGAGGTGAGAACAGGAGATCTTCACGTCGCCCTCGAGACCGCCCTCGAGCGCGAGCAGTTTGAGCACGGCGAGTTCGTCGTGCCCGACGGCGGACTCAGCTGAGACTGACATACCCGAGCCTATGGGCGGATTCCCTAAAAGCATACCGAATGTGGTATGCGTACCAAAACTGTGATGGCGTTGTCGAGCGTTTATCGCGTGTCCTGCAATCCCGCGCCCGGCGCAAAAAGCCACCGGTCCCCTCGAGGTTTTCAGTCCGATTCCCCCGCTCGACTCGCACCACCGAAATTCGCGGCGCTCGACATCGCGACGACGTTCCTTGCACAATGCAAGCCGTCCGGTTTTACCGCGGTCTGTTGAGCGTTTAGGCGTACTTGCATGAAGCGTCTCGTCGAGGCCCTGTTCGGACTGGTCGCACTGACGGGCCTCCCGTACCTGATCTACCTGGGAGCGTACTATCTCCGGCGGCCGTCTGGCACGCCGGCGAACACGCGGCCCCGCGAACCGTCGGTTAGCATCGTGCTACCGACGTACAACGAGGCCGCCATCGTCGAATCGAAACTCGAGGAACTGGTCGAACTCGACTACCCGATGGAGAAGGTCGAGATCGTCGTCGTCGACTCGAGCGACGACGGAACGGCCGAATTAGTCGAGACCTTCTTCGCGGGCCGTCCGGAGCCGGAACTGACGCTCATCCGCGAGGACGAGCGGCGCGGGCTCGCGACCGCGCTGAACGACGCCTACGCCGCCGCGGAGAACGAGGTCGTCGTCAAGACCGACTGCGACTCCCGGCTGGCGCCCGACGCCGTCCGGAAGGCGGTCGCGAACCTCGCAGACCCCGACGTCGAGGCGGTGACCGGGCGCAACGCCGACGTCATCGGCGGCAGCGAGGTCGAACAGAGCTACCGGGACATCCAGACGATGATCCAGATCCTCGAGTCCCACATCGACTCGACGCTGATCTTCCACGGGCCGTTCTCGGCGTTCGAACGCGACGCCATCGTTCCGATCGACGAGGACTCGATCGCCGACGACAGCGAACTCGCCTTAAAGATCCGGCGCAACGGCGGCCGCGCCGTCTTCGATCCGGAGATCCACTACAAGGAGGCCGCTCACTCCGAGTTCGGGAAGCGCCGCGAGCAGAAGGACCGCCGCGCGATGGGCCTGTTGCGCCTGCTCTGGCGCCAGCGGGACGCGCTCGGCCGCCACGGTAACTACGGCCGCGTCGTCCTGCCCTTCAACTGGTGGTTCATGATCGTCTCGCCGTGGCTCGTCGGCGCCGGCCTCGCGCTGGCGACGCTCGGCTCGCTGGCGGTCCTCGGCCCCGCCGGGCTGCTCACGCCGGCCGGCGTCCTCGCCTTCACGGCGCTCGGCTCGCGGGACGCCCTCGGGCCGATCCAGCCACTGTACTCGCTGTTCGACACCCAGATCTCGCTGCTGCGCGCCAGCGTCTCCCTCATCCGCGCCCGCGCCGACGGGGACGAGGAGACCCACGACGGCACCTGGTCGACCGACGACGAACTCCGGGAGGTGTTACAGTGACCGACGCCGACACCGGCACCGACGCGAACGTCGCGATCCTCCACGACCGGTTCCCCGGCATCGGCGGCGGCGAGGAGTTCGCCATCGAGGCCGCGCGCGTCCTCGAGTCGCCGATCTACACGACCTACGTCGCAGCCGGGACCGACATCCCCGACGACGTCGAGGTGATCCCGTTCCAGCAGGCGAAGTACACCTCGCTGCCATGGCGCCCGTTTCTCGAGTGGAAGAACGAGGGGATGAACCCCCTCGAGACGCTCAACGTGGCTCTGGACATGACCGACGCCCATCCCGACCTCGCCGACTACGACGTGATCCTCGAGAGCGCGCCGCTCTCGAAGTACTACGTCCCCGAGGTGGGCCAGCGAATCGTCCACTACCCTCACAGCCCGCCGCGGTGGCTGTACGACCTCTACCGGGACCGGCTCTCCGGGTTCGACGCCCCGTTCGTTCAGACCGGACTCAAGGCCTACGCCAAGGGCTGGCGGGCGCTGGACAAGGAGGCCAACGACTACGTCGATCAGTTCGTCGCGAACAGCGAACTCGTCCGCGACCGGATCCGGCGGTTCTACGACCGCGACGCGAAAGTCGTCTACCCGCCGGTGACCGGCGACTGGCGCAACGAGGGCGACGACGGCTACTTCGTCACCTGGTCCCGACTCGCCCCCGAGAAGCGGATCGACACGATCGCGAAGGCCTTCGCGGGACTCGACGAACGACTCGTGATCGCCGGCGACGGCGAACAACGCGAGGCCCTCGAGGCCTTCGCCGAAAACTACGACAACATCGAGGTTCGGGGCTACGTCGAGGACATCGAGTCGCTTGTCGCCCGGGCCACCGCGGTCGTCTACGCCCCCAAGCAGGAGGACTTCGGCCTCGTCGGAGCCGAGGCCATGATGGCCGGCAAACCCCTCCTCGGGGTCAACGAGGGATTCACGCGCTATCAGGTGCAAAGCGCCCGGACGGGGCTGCTCTTCGAGCCGACCATCGAGTCGATCCGCGAGACGGTTCGCCGGTTCGATCCCGACGACTTCGACTCGGCCGAGATCCGCGCGGAGGCCCGGCGCTACGAGTACGACCGCTTCGCGGCCGGGCTGCGCGAGGTCGTCGCGGAAACGGCGGCGACCGAGATCGACGTGCCGGAACCAGCGTCGGAATCCGTTCCCGAATCTGGATCCGAACGCGTAGACGGCGCCGCGGATAACGCTCGACGGGTCGAGCAGCGACGCGACGAGGAACGCGCCGAGGGGGTGGCCGATCGGTGACGGCGAGCGCGACCGCTCGCGATCGGGGCAGCGACTCGAGGGTGCGAACGGACGCCGACTCCTCCCAGTCGCGGGGAGCGAAACCCGGCGATCGATGTCTCCTCTACCAGAACAGCGACGCCCACCCCGCACACCGCGTGTTCGCCGACGCCGTCGGCGCCGACCGTCGCCACTTCGAGACCGGCGTCCGTCCGTCCGAATCGAACGGCAACACCGAGCGGATCGTCGACCGGATTCGGACCGGCGCGACGCTTCCCGCGTACGACACCGTCATCGCGGAGGGGAGCGCGCCGCTCCAGACCGGGCTCGCGTACAAACTGCGCCGGCCGGAAACGACGCTCGTCTACCTCGCCGCGGACGAAACCTTCTACACCCTCTCCGAGCGGCCGACGCGCTACCTCTGGCGCGGCCTCGAGCCGCTCTCGAGGCGGCTGCTGGACGGCGTGATCGCGGTCGGCAGGGACGTCTACGACTGGGCGCGACCGTACCTCGGCGATCACCCGGTCGCCTACGTCCGGCCGCCGATCAGCGACGCGAAGTACGAGCGGCTCGCGTCGCTCTCGCCGAACTCGCCACGGGAGCCGTTCACGATCCTTTCTGCCGGCGAGGCCAAACCGGCCAACGGCTACGATCGGCTGGCTCGAGCGGTCGGCAGGTTCGCCCGCACCGTCGATGCCGACGTGCGACTGGTCGTCCTCGGCGAGGGACACGAGGCGGAAGGCTACGCGGACAGATCCCACGTCCTCACGCCCGGCTTCGTCGACCTCGATACCTTCGCCGACTGGTTCGACCAGGCGAGCGTTTACGTCCAGTCTTCCCGGGGTGACGCCTTCCCCGTCGCCGCGCTCGAGGGGATCCTCTCGGGCACGCCGACGGTGGTCACTGAGGCGACCGGCGTCCGGGAGCTCCTGCCGCCGCGGCAGGTCGTTCCACCGACCGAGGCAGGCCTGTTCGAGGGCCTTCGGGACGTCTTCGAGCGATCGTCGGACGAGCGACGAGCGGTCGCGAGCGAGCAGCGAGACCTCGTCGCCGATTTGACCGAATCGAATCAAGGCGACCGCTTCAGTACCGCGCTGGAGGAATTCGTATGACCGGAAATCGCCGACCGAATATCGTCGTCCTCTGTCTGGACACCGTCAGGAAAGACGTCTACGACCGATTTGCGCCCCGTCTTAGAGAGCGAGCGGCCGTCCGCTTCGAGGGGATGCGAGCGCTCGGGGGCTGGAGCGTTCCGAGCCACGCCGGGATGCTGACCGGCTCGGTCGCGTCGGAGACCGGCGTCCACGCTCACCAACGTCGGTTCGACCCGATCGATCCCGAAGACACCTGGCTCGCGCCCCTCGAGGGGCAGGGGTACGAGTCGGTCTGCGTCACGTCGAACATCTACGCTAGCCCCGTCTTCGGCTTCGACCGGTTCTTCGATCGGACGATCCCCATCTCGCCGAGTCGTCGGCTGCCCGCAGGGATGGACGTCCAGGAACACATCTCCGATCGGTCGACCGACGGCGTGGAGGCCTACGCCGACTTCGTCCGCGAGGCCCTCGAACACGACCACCCGCTGCGCTCGCTGGCCAACGGCGTCCTGCTCAAACTGGACGACGTGAGCCGAAAGCTGCCGATCGAGAAGCCGACCGACTTCGGCGGCCGGGCGATCGCCCGCACCCTTGAGCGGGAGGTCGCCGAGCCCGACGGGCCGGTCGTCGCCTTCGCCAACGTCATGGACGCCCACGGACCTCACACCGCCTTCCGCGGGCTCGACGATTCGATCCACGGCGTCTCCGCGGACTTCCACTCGAGTTCGTTTCGCGACTCGGACGTCAACGTCGCGGACGGCCTCGGCGCGTACGAATCGGACGTCGAGCGCGTCCGCCGGCTCTACGCCGCGACGGTCGACTACCTCGACCGGGTCGTTACCGACCTCCTGGACGCGGTAGCGCGCGAGGACGACCGCGAGTCGATCCTGATCGTGACGGCCGACCACGGCGAGAACCTCGGCTACGAGTCCGACGGCTACCTCATGAACCACATGAGCAGCCTCTCGGAGGGGCTGTTACACGTTCCGTTCGATATCGTCGCCACCGACGACGGTGCCCTCGAACTCGCGACCGACGGCACCGAGGCCGCCGGTCCCGTCGACATCGACGGGCTCGCCTCCCACGCCGACCTCGGCGACGCGGTCCGATCGCTCGCGGGCGAGGAGCCGTTCGACCCGTTCGCCCTCGAGCGCGAGCGCGCTCGCGCCGAGATCGTCGGCTCCGGCTCCGGCATCCCGGAGGGCGGCGACGAGTCCTACTGGGACCGAGGTCAGCGAGTCGTCTACGAGGGCGATCGGAAGTACTACCGCGATCAGCTCGGCGACGAGGCCGTCTACGACGTCTCCGGACCGCCGTCGAAGCAGGTCGAGCTGCCCGACGAGACGGTGCCGGACGGTCTCTTCGAGTCCGCCTTCGGCGACTGGATTACCGACGAGGAGCGGGACGGTCAGGATCACGCCGAGGAGGTCGACGCGGCGAGTCGCGCACGACTGGAGGATCTGGGATACCTATGAGCGCGAGGTCGCGTCGCGCTTCGAACGGAGGCTACGAACCACGCACATGACGGACACTACCCTGTTAGTTACGGTCGATTCGCTCAGAACCGATCACGTCCAGTACATGCCGGAGACCCTGGCGTTTCTGGACGACACCCACGACGCCGCGTTCGCCACGAGCACCGCGACGCCCGGCAGCTTCCCGGCGATCATCGGCGGGGAGTATCCGGCCGGCAACGGCCTCGAGTCCGAGGTCAGCGTCGCCCACGAGTTCGACGCTCCCAGCGTCGGGATCACGACGAACCACCTGCTCTCTCAAGAGTACGGCTACGCGGCCGGCTTCGACTCGTTCACGTCGCCGAAGGGCGGCGGCGAGTCCCTGAAGGACAAGGGCGCAATCTTGCTCGAGCGCGGCTCGCTTCCCTACAAGGTCGCCAGCTGGGGCTACAACCGCTACCAGCAGCTCCGGAGCTACGTCGAGGAGACCGAGAAGTCGTTCCGCCCCGCTGTGGACGTCGTGGACCAGTTCCTGCGCGAGGTCGACGGCCGCGAGGAGTGGTTCGGCTGGCTGCACTTCATGGAGCCCCACCATCCCTACGACCCCGACGGCGCGAACGTCGACCGCGCGACGGCCCAGCGGGTCACCCGTCGTGTCCTCTCGGACCGTGGCTCCGAGGAGGACGAGTCCCTCGTCCGAGACCTCTACCAACAGGAGATCGCCGAACTCGACGCGGCCCTCGAACCACTCTGGGACGCGATCCCGGATGAGACGCGCGTCGTCTTCTGCGGTGACCACGGCGAGTTGCTCGGCGAGGACGGGCTGTGGGGCCATCCCGGCGAGATGCGCCCCGAACTGCTGAACGTCCCGTTCGGCACGCGGAACGCCCCCGACGTCGGCGAGGTCGTCTCCCTGATCGACGTGCCGACGGTCCTGACCGGCAGCGAACACCGCCAGGGCACGTTCGACCGCGACACCGCCTTCGCCGCCTACGGGGACCGAAAGGCCGCGATGACCGCCGAACACATCGCGACGGCGGACGGCACGTATCGACTCGACGACGGCGAGCCGGTCGACGACCCCGGTCTCGAGCGGGAACTCGAGCGGTTCGACCCCGCCTACGTCGTCAAGGAGGAAGCGCTGCAGGAAGACCTGGAGGACCTGGGCTACGCATGACCGTCGTCGTCCTTGCCCTCGACGCGCTCGATGCCGGACTGATCGATCACTTCGACCTCGACGCGTTCCGCCTCGAGTCGGGCGGCGAGATCGAGACGTTCGCGAACACGCAAGACGTCCCGTACACGCCGGAGGTCTGGGCGACCGTCGCGACCGGGCTCGAGCCGGCCGAACACGGAATCACTGGCGGCGGGACGAGCGAGTGGCAAAACCCCGCGCTCGATCTCGCCTCGACGGTCACCGGCCACCTCGACGAGTCGACGCGGGGGACGCTCGGCAAACTGGTCCGCTCCCGAACCGGCACGCGCGAGCGCATCGGCGAGACGGACCGCGAGTCGATGTTCGACGCCGACGACGCGGTCGTCCACAACTGGCCGGGCGTCCACGACGGGAAACCCCTCCAGCGGGCCTGGGACCTGATGAACGCCGTCGCGGAGGGGATGCCCCGCAGCGAGTTCGAGCGCGAACTGTTCGGGCTCTGCGCCCAGCAGTTCGGCTGGGCCCGCGAGATGCTCGAGCACCCCGTTTCGATCGCCGGGGTCCACGTCCACACGCTGGACGCGGCGGGCCACGCCTACGCCGACGACGAGGCCGCACTGGGCCGTGCCTACGAACGCGTCGGCGAGTTCGTCCGGGAGATCGTCGCCGCTCTCGGCGAGGACGACGACCTCCTCGTCGTCAGCGATCACGGCATGCGAACCGAGTTCTACCCGCCCGACGCCGGCGAGAAGCCGGCGAGCCACTCCTGGCGCGCGTACGCGAGTTCCACGGCGGACACGTATCCGAAATCGGTCTTCGACGTGCGCCGGTGGGTCGAAGAACGCGCGGCAGAATCCGGGGCTGGCGCGTCCGACGAAGACGAGGGAATCGACATGCCGACCGAACGCCTGCGCGAACTCGGCTATCTCGACTGATCGCTACTGATGCTGTGCTGTGGCGCGCGCTGACGGCTGCCCGAGCGCTAGCGAGGGCAACCGTCGATACTGCGCGAGGTCTTCGCGAGTAGTGCGGGACCGGAGGTCCCGCATACCATGCGAACGGGCGCGAAGCACCCGTGAGCAGATAGTACGAGCGAACGGCTTGAAAGACGCGAAGCGTCTTCCAGTGGATGAGTGAGCGACCACAGGAGCGAATCGGCTGGGGAGGGTGTGGCAATCCCTTGCCGCCACGATAGGAGTCATCCTTCGTCGTCGTTTCTACGGTACTTTGCCGTTCTATTCCTCCATTCAACGTCTGCGCTGTAACTGCCGCCCGTTTACAGGAACAATAGTAGGTAGTGCTATTTTTATTCAGAGTAGAGTATGAAACTCGCGGTTAGTACAGGTGGTGTATCTCTCACTACCACTGAGGGGTGACCTACAGTTGTCAGAAATAGCGTGCTGTATAGAGTTCGGGTAGATACTTGATAAGGACGACAAACTCAGCTATTTGAACCACTCACTGTTGAGCCTTCCATCCCCGTTCAAGTACCAGCGAAGGTAAGTATAGAGGATAGCAAGTATAACTGCAATCGAAATGGCTGTTCCTATTGGTGCCATATGCAGTCATGCTCATTCATTCTACATGTGTCTGCCGGTCAATTTGCGCACGTAGTTACCGAACGGTCTGATTCAGTTTCAGGCATGGATCTGAATAAAAACCGTGCTACCATATACTGGAAATAGCGTCGCATTCAATCCTCGGTGATCCGATTTCGGAGAGTTACCGTCTCGAGTCCGCAACTCCTGACAGTAGTCGGAGTCTGTGTTCCCCTCGAGACGTAGCGGGAGGTAGATTTGAACCACGCCGACGTCGGCCGCCTCGCTCCCTCGTCGTCTGGTTCAAACGACCACCGTGCTATACCTGCCGCTCACGAGTTTGTTCGCGCCAAAACATAGCGGGAGGTAGATTTGAACTACCGGTCTGCGGGTTATGAGCCCGCCGGAATCTCCTGGCTATCCCATCCCGCTGTCTTTCACTCTCTGCTGGTCACGATTAAGGCTTGGTATTCGTCCTGTCTCGAGACGATTAGCTGACACGCATCGCGTGGCCCAGTACGGAGCCGTCAGCGACGGATTACCGCTTGCAATCTCCCACGGACCGTTCCGCTCGATGCAATTCGACTCGAGACCGGCCTCTCCAATCCGCCATCCGACGCCGAATCGGACTGTTGTATGTCCGTAGTCTCCCCATAATTATGCCCCATTCCGGTGGAGACGGGCGCAATGAGAATCCTGCTTTTGCGGACGTGGACGACGAACATCGGGAACGGGTTCATCGACTACGGGGCGAAGGCGATGCTCGAGCGGGCGTTTCCCGACGCCGAGATCGTCGAGACGGGCGGTTATCCGAACCACGCGGCGGACACCGCGGCGCTGTGGCGGGGCACCCGGAAGTTCGAACGGATGGCGGGCCGCGGCGCGGATTACGAGTCGCCGACCCACCGGATTCGGCAGAACGCGGTGAACGTCAGCGAACTGATCGACGCCGATCTGGCCGTCCTACCGGGCTGCGTGCTCTCCCGGCCGACGTTTCGGAAGTACTTCGACACACTCACCAGACTCAGGGAGCGGGATATTCCGATCGTTATCATCGGCGGAGGCGGCGAGGAGTACGACGAGGCCGAGCGAAAGGACGTCGAGGCCGTCTTCGACGCGCTCGACATCGAGGTCCTGCTCACGCGGGACCGAACCGCCTACGAGGAGTACGGTGACCTCGTCGAGTACCTGTACGACGGCATCGACTGCTCGCTGTTCCTGGGCGACGCACACCAGCCGCCAGAGGCGAACCAGGAGTTCGACGTCCACACGTTCGACAAGGGCGAGGAGCCCGATATCGACGGCGCATCGTCGACGATCATCAGGCCCGATCACGCGCCCTTCGACGAACCGTACCACTTCCCGGTCGGCGAGCGAGCGCGGGAGCTGCTCGGCCTCGAGACGCCGCTGTTCGAGGAGGAGAACGTCTTCGTCTCCGATATGGTGACCGACTACCTCTTCCTCTACGCCAACGCCGACGTGGTGCGCTCGGACCGGATCCACGCCTGCCTGCCCGCCCTGACCTACGGCAACCGGGCGCAGTTCTACTTCGACACGCCGCGGGCGAACCTCTTCGATCGGGTTCCCATCGAGGGCGACGTCACGAGCGAACCAGTTCGGTTCGATATGGACGAACTCGAGCGGGAGAAAGAGGCGCAGGTCGAGGCCCTCGAGGAAGGGGTCACGACGGTCCTGTGAGCGTGACCGTTCCGACGACCGGCGGGCGAACGGCCGACGGTCCCGCAGTCGAGTCCATTGCCGGGACTAGGTTCTTTGGCGGAGGGCTGGTAGGATGAACGGACACGCAACCATGGGAGACGAGCCATCCATCGCCCTCGTCGTGCTCGATACCCTGCGGGCGGATTCCTTCGACGAGCACTTCGACTGGCTGCCTGGCGTGCAGTTCGCGAACGCGTGGAGCACGAGCCATTGGACGGCCCCGGCCCACGCCTCGCTGTTCACCGGCCGGTACGCGAGCGAGGCCGGCGTGACGATCAAATCCCAGGACTTCGACCGGGACACGACTCGCCTCCCCGAACTCCTCCGGGACCGCGGCTACCGGACGCGAGCGTTCAGCTGTAACGTCAACATCTCGGAGCAGCTGGGCTGGCACCACGGCTTCGACGAGTTCGACGGCGGCTGGCGGCTCAGCGGCCTCGGTGAGGACGTCTTCGACTGGGACGAGTTCATCGCCGAACACCAAGCAGACGGTCCCAAACGGTATCTCCGGGCGCTCTGGCGCTGTGTCGACGACGACTGCGATACGACCCAGTCGCTGAAACAGGGCGCCCTGATGAAGCTCCGGGATATGGGGCTCAAGGGACGCCACCCCGACGACGGCGCGGCGGAGTTCCTCGAGTACGTCCGCGACGGGTCGTGGGCCCGGGACGGCGAGTTCCTCTTCGCGAATCTCATGGAGGCGCACCTGCCGTACGACCCGCCCGACGAGTACAAGACCTATCCGGACGAGGAGTCGCCGCACTTCGACAGCGTGAAAGCCACGCTCGGGGAGCCGTCGGCCGATCCGGACCGGATCAGGACCGCGTACGACGACGCCGTGCGGTACCTGTCGGATATCTACCGCGACATCTACGCGGAACTCGCCACCGAGTTCGACTACGTCGTGACGGTCGCCGACCACGGCGAAGCGCTCGGCGAATACGGCGCGTGGCAACACGGCGGCGGCCTCCATCCGCCGGTGACCCGCGTGCCGCTCGTCGTCTCCGCGCCCGGACCGAACGCCGACGACCGAACCCCCAACGCGGACGGCGCGGAGCGACCGACGCGGGACGCCCTCGTGAACCTGCTGGACGTCTACGCGACGGTGCTCGACCTCGCCGGTATCGAGTCGGCCCACCGTCGCGGCGAGTCGTTCCGCCCGCTGTGCTCGAGCGACCCCACCGACACCGAGCCCCACTCGAGCGACACCGTCATCACTGAGCCGCGCTCGAGCGCGTTACTCGAGTTCCACGGCATCTCGAAGCGACGCGCGCTCGCGCTCGAGGAGGACGGCTACGATATCGGCCCCGTCGACCGCGAACGCCACGGTGTCGCGACGGCCGACTGTTACTACTTCGAGGGGCTGTCCGGGACCGAGCTGCTCGGCGACTGCGACCCGGCGACCCTCGAGTCGGAACTCGGCCGACTGGTCGACGACCTCGAGCGCCGCGAGGGGCTCTCCGAGGCGGATATGGACGGTCTGGAATCTCAGCTCGAGGAGCTGGGGTATCTGTGACGGTGGTTTCGAGACGAGAGCCATGAGTGACGCGACCTCCGTCAGCCTCGGCGGCGAGACGCTCAAGGCGACGGCCGCGAAGTTCTCGATGGCCGCGATCGGCTTTCTCGGGACGATCGTCTTCGCGCGCGTGCTCGGCCCGACCGGGTTCGGCGGCTACTACCTCCTCTTCTCGCTGGTGAAGATCGCCGATCGGGCGGTCAACGGCTGGGGGACCGCGGTCAAGAAGCGGTTCTCGGAGGCGGAGACCGCGCCGGGCGAACTGGTCGGCAGCCAGGCCCTGTTCACGATCGTCTGGATGGTGCTCGTCTGTGCGGTGACGCTCGTCGCGTCGAACCAGCTGGTCGACTACACGGGGCTCCCCGAGGCGCCGGTGTTATTCATCGTCCTACTGTTCGCCGTCACGCTCTTCGAGCCGCTGGATCTGATGGTGCAGGCGCGGGGCCGCGTCGGGGCGTCGATGTGGACCGACGCGCTCCGGTCGCTGCTGACCTTCCCGCTCCAGCTGGGGTTGATCCTGCTCGGGCTCGGCGCCGCCGGCATGGCCTACGGGCTGGCCGCGGCGACGTTCCTGACGGTGCCGATCCTCTGGTACTTCGTCCGCGTGCGGCCGGTCACCCCGGGTCGCGAGACCGTCGAAAACCTCTGGTCGTACGCCAGGTTCAGCATCCCGAACTCGCTGCTCAGTCAGGCCTACGACCGGTTCGACATCATCCTGCTGGGCTACCTGCTGGCGCCCGCCGCCGCCGGCCACTACGAGGTCGCGCTCAAGCTCACGGTGCCGGCGACGTTCGTGACGATGGCCGCCTCGAGCGGCCTGATGGCTCGCGTGAGCCACAGACACAGCAAGGGCGAGGAGCTGGGGACGGACGTCTCGAACACGCTGGCGTTTACGAGCATCGTCGCGATTCCGATGTTCTTCGGCGCCGTCGCGATGCCGGAACAGCTCGTCGTCACGTTCTTCGGTCCCGACTACGCCGAGGCCGCCTTGCTCCTCGTCGGACTCGCGCTCTACCAGATCGCGAAGACCCAGGCCGGCGTGCTCACGAGCGTGATCGACGGGATCGACCGGCCGGACATCAACACGCGGGTCTCGGCGATCACGCTCGGGATCAACATCGTCCTCGGCGTCGCGCTGACGCTCGTCTACGGTGCGATCGGTGTCGTGATCGCGACGGTCGTCGCCGAGACGCTTCGGTACGTCTGCTCGGCGGTCATCATCAAACGGCGGCTCCCGTCGGTCGTCCTCTTCCCGCGGACGCTCGGCGAGCAGTTCGTCGCCGGACTCGCGATGTTCGCCGTGATCGTTCCGGTCGAACGCGCCGTCGCCGTCGATCACTGGTACCAGCTCCTCGCGATCGTCGCGCTGGGCGCGGCGGTCTACGCCGTCACGCTGGCGGCGATCAGCCGAAAGCTCCGCATCACGATCAGGGGCGTCGTCCGCAGTTCGCGCTTCGAGATCTAGCCGTCCCCGCCGCTCGAGCGCGTTTTTAGACGGGTTCGGGACGATTCCGACCCGTATACCCGGTTGTTGCGGCTAATGTCTCCATAGACGAAATACTCTTGAGGATGTTCGATGGATAGAATCGTGTGATATGCTACCACCAATCTTTGATCGGCGGAACCGAGTCACGCTGCAGCAGAGACGCGCCGGTGTTCCACCGAACCACCCGTGTCCCTAGACCACGCTGAACCGCGACGCCGGAGCATCGAGGTCGAGTACTGGGTAATCGACGACGAGGGGCGGCTGACCGAGCCGGGCGACCTCGTCGCGGCCTCGCCGGGAGCCGAACGGGAGTTCGTCGAACCGGTGCTCGAGATCAAGACCACGCCCTGCGAGACGGCGGCCGAACTGCGCGCGGAGCTGTTCGACCGAATCGACGCCGTCCTCGAGCGGGCCGACGAGCTCGGAAAGCGACTCGTGCCGCTGGCGACGCCGGTGGGAGACGAGCGGATCCGCGAACTGCCGAGCGATCGGACGCGGATCCAGAACACGGTCGTCGGCGAGGACTTCGAGTACGTGCGCCACTGCGCTGGGACCCATGTCCACGTCGAACAGCAGCCGGGGCGCGAAATCGATCAGTTGAACACCCTCGTCGCGCTCGACCCCGCGCTGGCGCTGGTCAACTCGTCGCCGTACTACCGCGGGCGTCCGATGGCGGCCGGCGCCCGGTCGAAGTGTTACCGTTGGCTGGCGTACGACGACGTCCCCCACCAGGGCTGGCTATGGCGTTACGTCTCGGATCGAGCGGAGTGGACGCGACGACTCGAGCGACGGCACGAGGAGTTCGTGACCGTAGCGACCGACGCGGGCGTCTCGCGGCGGACCCTCGAGTCGAACTTCGATCCCGAGAGCGCGGTCTGGACGCCCGTCCAGTTTCGCTCGTCGTTTTCCACCGTCGAGTGGCGCTCGCCTGACACCGCGCTCCCGAGCCAGGTCGTCAGCCTGGCGAATCGCCTGGCCGACCTCGTCGGCGACCTCGAGGACACCGACGTGCGCATCGACGGCCAGGAGGGCCGCGTCACGGACGAGACAATCACGCTCCCGGAGTTCGACGCCGTCCTCGAGTACACCCACGCCGCGATCCGCGAGGGGCTCGAGTCCGACGCCGTTCGATCGTACCTCGAGCGGATGGGGTTCGACGTCGACGCCTACGCGCCGCTCTCCCACGAGATCGGCGGCCGGAGACGGGTCGGACCCGACGCGGCGCGAGAACTTCGGCTCGAGTACGCCGAGCGACTCGAGCGGGACGTGCGGCGGGCGAAGCCGATGCACAGCGACTGATCGTCGCGTTGGGTTTGACGGCTCGAGCGACGGTCAACCCGATCGTTTCGGCGACTCGAGCGGTAGAATACAATAGCTCCGATGGCTCGACCGATCGGCGACGCGCTCAGTCGCCGACGACCGGATCGCGCTCCCAGAACTCGCTTCCCTTCTTGAGTTTGGGAACCCAGGTGTCCTTTTGCTTCGCGAGGAGCGCGACGCGGGACTCCGGCACCCCTCGAGACTCGGTGAACTCCGGCATGTACGCCTTGACCTCGTCGGCGAACGCCATGACCTCCTCGTGGTCTGGCATCGCCGAGCGGTCGAGCCGGCCCTGCGAGTGACCGACGTGCATGTACGCCTTCAGCTCGACGAAGTCGGGGTCGGCCTGCTGGTAGAAGCCGGCGTACCAGTCGGGGTGGTGCATGTTCTCGCCCTTGACGAGGGTCGTCCGGAGGACGGTGCGGGTTTCGTCCTTCTCAGCGAGGACGTCCATCGTCTCGAGCAGGCGCTCCCAGGCGTCCTCTTCCGTCGCGCCGACGACCTGATCGAAGGTGTGGCGCTCGGGGGCGTCGACGCTGACGTACAGTTGCGTCGGATCGCACTCCCGGAGCACTTCGGGCCGGGTGCCGTTGGAGACGAGGAAGGTGGTGATATCGCGGTCGCGGAAGGCCTCGATGAGTTCGGGCAGATAGGGGTAGAGCGTCGGTTCGCCGTCTAAGGAGATGGCGACGTGTCGGGGCTCCATCGCCTGCTCGAAGACCTCCCGTGGGACCTCGTCGTTGCCGCCGAAGCCCGAGAGCAGCTTCTTCTGGAGCCGGATCGAGGCGTCGACGACCGCCTCGGGATCGTCCCACTCGACGTCGTCCATCTCGTAGGTGTGGCCCTGGTGGTCGCGCCAACAGAAGACGCAGCGCTCGTTACACCGGACGACCGGCGTCATCTGGATGCACCGGTGTGACTCGATCCCGTAGTAGATGTACTTGTAACACTTCCCCTCGCCCCGGACGGCGTTTGCCGTCCAGCCGCAGGTCTGGGCGGCGGTGTGGTTCTCGCTGTGGTAGTCCGGACTCGAGACCTGCATCGCACCGCCGTCCTCGCTCTCGTCGTGTTCGGCGTCGGTGTCGCTCCCGCCCTCGACGCCGGTGTCGGCGGAGTCGCTCATGTTGCCCCCGCTTGGACGGGCCCGACCAAAAGGCGTGTGGTGTTGCGCGTCGAACGCGGCCGATTTCGCTCGCGGGGCTAACTCGAACGGCGTCTCCGTATTGGCCGTCTCGAGCGGCGCCTATTTGTGAGGCAACTCGCCCGGTTCGGCCGGTTCGTCGTCCTCGAGCGTGACCTCGCGTTCGAAGCCGTACAGCACCAGCCCGGTGTTGGCGGTCATGATCGTGCCGGTCGTCGGCGCGGACGTGAACAGGAACAGCCCCGCGCCGACCGCGACGGCGCCCCCGGAGAAGGCGGCCCACAGCAGGGGCCTCGAGACCCCGTTGGCCGTGGCGTCCCGGTAGGTCCAGGCGAAGAGCCCGATCGTCCCCACCACGCCGACGACGGCGACGAGAGTGTCGACTACCATACGTGAGCGTTCGTCGGCCGAAAGAAAAGCGTTCTGAGTGGGGTCCGATCGGCCGCGCTCGAGTCCGTCGTCCTTCGGTGGGATCGCTAAAGAGGGATTCTCTACGGTGGCGCGCGCTGGACCGTGGCGACTGCACAAGGAGCCACGGTCAGAATCGTGCGAGGGATGAGCGAACGAGCGTAGCGAGTGAGCGAATCGGCTGGGGAGGGCGTGGAATCCCTAGAAGCCAGAATGAGCAACCTACTCGACTTCTTCGTACCGATGCTACTACGCGGATAAGATCTACGCTACTTCACATTGGCAACTAGGAGTGCCACGCCCTCCCCAGCCGATTCGTTCGCTCCTTCCAGTCGCTAACTCATCCCTCGCACGGCTTCAGATCACGGTTCCCTCGCCGGTCACCGTGATCCAGCGCGCGCCACCGTACAATCGGTTGCTCGGAGAGCGTCGACAATTTACTCAGCACCGGATCGTAGTGACCGGTACGCAATCAGGATCGACACCGAAAGCCTCGAGACACTATTCGGAGCCGCGAACTCGCTCGAGGACGGCCAGCGTCCCATCCGCGTGAACGTCCGCGAGTACCTCGTCGGCCGCCGCTTTCGCCGTCTCGTCGGCGTTGGCGACGGCGAAGCTCCGGCCGACGGCCTCGAACGTCGAGACGTCGTTGATCGAGTCGCCCACCGCGACGGTTCGCTCGAGGTCGATACCGACGTGCTCGGCGATCGTCTCGAGGCCGTCGCCCTTGTTCGGCGCGGCGTCCTTGACATGGTAGGCGTAGCCGGTGTCGATCACCTCGAGGCCGTAGTCCGCGGCGATCTCGCGAAGGGGGTCGACGGGTTGGTCAAGGTTCACCGCGATCTCGGTCTCGCGCCACCGATTGACGGTGTTCTCTGGCCCCCAGCCCGTCTCGTAGCCGGCCGCGCGGTAGTCCTCGAGGACGGCCTGGGCGGCCGCGCGGTCGGCGGTGACAAAGACGTCGTCGCCGGTGTAGACGACACCGCCGTTCTCGGCGACGACGAGTTCGGGGATGCCCACGAAGTGACAGAGGGCAACGGGGTAGGGGAAGGCTTTCCCGGTGGCGATCACCACGGGCGCGTCCCAGTCGCGGAGGGGGTCGAAGACGCGCGGATCGATGCCCCACCCCTCCGGGCGGGTGAGCGTGCCGTCGATGTCGAGGACCAGCGGCGGATCGTCCGTCATGGCCGTCACTCGAGGGCTGGGCGACCTAAAGGAGTCGGTTCAGCGCGCTCGAGACAGAGGGATCGGTCAGTGACGACGCCCGGCCACCCGATCTCATTCGAACGCCTGCTCGAGCAGTAGATCGGAGCGCGGTTTCGTTATTCATAGCCCTATCCGAAACTGAATCGGGGCGGTTCGCTAAGTACGTGTGCGCACTGACTGATGCGGACTCAACGGTGATATCGTGGCAGTCTGTGTCCATCTAGTCGATGAGCCCGCGCTCTGAGCTGTGAATCCGTTTTCGGACGGGGGAGGACGGTGCGAACCCGTCTAAAAGACGCTCATCGAGTCGAACTCTCGGTTACGCAGTACCGTCTCAATCGGGACGTGCGTTTTCGCACATCGAACCAATTGCCGGTGACTTCGATCCCGAGTATCGGTGAAATCTTGATGAATCGAATCCGACGGGGGGTGTCTCCCGAGGCAATTCACCTCGTTGCGTCGTGACGAACGAGCGTCTCGTCAGCGAGGTACCGATCGAGGACGTGAGCGTCCGCTTCGAGCGTCTTGAGATGGCGACGCAGGAGTTCGCTCGTCGCCGTATCCCCGAGTCGGTCCGCCAGTTCGATGTGTTCGCGCCACTGCACCGCGAGCGTCGCGTACCCATCGAGGTCGCGCTCGAGCGACGAGCGGATATCGTAGTGATGGGCGTCTTCGATGAATATCGGCGCGTGTTGGCGGATACCCATCGGCCCGCAGGCCGGGACACCGCCGAGCGCGGTGATCCGAATGGCGATGTCGTCGGTCATCTCCGTGAGCCGGTCGGCGGCATCCTCGAGGAAGTCACTGATCGGCTTCGATTCGGTCCCCTCGACGAGCCAGTACTGCTTGCGCACCTGATTGAAGAGGATATACAGTCCCGATACTTCGCTGTTCAAGGCCCTGACCAACTCTTCGGCGGCGTTCTGTTCGAGTCGGAGCCCGTTGTCGGCTACCGTGTCCCATTCCTGACGGATGTGAGACGAGTCGGGGCACCAGAGATGGGGTGTTCTCATCATCGTTCTTTCAGCACCGCCGCTCGAACGAGCGTGTCATCTTCGAGTAATTGCTCGATGACGTGCGCGTCCTCTTCGAGGCCTTCGAGGTGGTTACGGAGCAGTTCGGCCGTGCCCGGGTCGGCTTTCTCTTCCGCGAGAGCGACGTGTTCACGCATGCTGACGATCAGGGTCGAATATCCCTCGAGATCTCCCTTCAAAGAGGCACGAAGGTCGTAGAGATCCTCGGCCTCGAGGTGGACTTCGGCCCGTTCCTGCAGTGTCGGCGGTGTGTTCGGGGGAATCCCGCCCAGTTCAACGATCCGAATCGCGAGCTCGTCGTTAACCTCGCGCACGAGCTTGTACGCGTCCTCGAGGAAGGTAGCGACCGCCTCGTGTTCGGCACCTGCAGCGGTCCAGTAATGCTTGCGAAGCAGGTAGAACAGGTTGAACGATCCTGCGTGGTCGATACTCAAGGCGTCGACGATCACCTCGGCATCGGCGGGGTGGATCCGGAGTGCGTTTTCCGCGATAGTGCCCCACTCTTGACGGCGCTCGCCCGTATCGGGTTCCCGAACGAGTCGGCCTTGTTTTTGTGCCATTCAGGTCACCTATTCAGTGAGTGGCACTCTCGAGGACCAGCGTGTCGTCTTCGAGGTAGTGCTCGAAGTGGTGGCCGTCTTCCTCGAGGTGGACGAGGATCTCGCGGAGCATCTCGCCGGTCGCAGGGTCACCGAGGTTCTCGGCGAGTTCGATGCTGCCGCGCATCGACTCGATGATGTCGCCGTACATCTCGAGGTCGTTCTCGAACATCGTGCGGACGTCGTAGACGTCCTCACCCTCGAACTCGACGGTCGCGCGGTCCTCGAGGTTTGTCGGTCCCGAGACGGGGACGCCGCCCAGGGCTTGGGCGCGCTCGGCGATCTCGTCGGCCCCCTCTTCGACGTGTTCGTAGGCGTCCTCGAGGAACTCGTGAAGCGGGAGGAACTCGGCGCCTTCGACGACCCAGTGGTGTTTCTTGAGCTGGTGGTAGAGGACGTACGAGTTCGCCAGTTCGGAGTTTAGCGCCTCCACGATCTGCTCGGCTTTGTCTTGATCGAGCCGGAGAGCGTTTTCATCGACGGTGCCTGCCTGTTGACGGACGGTTGTCTCTTGGGAACTCATTGCATGGGTATACTCGATCGACCTTCATATACCTTTCAGGTACTGAATACTTTTGGGGAGCCTAAATCTATTTTGTCGGTCCTGTACTTTCGGAACACCTACTGAATCCCTCGGGACGATTAGGTGTCTGCTCCCTCACGCGCTTCAAAACCCACCTCAACACTACTGCTAGACCAGTGCGATCACGATGACGGTACTTCCGGCGGCGCCGGCGAGAACTCCGACCGCACGTGCCAGTTGTTCGCCCCACGAAACCGTCCGCTCGAGCGAGAGCACGACCGCGATGAGCGCCATCCAGACAAGATTCATCGAGCCCACGATCACCATGAACGCGAACAGCGCCCAACAACACCCGACGCAGAAGACGCTGAACTGCCAGCTCATCCGAACGGCACCGCACACCCCCGGTCGATAGTGGCCAAGAAGGAACCCGAGCGGCGACCGGCAATACCGCAGACATCGGTATTTGTACGGTGAGAGCTGGTACCCCGACAAGAGCAGCAACGACCCGCCCACCAGGAGCCCGCCGTGGGCGTTCGCGAGGGTGACGATCGGCACCAGCGCGTTAACGACGAGCGGGACGATTCCCGTCAGCGTCCACACGAGCGCGTACGTTCCGACAAACGCCCCGACTCGCGCTGCTTTCCCCGCGGTCGTCGTCCCCTCGAGCGTCTCGGCGTACAGCCGGAAGAGCGGGACCGACGAGGGATACATCATGGCGATCATCATCACTCCCCACATGAGCAGGTAGAGACCGATACCGGTCGGTCCGTTCGAGACGGCCATCGCCTCCGGTGCTCCCGGATCGGACAGCTGCAACTCCGTCTGTCCGCCAGACATCGGGAGCCACCGACCGACGACCGCCGCCCACGCGAGCAACGCGATTGCGTACGTAACGAGCGCGACGATCGGAACGTGTCGGCGGGTGATCCGGTCTCGAAACGAGTCGTGTCTCCCCATGGTAGATCGTCCGTATCGCCGTCGTTCCGTCCTCAGGAGTTCGCCAGTTCGAAGTCTCCGAGGTAGGCGTTGTTCCCCGAAACGTCCCACGTGAACTGGTCGTCGTAGGAGACGGTGGCCGTGGTCGACTTGCCGGTCTGCACCTCGAGACTCTCGGTCAGCGGGTGGGGAGAGACCGTCCCGACCTCCTCGTTGAACCCGACCGCGCCGCTCGCGTCCATCTCGATGGCGTCCCCGACCTCGACGGTGAAGTCCGATCCGTCCCGCGAGAAGCTGATCGGAGCGGTCGCGACGTCGACGGACCGGACGTGCGTATCGGCGACGGGCGCCCAGATCCCGCCGGCGCGGCCGGAATAGATGTCTTCGATGGCCTCGCGCTGGTCGTCGTCGGCCGTTTCGTCGACGAGTAACACGATGTCCCACTCCGTCTCGGGGGCGAACATGACGCCCTCATCGGTCGAAATGAGCATGCCGACGTCTACCCCACTCAAGTCGACATCGCCGTAGCTCCCGTCCTCGATGTGCCACGCCAGCGAGACGGTACAGACGTCGTCGTCCGGCGGTTCCAGCCATATACACTGACAGGCGACGTCGCAGTTGCAGGCTTCGACGTAGTCTCCCTTGATGATCCACTCGTTTGCCATTGCTGAACACCGTGTTATACGGCAGCAAGTGTCACGATAAAGCTATCTAGTGAAATTAGCCCGCCCGATGAAAGCGCCGCGTTGGCCGTCCGATACGCGCCGCTCAGAAAATAGCCTCTCTCCCGTTGAGCGTCGATGGTACCAAAACCCAAATATTATCCAGCAGAGTTGAAAGGCGGACCGCAGTCGAATTTTGAATTTCCTCAGAGCCCGAGATAGCCCGCGTTGGGGAGTAGCCCGGCCAGATACAGGAGGCCGAGGACGAACATGAACGCCGCGATAGCCATCGCCGGCGGATCGACGTGAGTCCCGGAGTGCGAGTAGAACACGCGCTGGGACACCTCGCCAATGAGGCCGCTGATCGCGCCGAACGCGCCGGCGACGAGCAGGGCGACCGGTTCGCTCCCGATCGCGGGCATCGCGATCACCGCGCCGACGGCGCCCAGCAGCGTGATGTGGTGGGTGACCGGAATCTTCTCGACCCCGAGGTTGAGGAAGAGCAGGCTCATCGCCGAGATGCCGTAACCGAGGAAGATGCTACCGGTCTCGAGCCAGATGAAGCCGCCGAGGATCCCGCCGACGAGGCCGATGGCGGTGACGCCGGACCACTCGTACTGGTGTGGCAACCAGGGCTCGGTCGCCAGCCGGTCGGTCTGAGTCCCGCCGTCGGCGGCCACGCGCTTCTCCTCGCGCTCGAAGGGCGACATGTCGAGGACGCTCGAGCCGCCGACCCGGCCGACTATCGGATAGCCGAAGGCGAGTCGAGCGAGGAACGCCGTCGCCACGACCGAGAGCGCGATGTTGTCCGTCGGGAAGCCGAGCCCGCCCATCACCTGGGTGATGAGCATCCCGAGCACGCCGAAGAGCGCCCCGACCGCGAGGATGTCGGGTTTGGTCCCGAAGGCGTAGAGGATGTTCTTCCCGAAGTGGTAGTCCCAGTCGTCGGGATCCATTTCGGGGTACTTCTTCCCGGCGTAGGCCGTCGCGGCGACGCCGCCGGCGAAGGCGATGTGCGGCCCGGTGACCGCGCCGAAGCCGATTACGTCGGTGATGCCCGTTGCGATGTCGCCGGCGCCGATCGCCTCGGCGGCGCCGATTTCGCCCTCGAGGACGGCGAGCCCTTCGCCGAGGAAGACGACGAAGCCGGTGAAGACGAAGGAGGGAAGCGCGCCGAGGGCCGCGCCGAACGCCCCGCCGGCGAGCGCGGCGATGAGCAGGACGGCGAACGCTTCGGTCTCCATGCCGATGATCGGAATCTGGAGTATGGTCCCGAACATGGTTCACTCCTCGTCGTCCCGCGCCCAGTCGCGCGCTCGGTCGACCGCTTCCGTCCAGCGCGCGTAGCGGTTGTCGGCCCGGTCGGCGTCCATCTCGGGTTCGAACTCGCGGTCGATCTGCCAGTTGTCCCGCAGGCTGTCGACGTCGTCCCAGTAGCCCACGGCCAGCCCGGCGGCGTACGCGGAGCCGAGCGCCGTCGTCTCGTCGACGACCGGCCGGACGATCTCCGAGCCGATGATGTCGGACTGAAGCTGACAGAGGTAGTTGTTCTTGACCGCGCCGCCGTCAACCTTCAGCGAGGTCATCTCGATGCCCGAGTCGGCCTCCATCGCCTCCGCGACATCGCGGGTCTGGTAGGCGATCGACTCCAGCGTCGCGCGGACGATGTGTTCCTTCCGGGTGCCCCGGGTCATCCCGACGATGGTGCCGCGAGCGCGCTGGTCCCAGTGGGGCGCGCCCAGTCCGGTGAACGCCGGGACGACGTAGACGCCGTCCGTCGAGTCAACGCTGCGGGCGAGTTCGGCCGTCTGGGCCGGGTTGTCGATCAGCGAGAGGTCCTCGAGCCACTCGATCGCCGCGCCGGTGATGAAGATCGAGCCCTCCAGCGCGTACTGGACGTCCTCGCCCGAGCGCTGGAAGCCGATCGTCGTCAGCAGGCCGTGGTCGCTCGTGACGGCCTCGCTGCCGGTGTTCATCAGGAAGAAGGAGCCGGTGCCGTAGGTGTTCTTCGCGTCGCCGGCGTCGAAACAGGTCTGGCCGAACAGCGCGGCCTGCTGGTCGCCAAGCGCCCCTGCAACCGGAATCTCGGCCTCGAGGAAGCCGTCCGGATCGGTCGTCCCGTAGGTGTCGTCGTCGCTGGACGGCCGGACCTCGGGGAGCATCTCCTTCGGGACGTCGAACTCCGCGAGGAGGTCGTCGTCCCACTCGAGGTCGTGGATGTTGTACAGCATCGTCCGCGAGGCGTTCGTGACCTCGGTGATGTGCTCGCCCGTGAGGTTGTAGATCAGCCAGCTATCGATCGTCCCGAACAGGACGTCGCCTTTCTCCGCGCGGTCGCGGATGTCCTCGGGCCGGGAGCGCTCGAGCTTGATCGGGTCGGCGTTATCGAGCAGCCACTCGGCTTTCGTCGCCGAGAAGTAGGCGTCGGCCTCGAGGCCGGTCTTCTCGCGGATCGTCTCGACTTGCCCCTCCGCTTCGAGTTGCTCGACGCGGTCGGTCGTGCGCCGGTCCTGCCAGACGATGGCGTTGTGGACCGGCCGGCCGGAGTCGGCGTCCCACAGCAGCGTCGTCTCGCGCTGGTTGGTCACGCCGATGGCCTCGAGCTGGTCGGGACTGACCCCCGCCTGACCGAGCGCCTGCGTGATGACGCTCTTGGTGTTCTCCCAGATCTCCATCGGGTCGTGCTCGACCCAGCCGGGTTCGGGATAGATTTGTTCGTGCGTTTCGTAGGCGTTCGCGACGACCTGGCCGCCGTGATCGAACACGATAAAGCGCGTCCCGGTCGTCCCCTGGTCTACCGCACCGACGTACGTGGATTCTGTCACTGGTGATCTCCCTCGTTGCTCCGCGCGATGTCTTTACCGACGATCGCACGATACTGGTAAACAATACCTACTATCATTATAAAATTTGTTGAACTCCTAAATTATATCCCATATATTATCTGATACCATCTGGCCAATTACCCCATGGTAATCGGCTGTTTCGGCTATTTTCAGGCATCTCTACCGTTTCGGGCAGTCAGCCGACGTCACGTCGTTCGAGCGGCGATTTCGAGGCGGCCAACTCGTTACGGACGTTCCGGAACCGTCGATAAAATAAAGGTCCGGGAGAGAGAGGGTTGAACGAAGGCATGGCAACGGACACCGAGGTCCTCGTACTCGGGGGCGGGTCGACGGGCTGTGGCATCGCACGGGATCTGGCGATGCGCGGCCTCGAGGTGACCCTCGTCGAGCGGGGCAATTTGACCGACGGCACGACCGGCCGTATGCACGGCCTGCTCCACAGCGGCGGCCGCTACGCCGTCTCTGATCGCGCCAGCGCGACGGAGTGTATCGAAGAAAACGAGATCCTCCGGGAGATCGCCGGCCACTGCGTCGAGGAGACCGGCGGCCTGTTCGTCCAGCGCCCCGAGGACTCGGACGACTACTTTCAGGAAAAACTCGAGGGCTGTCGGGACTGCGGGATCCCCGCGCGCGTCCTCTCGGGACGAGAGGCCCGCGAGGTCGAGCCCTACCTCGCGGAAGACGTGAAACGGGCCATCGAGGTCCCCGACGGCGCGGTCGATCCGTTCCGGCTCTGCGTCGCGAACGCGATCGACGCCGAGGCCCACGGCGCACGCGTCGAGACCCATGCGGAGGTGGTGGACCTCTTACGAGACGGCGACGACGTCTACGGCGTCGAGGTGCGCCACGAGTCGGGGCCGGGCAAGCGCACGCACGCGGCGGCCGGCACGACCGAGGAGATCACCGCCGAGTACGTCGTCAACGCGACGGGCGCGTGGGCGGGCGAAATCGGCGCGATGGCCGACCTCGAGATCGAGGTTCGCCCCTCCAAGGGCGTCATGACCATCATGAACGTCCGGCAGGTCGACACCGTGATCAACCGCTGCCGGCCGAAGGGCGACGCCGACATCGTCGTCCCCCACGAGACGACGGCCATCCTCGGGACGACCGACGAGGAGGTCGCCGATCCGGACGACTTCCCCGAGGACCAGTGGGAGGTCGACCAGATGATCGACACCCTCTCGGAACTCGTCCCGATCCTCGAGGAGGCGCGGACGATCCGCTCCTTCTGGGGCGTCCGTCCGCTGTACGAACCGCCGGGGACCGGCACGCAGGACCCGACGGACATCACGCGGGACTTCTTCCTGCTCGACCACGCCGACCGCGACGGCGTCGCCGGCATCTCGAGCATCGTCGGTGGCAAGTTCACCACGTACCGCGCGATGGCCGAGGAGATCTCCGACCACGTCTGCGAGAAACTGGGCGTGAACGCCGCCTGCGCCACCGCCGACGAACCGCTGCCCGGGAGCGAAGACATCGCAACGCTCGAGGCCGGCATGGACGATTTCGGCCTCCGGTCGCCGGTCGCGCGCCGGAGTAAACAGCGCCTGGGGAGTCGCGCGAGCGAGGTCCTCGAGACCGACGAGGCGAACCCCGTAATCTGTCAGTGCGAGGGCGTCACCCGCGCGGAGATCTGCGACGCGATCGACCAGTCGGGGACGGACCTGAACGCGGTCCGCATCCGCACGCGGGCCTCGATGGGCAACTGTCAGGGCGGCTTCTGCTGTCAGAACATGGCCAACGAACTCCACCCCGAGTACGACGAGGAGACGATCCGCGCGGCGCTGGACGAACTCTTTCAGGAACGCTGGAAGGGCGAACGCCACGCGCTGTGGGGCGAACAGCTCTCGCAGGCCATGCTCAACTACGCCCTCCACGCGACGACGATGAACCGGGATCGGGATCCCGCGGGCGAACCGACGGCGATCGAGTTCGCCGACTTCGACGGAGGGGCCTGAGATGGCCATCGAAGACGACGTTCTCGTGATCGGCGGCGGCCTCGCGGGCGCCACCGCGGCGCTCGCGGCCGCTGACGCCGGCAGCGACGTCCGCGTCCGGCTGGTGACGTACAAACAGAGCACGCTCCGCCACGCCAGCGGGCTGATCGATATCCTCGGTTACCCGCCTGACTCGCCCGAGGAGGGGCCGCTCGTCGACCCCTTCGACGCGCTCGCGGACCTCCCCGAGGGCCACCCCTACGAGCGCGTCGGGAGCGATGCGGTCCGCGAGGCGCTGGCCTTCTTCGATGATGTCGCGGGCGACGCCTACGCGGGCGACCACACCGACGCGAACGCGCTGGTCCCGACCCACGGCGGCACCGTCAAACCGACCGCGCGGTATCCCGTCTCGACGGCCGACGGCCTGGCCAGCGACGACCGGGACGCGCTGCTGGTCGGCTTCGAGACGCTGCCCGACTTCGAGGCGCCGCTGGCCGCGGCCCACCTCGAGGCCGCAGGCGCGCCGTTCTCGGCCCGCGGCGCGACGATTCCGTTCCCCGGCATCGTTCGGGACGACGCGAAGGTGACCCGCTACGCCCACCTGCTGGATCAAGACGAGACCGTGACGACCGGCGCGGGCGAGACCGGCGCGCGCGAGGCGCTCGCGACGACGGTCAGCGAGCACCTCGAGGACGAGTCCCGCGTCGGCTTCCCTGCCGTGCTGGGCGACGAGCACGCGGCCGAGGTCCGCGCCGACCTCGCGGCCGCGCTCGGCGCCGACGTCTTCGAGGTCCCGATGGGACCGCCGAGTCTGCCCGGCATGCGACTCGAGGATCTGCTGTACGACGCGCTCGAGGAAGCGGGCGTCCGCGTCACCTCGGGCGTGCCGGTGATCGATTACGAGACGGCCGCCGAGGCGGACGCGGTGGCGGCCGACGGTGGCAGCGGCGCCGACCGCATCGACCGAGTCGTCGTCGACCGCAACGGCACCGAGATCCCCCACCGTGCCGACCAGTACGTCCTCGCGACGGGCGGGCTGGTCGGCAAGGGCGTCCGCTCCGAACGCGAGCGGGTGTTCGAGCCGATCTTCGACTGCCACGTCCCCCACGCCGCGGACCGCTACGACTGGTTCGTCGACGACGTCTTCGGCGACCAGCCCTACGCGCGGTTCGGCCTCGCGTCCGACCGCGAGTTGCGGCCGCTCGACGCCGGCGACGAGCCGGAGTTCGCGAACCTGCGGGCCGCGGGCGCGGTGCTCGGCGGCTACGACTTCGCCGCCGAGAAGTCCGGCGCGGGCGTCTCGCTCGCGACGGGCTATGTCGCCGGGACGCGAGCCGGAGAGGAGGCGGACCGATGACC
>NZ_AOIS01000031.1 GCF_000337495.1 Haloterrigena salina JCM 13891
ACCGACGATCACGTACCGGGCGCCGAAGAGGAGGAGTTCGAACCCATCCAGGTGTTCCCCGAGGCCGAGGAGATGGACCTCCGGCCGGGAGCTGACAACTGCTACAAGTGCTCGACCTGCGACACCAACTGTCCCGTCGCCGAGGTCGACGACGAGTTCCCCGGCCCGAAGTTCCAAGGCCCCGAGCAATGGCGGCTCAAGCGCCAGGACGACCACGACGTCGACGACTCGGTGATGAAGTGTTCGAACTGCATGCGCTGTGACAGCGCCTGCCCCTCCGAGGTACCTCTCTCGCAGATGCACAACACGGCCCGCGGGGAGTACGTCGAGGAGCAGATGGACAAATTCTCTCGGGAGTACCTTCGAAACCGTATCCTCGCGAACTACCGGCGACTCGCGCCGCTCGCGGCGGCGTTCCCCCGCACGGCGAACTTCGTGATGGGGCTATCCGTCACGAAGTGGATGGGCGAGAAGCTTCTGGGGATCACGAGCGAACGGGACTTCCCCGAGTTCGCGACCGAGACGTTCCGCGAGTGGTGGACGCAACGCGGCGGCGCGAAGGTCGAAAACCCGGACAAGCGGATCGCCTACTTCCACGGCTGCTACTCGAACTACAACACGCCTGAGGTCGCGAAGGCGCTCGTCCGCGTCTACGAGCACTTCGGCTACGAGATCATGGTCCCCGACCAGTCCTGTTCTGGGACGCCGATGTTCGCCAACGGCATGCTCGAGGACGCCCGGCGGGCCGCCGAGACCAACGTCAGCGAACTCGCCGCGGCCATCGAGGACGGCGCCGATATCGTCGCCTCCTGTAGCTCCTGTTCGATGTCGCTCCGCCAGGAGTACCCCGAACTGTTCGATTTCGAGAACACCGAGACGGTGGCCGAAAACACCTGGGACGCCGTCGAATACCTCCGAGTGCACGAGGATCTCGAGAGCGAACTCGAGGGGCGCTCGGTCGAGGGTGACGAGTTTGACGACTTCGCCTATCACGCACCGTGTCATTCACGTAACCAGGGACTCGACGGACAGACGATCGAAGTGCTCAGCGTGATCGACGGCATCGAGGCCCACGACGTCGGCGACTCCTGCTCGGGGATCTCCGGCACCTACGGCTGGAAGGAGGAGAACTACGAGACGTCGATGAAGATCGGCGAGGAGATGTTCGAGCACATGGACGCGGCCGACGCACAGACCGGGCTGACCGAGTGTCCGACCTGCTCGATGCAGATGGAACACGGCACCGGCTACGAGATCAAACACACGCTCGAGGTCCTCGAGGCGGCGCTGGTTGGGTCCGGCTCGGCTGCGGGCGGACGCCGGGAGGCCGGGTAGATGGAGCTGCGGGAGCGCATCGCCCGGCGACGATCGGCGCGACAGGATCGCGAGATCCTCGTCGACCGGGACTACCTCAGTCCGGTGGTCCACCCCGCGGACCCGATCGGTCGCGGCCCCGTCCTGGAACAGTTGCTCGACGCGCTCGAGGCGGTGTTCGACGGCGAGTTGCCGCCGCCGATCGCTGTGGTCGGCCCGGCGGGCGCGGGCACGTCCGCGATCGTCACCGCCGTCTTCGACGCGTTGAACGAGCAGCTCGGCGAACCGTCTCGGTCGATCGGCACGACGACCCGGGCGGGTCGGACCGGGTCCTCGACGTGGTTCGTCTACGTCGACGGCCGCCGCGTCGAGAGCGCCTTCGCCCTCTACCGGACCGTCCTCTCGGTGCTCTCGAGCGAACCCGTCCCCGAGAGCGGCGTCGGAACCGACGACCTTCGCGACCGGCTTCAGCGACAACTCGCGCGGCCGGATCGCCACGCGGTCGTCGCGGTCGACCACCACGACGAGCCCGAGACGCTCGCCTACGAGCGGGCCCGCGAGTTGCTCGCGCCCGTCGACGACAGCGTCTCGACCGTCGCCGTCGGCCGGGAGGCCCCCGACGAACTGGCGGCCGAGCAGCCGACCGTCACCGTCCCGGCCTACCGCGATCACGAACTCGTCGAGGTGATCTCCGACCGCGCGTCGACCGGGCTCGCCGCCGGCGCGCTCGATCACGAGTCCGTCCGCGGGCTGGCGGCGTGGGCCGACGGGAACGCCCACGACGCGCTCGCGGCCCTGTTCGGCGCCGCCGTCCTCGCGAGTCGGGACGGGAGCGACAGGATCGCCACGGAGCACCTCGAGCGGGCGAAAGCCGACGTTCCAGACGACAGCGTCCACCTCGATCGGGTGCTGGCGCTTTCGGAGACCCGCCAGCGCGTGCTGCTCGATCTCGTCGCCATCGACGCCGCCGACCGCCCGATCCGCGATCTCGCGACCGAGATCGCCGACCGATCGTCGCTGACCGCCGGCACCGTCAAACGATTCCTCTACGAACTCGCCGATCACGGCGTCGTCGAACGCGTCCCGCTCTCGGCGACCGGGAGCGGCCGCCGCCCCAGCACCCTCGCGGTGCGGTTCCCGACGATCGCGTTCCGGACGCTCGGACCGAGCTCCGACGAAACCGACGGTGGAACCGACGAGCCCGCGGACGGAGACGGGACTGCACCCGCATCCTGATCGCTCCGCTCGAGTCTCCGCTGTCGAACCGAATCCTCGCTATCGTCTCGGACGTTCTCCGTCTCGCGTTCCTCGTCGCCGCTCAGTACTCGAGGTCGTCGGTATACCAGTCGACCAGTAACACGGCGCCGGCGCCGACGAACGCCATCGCGACGGCGATACCCGGCGTTCCGAGCGACGTCTCGCCGAGGTTGCTCAGGACGCGCTCGGCGGGCAGTCGCAACGCGCCTACCATCAAGCTCACCAGCGCGGCCAGCGTCGCGGCCCGGTAGCGCTCGAGGGCGTAGCCGACCGCGTGAGCCATCGTGAACAGGCCGACGACCGCGCCGACGCCGAAGACGACGACGATCGTTCCGGTCTCGAGGACGGGCGCCAGCGCGCCGCCGTCGAGCAGGTCGAAGAGGGCGTCGATGAACCCGCGTAACGTTCCCGTCATGTACTCGTACTGGCCGAGGATCAGGAGGAAGAACGCGCCCGACACGCCGGGGAGGATCATCGCACAGATCGCGACCGCGCCGGCGACGAGGACGATCGGCAGCCCGTGCGGGACGTCCCCCGCGGTCGTCCCCGAGACCGCGAACGCGAGCGCGATCGCGCCGACCGAGATCGCCACGCGGCCGACCGTCCACCGGTCGATCTCGCCGTAGAGGACGACCGCCGAGGCCGCGATCAGCCCGAAGAAGAAGCCGTACGTCGCCACCGGATACGTCGTCGCCGCCTCGTGCATGAGACTCGAGAGGAGCACGATCGCCGTCCCGACGCCGAGCCCCAGCGACAGCAGAAACGGAATCTCCATTCGCTCGAGTTCCGTTCGGAGTTGCGCTCGAGCCTCGGGATCGTGCGGCCGCAGCGCCGGGCGAAAGGCCCGGGGATCGATGGCGGTGATCGCGCGGATCAGCCGGTCGTAGATGCCGACGATGAGCGCGATCGTCCCGCCCGAGACGCCGGGGACGACGTCGGCCGCGCCCATCGAGAACCCCTTGCAATACACGGCGAGAAAGTCCCGCATTACCGGAGCTATTTCGGACGGGGAGAAAAGCGTTCTCACTTCCGGAGGTCGCTGTAGGAGGTCGGATTTTGCGACGCGAATTCCGGTCGAAAATCGACTGCGACGGCGGGGATCGGGTCGGGGTCGCCGTTAGTTGTCCTCGGTGTCGGCGCCGTCGTCGGTTTGGTTGCCGTCAGTCTGGTTGCCGCCGTCGGTCTGGTTCCCGTCGGCAGTTTCGTTGCCGCCGTCAGTTTCGTTTCCGTCAGTCTGATTGCCGTCGTCGGTTTCGTTCCCGCCGGTCTCGTTGCCGTCCGACTCGTCGGGGTCCTCGAGTTCGGTCTGCTCGAAGCCGTCGACGGTGATGGTGTTACCTTGGACCACGTCGGTCTCGGGAACCGCCGTCTCCGTTGCGTAGCCGGTTTCGCCCGGCTCGCCGACGGTCACCTCGTACTCGCCGGTCGCTTCGACGGAACTGTTCGTGTAGCCGTCCTCGACGCCGAGTTCGTCGTTAGTCGCGTAGGGGACGGTTAGTTCGAACGAGCCGTCCTCGGCGACTTCGGTCTCCTGGGTGTAGTTGAACGTCCGACCGGCGTTCGTCTCGAGTTCGACTTCGACGCTGGCCGTCGTCTCGTTTCCGAGCACGTCGGCGTCGTCGTCGACGGTGCCGGTGAGCGTCGCGCCCTCGACGCGCTCGAACGTCTTCACCGCGGCGGCGCTTCTGGCACCGAGCAGCTGCTGGGTCGGGCTCTGCTGGATGCTCTGGATCCGCTGGAAGCCCATCTGCTGTATCGCCACCGACGGGCGACCCTCACCGGGCGCCGCGAACTCGCCGTCCTGGTAGTAGATCACGTCGCCCTCCTGGTAGCCCAGTTCCTGCAGTTCCTGGCCGGCCTGTCCCTGGATCGCGGGGGTATACACCTGCGCATAGGCGACGATCGTCGCCGTTCCGGCGTCGGCGTTCTCGTGGACGGTCCGGTAGTGCTCGAGCCCGTCCGCGTCGTCGAAGTACAGCTGGGACTGCATCGTGTTGTAGTAGGGGATGGTCCCATTCTGGTAGTCGTTGATGTTCACCGGTTGTCCGTCCTCATGGCCCTCGGGCGTCACGTAGTGTTCGTAGTTCGGCCCGGACCACGCGGTGATCGCGGAGAACTTCCCGGACGCCATCTCGTAGTCGATCATCACGTACCGCAGTTCCTCGTTGGTGGCGCCCTCGGACAGCGACTCGAGTTCCTCGGTGGACTTATCGGCCGGGTTCTCGCCGGCGGCGATGGTATCCAGCACCAGTTCGCCGCGTTCCTCGGACTCGGCGGTCAGGAACGACGAGGCGGACGGCGCGTTCTGCTGGAACGGGTTCGCGTGGGGTATCCGCTCACCCTGCGTCGTTATCAGGTGGCCGTAGTCCCACCACGACATCACGCCGTAGGCCCCGTCCGGATAGTCGTAATCGCCGTCGGCGGGAGCGCTGTACGTTCCGAAGTACTCGAGCTGATCGGCGTTTTCGTGCTCGCCCCAGTTGCCCGGCGCGGGCGTGTTGTTAGCGAGCCACTCGTTCGATCCCTCCCAGACCATCGCGTCGCCGGAGGGACCTGTGTTTTCGGCCTGTTCCCAGGAGGACGTGCCATCGGCGGCGATCGGCGGGAGCAGCGGCGCGAACAGCAAGATCACGACGAGAAAGAGCACGATCACCTGGTAGGTTTCGATCCCTCGAATCGACTTGAGACTCGCCGTGAGATCTAGGTCGAAGAGGCGAACGAACTCCGCGACGAACGCGGCGTTGACGACCGCGATCGCCAACACGAGATAGTACATGAAGCGAACCTGCGTCGCGGCCATGCTGATCAGGAACAGCGACCAGACGACGACGAGGGTGTGCTCGGCGCGGATCCGGCGGCCGAACAGCGGCCGAATGACGACGAAGGCGAGGCCGGCGAGCATCGTGTAGAACGCGCTCCCGAACTCGCTAAAGACGCGATCGAAGAAGTCCTCCGGGGGTTGGGCCTCGGAAATCGTGAGGTCGGTGGCCGTCCCGCCGATCGGGAGCATGCGCCGCGTCGCGTTCCCGACGGTCGAATCGAACAGGCTGGGGAGGAGGAGCCACATCGCCAGCAGCGCCGCGGCGATGAGTCCCCCGATGGCAACGGGGTAGTACCGTCGCTCGATATCGCGATTATTCCACTGACGGGCGAACCAGGCCATGAAGACGCAGCCGACGGCCACGAGGAAGGCGGCGAGCGGCTGAAGCAGGCCGAAACTCGTCGACCCCGTACTGCTGGGGTTTTCCATCAGGAGCAACGTCAGGATCGTGGTCACGCCGAGACTCACCGCGCCGACGAAGGCGACGTGGTCCGGAGAGATCCCGCGGAGGTAGTCCAGACAGAGCTGGACGGCGAAGAAGACGCCGAAGATACCGACCAGAAGGACCGCAGAGGGCCAGACCCAGATGTACAGCGTGAGCGCGACTCCGGCGAGGACGCTGTAGATAGTCGACGTTCGCAGTGCGTCCCAGTCCCTGTCGACGACCAGTTCGTAGATCGGCTGTTCGCGTTCGGCGACGGTCAGCGCGACCATCATCGCGACGACGGAAATCGCCATGAACAGCACCTCGCCGATGTGGTGGTCGAGTTGGCCGACCGTCGATCGCGTCAGGAACTGTCCCTTCGCGAGTGCGAGCACGAGGACGGAAACGATGCCCCCGAGCGTGCCGCCGAGGCGCCGGCCTGCGTAGAAGACCGGGATCGCCACGAGCGCGGCCATCGCCGGGATCATTAGCAACGCGACAGTGTAGACGGTCTCCGGCGACGGATCGCCGAGCCCGACGATCATCGCGACCGTGACGATTAGTTGGTCGAACAGGGTGCCGAACTGGCCCACGTAATTCCCTTCCGGAAACCCGGTCCATACCTCGTAGGGCATCGTATTCGGGTAGTTCTCCGCCGTCCATTCGATCGTCCGCCACTGATACCACGAGTCGATCCCCGCCAGTGCGGGTGATCCGTCTTCGGTGACAAATTGGTCGTACGCCTGGGTCCGCACCCAGAACATAAACAGCATCACAGCCCCGAGCACGGGGATGTGATACCAGTTAGACCACGTCTCGAGGAGGGAGGATGACGTCTCGGAGTCCTCCTCGACGTGTTCGGTATCCGTACTCATTAGGTTGGACCAGACCCAAGTGGAGAATAAGCCTTGTCATCTACTCGCGGCGGTTTCATGTAGCCGCCTGCGTCGATTCGTATCGTAATCGATGAACGTCGGCACACCGTGAGTAACGGCGAAACACTGACGGGGATATTTATGGAACCGCCATCAATGGAGGGTAACGCGGACGTGGACGTTTCGGTCGTGCTCTCTACCTACGATATGGACGCGTACGACGACTTCGACGACGCCGCGACGAGCGTCCTCGAGCAGACCTACGACGACGTCGAACTCGTGATCGTCGTCGATGGGACCGAGGCCGTCTACGAGCGCGCTCGCGACGACTACGGCGATCGGGACGACATCGTCGTCCACTGCAACGAGGAGAACCGCGGGCTGCTGGCCAGCCGGAATCGGGGCGCCGAGCTCGCGAACGGCGACGAGACGTGGATCGAATCGCTCGTCGAGGCTTACGAGTCGGAGCACGCCATCGCCGCCGGGGGGAAGATGACGCCACGATGGGTCGCCGGGCGACCCGACTTCCTCCCCGACGAGTTCTACTGGCTCGTCGGCGTGACCCACCGCGGGTTCGCCGACGGCGAGGGGGAGGTCCGGAACACGTTCGGCTCGAACATCTCGTTTCGACGCGACGTCTTCCTGGAGCTCGGGGGGTTCGACCCGGACATCGGCGGTCAAAAGGGCGACAAGAACCTCCAGGGAGGGGAGACGGAACTGTGCGCCCGGATGCAACGCAAGTACGGCCGCGGAGTGTGGTACGTTCCCGACGCGGAGGTCGAGCACAAGGTCTTCGAGTACCGGACGAAACCGACGTGGCTGTTCGAGCGCGCGTTCTGGCAGGGCTACTCGAAGCGAGCGATGGAGACGCTCGTACCCGACTCGAGCGACGAGGAGAGCGAGTACCTCGGGAGGCTCCTCCTTGAGTTCGCACCCGACCGGGCGCGATCGCTGGCGGCCGATCCCGATCTCGGGCGGGCGAGTCGCTTCCTCGCGCTGTTCACCTTTACGGCCGCAGTAGGCTTCGGGTACCTGTACGGACTCGTTCGATACCGATGACCGACCCGACCGATTCGACGCGGGTGCTCTGGCTCACGCCGGACAAGCCGGAAGACATCAGCGTCGGTCGCCGCCAGATCGCCGACCATCTCGCCGACGATGGAGTGTCCGTGACGCTCCGCGGGACCACGCCGCGGACAGTCGCACGGTCGCTCCGCGAAACGGATCGATACGACGTCGTCATCGGGACGACGCGTGCAGGCGCCATCGCGGACGCAATGCTGAAAGTCGCGACCGGTACACCGCTGATCGTCGATCACGTAGACCCGATCCGACAGTTCACAGAGAACAACTCGAGGTGGCTCGCGGCGGCCGTTCGTCGCCTCGAGAACGCGGCGTTTCGCGTCGCCGATCGAACCCTCTACGTCTACGCGGAGGAAGCCGACCGCGTCGAACGCTTCGGACCGACGACCAAGACGGCCCTCGGCGTCGACTTCGATCGGTTCGCGGACCCCGGTCGGTCCCGAGATCGTCTCACGGGGCGAATCCGCCCTCGAGGGGCGCGTCTCGGAGAACGTCGCGATCTACGTCGGCGGGCTCGAACCGATCTATCACGTCCTCGAACTGGTGGCCGCGGCGACGGAACTCGACGAGACGTGGACGCTGCTCGTCCTCGGGAAGGGGTCGCTCTCTGACTACGTGGAGCGAGCGGCGGCGTCTCACGAGAACGTCGTCTACCCGGGGACGGTTCCCCACGAGGATATCCCGGGCTATCTCCACGCGGCCGACGTCGGTGTTTGCCTCGTCGACGACCCGCACATGTTGAAGGTCCTCGAGTACGGCGCGGCGGGATTACCGACGGTTCAGGTGCGAGGCCGTGCAGAGGAGCGATTCGACGGACTGGTTGAATACTGTGACACGACGCCGGAGGGCATCGCTCGCGCGATCGAACGCGCCTCGGACTCCGACCGAACGACTGCGTTGCAGTCGTTCGTCCGCGAATTCGACTGGGCCGATATCGCCGATACGTATAAGAAAACGATCACAACCGTGAAATAACCCGACGGTGGAATCGTCGACATGAAGGACGTTCTCCTCGTTACGGTCGACTCTCTCCGCGCGGACCACGTCGGATGGCACGGCTACGAGCGGCCGACGACGCCCAATCTCGATCCCCCGCGGCTCGCGGCCACACTTGCACTAACGCCTTCGCCCACGCCTGCAGCACGCGACCGTCGTTCCCGTCGATTCTCACCTCGTCGTACGCCCTCATGTACGGCGGGTACGAGCGGATCTCCGAGGACCGGACGCTGATCTCGGAGGCGTTCGACGACGCTGGCTATCGGACGGCCGGCTTCCACTCGAACCTCTATCTCAGCGCCGATTTCGGCTACGACCGCGGCTTCGACGAGTTCTACGATTCCAAGACCGATCCGTCGGCGACCGCGCGGCTCCGCCAGTTCGTGAAAGACCAGTTGGACTCGGACGGGATCCTCTATCAGACCCTCGCTCGAGCGTTCGAGACCGCCGAGGAGACTGCTGGGATCAACGTCGGTTCCGCATACGTCAGCGCCGACGAAATCACCGACCGCGCGCTCGAGTGGGCCGAGTCAGTCGCGACCGACGGTCCGCGGTTCCTGTGGGTCCACTACATGGACGTCCACCACCCGTACGTCCCGCCCGAGCGCCACTAGCGGGCGTTCCGCGACGAACCGATCGGCGAGCGGCGGGCGATCCAGCTGCTGCGTTTCTGCATGGACTTACCGAGAAACACGATCTCTCCGAGGCTGAGTTTCTCGTCGATAGTGCTGGCTATCTGACTGCCCTCTCTCGATTAGGATTGAGCGGTCACCTCGACTACGTCGATCGAAACCACATCGAAAAGTGGTTTCAACCCCTCAAAGTGCGGATCGACCGCTTCCATAACTCGTGGGTTGGCAGTCGGGCAAGTGTCAGAGATTGGCTTGAACAGTTCGTACACTACTATAACACACAGCGACCACACCTGTCACTCAACGGATAGACGCCAGCGGAGGTGCTAAACTAGACGGTGACAGCCTATCAGGTCAATCCCTCGTACTCCATGCCGTCGCGGGGCGTGACGGCTCGCCGGCCGTCGACGACGATTTGCTGGTGCATCGCGTCGAACTCCTCGTCGAGTGCTGCGAACTCGTCCCAGTCAGTACAGACCACACACGCCGTCGACTTATGTAACGCGTTGGCCACAGAGGATGCGTAGTCGAGGTTCGGGAAGTATTCGCGCATGTTCTCAGCGGCAACCGGGTCGTAGGCGACGACGTTAGCGCCGCGCTCGCGGAGCCCCTCGATCATCGAGATAGCGCGCGAGTTCCGTACGTCGTCAGTACCTGGTTTGAACGCGAGACCAAGGACAGCGACGCGTTCGTCAGCAACGTCGACGTGGTCGTCAAGTAGTGAGAGCAGTCGCTTCGGCTGGCGATCATTCACCTCGACGGCGGCTTCGAGGACTGCCGGGTCGTACCCTTGTTCGCTCGTGGCATGGATGATCGCGTGCGTATCTTTTGGGAAGCAACTGCCACCCCATCCCAAGCCGGAGTGTAGGAACTGGCCGCCGATGCGGTCGTCTAGCGCCATAGCGTCGGCGACTTCGTAGGCGTCGACGCCGAACTCCTTGCAGATGTTCCCGATGTCGTTGATGTGGCTGACTTTCGCCGCGAGGAAGCCGTTGTTCGCGTACTTGATCATCTCTGCCGTCTTGGTGTTCGTCTCGACGACGGGCGCGCGCGTACGTTCGACCAGCGGGTCGAACACGTCGTGCATGTCTACGAGCGTGCGGTCGCTGTCCGCGCCGAGCACAACCTTGTCTGGGTTCAGGAAGTCTTGAACGGCCGTCCCCTCCCGGAGGAATTCGGGATTCATTCCAGTACCGAACTCTTCTCCGGCAGTTTTGCCGCTCGCGTCTTCGAGTACTGGCGTCACGACATCCTCAGTCGACCCTGGAACAACAGTGCTCTTCACGACGACAGTATGCCAGTCGTCTTTCCGGGCGAGAGTTTCGCCGAGCTGTTCGGCACCAGCCTCCATAATCGAGAGGTCGATGCTGCCGTCCTCGGACTGCGGGGTGGGGAGGCACAGGAACGTCACGTCAGTCTCCAGCACGACGCTATAGTCCGTCGTCGCGCGGAGCCGTCCTGTCCCGCCTTCGCCAGCGTGCTCGGCGACGAGCTCCGGGAGGCGGTCCTCGTGAATCGGGGACTTCCCAGCGTTGATTGTCTCGACGATGTCTTCGTCAATCTCGACGTTCACGACCTCGTGACCCAAGTCGGCGAAACACGTGGCGATGGTGGTTCCGACGTACCCAGAGCCGATGACGGAAATACGCATACTCGCCGTAGTTGGGTCCAGTATAAGAAACGTGCGGGCTACCGGTTCTCGTACCAGTCAACGAACCGTTCGACGCCTTCCTCAAAGTCGACGGTAGGTTCCCAGTCAAGTTCCGCACGAGCACGAGCGATATCCGTAACGTACACCTTCTGGTCGCCTTCCCGCCACTCGTCGAAAGAGACGTCCGTTCGCTCGCCGGTTTTCTCCTCTAGGAGGTCGATGAATTCCAGCAGGCTCGTCGTGTTGTCCGGGCCACCACCGACGTTGTACACCGCCGGCTTCCCTTCGGGGTCAGAGAGGAACGCGTCGTAGGCACGAATCAAGTCTTTCACGTAGAGCACGTCCCGAACCTGCTTGCCATCGCCGAAAATTGTCAACGGCTCGTCGCGGAGCGTGCTGATGGCGAAGTGCGCCACCCAGCCTTGGTCTTCGTTCCCGAACTGACGAGTTCCGTAGATGCAGCTCATGCGGAACGCCGCCACGTCCACTTCGCCGCGGTCGGCGTAGTCCTGCACGTAGAGGTCTGCAGAGAGCTTCGACACGCCGTACGGTGTGTGCTCGCAGTCGTCGATGGACAGTGACTCCGGGATCCCATCCTCGTACTCGGGGTCGTCGTACCAGTACCGCGTCTTCTCTTCGCGAACCGGAATGTCATTGACGTTGTCACCGTATACTTTATTCGTTGACGCCATCACGACTGCCGGATCACTTTCAGCTTTCCGAGCAGCTTCGAGAACGTTAAACGTTCCGAGTGCGTTCACCTCAAAATCAGTTCGCGGGTCTTGAATGGAGGCCGTGACGGCAACCTGTCCTGCGGTGTGGACGACGGCATCGTGGCCCTCCACAACATCTTCCATCAGCTCCTCGTCGCGGATGTCGCCCTCGACGAGTTCGACGTCCGGGTAGTTCTCGGCGATGTACTCCCAGTTGTAGGCGGCCGTATTCCGACTCTCGTCGGCGGTTTCAAGCGTGTCGACGCGGCTGAGGTTGTCGAGTGCCGTGACGTCCGCTCCTTGCTCAGCATAGTACTCTACGGCGTGACTGCCGACGAAGCCAGCACCCCCGGTGACGAGGACGCTGTTTAGTTGGGTCATATCTCGGAGAAATAGGTCAGCATTCATAGTCGTTCCTCATCGGCGTGGCTACTCAGCCACTTACGATTTGAGTCGTATACTGGGTACTGTCGATAGCGATACATCTCGTGATCAGGACAGTACGTCAGAATATACCGAGCGCAATACGGCCCTGAGGTTCGAACTAATTGTCACGAGTGTAAGGCCGTAGACAATAGCGCCAGTTCCAATGATCACCAGCAGATCAGTAGAACTCCGAATTGGGAGTCGCGCGTTCGCAAGTTCGACAACTGCGAACATCACGAGGCCCGCCAAGAACTGCTCAAATAGCGTCCTCGGAAATACGTTGACACCCAATTCGTATTGTTTGACGACAGCGATGTAAAGGACGTATCGGAGGAACTCAGCGACGATTGTCGCGATGACAACGCCGAGCGACCCGTATGTAAAGACGAGCGCTATACCGAGGATGACGTTCACCGCGAGAGTGGCCATGCTGATTCGAAGGTTCACGTCTGGTAGGTCGATTGCATTCACCGCCCGACCGTACATCGTCGTCTGAGTGTTCAGAATCTGGTAGAACGCGAGGCCGACGAGTAGTGTTGCGGCCGCACGATACTCACCGCCGTATACGGTGACAACGATACCCTCTGATATTGAGAGCGCACCGAAAAAGATGGGGATCGCTAACGCACTACTGAACGCGATAGCGTTCGAGATATCCGCCGAAACATCTTCCCCCTTCGAGTGAATCTTCGACACCTTCGGCAACAGTGCCGGTGCGATGGCCATACTGAGAAGCGTCGCTGGCATAGTCAGTTTATACGCGGTTTCGTATTGGCCCGCCGCACCGGTCGTGATGAAAAACGCGATGAGAAGGATGTCTAGCCGGGAAAACGCTGTTCCCATCATGGCATTTGGGATACTGTATCTCGCATACCGCCAGACCGATCGTGCAGTTTCTTTCGTTGGGAACTTCGGTCGAAGCGGTAACACATATTGGACAACTGGCACCGTGAGTATCGTTGCGGCCGCCAGCCCGTACCCCATCCCTGCGGCGCCCAGTCCGTAGAGAACGAACGCCAACTGGAGTACTATCGTCAGAACGGACCGCAACGTGTCGGTCCAGATTTGTAGGGCTGGATGTCCGTGTCCAGAGAGATGGTGCTGGGTGACCAAAAATAGGTTTATGGAGACAAACAGGGCGAAGAAGACCAGGGGTGCGTTCGCCACGTTCGTCTCCGCCGTTAGCAAGTCACCGAAGGCGAATACGAGGACCGCTGCACAAGTAAAGACGACGAGTTGAACGAGTAGGACTCCACCGAGTATTTCTCCGCTCGCCGACTCGGCCTCGGAGACACGCTTTTCGAGTGCGACTGAGAGTCCTCTGAGGGGGTTGTCGAATACATTCACCAGCGATAGGAGAAAGTAAAATCCGCCGAAGGAGGTCGGGCCGAGTATTCGAGCGAACAGAACGGTTCCGATGAATCCGAGGATGAACTGCGTAGACTTGCCGAGAAACCCCTTCAGTGATTCGAGACCCAAGCTGATGGTGTCGTCGTCGCTCATCGATACCCGAGGTTCTCGAGTCGACGTTCTGTTGCCTCGGTGATAGTGTCTTGGTCAGCCTCGATACGGATTCCAGCGTCTTCAAATCCGTCGAAAACAGATTGAATTCGTTCTACCCCTACACCCCGATCGGTAAAGTTCGTCGCCGCATCAATAGAACGTACCGACAGCGTTCTATCATTCCATCTGGCTTGCTTGTAGACGAAGTCATCGCCACTCTCGTAGAGGACATCAGATTCACCGACTAATGGATCGATATCGATGCCTGCCTGACTGAGTTGGCCCTGCTGGGGCGCTAACATCCCCTGTGTGCGGGCCACGACAGGTGGTTCTGTGAACGCTCCTAGGTCCCGCTCGCCTTCCACTGCCCGGCGAACAGCACGTGGAATCGCCGTGAGCGTCGCGGGGGCATCCACCACGCCCCCTTCGTCCTGTTCTGGGTGACTGACGACTAGCGGCACGTGGAGATTTTCCTCCGTCTCACCCACGTTGTGGCCAGCGATACGAACGTTTCGCAGTCTGCTTCGCTCCCCGAATCCCTCGCCATGGTCGCTCGTTACTATGAGGAGAGTATTCTCGAAATCACCACGTTCCCTGAGCGCCTTCACGAGGCGCTGTACTTCCCGGTCCAGTTGTCTAATAGTACCATCATAGAGATATTCGAGCAGTTCGCACTTCCACCACTCGTCGCTCCCGTCGTAGAACCCGAGTGGCATCGAATCGATGGACTGCTGGATAGCAGTGATGGCCCCGTCGTTCCACTTGTCGAACTCGGCGTTCGGGAGATATGGATGGTGGGCGTCCATGAAGTTGATACACCCCGCCCAGGGTTCGTCGGTGCCCTCGACCCAATCCAAGAACAGGTCAGTGAACGTCGATCCGGGAACCGTTCCGGAGCCAAGTCGGCGTTCGAGCCTGTCCGGGAGCAGGTCTGGATAGTCCCAGGCGAGTTTCGCGACCATACCGTTCGCGAGGGAACGGGCTGGTCGCCCAGAGCCGAGGGCCGCTTGGAGGAATCCCCCAACGTCCCCCTTGAACTCGTCTGGGTTGGCACCCTCGAACAGTGGTTCGCGACTCGCCCCCGCCACGGTGTCAAACCCGGAGTCTAGACCGGTTTCGAGCGACGTCAAGTAGGGGTTCTCAGAGAACAGACCAGTCTCGTAGCCCGCTTCGTTCAGTTCATCGAAGATGGTCTCCCCAGAACGGATTCCCGCATCGGCAGCAGTCACGCCGTGTTCGGGAACGTGATAGCCCGTGAACATACTTGTGTGACTTGGAAGACTCCACTGTGAGGGCGCACGTGCCTGCGTGTATTGGGTAGCGGCGTCTGCGGCGAGAGAAGACAAGAAAGGGGTCGTCTCGTGGCGGGCATCATGCAGGGAAGTGTTCTTGGCGCGCACGGAGTCCAAGATGACGAGAAGAACGTTCGGAGAGCTCATGCTCGCCCCAAGGAATTGGCGGAATACAGTCTTTTTGTCTTCGAGTGACACAGAATCTTCTGTTTCGATTTCCCGAAACGCGTTCAAGCATCCACTTCACAAACTCTCTATCCCGGATCACATCTCTAATGTGCTTATTTTTGCTCGAACGTGGGATCGCTACCGCTCCACGGTACGTTGATAGCCGTTCGGTTCCGTGCTTCCTTGACGATGCTCTGGAACTGTCTCTGGTAACGGTCGACGTCGAAGTTTTGTGCGAACTCCCGAAGTTCCGACTCAGTCCACTTGACGCCGTTGCCCTCGAAGGACTCGACCGCTGAGCGTAAATTTTCGACACCACGGTCGAACTGCACGCCGTTTACGCCATCAATAATTTGATACTGAGTGAATCCGTCATTCACTCCGATAACTGGCGTCCCACTCGCGAGGGACTCGATGGGGGTCATCCCGAAGTCTTCGTTTATTGCGTTGGCAATCATCGCTTTGGCCTCGGCCATGTACGCGGCTTTCTCCTCCCCAGAGATGTAGCCGACGAACTCGACGTTATCGCCGGCCATAGACTCCAGTCGGGACCGTTCCGGTCCGTCTCCGGCCACGACGAGTCTCTGGTCGAGTTCGTTGAACGCCTCCACGACCGGACCAATTTGCTTCAGTTTCGACAGTCGCGAAATCGAGAGGTAAAACGGTTCCTCGTCGTTCAGTGGTCCTGCTTTTTCCGGGCCGAATTGGCCAGTATCGACCGGCTCGTAGATGACAGTCACGTCGTCCTCGGAGACCCCCCAGTACTTGCGAAGTCGATGCTTCACGAGGTCGGAGTTCGCGACCATTGCGTCCGGTGTGACGGTATTCGTTTCGAAGAACGTTCGCCACCCGGATTTGAGGAGTTTTCGCGGCGTTCGCGGGGATTCGTAGTGGAACAGGTCGTATCTGCCGCTGGCGGGTGAATGAACGTTCCAGACAACCGTCTGTCGATCCTCCGGGATGAAATACCTTGGTTCGAGTTTGTTTAGGATGAGGGTGTCGAACTCGTATAGTTCCGACGGGTCCTGCCACTGCAATACGCGATACAGTTTATTGTAGAAGTGCCCACCAGACAGTAGCCGCCTCCTGAATCCGTCGGGGCCAATTTTCCGAACATCGACATCATCGGGGACCTTCGCCTGGTCGACTTCCATCGCGAAGAGTGGACAGTCGAACGTTCGCGCCAATATAAACGCGGCCTCTGCCGCACCGCCAATCGTCGACAATTGGTCGTGTACGACAGCGATTTCCTCGTCCATGTCGGACCCAACACAGACGTACGACTAATCAATTATGACTGGACCTTCGGTGCCGGCTTCGGAGAGAAAACACTTTATCCGAACTGGTCCTAGCAAACCCGTGAAGCCGAACGTCCTGGTGGTGGTTCTCGACACGGTTCGTGCAGCGAACTGTTCTGTCTACGGTTACGACCGGCAGACGACACCGAGATTGTCAGCACTTCGCGGTGAGAGCGTTCGATTCGAACACACAATTGCCCCCGCCACTTGGACCGTTCCGAGTCACGCCGCGATGTTCACCGGGCGATACCCAAGTGAGCTCGGAGTACACGCACGGAACAAGATTCTCCCGGCTACGGCTGAGACGGCCGCAGACAGGCTTAGTCATGCGGGCTACGAGACAGCCATCATGAGTTCGAACCCGTTTCTCACGGAAGGGACTGGTCTCCACCGCGGATTCGACCATCGATATACGTCGGGGATGCGAAGAGCGTTGTTCGAGGATGCGTTCGACCCGGCAAGATACATCAAGACCCGCGAACACGAGCAGGGGATTCAGAAAATCGCTGAACTCGCCGGAGAACTGAGTTCGCCGCTCCGAGACCTCCCAAAGAACGTCCTGAACGCATTATATTACAAGTACAGAACGACTTGGGGAACTGGCGATGGCAGCGACAGTCATGACCCAACTCAGGACGACGGTGCGACCGAAACCATCTCCGAGTTCAAGCAGTGGGTTCCAGATGACGAACCGTTCTTTGCGTGTCTCAATTTCATGGAGGCACATACGCCATTCCGGTACCGAGACCGATTCCTTCCTGAGTGGGCTTCCATGGAGGACGTTCGGGCGTTAAGTCAGGACCGCGAAACCTATTTCAGGGGAGAAGCGACGCTGGACGACCGACAGAAGGAACTCTTGCAGTCCCTCTACGACGCCGAGATTCGATATCTGGACGAGCAACTGCAGTCTCTATGGACGTATTTGCGGGACAACGACATGTGGGAGGACACGCTTCTCGTCGTGACCAGCGACCACGGCGAGAATCTCGGCGAAGACGGTTACATCTTCCACCACTCGAATCTCCTTGGTGAGCACCTCGTACACGTACCATTACTGGTGAAGTACCCCGACAACAAGCACGCAGGAGCAACCGTCGAGGAGACAGTTAGCCTCACCAACCTCTATGATACTGTGGTCAATGCCGGAGAGGAGTCGACGGGTAGGCTGAACCCACTCGAACCCGGCATGGTCACTGATCTGGTGCGTAGCGAGTTCGTCTGTTTGGACCCACAACACTCCACGGAGGAATACGTGGAACCGTACCGACGCCTCGACGTTCCGTCCCGTGCAGTCTACGAGGGCGGAACGAAGTACGTTCTGTTCGGCGACGGACGTGCGTACACCTTCGAAGGTTCAGACGACTACGGTTCACTACTCGACATCGAACCAGGGCCTCTCGAGAAAGTGCCAGCACACGTGCGGTCGTTCGCGAATCTAGATGTCGATCTCGATTCGGGCGAAGGCATCGAGGTATCCGACTCTGTTGAGAGTCGTCTCGAGGAACTGGGCTACCGCTGATACGGATATCTCAACCGTCACGGACGGCGGTTACTTTGGCTGCTTCGTATCCAGTTCTCGCAGTACTTCCTGCCAAGTGACTCTCGTATTTCGAACGTCGTATGTGCGAGCGGCCGCCTGAATCTGGGCCTCGTCCCATTCGGCGTCAGTGGTACGTTCGACAGCTGCCACGAGATCCGAGACATCGGGCTTGAACAGCACGCCTGTCTCTCCTGGGTCAACCTGATACTTGGTGAACCCTTCGTCGACGCCAACGACTGGTTTACCGGACGCCATGGCCTCCACCGGTGGCATCCCGAAGTCCTCGTGTTTACCCGCGAATATAAGCCCGCGAGATTGTGCCAGAAGGTCAACTTTCCCCTCGCCTTCTACCCAGCCGAGGAATTCGATGTTGTCGTTCGCAAGTTCCCGACAGGCCTCGGCGTAGTCCTGTGTCGTCGGTCGGGTGTCACCAGCAATCTTGAGTGGCAGGCCCAGGTCGTTGAACGCCTCGATGACGAGTTTTACGCGCTTCTCGGGAACCAACCGATTGACCATAACGTAGTAGTCTTCGCTCTCTTCAGCACGATACTGGTATGTGTCGACGGGACAGTACGCCACCGTCGCATCTTCACCGTAGTAGGCGTCGATTCGTCCGGCAACGAGATCGGAGTTACCGACTATGCGGTCAAACCGGCGGATGCTGCTGACGTCGGTATTCCGAATGTGATTCGCGAAGGCCCGCATGAACCAACGGATGGGGCCAAATCGGTCGTTCCAGAGATCGTGAGTGAGATCCCACAACCAGCGAGCAGGCGAGTTGAAGAAGTGGATACGGGCCTGTTCCGGATGTTGAATCACCTGCTGGGAGAGCGGACCGGTGGTAACGATGACATCGAATTCCCGGGGTGGATTCCAGTCCTGATAAGCCAGCATCTGGTGGAGGTAGAACAGTCGGTTAAGGCCGCGCCGTCGGATCTGACGCTGGAGCCAAGATTCCCTACTCCCGAACGACCGAACGTCGACGTCTTCGAGCGGTTTCGGTGATTCGGTCTGCCGGAGGGTGTAAAGCGGCGCGTCGAGAAACTTCGTGATGTTCGCGATGACGTCGATGCCGCCGTTCTTTGACCAGATTGGATCGGTCACCACAGCGATTTTTAGGTGGCGAAGATCGTCGGCGAGGCCATATTGGGGGTCAGTCTCAGATACCATTGACTGGGTCGCTTGCGATTTCACCACGATTTCGGAAGTGTCTTTGCATTTTGGAGGACTCAGAACACAGAAGCCGGGTCTTGGGTCACTCCTCGGCGTATCCGAGAGCTGCCAGGTGTTCCTTAACCTCTCTTTCGGTCGCCTCTGTCTCGGAACTAACGTCGCTAGTGTTGATGCCCCTACGTTTTCCATCCACGACAGCCCACGGTACGTCCGTCAGTGCTGAGTGTCGTCGATGGCCGGGGTGACCGAACAATCGAACCGGAATCGGCCAGGATCGCTCACCGAAGGCATTCCCGTGGTCGGACGTGACCACCACCCGGCGGTCCGTGGACTCGAGAAGTGCCGCGACTTCATCCATCACGATTTCGAGATTGTGTTCGTAGGCCTCCCAGACGTCGGCGGCGTCGATGGCACCTGCTTCGAGTGCCTCCCAGGGATTGTTGTAATCATCGCCAGCGTCGAAGTTCGGGTGTGCTTCGCTGACCTCGAGTCCCCATACGTCCGCATCCCCGCTGAAATTCAGTTCTGGGTAATCTATGAACGGCGCGTGGGGCTGCATGTAGTGGACGATGACCCGCTTGTTTGGATGTTCGCGAAGGGCAGTTCTAGCGGCCTCGGTAATCGGCTCTGGCCTAAGCACACCACTTTCCTCGTCCCAGGCGTCACGCCAGACCTCGATGAGGTCGTGGAAGGCCCCCGGTTTCACGTTGGATACCATCGGGTTCCCGGCCACGTACACGATGTCTCCGAACGTGCCATCGAAGGTCCGGTTGAGCCACTCTTTCGTTTCCGTCGCCGGACTCCGAACCGTGGTTACGTCGTCGAAATAATCTTCGTCGACGACGTTCTCGAAGAGGTCGGCACGGCAGGCGTCGAGCACGACCAATACGTTCCAGTCTTCTTCGAGGTAGTTCAGCGTGTTCTCTCGACTCCGCAGCAATCGCTGGACCGGGCTGTTCACACGTGTTCTGATGCGCTCTGCCCACCAGGCGTCGCTCCGCCAATTTGCTCGCAACTCGGCGATTACGTCCTCGATGCGACGTCGCAACCCACTCATTTCCCTTGCGTTAGCGACAACGACGTTTCAATCTCTCGCCTCGTTTCCCGCCCCAGAACGTCGAGTCACTAACACTACTACCTGCTGATTGGTCGAAACCTTCAACTTCGGTCATCGCCACCGGACACATCATGACCTCTCTGTTGGGGAGGGCTCGGAATGCTCTCCGGAAGGGCGGGCTATCATACGTCATTCGCGAGGCCATCCCGCATCTCCACAAGCATTACCTCCGGGACCATCTGCCCAGAACGAAGACGAAACTCAACGGGGTAATCGTCAAGAGGAATCGTATCTTCGACGGACTCGTCCCCTGGGAAGTGAATCGACCGGACCCGGAAAATTACGAATCGGCCATCGTTTCCAGACTCAAATCCGGGGTCACTACTGGTGACACCGTCGTCATCGTCGGTGGCGGGTGGGGTGTCTCCACCGTGGTTGCTGCCCAGGCGGTCGGTGAGAGTGGCTCAGTCCATACCTTTGAGGCGTCACCCGAATACGCGGAATATACCAGAGAAACCGTTCGATTGAACGATGTCGCAAACCGCTGTACAGTGACTACTGCAGTAGTGGCGAAAGCGGTTTCCACTCAGGGGGATGCCGAGAGTGAGGTCGTTCTGTCGCCGGCAGAACTCCCCGACTGCGAGGTCCTTGAACTGGACTGTGAGGGAGCAGAAATCGAGATACTCCAAGAACTCCAAAGTCAACCACGAGTCATCATTGTTGAGACTCACGGCGTGTTCGGTGCGCCGACCGAAGCGGTAGCAGAGGCACTAGAATCAATGTCATACGAAATTGTTTCAACAGAAATTGCGGATAGGGGACTAGCGGAGATGCACGAAGCACAAGACGTCAGGGTGCTGACCGCGCGAGACGAGACTCAATAAACTCAGTTCGTCAACCAGCCTAACCACTTACCTAAGCGTCGGTTAACGAGTACACCTTATCCTCTGTCGCATTGAAGCACGCTTGGTCCACGTGCTGCGGTGGTGTTAGTCGGATATCCTCGTAGGTTCCCTCTTCACAGCCTTCGTAGAGCTCTTTGTCGATTTCGTACGCGAGCGGATCCCTTTTGTCGAACGTCTCGTAGTGTTCCTTATTGAGTCCCCAGAGATACGTGAGAAGAATCGTTCCGGTGTCCAGTAGCTTCCGCCAGATCGGCAGGTTCGATGTGTAGAGATGTTCGTAGGCGTATCGAAGGGAGATTCCACACCTAAGCTTTTCCCGGTAGTTGTAAAGGTAGCGGCGAACGGCCGTCTCAAAACCGAATTCAGGATGCAGATGCTTGGCAACTCGAACGTCCATTAGGCGGAGATACCCGTGACCGAAGAATCGCCGCGTCAGTTCGTTCTCTTGGAACCCATGGGGGAACGGCCGCCAACCGCCGAGTTCTTCGTGGAGTTCTTGAGGAGTAATCCGCAGACCCTTAGTATACAATTGGAAAGGTCCCTCGGTTTCGACCGTTTCGAGATAGAACTTGACGAGTTCGTCGAAGCAGTCCGCGAACACCATATCGGCGTCAACCTGCTCAAGAAGGTAGTCTCCGCGCGCGTTGTCGACACAAACCTGACGAGCAACTCCAAGGCCTGGTTCCTCCTGGGTAAAGATTCGAATTGGGACATCCGATTTCGCAGATCGCTCCTTGACGTGTTCCAGCGTCCCGTCTACGGAGCCGCCGTCCGTCACGACTAGTTCGTAGCGGTGGTCCAACTGGGGAAGAATACTATCTAGACAGGCCTCGATAGTCTCGGCGTCGTTGAACGTACACAGACAGACGCTGAATATTGGAGTGTCCGAATCAGTCATCGTTGGAGTGTTCTGGGTGATCATTCGATGTACCCGAGTTCGCGGAGTCGCTCCTCGGTCGCTTCGTCGAGATCTTCGTCACCGGAGGAAACCTCAGAGAGGTCCGCATTGAGCTGTTCGACGAGTGCCTCCTCGAGTTCGACTGGGTGGTCTCCCCACCGATTGTCCCGTTCCATTGGGTCTTCAGGCCGGTAGTAGGCTTCCCAGCTTTCCTCGTCGAATCGCTTGGCGCCCCAGTCTCCTTCGGGGTGATAGAGGACCTTCCACTCCGCCCCGACTGCTGCGGCCATGCGTTTGCCGTCTTCCATCACGTTCTGGACGGTCACGTAGTCACGGTCCGAGCGTTCGTCGCCCAGCAGTGACGGTCGATCGCCGAGGCGCTCCGCGGAACCCGCCAGGTCGAGAATCGTGCTGCCGAGGTCCAGCAGCGACGTCGGTCCCTCAATGCGTCCCGACTCGCCTACATTGTCCATCACGAGAGGGACCCTGGTGACGGTGTCGTACATGAGTGGCCGGTGGCCGTAGTTCGCGTGTTCGCCGAACTCGTCTCCGTGGTCACTGTGGACGATGAGAGGAGCGTCACCGTGGCCTGCCTCCTCGAGGCGCTCGGTGAGTTCGCCGACGAACGTGTCCGCGTACCGAATCGTGTTGTCATAGGCGTTGACGATGCCGTTTCGTCTCTCACCGACGAGATTCCGATGGCGGCGCATCGCGTAGTTCCAGGCGTACGTCGAGCGGATACCCGGTTGGTCCCACTTATGGTGTTCCTCGGGGACGTAGTAGGGGTGATGTGTGTCGATGAGCAGCACCCAGAGGAAAAACGGCTCCGGGGCTTCCTCGATGAACGACTCGATGTCTGCCCACATGTCCTCCCAGGTTGGTGGCGTTTTCCCTTCGGCTGTCCGTTTGAGATCCACCACGAAGTTCCCCATCCCGGCCTGCTGGAGGGCGTCGTGGGCGCGTTTCTTCCATCCTGATTCGGTGCTATCGTCGGCATCCCACATGTGATCCTCGTAGACATCCCAGCCCCGATTCCAGCCGAAGGACGAACTCACTAGGGCGTTGTAATGGAACCCGCCCGTGTGGTAGCCCTCATCCTGGAGAACTTCCGGAAGGAACGTCCGGTCCGCGTTCGCTTCTCGCCAGTGCTGCGGGTTCGGATACTCCATGCTTCCCGAAGCGTGTTCGCCCGAGAACATGCCAGTGAAACTGGCCGGTGTTCCGACAGCTGGGACCTGCGGGTCGTTGAACACGAGGCCATCTTCCGCTAACGCTTCAAGGTTCGGCGTTGTATTGCGGTCGTATCCGTACAGCGGCAAGTGATCGGCCCGGACGCTATCCCACGAAACGAGGACGATATTATCTTTGTCTATCATTTGTTGGCGGTCAGACGTACCCGATGTCTGCCAGTAGGTTTCCGTACTCATAGGCGAATGCTTTGAGGCCGGACGCTTCGTTGAAGCCAGCACCGTACCCCGACGCCAGCGTGCTGAATTGCTCTCGTTTATTCTCGGAGAGCGAGAAATACCAGTCTATCGCTACGGCGATGGCAGTCGGGTCTGCATCCGCGACGAATCGACCGTGAACGCCACGAACCAACGTTGCAGTCCCGACACCCGGCGTCGTCACGACGGGCAGGCCGGCACAGAGCGCCTCTAACGTCGCGACCGGGAATGCCCCGGCAGGCGCTGGAAAGACCATCAATGCGGCCGATTCGAAGAGGTCGACTAGCTTTGCTTCACTTACGAAGCCGTGTGTGTTCACGGCCTCTGGCCCTTCGATTTGCTCCGTGTCCGGGCCGACGAAATCGACCGTGCAGTCCAACCCTACGTTCGATAGCGCATCGACGAGGACATCTTGGCCGTTCTTTCGCCGATACTTTCCAAGACACAAAATGCGAGTTCCGTCCAGTGAAGGGTCAAGCGACCTGAGTTCCTCGTACCGGTTTGCCTCGACAAACGGGTGGGTCACTCGTGTCGGCTCGTTGGTCAACTCTGCGGCAATCGTCGCGATGCGTTCGCTGACAGCGAGCGTCCCGTCAACGAATCGCTGGGCGAAACGGTGGGCCAACCGACTCGTCGCCGTACGGCCCGTCATCGGATTGCGGATGTCGTGGTAGGTCGAATCGGCGCCGAGCGCTATTACCGGCCCAGACGACCCCAGAAGTTTCAACGCGGCCCCTTCGACAAGCGGCACCCCGCCCTCAAGGATTACCGGCCGATTCCCAAAGTCGTGGCTTCGACCGGCCCGAATACGAGCGAACGCACCATCCGTCTCGCACTGCACCATCTCGGCGTCGAGGTACGACGCCATCTTCTCGTGGACCGGATGCGGGTCGTAGTAGAGAAACACCGGCGGGGGGATGTCCGGACCTGCAGTGACCATCTCAACACCCGAATGCTGGCGTGACGGCATTAAAAGTACTCCGCTTCGACGAACCCCTCGACTTGCTCCCTGAACCTGTCGGTGCTATACGCCGTCGCACGTTCGCGGATGGCGGCGTGGTCCCATGTCGTCTGTTCGACGCGCCGGACGCCCTCGGTAACTGCGTCAGGTGTCGGGTTGACCAGGACACCGGTCTGCTCGTCCACCTGGTTTTTCGTGTTGGGTTCGTCCACCCCGACGACCGGCGTTCCCGCCGCCATATACTCGATGGGGGTGATTCCAAAGTCCTCGCGTTCGGCGAGGAACAGTCCGGCGACGCTCTGTTCGACCGTCCGCCTGAGTGTCTCGTCGTCGACGTAGCCCTTGAACTCGACGTTGTCTGGCGCATTCCGCTCCAGCATACCTCGGAGCGGCCCGTCTCCGAGCACCTTCAGAGTGTACTCCGGCAACTGGCGCATCGCATCGACGGCGACTCCTGGTCGCTTCCGCTCCTCCAGTCGACCCACCAACACCAGTTGCTTGGATCTGCGGTTTCGCGTCGCGTCGAAGGACTCGACGTCGACAGGAGGACAGATAACCTTGTCCACCGACTCCCCGTAGTGTCGCTCCGCTCGGGTCGCCGTAAGTTTGCTGTTCGCGATCACAGCAGGTATCGTGAGCGTCTCGAGTCGGTCGAGGGACTTCACGAGGTACGACAGCAAGCCGCCCTCGAACCACAGCGCCGCTAGCGGAGGGTGATGCAGGTAGTGAACCCGGAGTTGATCGTCGTAGGGCTGGACGAACTTTGCGGCCGGGCCACTCGTGAACAGTACGTCGTAGTCGTGTAACTCGAGGTTGAGCATGGAATGAGCGGTCCGAATGTCGTTCAATCTGCCGCTCCGTGACGTCCGGCGGAGAATCGACACGTCGTTTGGCACACGCTGCTGCCACCATTCTCGTTCTTTCCCGGAGAACCCGACGTAGAGGTCGGCATCCAGTGCCCTTGCGGCCTCGGTGACGACTCGCACCGCACCGCCCGGATTAATGGTGCCATCGTGGACGACAGCGACTCGCATCTGGCCCACTGTTCACGGGCCCCCGTGCTAAACGCATCGGTCACCGTGGCGGTCTGACGGAGTTCCTAGACTCGCTTCCTGAACTCTTCGAGAGTGCGGCGAAGCCCCTCTTCGAGCGTGACCTTCGGCTCCCACTCAAGGAGTTCCTTCGCCTTTGTGATGTCTGGACGGCGCTGGGATGGATCGTCCTGAGGTAGTGACTCGTAGGTCAGTGCGGCGTCAGTTTCGACGACGTTGAGGACGCGGGCTGCCAGCGCTCGAATCTCGATTTCGTCCGTACTCCCGAGGTTGATGGCTTCGCCAGCAACTCGGTCGGGAGGCGCGTCCGCGACGGCAAGAATTCCACGCACCAGGTCCGAGACGTAACAGAAACTACGAGTCTGGGTTCCGTCGCCGTACACCGTCAGATCCTCATCAGTGAGGGCCTGCGTGAGGAAGTTCGGGATGACGCGCCCGTCGTCAGTGCGCATCCGTGGCCCGTACGTGTTGAATATCCTTACAGTCCGCACGTCGATTCCGTACTGTTGTTCGTAGGCGACGGCGAGCGCCTCGGAGAATCGCTTGCCTTCGTCGTAAGGTGCGCGTGGCCCGCGGATGTTGACGTTCCCATTGTACTGTTCGTGCTGGGGATGGACGTCTGGGTCACCGTAAATTTCACTGGTCGAGGCGAGAATCGCCTTCGCTTCGTGCTCCCGAGCCGCGTCAAGGATGTTTCGCGTCCCCTCGCTGTTCGTCAGAGCGATTTCGACGGCGTGGGAGGCAAAGTCCTCGGGACTCGCGCGCGAGGCGAAGTGGTAGAGTTCGTCGACGTCGGTAAACGCTGGAAGCGGGTCACAGATGTCGTGTTCCCGGACCTCGAGGTGGTCGCTCTCAACTGATGCGAGGTTCTCCGGTCGGCCGCTCCCGAAGTTGTCGAGGACCGTCACGCGCCGATTCGCATCTAGAAGGGATTCGGTGAGATGGCTCCCGACGAAACCGCCACCCCCGGTGACTACCGCGTGTGGTCTGTCCTTACTCATAGTTGAATCGAACTGTTGGCCCCAATGTCGAGATGATCCGGTTTGCCTCGTACTGTCGTGTTGTCCCCAACGATGCTGACTTCGAGATTCACGCCGAGTAGTTCCGCGTTCCGCCCGACGATACTGTCTCGGACGAGGCTATTCTCGACCTGCACACCGTCGTCGATGCTTACGTTCGGGCCGACCACGCTGTTCACGATTTCCACGCCCGCGCCAAAGTCGACAGGTGGAACGACGACAGATTCCTCAAGACCGTTTGACTGGTTCGTCTCGAGGCGGTTGAGGAGTACTCGATTCGCGTCCAGTAGCGTCTCGGGGCGGCCGCAGTCGTACCAGTTCTCGACGGTGAACGTCGTCAGGTCACAGTCCTGTTCAACCATCCGCTGGAAGGCGTCGGTGAGTTGATACTCGGCGTCAGCACCCCGGATATCCTCTTCGACGAGCATCTGCAGGGCGTCGAACAGCATCCCGGTGGCTTCAACGATGTAAATGCCACTGATTGCGAGATCCGAGATCGGTTCAGACGGCTTCTCGACGAGTTGTTCGATGGTGCCGCGGTCGTTCGTCCCAACGACGCCATAGTGCTCGGGGTTCTCGACTCGCTTGACGCCGATGCTCCCATCCGTCGGCCGACAGTCGTCGTGGGCATCAAGGAACTGCTTGTAGCCGTTCTCGAACAGCATGTCCCCGAGCGCGATTAACACCGGTTCGCCTCGGACGGCGGATTCAGCCTGGTAGATACTGTGTCCTAAGCCCTCTGCCCGTTCTTGTTCGACGAAGGTGAATTCGAAGGCGTCGCCGAACAATTCGGTGGCGTACTCGGTGATTTGGTCCTGCATCGACCCACCGACGACGATGACCACTTCCTCGATGGGGGTCTCGGCAAGCGAGGAGAGGATGTGGCCGAGAATCGGCTTCCCCGCCAACCGAACCATGGCCTTCGGTTTCGTGTGCGTGTGCGGGTAGAGGCGTGTCCCCTGTCCCGCCGCGGGAATGAGCGCCTTCATGCTCGCATCCTCGGATACCGTTCATTAAATACTCCCGGTTCCCTGCTATCCGATCCCTCGTCACACCGCGAGACTATCCCGCCTTTCATTCGAAGGCCTCCCGCAACTCAGCGTCCACGTCCCACGTCCCATCCGAATCCCCAACCAACAACTCCACACTCGCCCGCAGCAGCGACACCTGCGTGTCGAAAATCGAGTACAGCGCCTGCACCGGACCGAGCGCGTCTTTCTGTCCGAGGTACGCGAACGCGGTGACCGCAGCAGGCAACACCAGCCCACCTGTTCCGAACAGCGAGAGTGCTGCACCAGTCCCGACGACGAGCGTCGCCGCCAGCAGCCACGGGGAGATAATCATGAACCACCAGTTGAACGGGAGCACGACCTTGCCGTACTTCCCGTACTTCCCGAGCGCGTCACGGTGGTGAACCAACAACCGAATCAGCCCCATCCCACGCCTATCTTTCTGCTTGCGGCGCTTCACGAAGTCCGAGAAGCTGGCTTCCATGTACTGCACGGCAGGGTCGAAAATCACGCGGCCACCTTGCCGACGAATCTTCAACGCGAGCTCCGTGTCGTCGGCCAGCGAGTTCGGGTCGATTGGCAGCAGCGCGTCGTTCTCGAATGCGGAGAACGGCCCGTGGAAGATGAGCGTCGAGTCGAGGTGCGACTCCAACTGCTGGATGTGCGACTGCACGCCGCGATATCCGGACTCCACTTCACTGCCACCCAAGACTTCTACGTTCCGCCCAGTCACGGCCGCGATGTCGTCGTCTGCGAGATTGGCGGCGGCTTCCCGAAGGACATCGGGCGCGAGTTTGGAATCGCAGTCGGTCTTCACGACCATCTCGTTCGACGCGGCGGCGTACGCGTCGTTGAGCGCCGGCGCGAGGCCGCGGCGTTCGTCTTCCTCGAGCAACACCAACTCAGGGGCCTCGAGATCTGCGAAGTACTCCCGAATGATGTCGCGGGTTTCGTCGGTCGACGAGTCGACGACGACGAGCTCGATCTTCTCCATCGGATAGTCGAGTGCGAGTAAATCGTCGAGTTTCGTCTCGACGATCTGTGCTTCGTTGTACGTCGGGAGTACGATACTGACCGTCGGCTCCGCGGGCGTTTTCTCGGCGGGCGATCCCTGTGGCCGAATCCACGCGTAGAGTGTGAGATAGCAGAGGTAGGGAAGCGCCGTCACTGTGAGAAGAGAAACGGCAGCAATTGCAAGCAGGTTCATGGAGTTGCCGTTGACAGCGACGGATCAAAACTCCTTCGCTGTCGATATGGACGGGTTAATCCGTTATTATCCAGTCGATCTAGAAGTCCGACGGGGAGTAGTTGAGACGCCTGTCCGATTCCCGTTGAACTACTCGTTCCGTTCACCTCGGATACCGGCCCTGAGAGGCGTTCGTCAGGTGGGTGGTAATGCACAGAGCAGATAAGAGGGTCAGAGTCCCGCTATCATTAGTAGAGTCGATTTTTGTGGTGGCGAATGCCCCCCTCTAACTACTCCATATCCCAAATTTGCATCATCGGCGTCCTACATTGATCACAGACGACAGCGTCATTTCCCTTGTACTGCCCCCGTACGAGCGATCCCTCATCACAGAACGTACAGGAACGGTGCTCGAGTCGAGTAAGGAGGTCGGATCCCGAAAGTGACTGTCTAATCGTACTCATTTAGAGAGGAATTCATCATATGCATCAAGTACTTTTTGGCTATGTGATCTTTACAGACTCGAGAAACCGGGCTGTGGATCACGCCAAACTGTCATTCCAAATTCGTCGCAGATAGGCTCCCTCGAGAGTTACTTCATGACTCGAGTCGCTCCGTCGCCCATTTGGACAGTCGCGTCCACCCCGAGTCGCGCTCCGTGCGTTCGATGTAGCGCTCGAGGGTCAGCTCCGAATTCCGACGCCACTCGGTCGGGATCGCACCGGCGAGACCGTAGTCGTACTGCGTCTCGGGTTCCCGAAAGACGGTGTCGGTCGTTTCGTCGTAGTAGTCGAGATAGCCGTCTGCACGAATACCGATAAGTCGGAGTTCGGAGTCGTCGGTCGCGGTCATTTCGGACCACCGTTCCGTCGATTCTGTTCGAGGGATTCCATGAGCGTTGCCTCCTCACGAGTGTAGTCTGCCAAAGGTTTTCCAGAAGGATGGGTCCGAAAACAGTGTCTCTCCGAAGCTCCGTTCGCTCGATTACTCGAAGAAATATCCCCGCAGATGAGGAGTTCCTGATCGTATGCAAGCAGTCGTGCTGGCTGTGGGCAAGGGCGATCGCCTCCGGCCGCTGACCGACGACAAGCCGAAGGCGCTCGTCGAGGTCGACGGGACGCCGCACATCGAGGACGTCTTCGACAACCTCCTCGAGCTCGGCGTCACGAAATTAGTCGTCGTCGTCGGCTACCAGAAGGAACAGATCATCGAACGCTACGGCGACGAGTACGAGGGCATTCCCATCACCTACGCCCACCAGCGCGAGCAACTCGGCCTCGCACACGCCATCCTGCAGGCCGAGCCTCACGTCGACGACGATTTCGTCCTTATGCTCGGCGACAACGTCTTCCGCGCCAATCTCGCGGACTTCGTTAATCGCTAGCGGGAGGACCGCGCCGACGCCGCCTTTCTCGTCGAGGAGGTCCCCTACGAGGAGGCTTCCCGCTACGGCGTCCTCGACACCTACGAGTACGGCGAGATCGTCGAGGTCGTCGAGAAGCCCGACGATCCGCCGTCCAATATCGTCATGACCGGCTTCTACACGTTCACGCCGGCGATCTTCCACGCCTGTCACCTCGTCCAGCCCAGCGACCGCGGTGAGTACGAACTCCCCGACGCGATCGACCTGCTCATCCAATCGGGTCGAACCATCGACGCAATCCGCATGGACGGCTGGCGGGTCGACGTCGGCTATCCCGAGGACCGGGAGAAAGTCGAAGAACGATTACAGGAGCAAACCGACGCCGAGAGCGAGGCATTGACGACTGTCGAGTGAGAATGCAAATTTCGTTTCCGTCTCAAGGCTCGACGCGTTCGGATCACCGCTCGGTCGCTGGGGCTCGTGTGACTGGGACGGTCGGTGTCGTCGCACGAGCGCTCGAAGACGGACTCGATGCGACCGACGGGAAAGAGTTCGTCTACCGAATCGATAGTTACGGACTACACGCGACTGGGGAGCTCCGAGAGAAAGAGCTCAATCTCCTAGAAGAGCAGCTGAAACGTGGGAATTGTAGTAAAGCCTTCGAGTCCCGGACCGCCTCACCATGGTTCGTTCTTCAGACCCAGTTTGTACGCGATCATGTTCGTCGTGACGTGAAGGATCGGCGTCAGGATCACGACGACGGCGACGACCGCCCACGTGAAGACGTTAAAGAACCACTCCGGAGCCAACAGCGCGGTCAGGGGGAGCGAGACGACGACGAAGTCCAGTTGATCGAGGCCGGGGAACATCGCGCCGCGCTGGCGGCCGGTGCGTCGCTTCAGAAATGACGCGAGGATATCGCCGAGCATGGCCCCGCCGGCGAGTCCCAGCGCGGCGAGGGGTGCGAACTCGGGAACCTTCATGCCAGTCGCGTCGCTGACGCCGGGCGCGAGCACCGTCAGCAGACCCGCAAGCACGAGACCGGCGGTGATCCCGGCGGCGGTGCCCCGCCAGGTCTTCCCGTCGCCCAGCATGCGCTTGTCGCCCCACGTCCGGCCGCCGTCGATCGGTCGTCCGCCGCCGGCCAACACCGCGGCGTTGTTGGGAACGTAAGCGGGCAACATCGCCCAGAACGCGATCACGATTGTCTCGAGGATTGCCATATCCGCCGGAACGAACCCGGGTCTCTTAACCGCCGGTGGTTTGCAGCGAACGGGCGAGTCGACGAGTCCCTGCGGGTCCCGTGACGGCACGGCCCTTCACGGCCTCGTCAACGTGTCCCAAAATCGCTCCCGTTTTGCCCCATTCATGAACAGTATCCGTATCTACCATACACGAAAAACTTTTAGCACTCCTCGTCGAGCCTCTTCGTAGGTCCTGTTACCATGTCCCGAGATATTTTCGACGACGCCGAATACGAACGTCGGGTCTCCCGGACGAAAGAGCGATTGGGCGAGGAGGATCTCGACGCGATCGTCGTCTCTAATCCGGCCAACATGAACTACCTCACCGGCTACGACGGCTGGTCGTTCTACGTCCACCAGGCGGTCGTCGTCACGCCCGACCGCGACGAGCCGGTCTGGATCGGCCGCGACATGGACGGCGGCGGCGCTCGAGCGACCACGTCCCTCTCCGACGAGAGCATCCGCGCCTACAGCGACGACCACGTCCACTCGCCCCACGACCTCCATCCGATGGACTACGTCGCGGGCGTCCTCGAGGAACTCGACGTCGCGGACGGCCGCATCGGCCTCGAGATGGACGCCGCTTACTTCACCGCGAAGTCCTACACGCGCCTGCAGGAGAACCTCCCCGAGGCCGAGTTCGAGGACGCGACGCTGCTGGTCGGCTGGGTGCGAATCAAGAAGTCCGAACAGGAGCTCGAGTACATGCGCGAGGCCGCACGCATCTCCGAGAACGCGATGCAGGCGGGACTGGACGCCATCGAGGAGGGCGTCCCGGAGTACGAGGCCGCCAGGGAGATCTACGACGCCCTCATCGCGGGCACCGACGAGTACGGCGGGGATTACCCGTCGATCGTTCCGCTGATGCCATCCGGCGACCACACCGACACGCCCCACCTGACCTGGACCGACCGCGAGTTCGAGGACGGCGACCCGGTCATCATCGAACTCTCGGGCTGTCGCCACCGCTACCACTCGCCGCTGGCGCGGACGACCTTCGTCGGCGATCCGCCCGCCGAACTCGAGGAGACCGCCGACATCGTCGTCGAGGGGATCGAGGCCGCACTCGACGCCGTCGAACCGGGCGTCACCTGCGAGTCGGTCGAGAAGGCCTGGCGCGAGACGATCGCCCAGTACGGCCTCGAGAAGGAGGACCGCATCGGCTACTCGATGGGGCTGGGCTACCCGCCGGACTGGGGCGAACACACCGCCAGCATCCGCCCCGGCGACGAGACCGTCCTCGAGGAGGACATGACGTTCCACATGATTCCGGGCATCTGGACCGAGGCGGTCGGCATGGAGATCAGCGAGACGTTCCGCGTCACGAGCAACGGTGCGGAGACGCTGGCGGACTTCCCCCGGCAACTGTTCACGACCTAACCCGACCCACACCGACCATGGTACCGTCGACATACTACTGTCACCGATCTCACTAGCCGATAGATGACTACGACACCCCCAGAAGAGGCCGAGGCCGGATCGGACAACGCCCCAGCATCAGCGCTCGTCACGGCGCGCCGCCAACTCGAGCGGGCGGCGACCCACGTCGACGTCGATTCCGGCGTCGTCGAGCGATTAAAACACCCGACCAGGGTCCAGCAGGTCTCGGTGCCCCTCGAGCGCGAGGACGGCTCCGTCGACGTCTTCACCGGCTACCGGGCCCAACACGACGACGTTCGCGGCCCGTACAAGGGCGGCCTGCGCTTCCATCCCGAAGTCGACGCCGAGGAGTGCACCGGGCTCTCGATGTGGATGACTTGGAAGTGCGCCGTGATGGACATCCCCTTCGGCGGCGGGAAGGGCGGCGTCGCCGTCGACCCGAAGCAACTGACCGCGGACGAGACCGAACGGCTCACTCGCCGATTCGCCGAGGAACTGCGCGACGTCGTCGGGCCGACGAAGGACGTCCCCGCGCCGGACATGGGCACCGACGCCCAGACGATGGCCTGGTTCATGGACGCCTACTCGATGCAGCAAGGCGAGACCATCCCCGGCGTCGTCACCGGCAAACCGCCCGTCATCGGCGGCTCCTACGGCCGCGAGGAGGCGCCCGGTCGCTCGACCGCCATCGCCGCCCGCGAGGCAGTCAACTACTACGACCGCGACCTCGAGGAGACGACCGTCGCCGTGCAGGGCTTCGGTAGCGTCGGCGCGAACGCGGCGCGCCTGCTCGAGGACTGGGACGCGACCGTCGTCGCCGTGAGCGACGTGAACGGCGCGATCTACGATCCCGACGGGCTCGACACGCACGCGGTTCCGACCCACGAGGAGGAGCCCGAAGCCGTCCTCGAGCAGGACGCCCCCGAAACCCTCTCCAACGAGGCGATCCTCGAGCTCGACGTCGACGTGCTGATCCCCGCGGCCGTCGGCAACGTCATCACCGCGGACAACGCCGACGCGATCGACGCGGACATCGTCGTCGAAGGCGCCAACGGCCCGACCACGTTCGCCGCCGACGCCATCCTCGCGGAGCGCGACGTCCACGTCATCCCGGACATCCTCGCCAACGCCGGCGGCGTCACCGTGAGCTACTTCGAGTGGCTTCAGGACATCAACCGCCGGCAGTGGTCCCTCGAGCGCGTTAACGAGGAACTCGAGGAGCACATGCTCGAGGCGTGGGCCGACGTCCGCGAAGAGGTCGAAGAGAAGGACCTGACGTGGCGCGACGCCGCCTACGTCGTCGCGCTCTCGCGGATCGCCGAGGCGAAGGCGACGCGCGGACTCTGGCCGTAAGTCGTTCGCGTCGGGTTTTCGGATTCCGTTTCAATGCCGTATCGCGCACGATCCGCTTGCAGCCGCGTCTATCAGTAGACATCACTGAGCTCCCTGTCCCACTTCGGCTACACAACTCCGGATCGAAACGCCGACGTGCGGTGGCGCGCGCTGGGACGTGACGAACAGATCGTGAGTCTCGTCACAAAGTCGCGCGAGGGATGAGTGAGCGACTGCAGGGAGTGAACGAATCGGTTGGGGAGGATGTGGTAAACCCTCGCCGCCAGCCGTAGCAGAACATTTCGTTTTCACGTCCACGTTCGAACGACTCCGTTCAATAACTGAATAGCTGCTCGCAATATGTTGGGATAGAACTCCTGTCTTGCTACCGTGGCAACGGGGAGTACCACGACCTCCCCAGCCGATTCTCTCACTCCGTTCGCTCATCCACAGACAGAGCAAGCTCTGACAAGCCTTCGCTCGTGAAACTCGCGAAGACCTCGCACGGTTTCGGGACGCGATTCATCAACGACTCACTGCGTCCCAGCGCGCGCCACCCAGCATCGGATGGGTCGCCAGAAGCGATGGGGAGGGTTCCGTATGAACCAGACGAACGGTGATTCTACAACACGCCAGTTGTCATACGATTACCGCGAGCGAAAGCGTGATCAGTCCGATGGTTGAAACTTCGACATGGCCAGCCTCACTGGATACCTCACGAAGGGATTCGAACTCGCCGCCGCGGTCGGCACCCTCGAGGTCGCCCGCCAGACCGACCGAGGCGTCGACCGCGAGTACCTCGTGCTGGGCTTCAGCCTCGGCATGGCGTACCGAATCCTCGAGGGGGAGTACGTCGGCCGGTTCCGGGAACACCCGCTGCGATACCTGACCGTCCTGTCGCTGTGGCTCGCGATCACGCGGGCCGTCCTCCCGATGGACGACGAGTCGGGCAACTACTCGGTCGGGAGCGGCGTCGGCATCGGCTCGCTGGTCTTCGATGTCGTCGACCGAAAGCGGAAGTCGTAGCCAGCCGGAACTGTCCTCGAGTCCCCACGTCACTGACTCGAGTCACCTGACTACGGCCTCGAGCTTCTCGACCGGATGGGCCGGATAGTCGCCCTCGTGGCCCTCCAGTTGGGTTCGACAGGAGGCCCCGGGCGCGACGACTTCGTCGCCGTCGCTGTCGTCGACCTGTTCGAACAGGATCGAACCGATCTTCTGACTCAGCGAGTAGTGTTCGGCCTCGTAGCCGAAGCTCCCGGCCATTCCGCAGCAGCCCGAATCCAGAGCGTCGACCTCGTATCCGGCGGCCTCGAGGACGCTCGCGGCGTGACCGTCCTTCTTCGTCGCCTTCTGGTGGCAGTGGCCGTGGTAGGTCAGCCGCTCGCGGGCGGCCGACTCGTCGACACCGACCTCAGCGAGCAGATCGAACCGGTCGACGTACTCCATGACGCCGTAGGTGTTCGCCGCCACCCGCTCGACCTCGGGCCCGGAGAGCAGGTTCAGGTAGTCCGACTGGAGCATCACGGCGTCGGAGGGCTCGACGAGGACGACCTCCCAGCCGTTCTGGACGAACAGCTCGAGGGCGTCGACGTTCGTCCGCGCCCGCTCGCGGGAGAGATCGAGGAAGCCCTTCGAATGGGCCGGCCGCCCCGTCGACGTGACCGCGTTCGGGACCGTGACGTGCACGCCCGCGGCCTCGAGCACCCGAATCGCGGCCTTCCCGGCGTTGGGATGGTTGTAGTTCGTGTACGTGTCGGGGACGAGCACTACCCGGCGGCTGGCCGACTCGCGGGGCACCGTCGCACCGCCCCGCGATGTAAACCACTCCTCGAGGCTCTCGCTCGCGAACGTCGGCAGCTCTCGCTCGCGGGCGATCCCGACCGTCTTCTCGGCGATGGCACCCGACCCGGGAAGCGACGCCGCCCAGTTCGACAGCGGCGCGAGCGCGCTCCCGACGGCGTTCAGCCGGTCGACGTTCGCGAACAGCTTGTCGCGCAAGCCGGCGCCGTTCTTCTGGTGGGCAGCGTGCTCCACCTCGGCCTTGAGCTTCGCCATGTCGACCTCGCTCGGGCAGTCCCGCGCACAGCCCTTGCAGCCGACACAGAGGTCCATGATCTCCGCTAAGAACTCCTCGTCGACGGCGTCGGTCTCGAGGTCGCCGCTCATCGCCTGTCGGAGCATGTTCGCCCGCCCGCGGGTGCTCAGGCTCTCCTCCTCGGCGGCGCGGTAGGTCGGACACATTACGCCGCCGGTGGTCTCCTGCTCGCTCCGACAGCCGCCGCAGCCGTGACAGAGTTCGACCATCCCTTGGAAGCCGTTGTCGTTGTCCCACTCGAGTTCCGGCTCGAAGCCGGCCTCGAACTCGTAGTCCGGGTCGAACCGGAGCCGTTCGATCATGCGGTGATCGCCGCAGACGTTGCCCGGGTTCAGGAGCCAGTCGGGGTCGAACGCCGTCTTCAGCTCGCGGAAGAGTTCCCAGACGTCGTCGCCGTAGAGCTTGCGATTCCACTGGGTTCGAGCGCGGCCGTCACCGTGCTCGCCCGACACGCTCCCGCCGTACTCGACGACGAGGTCGGTCACGCCGTCGGCCAGCGACTCGAACGCCTCGAGGCCGGCCGTGCTCTTGGTGCTGACCAGCGGCCGCATGTGCATACAGCCGGGACCGGCGTGGGCGTAGAAGCTCGCGAACGTGTCGTACTCCTCGAGGACTTCCCGAAAGTCCGCCACGTAGTCCGCGAGATTCTCGGTCGGGACCGCGGTGTCCTCGATGAAGGAGATGTGCTTCTCGTCGGAGGTGCGAGAGAGCAGAATGGGCGCCGCGCTCTTGCGGAGCTTCCAGAGTTCGGCGATGCCCGCGGGGTCGTGGGCCTCGAGGGCGTCGAAGGCACGAACCGGCGCGGAGCTACCGGTCTCGGAACCGCTCGGATCCGGATCCGGCACTTCCCCGTCCGGCAGCCGATCGACCAGCAGCTCCGCGACCTGCTCGCGGCCGTGGTCGTCGTTCTCGGCGTAGAACTCCACGAGCAGCGCGGTCTCGGTGCCTTCGGGGAGTCGATCCGCGACGGCGGCGAACTCCTCGGTGTTCTCCGCGAGCTCGATTAAGACGTCGTCGATCGCCTCGACGGCCGCCGGGTCGTGATTTTTGACGATGGTGTCGACGTCGGCCATCGCCTCGAGCAGGTCGCGGTAGGTCAACAGCACCACCGAGGTGGTCTCGGGAACGGTCTCGAGCGAGACCGTCGCCTCGGTGACGACGCCGAGGGTCCCCTCGCTGCCGGCGAAGACGCGGGCGAGGTTGACCGTCGCGCCGGGGGCGGGTTCGGAGTCGGCGTCGATCGCGACCGACTCCGCGGCGTTCTCGTCGAAGGCCTCGGGCGTCCCGTAGGCCTCCGCGACCAGCCGGTCGAGGTTGTAGCCCGAGACGTTGCGCTTCAGTCGCGGGAAGACCTCGCCGATCGCGGCGGCCTCCTCGTCGATCACGCGGCGCAGTGCCTCGTGGATTCGCTCGAGCAGGTTTCCGTCCGGATCGGCCCGCTCGCGAAGCTCCGCCACCGTCACCTCGCCGAAGCGCTCGACGGAGCCGTCGGCGAGGACGACCTCCACCTCCTCGACGTAGGCGTCGGTCTTCCCGTACTGCAGCGAGTGGGCGCCCGTCGAGTTGTTGCCGACGGCGCCGCCGACGGTGCTGCGGTTGCCCGCCGCGGGGTCGGGCGCGAACTTCAGTCCGTGGGACTCGAGGGCGCCGTTCAGGTCGGCGAGGACGGCTCCGCCCTGCACGGTCGCCCGCCGAGCGTCGGGATCGATCTCGAGGACGTCGCCCATGTGCGCCGTGAAATCGAGGACGACGGCCTCGTTGACCGCCTGGCCGGCGAGACTGGTGCCGCCGCCCCGCGGGAGCACCGGGATCCCGTGTTCGGCGCAGTAGCCGACGACGCTCGCGACGTCGTCGGTCGATCGCGGGAGGACGACGCCGACGGGCGTCATCTCGTAGGCGCTCGCGTCGGTCGCGTACAGCTGTCGGCTGTACTCGTCGAAGCGTACCTCGCCGTCGATCCGCTCGCGCAGCGCCGCCACGAGCGCGGGGCGGTCGACGTCGCCGCCGACGTAGTCGTAGTTGGCTCGCGGATCCGCCGCCGGGTCTCCCTCGCGGGGATCCGCCGGCGACCCGAGTCGCTTCTCGTCCGGAGTCGACGTCTGGTCGCTGTGGTCGGTCGTGGACTGCGTCTCTTCTGTGGCCATCGTGCTGTTAGCTCCCCTCGGGCTGATAGACGGCGTTCTCGAGGTCGTCTCCCTCGCCCGCCTCGAGCGCCCGGAGGTTGGTCGCGACGATGTCGGCCAGCCGATCCCAGTGTTTCGGCGTGTGGCCGCCCGTATGCGGCGTGATCAGGCAGTTCTCGAGGTCCCAGAGCTCGTGGTCGTTCGGCAGCGGTTCGGGGTCGGTGACGTCCAGCGCGGCCCCGCGGATCCCCTCGTACTGCAGCGCCGAGACGAGCGCGTCGGTGTCGACGATGCCGCCGCGGGCCGCGTTGACGAGCACGGCCTCGGGCGGCAGCGTCGCCAGCGCGTCCTCGTCGACGAGATTGCGGGTCAGATCGTTCAGCGGGCAGGCGAGGACGACGTAGTCGCTGCGCGAGAAGGCCTCGTGGACGTCGTCCTCGTCGAAGCCCAGCACCTCGTCCGTCGGACCGCCCTTCTCGGGGGTGTACCGGATCCCGATCGTCTCGACCTCGAACCCCTCGAGGCGCTGGACGACCGCCTGGCCGATCGAGCCGAGGCCGACGACCGTGACCGTGCTGTCGGTGAATTCGTGGGACTGGAAGTGACGCCACTCGCCGTTCTCCTTGCGGCGCCAGCCCTCGTGGAGGTTCCGCGCGAAGACGAGCATGTTGGCGATCGTCTGCTCGGCGATGCCGGGCGCGTGGATCCCGCCCGCGTTCGTGACGGCGACGCCGTGATCTGCCAGCGCGTCCATCGGCACGTGGTCGGTGCCGGCGAACGTGCAGGCGAACAGCTCGAGGCGGTCGGCCTCGGCGAGCAGGTCCTCGTCGATCGTGATTCCGGTCACGACCCGCGCCTGCGGGACGCGCTCGCGCTCTTCCTTCGGCGTCCGCGCGAGCGCGACGGCGTGTTCAGGCAACCGCTCGCGGAGGGTCTCGGCGTACGATTCCATCGACAGCCCTTCCGTTCCCTCTCTCAGAACGACGATGTCTGGATTCGTTCTCATAGTGGTGAGTGTGCGCGCCACACCGGCGCGTCGCCGCTGCAGCGCAACTATACGTGATGGTTGTCAGCGATTCTCTTATCCCTTTTGTGTAGCCGACGTCAACACTGATTGTGTATAATTAAGTCGTTGGAGCGCGTCAGTGTCTCGCATGACCGAGCCGATACGGGACCGCCTCGTCAGCCTCCGCCGGAGCCTGCACCGCCACCCCGAACCCGCGTGGCGCGAGTTCTCCACCACGGCCCGCCTCGTCGAGGAGATCCGGGCGATCGGCGTCGACGAACTCGCCGTCGGACCGGACGCCTACGACCCCGCCGACCGGATGGCCGTCACCGACGACGACGAACTCGAGCCCTGGCTCGAGCGGGCCCGCGAGCGCGGCGCGGACCCGGCCCTCTTAGAGCGGATGACCGGCGGCAACACCGGCGCCGTCGCGGTGCTCAAGCGCGGCGAGGGGCCATCGATCGGGCTGCGCGTCGACATCGACGGGCTGTTCATCGAGGAATCGACCAGTCCGGACCACGACCCCGCAGACGAGGGCTTTCGCTCCGAAATCGAGGGGACGATGCACGCCTGCGGCCACGACGCCCACATGACCTGGGGGCTGGCCGTCCTCGAGGCGATCGCCGAGAGCGACTTCTCGGGCCGCTTCGTGGTCTTCTTCCAGCCCGCCGAGGAGACCGGCGGCGGCGGGTGTCCGATGGCGAAGAGCGAGTTCGCGGACGGACTGGACTACCTGCTGGCGGTCCACGTCGGCCTCGATCACCCGACGGGCGAAGTGGTCGCGGGGATCGAGAAGCCGCTGGCGATGTGCCACGTCGATCTGACGATCGAGGGGACCTCCGCCCACGCGGGGAAGGCGCCCAACGAGGGCGACAACGCGATGCACGCGATGGGGACGACGATCGAGAACGCCTACGGCATCCCCCGCCACAGCGACGGGATGACCCGGGTGAACATCGGCAAGGCCGAGGCGGGGACGGCGAGCAACGTCATCGCCGAGCGCGCCCACATGGCGGCCGAGGCCCGCGGCGAGACGACCGAGCTGATGGAGTACACGAAGGACCGACTCGAGCGGACGGTGAAGAACGCGGCCCGGATGCACGGCTGTCGGGCCGAGTTCGACGTCGTCAGCGAGTCGCCCCGCGCCGACAGCGACCCCGAACTGCAGTCGCTGGTCAGCGAGGTGGCGGGCGAGGTGCGGGGGATCGATCACGTGATTCCGGCGGCCGACTTCGGCGCGAGCGAGGACGCGACGTTCCTGATGGACCGTGTCCAGCGCGACGGCGGGTTGGCGACGTACATGATCGTCGGCACCGACCACCCGACGAGCCACCACACGCCGACGTTCGACGTCGACGAGCGCAGTCTCGAGCACGGCGTCGAGGTGCTGGTCGGGACGATCGAGGAACTCGAGCGCCGGCATCCCGTTCCACACGTCGGGGACGGAGCGGACGTGGCGCACGGGGAAGGGAGGCCGATCGGGGAGAGCGGAGCGATCGGGGAGGACGGAGCGCTCGGGGAGGACGACGGATGAACGAGGCGAACGAGATCGACGAGGAACTGGTCACCCGCGAGGACGTTGAAGACGCCCGCGAGCGCATCGACGACGTCGTCCACCGGACCCCGCTCGATACGTCGCGAACGTTCGCCGAGATGGCGGGCGCGGCTTCGGTCGGGCTCAAACTCGAGAACGTCCAGCGGACGGGCTCGTTCAAGATCCGCGGCGCGTACAACAAGATGGCCCAACTCTCCGAGACGGATCGAGAGGCCGGCGTCATCTCCTCGAGCGCGGGTAACCACGCTCAGGGCGTGGCGCTCGCCGGCCAGTTGCTCGACATCGACACGACGATCGTCGTCCCCGAGGTGACGCCTGCAGCGAAGATCGAGGCCACTCGCGGCTACGGCGCCGAGGTCGTCGTCGAGGGCGACATCTACGAGCGCTCCTACGAGCACGCCATAGAGCGCGCCGCGGAAACGGGCGAGACGTTCGTCCATCCCTTCGACGACGAGGCGATCGTCGCCGGCCAGGGAACGATCGGTCTGGAGTTGCTAGAGCAGTATTCCGAGATCGACACCGTCCTCGTCGCGATCGGCGGCGGCGGGCTGATCTCGGGGATCGGAACCGTGCTGAAAGCTGCCGAGCACAACGTTCGGGTAATCGGCGTCCAGCCCGAGGGCGCGGCCCACGCCAAGCCGTCGCTCGAGGCCGGCGAGATCCGGGAACTCTCCGGCGTCGACACCGTCGCCGAGGGGATCGCCGACACGCGGATGCTCGAGACCACGTTCGCGATCGCCCGCGAGGTCGTCGACGACGTGGTCAGCGTGACTGATCGCGAGATCGCCGCCGCCGTGACGCTGCTCGCCGAGCGCGCGAAAACCGTCGCCGAGAGCGCGGGTGCGACCCCGCTGGCCGGCGCGCTGTCGGACGCGGTCGATCTCGAGGGTGAGCACGTCGGCGTCGTCATCTCCGGCGGGAACGTGAACCTCACCGAGCACGCCGAACTCACCCGGACCGGGCTCCACGAACTCGAGCGCTACGTCGAGGCCAGACTGGCCGTCGCGGGGTGGCCGACGAGGGTAAGCGAGGTGGTCGAAACGATCGAAGCCGAAGGCGCGGAACTGGACGTCTTAGAGCGCGCCCGGCGAACGTCGCTCGACGAGCCGAATCGGGTCCCCGTGACCGTCGGCCTCGAGGGCAGCGGCCCGGAGCATCTCGAGGGGGCTCTGGACGGGCTGAACTCGCTCGAGGGCGTTTCGGTGCTCGAGCGCTCGTTCGACTGATCGGTTCGGCGAGGGCTCGGGGAGAACAGTGTCGAAGAGCTGTGTCCTGTTATCGTGGCAACGGGGAATCGCCACGTCCTCCCCAACCGACTCGCTCACTTCGTTCGCTCGTCCCTCGCACGTTTCGGCGACCAGCCTCGCAAGTGCTCGGCTGGTCGCCAGCGCGCGCCACCGCATGGACGGTGTCTCATCACGAGAGATCGAAGAAACGGAAGCGGGAACGAGGACGGTAATCAGTCGCGACGAACCGTTCATCTGCGGTAACCGAGGGGCTTTGTAGCCCGCGCCGAAAGACGGGAGTAGAATGGGATCGCCCTCCTCGACCGACCCCGGGGTTCAGGCCCGAATCCGGCAGCAAGAGGTCATCGCGGAACTCGGACAGCGAGCGTTGGAGACGGACGACCTCGATCAGTTGATGCACGACGTCTCGGTCGCCGTCGCCGAGACGCTCGACAACGAGTACTGCAAGGTGCTCGAGCGGTTACCGGGCGGCGACGAAGTCTTCCTGCGACAGGGCGTCGGCTGGCGAGACGGTCTCGTCGGAGCGGTGACGGTGTCTACGGATCTCGATTCGCAGGCCGGCTACACGCTCATCAGCGAGGAACCGGTCATCGTCGACGACCTCCGCGAGGAGGAGCGTTTCTCCGGCCCTGAATTGCTCACGAACCACGACGTGGTCAGCGGCGTCAGCGTCATCATCGGTTCGGTCGAGGAGCCGTGGGGCGTGCTCGGCACGCATACGACCGACCGCAAGGAGTTCACCACGCACGAGGCCAATTTCGTGCAAAGCGCCGCGAATATCCTGGCGGCGGCGATCGAGCGCGCGAACAAGGAAGACCAGCTCCGCGAGCGCGAAGCCCAACTGAGCGTCGCGACCGACGCCGCGTCGATCGGACTCTGGCTGTGGGACGTCCAGGAAAACGTCTTCACCGCCGACGAGTTTCTCGCGGAAGCGTACGGAATGGATCCGGAGATCGTGACGACGGGCGCGCCGATCGAGGCGTTCTTCGAACCGGTCCCCGAGACCGACGAGGACGGAATTTGGGACCGACTCGACCGAGCGCTGGAGACGGGCGTGTTCAGCGCCGAATACCGCATCGAGAACGGCGACGGCGACGTCATGTGGATCGTCTCTCGCGGCGAGGTGGAGTACGACGCGAGCGGCGACCCGGTTCGGATGCACGGCGCCGTCACCGATATCACGGAGCGAAAGCGCCGCGAGCAGCAACTCAGGGAGAGAGAGGCGCGGTATCGGGACCTGTTCACCTCGATGTCCGAGGGGTACTGCGTCATCGAGCGGGTCGACACGCCGCCGGCGGAGCCGATCGATTTCCGCTATATCGAGGCGAATCCGGCGTTCGAAGAGCACACGGGACTGACCGACGTCGTCGGAAAGACGATCCGAGAACTGGTGCCGGAAGAGCGAGAGGAGTGGTTCGAGACCTACGATACCGTCGTGGAGACCGGCGACCCGGTCAGGTTCGAGCGCGAACTGACGACGCAGGGGCGGTTCCTCGAGTGCTACGCGTTTCCGGTCGGTGACGAAACGGACGCACAAGTGGGGGTTCTCTTCACGGACGTCACCGAACGAGTGGAGCGCGAACGGCGGCTGGAGGAGCTCGTCGAACGGCTAGAGACCTCGAACGAGCGCCTGGAGCAGTTCGCCTACGCTGCCAGCCACGACCTCCAGGAACCCCTGCGGATGGTCTCGAGTTACCTGCAACTCGTCGAGAGGCGGTACGGTGACGAGCTCGACGCCGAGGGGAGAGAGTTTCTCCAGTTCGCGGTCGACGGCGCTGACCGCATGCGCGAGATGATCGACGGCCTGCTCAAGTACTCTCGCGTCGAGACCGAGGGCGACCCCTTCGAACCGGTCGATCTGAACGCGGTCCTCGAGGACGTTCTCGACGATCTCCGACTTCGGTTCGAAGAGAGTAACGGTGAGGTGACTACCGAGTCCCTCCCGGCCGTCGAGGGCGACAGCGGGCAGTTACGACAGATCTTCCAGAATCTGCTGGACAATGCCATCGAGTACAGCGGAGACGGCCCGCCGCGCATTCACGTCTCCGCCGAACGCCGTTTCGAAAGCGGCGCCGAGTGGGAAATCTCGGTCAGCGACGACGGAATCGGCATCGATCCGGAGTACAGCGACCAGATCTTCGACGTCTTCCAGAGCTATCAGGAGGGGGAGGGGTACAACGGAACGGGGATCGGACTCGCGATCTGCGAGCGGATCGTCGAGCGCCACGGCGGCGAAATCTGGGTTACGAGCGAACCGGGCGAGGGCTCGACGTTTACGTTCACGCTGCCGGCGGCGAGCGACTTCGACTAGGGATCGAATCGACCGCGACTCCCAGGAACCGGCGACGGTCCGACGTCACAGGATTCGTTTATCGATCTCCTCGAGACGATCGGCGACCGCGCTCGAGACGGCCGCGAAAACGAAAATCGAAGTAGCGGTGACGCGAAACTCGGGGATCGTCTCAGTCGGCCACTTTCGCGCTCGGGCCGACGGCCTCGATGGCCTCGAGGAAGATGCCGATCCCCAGCTCGATCTCGCGTTCGGTCGAGTCCAGCGGCGGGAGCAGCCGAATCGTCTTCTTCCCGCACCCGAGGGTGAGCAGGCCGCGCTCGAGGGCAGCCTTGACCACGTCGGACCGACGCTCCGCCGTGTCGAACTCGACGGCGAGCATCAGGCCCTTGCCGCGGACGTCCTCGACGTACTCGGGTGCGTCGTCGCCCAGGAGTTCCGTGGCCTGTTCGCCGCGTCGGGTGGCGTTGTCGAGCAGATCGTACTCGTCGATGGCCTCGAGGGTGAACGCGCCCATCATCGACCCCAGCAGGTCGCCGCCGCCGAAGGTCGACCCCAGCCGGTTCTTTTCGTCGGGGAAGACCTCCGAGCGCGAGATCGTCGCGCCGACGCGAAGCGCCTTCGCGCTGGCGATGACGTCGGGTTCGATCGGGTAGTGATCGGACGCCCAGATCTCGCCGGTGCGGCCGACCCCGGACTGGATCTCGTCGACGACCAGCGGGATATCGTACTCGTCGGTGACGTCGGCGACCTCTCGCATGAACGCCTCGCTGGGGAACCGGTAGCCGCCGACGCCCTGGATGGGTTCGAGCGCGAGGAATGCGATCTCGTCGGGGTTGACGTGGCCGCCTTCCGGCGAGAGCATGTTCCGGAGCTGCGAGCTGCCGCCCGCGAAGAAGCCGCAGTCGCAGCTGTCGGCGTCGCAGCCGCGATCGGCGCAGAACGGGACCGTCTCGATCCCGCTGATCTCGGGGTAGTGGCGCGTGTAGACCTCCTTGGATTTCGTCAGCGAGAGGGTGCCGAGCGTGCGCCCGTGGAAGCTGCCCGCGAAGGAGATGCCGTACTTGGATGGAGCGCGATAGTCGTTCGTGATCTTCATCGCGTTCTCCATCGCCTCGGCGCCGGAGTTCGAGAGGAAGACCGTGTCCATCCCGTACTGACTCGAGACCTCGGTCAGCTTCTCCATGAGGTGACTCGAGCCGGGGAACTCGGCCTCCTCCGGGCTCGGGCCGGAGCCGAAGTACATGTCCTGGCCCGCGATCTTCATCGGTTCGACGAGATCGAACTCGCGGACCTTCTCGAGGACCTTCTCGTTGTTGTACCCCAGCGGTGCCGCACCGATGTGACAGGTGAAGTCGAGGAGGACGTTCCCGTCGACGTCGGTGACGAAGGGGCCGTCGGCCGCCCGCGTCACGTCCCAGACGAACTCGTGGGAGTACTCGCTGGGCGCGGAATACTCCTGGTGGAAGTCGACCCACTGCTGGGCGTTCGGGCCCGGAAGCGCGTCCGCGTCGGGTTCCGCGGTATCCCTATCCATACACAGTTTATGTATACCTCGTACATTAAATCTTGTTATCGGTTGGCGGGGAGTGCGGCGCGAACCGCGAGCGAATCGCCCGCGAAAATCGAACAACACGACGGCCGCCGCGGATCGATCGGCGCGGCGGAGGGCCGAAGCGGCTAGTCGTCGTCCGTTTCGACGGCACCGCCGGGACCGGACGGCGATTCCGTTTCCGGCTTCCTGCTCGAGCCGATGAGGACGGTTTCCTCCTGGAGTAACAGCCGACCCTCGGTCGAACTGAAGTGTTTGATCAGCCCGAGCATGGCGATAAAGCAGACGAACGCGAACGGCGCGCCGGTGATGATCGCTGCCGACTGCAGGGCGTCGACGCCGCCGAGGATCATGAGGATCGCGGCGGTCATCCCGAGGACCACGCCCCAGAAGATCCGGTTGATGTTCGAGGGGTGTGCTTTCCCGCCGGTCGTCATCATCGAGACGGCGAGCGTTGAGGAGTCGGCGGACGTGATGAAGAACGTCGTGACGAGGAACATGAACGCGATCATGAACACCGTCCCGAGCGGGAACGCGTCGAACATGATGAAGCCGGTCGTTTCGGCGCCGAGTTCGAACGCCATCACCTGACTGAAGTCGGCGACCCCGTTGTGTTGCATCCAGACGGCCGTTCCGCCAAGCGAAATGAACCACGGAATCGTCGCCGCTGAGGTCGCGACGATACCGGTGAACGCGACCTCGCGAACGCTTCGACCGCGGGAAATTCGCGCGATGAACAGTCCCGCGAACGGAGACCACGAGAGCGCCCACGCCCAGTAGAAGACGGTCCATGTGTTGGCCCACTCGGTGCCGCCTTCGACGCCGGCACCGGTAAAGAGGCTCATCGCGACGAAGTCGGTGATCATCCCGCCGATCGCCTGCGTTCCGAGCATGACGAGGAAGATCGACGGACCGAGAATGAAGGTCGCGAGCAGCAAGGCGACGAAGAGGATCATGTTGAAGTTCGAGAGCCGCCGGATCCCCTTATCGACCCCGAGCACCATCGACAGCGTGAACAGGAGCGTCATCGTCGTCACCACGAGGATGATCCCGGCGTTACCCAGGTCGATCCCCCACTGGTAGTTGAGGCCGCTGACGAACTGGCTCCCGATGAAGCCGAGCGACGTCGCGACGCCGCCGATCGTCGCGAAGACGGCGAGGATGTCGATGACCTTCGCGGCCGGCCCGTCCAGGTTCTCCTTCCCGAGGACCGGCGTGAGCGCCGAGGACACGCGGAGAGGGACGTTCTCGTAGTTGTACGCGAAGTACCCGATCGCGATCCCCATGATCGTGAACACGGCCAGCTGCGGCAGCGCCCAGTGGAAGAGCGTCTGCTGGATGGCCACGCTCATCGCCGCCCCGGACTGACTGCCGACGTCGAACAGCGGTGACGGGTTGTCGTAGTAGAACAGCGCCTCGGTCGGCCCCCAGAACACGACGCCCGCCGCGAAGCCTGCGGAGTACAACATCGCGAAGAACGAGAGGAAACTGTACTCGGGTGGATCGTCACCGAAGCGAAGCTTCCCCCACGGACTGACGATCAGGAACAACAGGAAGACGACGATCGCGAACACGATCGCCAGCAGTGCCCAGTTCAGGTACTCGAGCATCACGGTGTTGAGCGTCGAAATCGTGTTCTCGACGAGGCTCTGGTTGATGAAGAACGTCCCGATGACACCGACGGTCAACAACGCTCCGAACGCGAAGACGATCGGATCGATCTCCTCGAGGAACGTACCGACCGCCCCCTTCTCGGCGTCGCTCATCGTTTCCCCCCCGCGATCGACCGACAGCGTGCTGATTGAGCGTGCCTCCACCTGCCGATCGCCATGCTGTGTGATGGCATACCGGATCAATCTACTGCGTACACAATAAGTGTTCCTCACATTGCCAGAATATATACAAATTATGTTTATTAGACGATCGTTCGTGAAGATCGGGCCCGCTCTCGAGATTTTAGATATCCGTCCACCGATGCCGGAATTAGCGTATATTCGTTCCCTGAACGCTCTCAAAAATACCCTTCACGAGCCTCTGTCGGAGTAGCGGAGCGGATTCGAATCCCCGACCTGCAGAACAGCGGCGGGCGCAGAATTCGGCGCCGCGGTACGACGACCGCCGCCAGCGAGGACGTGCCGGCCGACGACCGGACAGACTCGAGGCGGCCGCACGATCGGTAGCCGATTCGGAGATGGGCGGCGTCGATCGGCCGGCGATCAACGGTGATCGTATTCAGTCAGTTCGTCAGTTCCTCGAGTTTCTCGTCGCGGGCCGCGGCGCTCTCGGCGACTCGCTCGGAGAACTCGTCGACCCGGTCCTTGATCTGTTCGCGGGCGGATTCGGGCGAGAACCCGTCTGACATCGTCAGCAGCCGGACGAACGCCCGGAGCTCCTCGTCGGTCAGCTGGGCGAACTCCTCGTTGTCGAGTTTCTCGACGACCTCGTCGACGTCGATCTGGCCGACCGGTTCGACGTTGAACTCGACGTTGACCATCCGGTAGTTCGAGCCCGCGAGCCGCTGTTCGGCCTTGCCGACGCCCTCGGAGAGCATGTCCTTGAACGGCGTGTGGTACCCCATCGTCCCGAGGTGCAGAAAGGCGAGCATGTCGGTGATCCCCTGCGTGTAGGCGTCCCGATCCTCGTCGTCGGGATCGAACACCGTCTCTCGGTCGCGCTCCTCCATGTACTCGAAGAGGATGCTGAAATCGAGGATCGCGTTGCGCACCCGCCGCCGGATACGATTTCGCTTCTGTTTCTTCGAGTGGTCCGTGTAGTCGGTCTTCCGACCGAGCAGGAAGTCGCGATCGGAGGGTGTGAGAATGCCGCGCGGTCGATCTGAGTCCGCCGCCGTCCGCAAGGACTCCGGCACGTCGTCCTGGCTCATACAGGACACACAGTCGGCCGCCGAATTAACGTTTCTGTTGCGAAGAACGTGATGCTGAACTCACAGGGCCGCGGCTCGAGGCGCCGTTCACACCGGCCGTTTCGAGAGTTCGATGGCGGTCTCGGCCAGCACCGAGACGCCGATCTCGAGGCTCGCCTCGTCGATGTCGAACGTCGGCGTGTGGTGGCTCGTCGGGTGATCGGTACCGACGAGCACGTACGACGCGAGGCCGCCGCCGTCCTGCACGCGATCCATGAGGTAGGTGACGTCCTCGCTGACGCCGAACTCCTCCGTCGGGACGATGCGCTCGACGCCATCGACCTCGCGGGCGACGCTCCCGACGAGATCGCGGAGGGCGGGGTGGCTGTCCGCCCGGGGCGACTCGCTGATGACTCGCGGCGTCACGTCGCAGTCGTGCATCTCCGCCGCCGCGTAGCAGACCCGCTCGAGCTCTGTCCGCATGTACTCCATCAGGCCGGTCGTCTCGCCGCGCACCTCGGCCTCGATCGTGACCTCTTCGGCGATGACGTTGCTCGCGGTGCCGCCCTCGATACGGCCGACGTTGACCCGAGTCATCCCGTCGCTGTGTCTGGGGATCCCGTACGCGTTCTGGATCGCGGTCGCGGCCGCCTGCATCGCGTTGCCGCCCTCGTTGGGCGCCTTCCCCGCGTGGGCGCTCGCGCCTTCGAAGGTCGCCGTCAGGTGGGCCATCGCCAGCGGCTTCTCGACGCCGGCGACGATCTCGCCGGTGGGGTGGTCGAGGCCGACGTGGACCGCCAGCAGGTAGTCGACGTCGTCGACGTAGCCGCCCTCGGCCATCGCCTTCCCGCCGCCCGAGATCTCCTCGGCGGGCTGGAAGAACACCTTTAGCGTCCCCGAAAACTCACTGTTCTGGACGGCTTCGATCGTCCCGAGGGCCATCGCGATGTGGGCGTCGTGACCGCAGGCGTGCATGTAGCCGTCGTGCTCCGAGCGAAAGCCCTCCGCCACCGGTCGGTGGTCGTCGGCCGACGACTCCGCCATCGAGATCGCGTCGAGATCGACTCGCAACCCCACGGTCGGCCCCTCGCCGCGGTCGACGACCGCGACGACGCCGGTGTGGCCCCCCGCGGTTCGCTCGAGGACGTCCTCGCGAACGCCCGCCTCGCGGGCCCGCTCGAGCCAGGGCTCGAGTTCGTCGTCGTCGGGGACGGCCATGCGGTCGTCGGTCGCCAGCGCCTCCCGCCCGACGGCGATCTCGTCGACGCCGAGTCGCTCGAGTTCGGCGACGACGCGGGCGGTCGTCTTGAACTCGCGCCACCCCGGTTCGGGGTGGCGGTGAAAGTCCCGGCGGAGATCGCGCAGTCTGGTTCGCACGTCGTAGGCCATTATTGCCGCATCTAGACGGCCGAACTACTTAATCGTAATCAATAATCGTATATATGCCACTCGCAGACGGTGTACGATAGCGAACCAAACCGGGTTCGACGGATCGTCTCGGCAGTTCTCTCCGCGAGCGGTCTCAACGTCCGATCGCTGCCGGCAGCGACGAGCGACGGACGCGACCGCCTCAGCCGACGTACGCCGTCGCGTCCATCTCGACGCGGACGTCCTCGGGGAGCCGCGAGACCGCCACGCAGACGCGGGCCGGCAGTTCGTCGCCGAACTGCGCACCGTAGGCCTCGTTGACCCGCTCGTAGTCCTCGAGATCGGTCAGGTAGACGGTCACCTTGACGACGTCCTCGAGACCGTTTCCGCCGGCCTCGTCGACCACGTTCTCGATGTTCTCGAGGACGCGGTCGGTCTGGGCTTCGATATCGCCGTCGACGGTCTCGCCCGTCTCGGGATCGACCGGGCCGTAGCCGGAGACGTAGCACGTGTCGCCGGCCACCACGCCCTGCGAGTAGGGGTTGTCGTTGCTGGGTGCGCCGTCGGTCTCGATGGGATCGGTGTCTGCCATGGTGTCTCGAGTGGGGTGGATCGGATTCGGCTTCAGGCGGTCTGCTTCGCTTCCGCGGTCGCGTGCTCGATCGCCTCGACGACGACGTCCAGCGCGGTCTCCGCGAGGTCGCGAGTGAGCACGAGCGGCGGGAGGAACCGAAGGACGTTGCCCTCCCGGCCGGCCGTCCAGACGAGGACGCCGTGTTCGAAGCAGTACCGCTGGATCTCGTCGACGAGGTCGCCGTCGGGCTTCCCGTCCGCGTCGACGAACTCGGCGCCGATGAACAGCCCCTTGCCGCGGATGTCGGCGAGCCGTTCGGTCCCGTCGGCGGCCTCCTGCAGTCGACCTCGGATGTACTCGCCGAGGTCGCGGGCGTGGGCGAGAAGGTCGTGGTCCTGGATGTACTCGATGGCGCGGGTGCCGGCGCGCATCCCGACGACGTGGCCGCGGTAGGTGCCGGCGTGGTCGCCCGACCCCCACGTGTCCAGTTCCTCCCTGTACATCGTCGCCGAGAGCGGGAAGCCGACGCCGCCCAGCGCCTTCGCGGAGGTCATCACGTCGGGGGTGACGCCCTCCCAGTCGCTGGCCCACCACTGCCCCGTTCGACCGAGACCGCTCTGGATCTCGTCGAAGACGAGCGTGATGTCGTTGTCGTCGGCGATGTCGCGCAGCCCCTGCAGGAAGCCCTCCGGCGGCGTGACGATGCCGCCCTCGCCCTGGATCGGTTCGACGATCATGCCGGCCGGATTGGCGAGCCCGCCGTAGGGGTCCTCGACGATCGCCTGGACCTCCTCGAGGGCGTGATCGACCGCCTCCTCGGGCGTCTTGCTCTGGCGGAACGGATGGGGATAGGGCGCGTGAACGACGTCCGAGAGCAGGGGCGTGTAGTGACCCTTGAACTTCTTGTTCGACGTGACGCTCATCGCCCCCGTCGTCGCGCCGTGGTAGGCGCCGCGGAACGCGATGAGGCCGTCGCCGCCGGTGTTGTACTTGGAGAGTTTGATCGAGGCCTCGATGGCGTCGCTGCCGGTCGGCCCGCCGAAGACCACCTTCTGGTTACCCTGCAGGCCGTCGGGGGCGATCTCGTCTAACTTCTCGATCAGCTCGAGTCGGGCCTCCGTCGGGAAGTCGACCGTGTGGACGAACTTGTCGGCCTGCTCGTGGACGGCCTCGAGCACGTACGGGTTCGAGTGGCCGACGTTCAGGACTCCGATCCCCGCGAAGAGGTCGATGTAGGTGTTGCCGTCGGCGTCGCGGACCGTCGCTCCCTTCCCCTCCTCGAAGGCGATCGGGATGTCGTCGGGGTACGCGACCGCGCTGCTGTCGATCTCGCGCTGCTTCTCGAGCAGCTCTCGGGTGTTCGGTCCCGGGACGGAGTCGACGTTCGGTGCGTCATCGAAGTGGAGTTCGTCGATCGGCGGTCCGCGCGTCATACGTAGGCACAGGTGAAACGATCATAAATAGCTTGTCCACAGTATCCATATAGGACATATACAGATATTGGGTATAGTGGAGGTTTTGAAACCCGTTGCTGCGTATAGTGGTGTCGAATATCGTAGACGGACTGCGACGGGTCGCAGTGGGGTAGCCCCAGTAGAGGAGAGGTGATCGACGGTCAATCCGTCGGCATTTTCAGCCGAACTGCGCCGATTCCGCTCGCTCGACGTCGTCGGGGAGGTCCGATCGCTCGACGTCGTCGGGAGCAGCCGGCCGTTGGACGGCGACGGGACCGTCCGCCCGTTCGCCGGACGTGAGCGTAAAGGAAAACGTCGAGCCCGTGCCGGACGCCGAGTCGACCCGGATCTCGCCGCCGTGGCGGTCGACGATCCGGTCGCACAGCGCCAGCCCGATTCCCGAACCGGCCCGTTCGTCGGCCGAGTTGAGACGTTGAAAGACGTCGAAGATCCGGTCGGCGTCGTCGGAATCGATGCCGACCCCCTCGTCGCGGACCGAAACCGTCCACGTCGCCCCCTCTCGGGTCGCCGACACGCGTATTCGCGGCGGGTCGTCGCCGCTGTAATCGATCGCGTTCGTCAACAGATTCTGGAAGAGCTGCTGTAACTGTCGCTCGTCGCCCTCGACGGTGGGCAACGGCTCTCGCGTGAGTTCGGTAGCGGTCTCGTCGATCCTGAACTGCAGGTCGGTGAGCACGTCGTCGAGGACCGGTCCAGATCGACGGCCTCGAACGGTTCCCCCCGCGTGTCGACCCGGGAGTACTCGAGTAGGCCGTCGATCATCGCGTGCATCCGCTCGGCGCCGTCGACCGCGTACGCGAGGAACTCTTCGCCGTCGTCGTCGAGTTCGTCGCCGTACCGATCTTCGATGAGTCCCAGATAGGTTGTCACCATTCGCAGCGGCTCCTGCAAGTCGTGGCTGGCCGCGTGCGCGAACTGCTCGAGTTGCTCGTTCGACGCCTCCAGTTCCGCCACGACCTCCTCGAGTCGCCGTTCGGTCCGGTTCAGCGTTTCGTTCCGTTTCTCGAGCGTTCTGGCGTGGGCGAGCGCCTGGGCCTCGTGGATCCCGATCCCCAGCCCCGCGAGCGAGCCGATCGCGAGCAGGACGGCCTGGGTCCCGAACGTGAACCGGACCGTGACTCCGGGGTGGATGACCCGCAGGCCCATCACGAACGCCATGACCGCGACCCCGCCGAACACCCACATCACGATACGCGGATAGAACTCGGACGGGATCGTCGTCTCCGGCAACCAGCGACCGATATACAGCATCGCGATTCCCGGCGTACTGATCAGCACCAGATCGAGTGTTGCCTCCAGGAGCACGCCGCTGCTCACCAGCGCGAGGGCCGATTTAACGATTGCACTGACGAGCAAAACCACGCCGAAGGCTGGAATCACGTACCGCCACCCACCGATCTCGTCTCCCGGAGACTCGAGACCCACGCCGAACTCGAAGGAACGCCTGCTCATTGGTCGACAGACGGCCGCCGCGCTGTTCAGGCTCTCTTTTTAGTATACAATCCGTTTAAATATGGCCGCGCGAGGGAAACCTCATTCGGACAGGGCCGTCTCGAGGATCTGATCGGGGCCGCGTCGGAGCCGCGACGCGACGGCCTGCTGTGTGATTCCGAGTTCGTCGCCGAGTTCCGCCGTCGTCACGTCCCGCGGAGAGTTGAAGTGGCCGCGATCGGAGGCGAGGACGAGGGCGCTACGCCCGATCGCCGGGATCGACGGGATCGCCGGGACGGAACGTCTCACGCTGCGAACCGGAAAAACTCCCTTAGGAACGGCCGTCGAACGGACGATCATGCTCCCGCCGATCGCGAACCGCTTCGTCGCCGGGGAGTCCCCGGCAACGGCCCTCGAGCGCGTCCGACGGCTCAACGAGCGCGGTATCGCGGGAATCGTCAACCTCCTGGGTGAGCACTACGACGACCGCGAATCCGTTCGGGCCGACGCCGCCGAGTACCGCGCGCTGGTTCGGGACATCGCCGCGTCGGACCTCGAGGCCTGCATCTCGGTCAAGCCGTCGCAACTGGGACTCGACCTCGGTGAGGTTCTCTTCCGCGAGACCGTGACGAACGTCGTCGACGCGGCCGCCGCCGAGGACGTCTTCGTCTGGATCGACATGGAGGATCACACGACGACCGACGCGACCCTCGACGCGTTCGAGGAGCTCGCTCGCGAGCACGAGGGCGGTGAGCGATCCGCTGGATCGCGATCCTCGTCGGATCACGGATCCGACGCTGGCGTCGGTGTCTGCGTGCAGGCGAACCTCAAGCGCACCCGCGAGGACGTCGAACGACTCGCGGACGTGCCGGGGAAGGTGCGGTTCGTCAAGGGCGCCTACGACGAACCGGCCGATATCGCCTACCGCGACGGCGACCGGATCGATCGGGAGTACGAGTCGCTGCTCGAGTACGCCTTCGAGCGGTACGACGGCGGCGTCGCCGTCGGCAGCCACGACCCGGCGATGATCGAGCACGCGATCGACTGTCACGAGCGGTACGGCACCGACTTCGAGATCCAGATGCTGATGGGCGTCCGCGAGGACGCCCAGGACGACCTCGCCGCCGAGTATCCCGTCTCCCAGTACGTCCCGTACGGCAACCGGTGGAAATCGTACTTCTACCGGCGGCTGACCGAACGGACGGGGAACGTTCGGTTCGCGCTCCGCGCGGTTCTCGACCGCTAAAGGGAAGGGCTCATTAGCCCCTAGTGAGAGGTGCTCCACATGGCTTCGTGGAAGCGGGATTTCGCGAGCGGGCTGATCGTCCTCGGCCCGATCCTGGTCACTCTCTACGTCATCTACTGGCTCTACGGCCTCGTCGCCGGGCTGACGCCAGGGCTCATTCTCCAGCCCGAGGCGCTCAAGCCGTTTATTCCCGGCGACGGAGCGCAGGCCATCCAGACCCGCGAGCAACTCGCGCAGTTTCTCCGGGTCATCGTCGCGCTAACCGTCTTCACGATCCTCACCTTCTCCATCGGCTATCTCATGCGGACGACCGTCGGCGGACTCGTCGAACGGGTCGTCGACAACGTCGCGAATCGCGTCCCCGTGATGCGGGTCGTCTACAACGCCTCGAAAATGGCCGCCGAGACCGCCTTCGGCGAACAGGACTCGCTGCAGAAACCGGTCAAGATCGAGACCTGGAACGGACTTCGGATGACCGCGTTCAAGACGGGAAAGGTGACCGACGACGGCCGCGAGGTGCTCTTCTTGCCGACGTCGCCGAACATCACGACGGGGTTCGTCGTCGAGGTCGAATCCGACCGAATCACGGAACTCGACGAGGACGTCGAGGACGCACTGACGCGCGTACTCAGCGCCGGATTCGGCGACGCGAGCCGCAACCGCGGGATGGACGCCGGCGTCTCGATCGACGTCGTCGACGAGACGAACGCCGGCGCGATAGAGGACGCCGGCACCGAACGAGCTGACGACGACTGATGCGCGGCGTCGCCGTTTCGACGATCAGACGCGCGTCGACGTGACGGCCGAACGGCGGTCGGTACGATCTCGGCACGGCGCGGTTCGATCGGCGGTTAGACGCCCTGACTCATCAGGTGGCTGCGAAGCACATCGCCTTCCTTGTTGCCGGCGGTCGTGTTGACGATGACGACCGTCTCCGACCCGTCGAACTCGCCGCGCTCGGCCAGTTCCCACGCCCCGCTCGCCGCCGCGGCCGGGCTCGGCGCCAGCTCGAGGCCCTCGTGGGTGGCGACGCGGACGCCGGACTCGAGGATGTCCCGATCCTCGGTCGCGACCGCACCGCCGGCGGTCTCGCGGACGGCCTCGAGGACGCGCGATCCCGCCGGCGGATCGGCGATTTCGATCTCGCCGCAGATCGTGTCGGGTCGATCGACCGATTCGTGATCGTCGCGGTCGTTCTCGAGGGCGTCGACGATCGGCGCACAGCCCGCGGCCTGTGCGGCGTACAGCGGCGGGAGCTCGTCGATGAGCCCGAGTTCGCGAAGCTCCGTCGCTCCCTTGTACGCTCCCACCAGCCCGACGCCGATGCCGGTCGGGTAACAGATCGCGTCGGGAACCTCCCACTCGAGGGACTCGACGATCTCGAAGAGGGTCGTCTTCGCGCCCTCGTGGCGGTAGGGCGTCTCGAAGGGCTGCAGCGAGTACCAGTCGTCGTGTTCGCCCATCCCCTCCTCGTAGGCGCCGACGGCGTCGTCGAACCGGCCGCCGACGACGTTCATGTCGCCGCCGTGGACGTTGATCATCGCCTTGTTCGTGAAACTCGAGCGCGAGGGGACGTAGACGTGGGACTCGAGGTCGGCCCGGCCGGCGTAGGCCGCGGCCGCCTGGCCGCCGTTGCCCGTCGACGCGAGCGCGACGTCGGTCGCGCCGTGCTGGGCGGCGGCCGTCGCGGCGACCGATGCCCCGCGGTCGGTCGTCGACCCCGTCGGATTTCGACTATCGTCCTTGATCAGCACGCGTTCGACGCCGAGTTCGTCGGCCAGGTCGGGACAGTCGACCAGCGGCGTCGCCCCCTCGTTGGTCGTCACCGCCGACTCGCGGGGAAACGGGAGCAGCTCCTCGTAGCGCCACTGCGAGTCGAACGGTCGGTCCGCGAGAGTCTCGCGGTCGAGGTCGATCGCGTCGTACTCGTAGCTCGGATCGAGAAAGCCGTCGCAGTCGGGACAGCGGTGCGAGACCGCCTCGGCGTCGTAGGTAGCCCCGCAGTCGACACACTCGAGTCCGGCGAAGGCGTCGGTCGTCTCCATACGCGAGTGTTCGCGGGATCGGACTAATGGCTGTTCATCGGTAGACGACTGTCGTTCGCCGCGGCTGACCGTCGTTTGACGGGGTACTGTATTCGACGACGGAAAAACGAATTCGGTTCAAATCGCCGGGCGTTCGGCCGACGGCTGCTCTCGAGTCTCCTCGAGCGAGACGGAGTGGAGCCGCTCCCAGGTCCGCCCGATGACGTAGTAGGCGCTCACGAGCGCGTAGAACGACACGACCGCTCCGAGGACGGCCCCGAGAATCGGGATCTCGGTGAGCAGCCCGGAGAGCAACGCGCCCGCGAAGACGATCCCGACGGCCTGCAGCCAGCCGACCGCGTACGTCCCGGTCGCGAGACTCGGGCGCAGCGTACCGAACTCGAAGCCGGCGCCGAGTCGGCCCTCCGTCGCGAAGCGGGCCAGCGCGGCGGGGACGGTGTAGGCGACCGCGAGCATGGCCGCGAGCGTCAGCAGGCTCGCGATGCCGAACGCCATGGTCCCGATCGTTCCCGGGTCGCCGCCAACCGCCAGCCAGACGCCCCCCAACAGGAGGGCACCGACGACGAACGGTAGCAGGCCGTACGCGAGGAGGATCGCGACGGCTTTCGCGCCGTCGACCGTCAGCGCCCGCCAGTCGTCGAACCGCGGCGCCTCGTCGTCGCCGCGACTCGTTCGCTCGAGCACTCGGACGACGTAGCCCCAGACGAGAACGGCGGGGAGCACCAGAACGCTCGCCAGTACGAGCAGCCCGCCGATGATCGCCGTCTTCCAGACGTCGTCGCTGTTCTTCAAGTAGGTTACCGCGGTAGTGATCATGACTCAGCCTCGACCGACTGCCGTCTCCAGCGTGGTCGTCATAGTATACGCTTGACAACTATATAAACGTGCGTTAGACACGGAATTAGATAGATCTGAGGCGTATAGCGGCGTAATAAGATTGTTAGGAGTGCGGTTCAGTCAGGAAATCAACAGCGTTTGCGAGCGACTCGTTCGCGTCTCGAGTCCAACCCGTACCATGTTAACCGGCATCGCACCGTGTCGACGGCTCGAGTCGCACCGCTAGGGAACGGACGGTTGGAAGGAGGAAAGAGAAGATCCGTCAGTTGTCGCCGGTCTTCGACTGCCACTCGTAGTCGCGGCGTTTGGCGGACTTGCCGAAGCCACACGACGAGCACTCCTTCTTTCTGGTGTGGTAGGACTTCTCTCCGCAGCGACGACATTTGGTGTGGGTCGTCTTGTTCTTCTTTCCTTGGCTTGGGGTTCCTGCGCCAGTCATGGAGTGATCGAAACGACGTTGTCGCCGCGTATAATCGTTGTGTCTTCGACCGGCGCCTCTTCGTCGACACCGGCTTCGGGAATCGTCACGTCCTCGAGCACGAGGTTCATGTGCTGGTCGTAGCCGGCCAGATCGCCGACGTACTCGCCGCCACTCTTGAGTCGTACCGTGACGCGTTCGCCGAGCGACGCCTCGAGGACGTCCAGCGGTCGTCCACTCATACGAAAGACCGCAGGTGACGGACACTTAATCGTACCGGTCCTGTGTCCACATTTCCGGCCTCGACGGAGATGCGGTCGGGATTTACCGTCGCGAGACGCCACGATCGGGGTGGCTAGAAACGAGCCAGAGGGTGGCGATACCCGTTCGCAGAGCGAGGGAAGCGAATCCCGATGTCGCCACGCTCGCTCGGCGGTCGTTTCGGAGTCCGTCGAACCCTCGATCCGAGACCGCAAGCGGCATCGTATCGATCCCGTATATCACGGGTCGGCCTTGCTCGATGCGAATCGTCCCGTCTCCATCGTAGTGCTGTCGCGAATTGCCTTCGTTCCACATTCTAGAGGCGTGGCTTACTGAACGACGGATGTTATCGACACAGCTTCGACCTCAACAACAGTCGTTACATTAATCGAGTAGAATCTGTTGTGGTGAGGATTACCCCAAAATAACGAGCCAAAAACTGACGAGCATCGTTATCAGAATGACGGAGACGAGTCCTGACTTGAGCATTGTCGTTCTGAGATCCTGTCGGAGGTTATCAAACTCTCGATCCGAGATAATGAGCGGGACCGTATCGGTCCCGTGGATCACCGGTTCTCCTTCTTCAAACCGAACGTTGCCATACACAGAGATCGTTGTCCCCTCACGAATTGGCTTCACGTCGACTTGAAATTGCTTAGAGTCACTTCTGTTATTCGCTGGTTGTGGTTTATCCACATTGATTAAATCTAGGATCTCGTTGAACGATCGGGTAGTTATCGCACTTGTCAGATGGATATACGGAGACTCACTAAGCGGAATGGCGATGTTCAAATTGAAATTCCAGCCGTCAACGGACAACTCTGACAGCCGAGTACAGTTGTCAAGGAACCATGTTGGATCGATAGTGATCGATCTACCGTTGCTGATAACACTGAATTGCCCTGATTCGATACCGGATTCAAAGGTTACTCTGTTACCCTCTGTATTGGGATATGTGGCTCGCCATAATATAGCGCAACCGCAGAATTGGTGTCTTCAACGACTCTATCGGCTTCGTACGCAAATTCATCTACGATGACAGTTCCCCGTACCATTGTCGGCTCGCCATCGGCGAACTCGTGAGACGTAGCTGCTCCACCCCAGAAGACTGACCGAAACACGTTCGCGCTATGTATTATTCGGTTAGCAGAACGGAGAAAAAACCCACCGATAAATACGGTTCCCAAAATCCCGACCGTAATTTGAGCCATAAATTCTGGTTGACTTTTCTACGGTGAGTGGCTTGTGATATAGTACTGTTTTCCACGCGTTAGTTTCTGGCTCGGTCATCCTCTGTCCATTGTCCCAGACTAGTGGTAGAAGGAACAATCGATCGAACTCGGAAAACGATCTACACTCGAGAGCCCGCTGACTCGAGTCCGCTGTGCGACGTCCGGCAAACACTATAAGTGGCTACTCGACGAAACGCTCACTATGGGAGACACGAAGTTCACTCTCGTCGAGTTGCATCTGGACGGCGACACCCAGTTCGGACCCGGATCGATCGGCAGCGCACTGCCGTTCGGCTCGAGCACCGAGTCCGAGGAGACGCCGGAGTACGAGACCGAGACCGATATCGACGAATCGGCGGACGAGGAGTCCGGCGGTAACAAAGCTATCGGCGCCGTTATCGCACTCGTCGTCCTCGTGGCCATCGCCGCGGCCGCCAAGAAGTTCGGCGGGGACGACGAGGACGACCTCAAGGCCGAGGAGGAGCCGGACGTCATCGTCAACTGAGTCGACCGATCGCTGACGCCGTGACGTGTCGGGCGACCGACCCACTGTCGGACGCCGTCCGACAGAACGCTTTTGCGCTTCCTGCCCGTACTCCGCGGTGTGAATCTCTATCGTAGCGCCCGGGCCGTTGCCGGGGCGTCCGGTGACGATATGATCGACTGGCAGTCCGCGGCGGACGCCGCGAAGGCGGTAACCGAGCCCGGCTCCCTCGAGCTCGAGCCGGGCGAACGGGAGGCGTTCGCCCGCGACGTGCGGGAGGCTCGCGACGGCATCCGCACGGTGTCGGGCGTCGACTTCGACGTTCCCGATTCCATCGAGATTCAGAACCGTCACCACTGGATGGACGCGAACATCGCGACCTTCGAGCGCGTGATGGGGACCCTCGAGGAGCAGGTGCCGGCCGGCGCCTTCCCCGGCGTCGCCCGAACGATCAACACGGGGACGATGACCGTCCTACTGGCCTTCCTCGGACGGAACGTCCTCGGGCAGTACGATCCCCTGCTGCTGGCGAACGACCCTGAGGAGACCCACGCGCTGTACTTCGTCCGGCCGAACATCCTCGGTGCCGCCGAGAAACTCGACGTCGATGCCGACCGGTTCCGCCGCTGGATCGCCTTCCACGAGGTGACCCACGCCGCGGAGTTCGGCGCCGCGCCGTGGCTCTCCGACCACTTAGAGGAGCGCATGGAGGAGGGCATCGCGAAGCTCTCGGATGGTTCGCTGGACCGCGCGTCGTTCCAGGAACTCGACGCCGCGATGACCGTCGTCGAGGGGTACGCCGAACTGCTGATGGACCACGCCTTCGACGACGAATACGCGGATCTGCGCCGGAAGCTCGACGCTCGCCGGCAGGGTCGAGGGCCGCTCCAGAAACTGTTCCGTCGCCTGCTCGGCCTCGGACTCAAGGAACGCCAATACGAGCGCGGGAAGCACTTCTTCGAGACGGTCGTCGAGAACCGCGACCTCGAGACCGCGGCGCTCGTCTGGGAGGGCCCCGAGAACCTCCCGACTCAGGACGAACTCGACGCGCCGACGATGTGGCTCCAACGCGTCGACCGCTGATAGCCAATCGCTACCGGGCCAGCGTGATTGGTGATCGCTGACCGATCGAAACTTCGTTTTCCGCTCGCTGTCCGTCGTCTCGGCTCGAGTCGTTCCGAGTCCTAACCGAGGATCCAGAGCAGATACCAGAGCAACGCACCGCCGGCGACGGCACCGCCGACCGTCAGCAGCCCGACGGTGAGCGGCGACGCGCCGCCGCCGAGCGCCATCGTTCCGCCGGAGAGGCCGACGAGCAGCACGAACAGGGCCTTGAGTCGGGCCGACGGCTCCGTCAGCGAACTCGAGTCCGCGGCCCGACGCCTCGGGTCGCGGTCGGGGCCGCGGCCGCGACTCATAGGTCGTCGGCCGTACTGACGTGCATCGTGGCGAATCGCCACTGTGGCACCGCTTCGTCCCCGGCCGCGTCCTGTTCGCTGTGCCCCTCCCGGACGAGCGTCCCGCTCCACCGCGTCTCGAACCGCCGGCTCGCGCCGTTCTCGGTGTCCGTCCACGCCATCGTCACCTCGTCGGCGAACGTCGCGAACGCGTCGCGCTCCGAGACGACGAGGTTCCCGCTCTCGACGGTCCAGCCCGCGGTCGTCGCGGTCTGTTCTTGCAGCGCCTCGCGGACCGACTCGAACCCGAACAGGGCCTCGCTGATCCCGAATTTGACGGTCGACTCGTCCTCGAGGAAGTACGGCTCGAGGGGCTCGCCGCTCCGGAGTGCGTCGTAGTAGTCGTGGACGACGACCTCGGCTCCGTCAGCGTCTCCGTCGCTCATACCAGAGGTCTCGGAAGCCGCTCCCATAGAGTCACCGGATGCAGTCGCAGGCGCGTTTGGGGATCGAGTTAGGAACTGCTCGTCAAGCGACGAGAGCGCTGCGTGAGCGTTCGCGAACGAAGTGAGCGATTACCCGCCGGAGCGGGGCAACGCCCCGCGGAGGCGGCCTTTTTCATCGAAGTTTTTGGGCCAGCGCGGGACCGGAGGTCCCGCGAGCCGTGCGAACGGGCGCTTCGCGCCCGTGAGCAGACGAGTGGTGAGTGAGTGCAGCGAACGAACCCGAAGCGGAAAAAGTTCGGTTTACATAAAGCCCCGATCGACCTCGTCGGTCTCGATTAGGTCCTCGAGTTCCGCGTTCAGCAGTTCGTCGGCCTCCTCGAACCGCTCCGAGAGGTCCTCGAGTTCGTCGGGGCGGTCGTACTGGTCGTACTCCATCGGCCCGAACGCGGGGCTCTCGAGGGCCTCCATGACGTCGTCGAACAGGTCCTGAGGCCGCGTCGGTGCGTCGGCGTGGGTCTCGAGGACGGTCTCGAGGCGCTTCGAGACCGTTTCGGCCTGCTCCTCGTCCTCGGGAGGAGACTGGACGGCGAACCGCCCGCCGGTGTCCGCCTCGGGGAGGAAGGTGCCGATCTCGTCGTCGAGGTTGCGGGCGACCCGCGTGCCGACCCCGCGGACCTCGAAGGGGTTCTTCGCGTAGGTCTTCAGGAAGAAGACCCCGGCGCCGGGATGCGCGAGGTACATGTCTTCGCCGACGCCGGCGGCGCGATCGCCGGCGACCGCGCGCCACTGCTCCGGGTCGACGTCTCGCTCCGTAACGTCCTCGAGTATGTCCTGCCACTCGCGAATCCGCATACGCGTTGGTTGTGACGCGGACAGAATGAACGTATCGGTCGCGCCGACCGTCGCCGCTGGCGCCGGTCGGGGCCGTTTTCGTCACCGCCGAGGAGCCGAATCGAACCAAAAGGGATACGATGCCTCCTCTCGGCAAAATGAGTAACCGACGCTTTCCCCATGTCCGTCCGGCAACCACTCTCGCTCGTCGAACTGTTTCTCGCCACACCGGCGAAGAGTTCCCTCCTCGCGCTCGGCCCGCTCGCCTTAGCGCTCGGTCAACTCGGGAACAGCTACGTCAACGGCATCTCTCCCGCCGTCTCGGTCGGCTTCGCCCTCGTTATGATCGGCTTCGCCGTCGTCGCGACGCGCCACCACGCCGCCGAACACCGGCTCCGGCGACTCGAGGGCGACCTCGAGTCCGAGTTCCGGTCGACGCGGTAATCAGCAGTTAGCGTCGATCCCCGTCCCGTACTTCCGTTTCTACCCCACCACTCGGGCACGGGTCCGTGCCCGTACCGCCTGAATTCAGGCGCGCGCGGAGTCCGTCGCGACCGACCGCGCCTCGCGCGCGTCGTAAGCGTTGTAGCCTGCCAGGGCCGCGATCAGTAGCCCGGAGGCGAGCGTGCTCCAGAACGGGCTCTCCGTCAGCCCGAGTCCGGCCGGCATCTCCAGCAGCGCGGGCGCGACGATCAGCCAGATTCCGAGCAGCGCGACCAGTCCCGAGACGCCGACGCTGAGCGGGATGTCGTTGGCGAGCCGGTAGTAGTTGTAGGCCCCCGCGGCGAAGACGACGCCCCCGACGAGGACGTTGTTCCAGAACGCGGCCGACGAGACGTCGTAGAGGGCGACGACCGACAGAGCGACCCACGCGCCGATGACGGCGATGATCCCGCTGATGACCGAGATCTTTCGCCGCCGTTCCTCGTTTGCGACCTGGGTCGTCTCGTCGCGGCGGTCTCGCCCGGGATCGTCCCGGTCTCCGACCCCGGTGCCGGAGTCGACGTCGTCGGACGGCGACCGCATCCCCTCGTCGCGGTCGGCTCCCCCCTCGACGCCGTCCGATCGGTCTCGATCGCGGTCGTCGCCGTTCGAGTTGCTCATGTGGGCCGTTGATTCGATCGGCTTGGCAAAAACGGCGACGACCGTTCCGGTGACTGGAACGACTATCCGCCGGTAATAGGATGTTACACCGGCGAGTGACGGCGATTCGATATATAACGGTCGGCGCGGGGACGCCTTCTCATCGGAACTCGGCCGCGACCGATAGCGTTTTTGACGGCTCGGCCGTGACGGATAGCCGTGCACGTACGCGGAACCGTCGCGGGCGAGGTCGAGACGAAGTCGGTCAGCGGGAGCGAACTCGCCGAGGTGCCGGTGCGCCTCGCGGACGACGCCGGTGAGTCCCCGAACGGCGAGACGCTGGCTCGAGACGGCGGCGCGGCGACGGCGGCCCTCGAAGGCGATCACGAGACGACGCGGGTGACGCTGTGGGGGAAGTGGACCGAGTCGGCCGAGCACCTCGAGCCGGGGATGGAACTGCTCGTCACGAACGCCGAGGAGACGGAGTTTCAGGGCGAGACGCAGTACGCGACGACCGGCGACTCCTACGTCGTCGTCGAGCCCTCCTTCCTCGTGAACGTGACGTCGCTTCGCAACTGGGTCGAGTGCCCCCGGCTGTACTACCTCAACAAGCTCTCGGGGGTGCCGCTGAACTACCCCGTCGTGAAGGGGACGCTCGTCCACGAGGTCTTCGGCGACCTGCTACGGGGACGCGACCTCGAGGAGTCCATCGAGGCCCGCGTCGAGGAGCGAGGCCTCCAGCTCGGGCTGCTCGGCGAGACCCCCGAGGCCGTGGCGGAGGACGTCCGCGAGAACGCGAAAGCGATCGAGGGCTGGCTCGAGCAGGGTCGCCTAACTGAAGAAGACAGCTGGCGCTCCGAGCAACTGCTCATCAGCGAGACGTTCGGCATCCGCGGCCGCGCCGACGCGATCCGGCGGGGCGCGCCGGTCGAACTCAAGACGGGGAAGAACCTGAAGAAGGAGCCCCGGTTCAAGGACAAGGTGCAGGCGGCCTGCTACGCGCTCCTGCTCGAGGAACACGGTGGAAGCGTCGACACCGGCACGCTGCTCTACACCAAGAACTCCACGCTGGAGCGAAACGAGGAGACCGGCGACCTCACGCCGGCCAAGGAGTTCTCGATGGGGCAGGGGCTACTGAAGTTCGTCGTCCGCCTGCGCAACGAACTCGCGGCGATGGAGGTCAAGGGCGAGGTCCCGACCGGCTACGAGGGGTCGGCCAAGTGCGAGTACTGCTTCGAGCAGGACACCTGCATGGTCGTCTCTGGACGGCTCGATCAGGAATCCAAGGCCGGCCAGATCGGACAGGCCCTGCCCGAGGAGGAACGCGAGTACTTCGATCGCTTCTACCGCGCCATCGAGGAGGAACGCCGCGAGGTCCACCGCGAGTACGCCAAGCTCTGGGAGCAGACGGCCCAGGAGCGGGCCGACGACGACCGCGCGCTGATCGACCTCGAGTTCCTCGAGCGACGGAAGCTCGCGGAGGGTCGCTGGGAACTGCGCGCCCGGCGAACGAGCGGCGCCAACTCGAAGCTCCGGGAGGGCGATCTGGTGCTGGCCAGCGACGGCGACCCGGTGCGGGGCGACTCGGAACTCGCCCGCATCGAACGGTTGGACGACGAAATCGTCCTCACGGCCGACGAGCCCGTCGAGGTCACCCGGCTCGACGTCTACCCCTCCGAGCTGACGACCGATCGGCTGCTCGTCGCCATGCACGACTTCCTCCTGAAGGGCAGCGACCGGCGCAAAGACGTCCTCTTCGACCGTGCGACTCCCGAGTTCGAAGCCGTCAACGAGACCTTCATCGGCAACAACGACGCGCAGGACGAAGCCGTCCGGCTGGCCGTCGGCGCCGAGGACTTCGCCCTGATCCACGGCCCGCCGGGCACCGGCAAGACCTACACCATCGCCCGGGCCATCCGCGCGATGGTCGAACGCGGCGAGCGCGTCCTGCTGTCGGCCTTTACCAATCGCGCCGTCGACAACGCCCTCGAGGCGCTGCTCGAGCAACTCGACGACGTAGTCGACGACGAGCGAGTCGTCCGCGTTGGCTCCGAGAGCGGCGTCCGCGAGGACATGGAGCCGTATCGACTCGAGCGCGCCGGCGATCCCGAGGACCGCGTGGCCGAACTCGAGAACGCACAGGTCGTGGCCGCGACGACGGCGACCTGCGGCTCTCGAATCATGAAAGAGCAGTCGTTCGACGCGGCGCTGGTCGACGAGGCCGCCCAGTTGACCGAGCCCGGAACGCACGCGGCGGCGAACCTGGCCGAGCGGTTCGTCCTCGTCGGCGACCACGAGCAGCTGCCGCCCGTCGTGCGGGCGGAGAACGACCTCACCGAGTCGCTGTTCGAGCGGCTCGTCGACCTCCACCCCGACGCCGGCGTCATGCTCGACCGCCAGTACCGGATGAATCAGCGCATCCAGGCGTTCGCCTCCACCGAGTTCTACGACGGGGAGTTGCGACCCGCCGAGCCCGCGGTCGCCGCTCGAACCCTCGACGACCTCGAGGGCGTCTCCCGGGACGGCCTCCCCGCCGCCCTCCGGGATCCGGTCGCGTTCGTCGACGTCGAGGGCGATGGCGGGCAGTACACCGACAGCAAGGAGGCCGCGCGCATCGCCGATCTGATCGAGACCTACGAGG
>NZ_AOIS01000032.1 GCF_000337495.1 Haloterrigena salina JCM 13891
CGCCCCGATTTCGTAAATCTCGGCCGCGAACCGAACCTCGTACAACCACTCGTCGGAGGCCGCCCGTATCCGCGAGTGCGCGTCGACGGGGGGGTCCGCCTCGAGGGCCGCTTCGATCGCCAGTCGCTCGGCGCCGCCGAACCAGAGTCCCGGCGTCTCGCTGACGACCGCCTGTTCGAGGTAGCAGTAACACGATCGGACGCGGTCGAACGTCTCGCCCAGCGCGGTTTCGGCTGCCGGCAGTTCCAACTCGACGAACGTGGCCATCCCGTGGCAATGAGTGTCATTCGCGGTCGGATAAAGGAGATGCTTGCAGCCCAGGCCGGAGAGCGGGAAGAAACGAACGTTTACTTTCGGGGATGAGAAACGGCACTCGACATGCGCCTCGAGGAGCAAAGCGCGATCGTCCGCGCCCTGTTTCCAGCCGAGTACGCCAACCTCGTCGTCGCCGTCACCGAACTCGGCGGAACGACGGTTCTGATGGTCGTCCTCGCCGTCCTGTTCTGGTCGGGGTGGCGTCGCCGGAGCGCACTCGTTATCAGTTACGCGGTCGCCGGGCTCGCCCTCCTGCTCTCGATTAAGGCCCTGTTGGGCCTGCCGCGGCCGCCGGAGGACGCCCTGCTGATCCCCCTCGAGGAGGAACGCGAGGGGTACGGCTTCCCGAGCGGCCACGCCTTCGCCGCCACGGTCGTCTACGGCGGGCTCGTCGCCGCGTACGACCGAACGCGGGACGTCCACGCGCTGGCGGCCGCCGGCACGCTCGTCACGCTCGTCTCGCTCTCTCGGGTCGTGCTCGGCGTCCACTACCTCGGCGACGTGATCGTCGGCGCGGTCCTCGGCGTCGCGTTCCTCGCCGCCATGGCCCGCCTTACGAGAGGCGATCCCCGCCGCGGCTTCACGATCGCGTTCGGACTCGCGCTCGTCACTGTCGTCGTCGCGGGAGCCAGCGAGGACTCGCTGCTCGGCCTCGGCGGGGCGATCGGCGGACTCTGTTCCGCGGGGTGGATCGATCGCCTTCCCGACCTCCGCACTCGCCTCGAGACGGGCGCCCTCGTCGCCGTCGGTAGCGGCGGCGCCGCCGCGATCCAGATCGCCGAGGCGGCCGTCTCCTTCGTGCCGGCGCTCGTCGCGCTCTACGCCGCACTCGTCGCGTGGGTGTTCCTCGCGCCGATCGCGGTCGGCCGCCTCGGTATCGGTGCGACCGAGACGTTCTGGGCGTAGCCGCCCCTTCTCGCGCCGTCGGTCGTCCCCGGCGAGAACCGGCGACGCTTTTCACGATCCGCGTGCGAACCGAACGCATGGATCTCCCCCTCGGAACCGGTACCATCGACGTTTCTCTTCCCGACTGCGAGGTCACGGTCGCGCGACCGACCGGCGGCACCACCGTCGACGTTCGCGCGGCCGCCGAACGCGCGCTCGAGGACCCGATCGGGCCGCCGCTCGCGGACCGTGTCGATCCCGACGACGACGTCGCGATCGTCGTCACCGACATCACCCGCAAGGCGCCCGACGACGTGTTGCTCGATGTCTTGCTCGAGCGCCTCGAGCGCTGCGGCGTGGCTCGAGAGCAGGTGACGGTGGTCGTCGGGCTCGGCCTCCACCGACCGATGACCGACGACGAGATCGAAGCGATGCTGGGACCGCACGCCGACTTGGCGGTCAACCACGATCCCGAATCGGTGGTCGAGGTCGGCACGGTAAGTAAGGACGACGTCCCCGTCGAGATCGGCGAGCCGGTCGTCGAGGGCGATGGCGGGCAGTACACCGACAGCAAGGAGGCCGCGCGCATCGCCGATCTGATCGAGACCTACGAGGCCGCGGGGCTCGAGCGCACGGATATCGGCGTCATCGCTCCCTTCCGCGCGCAGGGCTCGGAGATCTCGAAACACGTCCCCGACGAGGTCGCCGTCGACACCGTCGACCGCTTCCAGGGCTCGAGCCAGGAGGTCATTATCGTCTCCTTTACCGCGACCGGCGCGCTCGAGGGGCCGATCTTCGAGGACTACCGGCGAATTAACGTCGCGCTCACGCGCCCCAAGCGTGCGCTGGTGCTGGTCGGCGATGCGAACGCGCTGGCGACAGACCCCGTCTACGAGCGGATGGTCGAGTGGGCGACCCGCTGACGGCGGCGTTACAGTCGGACCTCGGCGGCTCTCACCTCGATTCGCGGACGACGATCTCTCCCGTTTCGAAAACGTAGATCTCGTAGTCGTCGACAGTGAACCGGATCTCCGCTCCGCCGCTTCCCTCGTGTTCGATCAGTAGATCGAGCGCTTCGGGATTCACGTAGTCGTACAGCGTGAACTCGAGGGCGGTCGGATCGACGTTCTCGATCGCAGCGATCGTGCGGACGATCGCGATGCTGATCGGCGTTCCGTCGTCGGGCGCGTATTCGATCACAGTCGATCCGTCCCCGTCGGTTGGGGGCCAGCGATCGGTGGCCATCTACGGACCGTTCGTGGTACGCGTCCGTGATGCTATCATGCGGATGGTCAGGGTGTTCAAGCCCCCTCGAGAACCGACCTGCCGTCGGCGCTCGGATTCGCGATGCGAGGTGCGCTACCGTCACCGGTCGTCGGCGCGGGAGTTCGCGTCGGCCACGTTCAGTTCCGTCGCCAGAATTTCCGCGGACGCGCGGCGGAGGCGTTCGGAGACCGATTGGTCCGAAATACCGAACTCGTCGGCCAGTTCCTGTACCGACACCTCCCGCGGAACCTCGTAGTAGCCCCGTTCGACGGCCGCCACGAGCGTCTCGTACTGCTCGACGGTCAACCCGGGCCGTTCGGGCCCGGTCTTCGGTCCCTTCCGGAGGCTCGCGACGTCGACGTCGACGTCTCGCTCGAGGAATCGACGGTAGGTCCGGGTCGCGCTCTCGTGATCGGGGAATCGCAGTCGGAGCGACCAGACGCCGCGATCGGCCGAGGCGGCGAGTATCGTACCGCCCTCCTCGAACGGCAGCGCCCCGATTTCGTAAATCTCGGCCGCGAACCGAACCTCGTACAACCACTCGTCGGAGGCCGCCCGTATCCGCGAGTGCGCGTCGACGGTGGGGTCCGCCTCGAGGGCCGCTTCGATCGCCAGTCGCTCGGCGCCGCC
>NZ_AOIS01000033.1 GCF_000337495.1 Haloterrigena salina JCM 13891
CGGTGGTCGAGGTCGGCACGGTAAGTAAGGACGACGTCCCCGTCGAGATCGGCGAGCCGGTCGTCGAGGCCGACGCGGTGCTCTCGACGGGCGTCGTCGAACCCCACCAGTACGCGGGCTTCAGCGGCGGCGCGAAGACCGTCGTCATCGGGGCCGGCAGCGAGTCGATCATCCGCTACACGCACGGCCCCGAGATGCTCGCCCGCGAGGGCGTCCGACTGGGTCGCGTCGAGGACAACCCCTTCCGCGAGACGATCGACGCGGCCGGCGACCTCGCGGGACTGGACTTCTCGATCAACCTGAGCTACGGGCCGGCGGGCGTCCTCGGCGTCCGCGCCGGCGAGGGGCGGCGCGTCGTCCGCGAACTCGCCGCGATCGCCCGCGACGCCCTCTCGGTGCCGATCGACCGCGCACACGACGCCGTCGTCTGCGGCGTCGGCGCGCCGAAGGACGCGAACCTCTACCAGACGACCCGCGCCGCGACCTACGTCGCGCTCGGCGACCGAAATCCGCTCCGCGAGGGGGGCCGGCTCGTCGTCCCCGCCGCGCTCCCGGAGGGGGTCGGCGACGGAACCGGCGAGCAGCGGTTTCACCGACGGTTGAGCGGCGCGACCGATCCGGAATCGCTCTACGAGGAGATGCGCACGGGATACGAGCCCGGCGCCCAGCGGGCGTTCGTCGTCGCGCGGGTCCTCCGGAATCACGACCTCTACGTGACGAACAGCGACGCGCCCGAGGTCGTCGAGGAGTGTCTCATGCACGCCGCGGACGACGTCGCGGACGCCCTCGAGCCCGGCAGCGAGGTCCTCGTGATTCCGGACGCCCTGAACACGCTGCTCGTCGACGGCTGAGCGGGTTCGCGACCGGGTCGCTCGAGTCGCTTACGCCGACTCGTCGGCCGCGGGCAGCGTCACGGAGAACGTCGAGCCCTCGCCCGGCTCCGACTCGACCCAGATCTCGCCGTCGTGGCGCTCGACGATGCGTTCACAGAGCGCGAGGCCGATGCCGGTTCCGTCGTACTCCTCGCGGCTGTGCAGGCGCTGAAAGACGTCGAAGACGCGGTCCTGGTCGGCGGGGTCGATCCCGATCCCCTCGTCGGTGACCGAAATCTCCCACCGCCCCCTCTCGCGCCGCGTCGCTTCGACGTGGACCCGCGGCGGCTCGTCGCCGCTGTACTCGAGGGCGTTCGCCAGCAGGTTCTGGAACACCTGCCGCAGCTGGCTGGCGTCGCCCCGCACGCGGGGCAGCGACTCGGTCTCGACCTCGGCGTCGGTCTCCTCGAGCTGGAGCGAGAGGTCCTCGAGGACGTTCTCGAGCAGCCGATCGAGGTCGACCGGTTCGAACGGATCGCCCCGCGTTTCGACCCGGGAGTACTCCAGCAATCCGTCGATCATCCCGCGCATGCGCTCGGCGCCGTCGATCGCGTACGCGAGGAACTCCTCGCCGTCCTCGTCGAACGCGTCGCCGTACCTGCGTTCGATCAGTTGGAGGTAACTCGAGACCATCCGCAGGGGTTCCTGCAGGTCGTGGCTGGCGGCGTAGGCGAACTGCTCCAGGCGCTCGTTCGACGCCTCGAGTTCGCGTTCGCGCTCTCGGTGTTCGGTGATATCGCGGGCGATCGCGATCATGTACTCGCGATCCAGTTCGACGTGGGCGACGTTGACCTCCGCCGGGAAGGTCGTCCCGTCCTTCCGGACGTGCTCGCCGGTGATCGTCATCGAGTTCTCGGCCTTCACGTCCTCGACGTGGGAGCGCCAGTCCGCGATGTCGTCGAACACGCGATCCATGTCGGGCACCGTCAGCTCGAGCAGTTCCTCCCGGTCGTAGCCGAGCTGGCGACAGGCCGTCTCGTTGGCGTCGAGGAACCGTCCCGACTGCGGGTCGATTACCAGTACGCTATCAGTGGTGTGGTCGAGCAGCGTCCGGAACAGTTCGAGGTCCCGCTCGCGCTCCTTGCGCTCGGTGACGTCCCGGAAGTACACCGACAGCCCGGTCTCGGAGGGGTAGGCCCGAACCTCGAACCAGCTGTCGAGCGGTTCGGGGTAGTACTCCTCGAACGAGACGGTCTCCTGGTCGTACATCGCGCGCTCGTACTTCAGCTTGAACTGCTGGCCCATCGCCTCGGGGAACTCGTTCCACACTCGCTTTCCGACCAGCGTTCGCCCCTCGGGATTGATCAGTTCGTGGGCGCGCTCGTTGAGGTACGTGAAGTTCCACTCCTCGTCGAGGGCGAAGAAGGCGTCCGAGATGCGACCGTAGATCTCCTCGAGTTCCCGCCAGGTCCGTTCGTTCTCGAGGGCCGACGCGAGGACGTTCGCGACGCTCCGGAGGAAGGTGGCGTCGTGATCGGTGAACTCGCGGCGCTCGGTCGCGTACGCTCCCAGCACGCCCCACGGCCCGTCGACCGAGCCGACGATCACGCTGATGCCGCTGGCGACGCCGTGGTCGGCGAGCAACGCGGGCTCGGAGAGTCGCTCCTCGCTTTCGACGTCGTCGACGAGTATCGGCGCCTCGGTGCGGAGCGTGATCCCCGCCTGCGAGTTCGTATCCGCGGGCACCGTCGCCGACCCCACCAGCCCCTCGCGCCACCCGACGCCGTCGCGCAGGAAGAACTCGTCACCGTCGGGGAGTAACTCGAGCAGTTCCGCGTACTCGGTCTCGAGGACGTCCGAGACGACGACGACGGCCTCGTGCAGCAATCGATCGATATCGTCGGTCTCGAGGGCCCGTTGTCCGAGTTCCGCGACGGCCTCCTGTTGCCGAACCCGACGGCGGAGCTCCGCGTCGGCGTCGGGCGTCGAATCCATTACGGGACATATAGGGGGAAGGCGCGGGTAAAACCTTCTACCGTAGTTTCATCTGGGATAGGGGTTACGGGTCGTCGACCCGCGCCCGACGGAGCCCGGCGGAACGCGAGACGGCGTCCGGCCCGCCGTCGAGTCGCCGATCGAGTACCTCGGCAAAACCGAGTTCGAACCGCAGCGGCGACCCTTCCTACGCCGACGAGTAGTCGGCCTTCCCCTCGTCCTCGCTCATCCGGACCCAGTACACGCGGGTGTAGGGGAGGTGGATGTAGCCGTCCTCGAGTTTGAGCCGGAGGCCCTGAACCTTGCCCGAATCGGTGATGTTGCCGGCGTCGACCGTTTCCTCGGCGGTTCCGTCCGGTCCCTCGTACGCGATTGTCGCCATGATCGTGGAAACGTAGCCGTGCCAATAAGCCGCATGCAAGCGAATTCGCGCTCGTGACGGCGCCCCCGAGCGCCCCGGGATTTACCGCTGTCGGCGGTGTGGGACCGGTATGTTCGAGACGTTTCGCCCGCCTCGAGCGGACCGTCGGATCACGATCCGGCTCGTCGTCGCGATCGCGCTCGCGTCGATCGCTACCGGCGTTGCCGCCATTCTCACCCAGCCGGCCGTCGAGGCCGATGGCTCGCTCGGGCAGCTCCAGTCGGTAGCGGAGTTCAGCGGGACCGTCGTCGGCTTCGCCCTCCTCGCTGCCGCGTGGGGAATGCGCCGCGGCTATCGGCTCGCGTACGCTGCGGCCGCGGTCCTCGTGGCCCTCGCCGCGGCCCACGGCGTCGTCCAGTTCCGGGCGCTGGCCGTCCCGCTGGTCGTCCTCTCGACCGGCGGACTCCTCGCTCTCGCGGCGACGAGCCGGCGGTTCACGCGGTCGGTCGTGCTCGACGCGACGCAGGTCGGCGCGGTGTTGGCGATCGTCGGCGTGTTCTGTTACGGGACCGCCGGCGCATACGCGCTCAGGGCCCAGTTCGACGGCGTCGAGACCGTCGTCGACGCGGTCTACTTCACCGCCGTGACCGCCAGCACCGTCGGGTACGGGGACGTGCACGCGGCCACGGAGACGGCGCGGCTGTTCGCCGTTTCGCTGGTCGTGCTCGGACCCGCGACCCTCGCCGCCACCGCCGGCAGCCTGTTCGCACCGCTGCTCGAGACGCACTTCGAGCGGACCGGACGCCGGGCGGCCGCGCACCTCGAGCCGGAATCCGGAGTCGACGATTCCGGTAGCGGGGCCGGAAACGGAACCGCGCGACCGGCGCGGGTCGTCGCGCTCGGCTTCGACGCGACGCTCGCTCCCGTCGTCGAGGCGCTCGCGGAGCGCGCGTCGGTCGCGGTCGTGACCGACGAGGAGACGGCGCCGCGACTCCCCGAGGGCGCGGCCCCGATCGTCGGCGATCCGACCGCCGACCGGACGCTCGAGCGGGCGGGTCTCGAGGCATGTGACGCGGTGCTCGTCGTCGCCGCGGGGATCGACGCGGGCGAGACCGTCGCCGCGGCCCGGTCGTACACGGACGCTCGAATCGCCGTCGTCGAGGACCGGGAGTCGAGAACCGAAGCGGCCAGGGCCGGCGAGTCGCTCGAGCGGGCCGGGGCGGACGCCGTCGTCGATCCAGCGGCTGTGCTGGCCGACGCGACCGTCGACGCGCTCCTCGGGTCCGACGGGACCGACGCTCAGTCGTCCGCGTCGGCCCCTTCCCACAGGGGGTAGAGATCGTCCGCGATCGGCTCGGTGATCGCCTCGCCGTCGAGGACGAGCGCGGGGTCGCCCTCGCCGACCGTTCCGATCTCGCTCCCCTCGAGGCCGGCCGCCTCAAGCGCCGCGAGGCAGTCGTCGACCGCGTCGCCGGGAACGGTCGCGAGCAAGGCGCCGGAGCCGAAGATCCGCAGCGGGTCGACGCCGGCGGCCTCGCAGAGCCGGCGGGTCTCCTCGCGGACCGGAATCCTTTCGCGATCGACCGCAAGTCGAACGCCGGAGGCGCGGGCGATCTCGAGCAGGCCGGCCGCGACGCCGCCCTCGGTCGGGTCGTGCATCGCGGTCGCGTGCTCGCGGACCGCGCGGGCGTCGGGGGCGACGCTGATCTCCTCGAGAAATCCCTCGGAGCGCTCGCGGACGGCCTCGTCGACGTCGAGCCCGTCGCCGAAGTCGGTCGCGAGGATGGCCGTGCCCTCGAGCCCCGCGGCCTTCGTGATGATGACACTGTCGCCGGGTTCTGCGCCGCCGGTCGGGACGAACGAGTCGGCGGTTCCCATCGCGGTCAGCGACAGGAGGGGGCGCTCGAGTTGGTCGACGTACTCCGAGTGGCCGCCGACGATCGTCGCGCCGACGTCCCGGGCCGCGGCGTCGAGGTCGCCGGTGATCGCCTCGAGGTCCGTCTCTTCGTCGGGGAGCATGATGACGACGGTCAGCCACCGCGGGTCGGCGCCGGAGGCGGCGACGTCGTTGCAGGCGATCGGCACTGCGAGGGAGCCGACGCCCGCCGCGGCCAGCGAGATCGGGTCGGAGCTGACCACGAGCGTCTCGTCGCCGCCGAACGGGGCGATAGCGGCGGCGTCCTCCCCGTTGGCCGGCCCCTGGAGGACCGTCTCGTCGTCGGTTCCCGTCCGCTCGAAGACGTGCGCGAGCAGGTCGTCCGGACTCACCTTGCCGGGCATACCACGAACTCCGTCGATCCGAGGTTTGTAGCTGTCGACCGCGGCCGATGACCGCTGGTCGCACAGTTTCGACATGCAAAAACAGTCGTGAAACTCGCGTTCAGTATAGGTTAAGTAGGTAATGGAGAAGTGATCGGCCTCACTGATAGCTATCAAGAACACTGTGCTGAATACAGAGGATGTATTTTTCAGCAATTTCAGTCCCATTCTGAACATCGGCGGGCTGGATTACTCCATACCCGTCGCTTCAGTGTCAGGAGCGATCTCGCCAAATAACCACACTGCGCCACCGAAAACAAAGAAAAGGCCGCCGAGGGCCGCCACCGCCGTAGTTGCCGTTGTTGCATCGGCCATCATCCCAGCTCCAAGTGCCAGTGGCGTCCGGAGCGCCATGGAGAACATCGACACTGCAGAGAGCACCGTCGCCCGGCCAATCCCTTCGACGTGGTCGTTGATGTACCCATTTGTGATGGGCTGGACCAGCGGTGTCGCAGCCCGCATCGTTGCGAATGTAGGGAGCGCCAGCAGCCCAACCCATAGTGGCACCACAAGTGCGAATGCTGCCACTGCAGGCACGAGCAACACAGCCCGGTTGGTGCCAAAGAAATCTTCGACCGCGCCAGCGTAGTAGCCGCCCATCGCCGATATTGCGGAGAGAGAAGCGTACATCACACCCAGCCCTACTGCCAGTGCCGCCCCTGCCTCGCCCGAACGCGCCGCCGCGGTCGCGCCGCCCAAGGGTATTTCGACACCGAACCCGGCGGCATAGGGGGTGAGTGTCTCGAGCGCCATCGGTTGGACATAAGTATGCGCAACGCCCAGAATAGCGTAGAATAGTCCAACGTAGAGAACCATCGACCGCAGCGGCGGTTGAGCCAGATACTTTCGGATAATAGTGAGAGCGTCTCGCGGACCGAGGTGGTCAGCGTCAGAGTTTCCACGGTCAGCGTACTGGTGGTTTTTTGGGAGTAAAAACAGTGTTCCGAAGCCGAGACCATTAAACACAACTGCAGCAATGAAGGGATAGATGGGATCTAGCCCGTAGAGAATTCCTCCACCTACCATAGATACGGCGGCGGTCCACTTCTGTACCGCGTCGCCCCGTCCTCGGACATAGCTAAAGCGACTCGTATCGAGTCGTTCGTCGAGGGTGTCGTAGAGCCACGCGTCCATGCTTCCCGAGCGAAACGTAAGCGCTAGCGCCCACAGCGCATAAAGAAACGCATACCAGAGGAATCCCTCCGCGAGAATGAATCCAGCCAGCGAGGAGACGGTGAACGCCACGCTGAGCAGAAGGCTTGCCCGCCGGCCAAGCCGGTCACCGACGTACCCTGTTGGTATCTCACCACCGACCGATAGTAGCGAATAAAGCGCTGACAACACCCCAACCTGTGTGAACGTGAGAGTCTGTAGGAGAAACAGGGTGAAAATTGGCGTAATGAACCCGACAGATATAGTGGCGCGATAGAGGTAGTATCGGCGCACTAGTGCCTCGTCAGAGAACGGACTGAACATACTTAATATGTTTCTCATATATAAAATTATTTATTATCTCGAATTTTAGTATGATAGCAAGATGTCTACGAACCGAACACCGCCCGTTGATATCTAAATCTCCTTCGCAACCGCTCGTCGGTGACCGACCGCTCGGTGCGCATATATACTTACTGAACCCGCCACAGACTTGTGAATCGACTCAGGCGTCGGGCGCCATCGCGTCCATCGTCCGCCGAATCTCGTCCTCGTCGGCGCCCCGCGGGAAGCTGACCGCGATGGTGTCGATCCCGTCGACCGCCTCGTAGCGCTCGAGTTGCTCCCGGGCCGTCTCGGGGTCGCCGAAGGCACAGAGGTCCTCGAGGATGTTCTCGTCGACCAACTCCAGGGCCCGCTCGCGGTCGCCGTCCTGCCAGGCGTCGTGGACGTCGCCGGCCGCGTCGTAGCCCTGGCGCTCGAGGGCGTCCCGGTAGAAGGTGCCCATCCCGCCGACGTAGAAGGCGACGTGCTGGCGGGCGAGTTCGCACGCTCGCTCGGCGTCCTCGAGGGCACAGCAGGTGACGCCGGCGGTGACCTGCACCTCGTCGGAGTCGCGGTCGCCGAGATCGGCACCGCGCTCGATATCTTCGATGCGGTCTGCCATCCCCTCGGGGGTGAGCATGATCCCGTGCCAGCCGTCGGCGAACCGGCCGGCGAGTTCGACGGCCTTCGGGCCCATTCCGGTGACCTCGATCGGCGGCCGCGTCTCTGGCGGCTCGCAGCGCAGTCGGAAGCCCGAGAGCTGGAAGTCGTCGCCGTCGTAGTCGACCGTCTCGCCGGAGAGAACCTGTCGAACGATCTCGACCGTCTCGCGGGTGCGTCGGAGCGGGTTGCCGTACTCCATTCCGTGCCAGTTCTCGACGACGACGGGACCGCTCGGACCGAGACCGAGGCGGAACCGCCCGTCGGAGACCTCCTGCAGCGTCGCCGCCGTCTGGCCGAGCAGCGCCGGCGACCGGGAGTACGTGTTGAGGATGCTCGAGCCGATATCGATCTCCGCGGTGCGTTCGGCCATCGCCGTCAGGACGGTGACGCCGTCCCGACCCCACGTCTCGGGGAGCCACGCGCAGTCGTAGCCGCCCTCCTCCGCGCGTCGCGTGTAGTCGACGATCGAGTCGACGGTCGGCTGGGCCGCGACCGGCAGGTGAACGTCTCTGGTAGTCATCGTCATTCACAGACGGAACGCGACCTTTTGGGTGTATGGAAACCGGAGCCGACGGGCCGAGCGTTGTAACCGGAAGGCGACTGGCGAGACGCGGCGTTGCGTCGCCGCTCTGGCCGGCTGCTAGACGAGAACGCACCCCTCGGACGGTTCGATTCAGAGGGACTAAATGGCCGTCTCGGCTTCCCCGTAGGGGTAGCAAATGAAGATACGCGAATCGCTCGTCGCTCTTTTCGATCTCGACGATAGCGCTACGGATCTCCGAACGGAACTCCTCGCCGGGCTGACGACGTTCCTCACGATGTCGTACATCGTCGTCGTCAATCCGGCGATCCTCGCCGCGAGGGGCGAGAAGCCCGGTATCGACGTCGCGGGAGCCACGTACACCGAGACGGTGCAGATGCTGGCCGTCGTGACGATCCTCTCCGCGGCGGCGGCGACGCTCGTCATGGCCGTCTACGCGGACCGACCGTTCGCGCTCGCGCCCGGAATGGGCCTCAACGCCTTCTTCGCGTACACCGTCATCGGCGCGATGGGCGTCCCGTGGGAGACCGCGCTCGCGGCGATCGTCATCGAGGGAATCCTCTTTATGGGGCTCACGCTCGCCGGCGCTCGAGAGTACGTCATCCGGCTCTTTCCGGAGCCGGTCAAGTTCGCCGTCGGCGCGGCGCTGGGGCTGTTCCTCGCGTTCATCGGCTTACAGGAGATGAAGGTCGTCGTCGCCGACCAGACGACGCTGGTGCAACTCGGTTCGATCGGCGCCGATCCGGTCGCGCTCCTCTCGGTCTTCGGGCTCTTCCTCTCCTTCGGGCTGTACACCCGCGGCGTTCGCGGGTCGATCATCGTCGGCGTCCTCCTCACCGCCGTCGCCGGCTGGATCGCCGCGTCGGCCGGCGTGCAGAGCCCGCATCCCGGGACGCCGCTCGCTCCGTCGATCCCCTCGCCCCAGTACGACATCTCGCCGCTCGCCGGCGCGTTCGTCGACGGCCTTCGAAACGTCGAGGCGCTCTCCGTCTCGCTGGTGGTCCTCACGTTCTTCTTCGTCGACTTCCTCGAGACGGCGGGGACGCTCACGGGCGTGGCGCAGGTCGGCGGGCTGCTCGACGAGGACGGGAACCTTCCCGAGATGGAGAAGCCGCTCATGGCCGACGCGGTCGGGACCACCGTCGGCGGCGTGCTCGGGACCTCGACGGTCACGGCCTACGTCGAGTCCGCGGCCGGGATCGAGGAGGGCGGCCGGACGGGGCTGACCGCGCTCGTCGTCGCCGCGCTCTTCCTCGCGTCGCTCGCGATCGTCCCGCTGGCCGCGGCGATCCCGCTGTACGCGTCCCACATCGCGCTCGTCGTCGTCGCGGTCCTGATGCTCGGCAACGTCGCCGACGTGGACTGGCACGATCCGACTCACGCCGTCCCGGCGGGCGTGACGATCATCGCGATGCCGCTGACCCTCTCCATCGCGTACGGTATCGCGGCGGGGATCATCGCCTACCCCGTCATGAAACTCGCGGCGGGCGAACGCCGCGAGGTCTCGGTCGGTCAGTGGCTGCTCGCGCTCGCGTTCGTCGGGTACTTCGCCCTCCGGACGAGCGGGGCACTCACCGCGGTCTGAGGACCGCGCTCACCGGTAGCAAAAGCGGCAAAATCGGAAAACGGGACGGCTCAGACCTCGTGCTCTTCGCTGATCTGCGGGACGCCCTGGGCCGTGATCGTCTCGCCGACGATATACGACGAGGCCGGACTGGCGAGGAACTGGGTGAGGTCGGCGATCTCCTCGACGGTGCCGATGCGGCGGGCGACTTCCTCGCGGTCGATGTTGTCGGCGGAGACGCCCATCTGGCTCTCGACGCCCGGCGTGGCGACGAAGCCGGGGGCGATGCAGTTGACGCGGACGCCGTCGTCGGCCCACTCGTAGGACAGCGTCGTCGTCAGGTTGATGACGGCGGCCTTGGCGGCGCCGTAGGGGCTCATCAGCGGCGAGCCCCGCTGGCCGGCGACGCTGGCAAGATTGATCACGCAGCCGCCGCCGTCCTTGAGGTGCTCCGCGGCGGCGTGGGTGCAGTGGTAGGTACCGTTGACGTTGATGTCCATGATCGTCTCCCAGCCGTTCGGCGAGATGTCGTCGAAGTCGGCCATGAACGACGCGCCGGCGTTGTTGACCAGCACGTCCAGCCCGCCGAACTCCTCGACGGTCGCCTCGACCAGCGCCTCGACCGCGTCGCGGTCGGTCACGTCGCACTCGACGGCCAGCGCCTCGCCGGGCCGCTCGCTCTCGTTGATCTCCTCGGCGACGGGGTCGACGTTCTCCTGTTCGCGCGAACAGACGACGACGTCGACGCCGTCCGCGGCGAACCGCTCGGCGATACCCCGCCCGATGCCGCTCGAGGAGCCCGTAACGATGGCGACGTCGCCGTCGACGCTGAACTGCTCAGTGCTCATCCGCGACCACCCGTAACTCGTTGTTCGCTTCCATTGTTAGTTCCATCAGAGTATACGCAGAGTTTGTTAATAAAGTTGGGTATAGATACCGTACCGTTAAGTGAGTGGCAATCGGTGTCACGGATATACAGACAGCGGCGAGTCGGCTGCGGAGATCGACGGCGACGGCTCGCAGACCCCTCAGATATGACAGATGACGCCTCACGGAACGATCCGGCAGACGAGGTTCCGGACGACGTACCGCGGTACGGACCGAACCGACAGCAGGCGGTCTACAGCCAAGGGATGCTCGAGGACGACCCGCCCGAGTTCCCCGTTTCCTACGAAGACCTCGTAGAGCGCGCCCGCGAGGAACTGAGCGAGGAGGCGTTCGCCTACGTCGTCGGCGGCGCCGGCTCCGAGTCGACGGTCCGGGCGAACGATCGGGCCTTCGAGACGTGGCAGATCGTCCCCCGGATGCTGCGAGACGTCTCGGACCGGGACCTCTCGGTCGACCTCTTCGGAACCGAGTACCCCGCGCCCGTCCTGCTCGCGCCGATCGGCGTCCAGGAGATCCTCCACGAGGAGGCCGAACTCGCCGTCGCCCGCGCGGCCCGCGAGTTCGAGCTTCCGATGGTCCTGAGCTCCGTCTCCTCGCACACGTTCGAGGCCGTCGCGGACGAACTGGGCGACGGTCCCGGCTGGTTCCAGCTCTACTGGAGCGCCGACCGGGACGTCGCCGCGAGCTTCGTAGAGCGTGCCGAAGACGCGGGCTACGAGGCCGTCGTCGTCACCCTCGACACGCCGAAGATGGGGTGGCGCGAGCGCGACATCGAACTCGGCTATCTCCCCTTCCTCGAGACACAGGGCCTGCAGAACTACTTCGCGGATCCCGCGTTTCGGGACCGGCTCGAGGCCGATCCCGAGGACGACCCCGTCTCGGCGATCCGCTCCTGGAAGGAGTGTTTCGGCGACGCCTCGCTCACGTGGGACGATCTCGACTGGCTCGACGAACAGACCGACCTGCCGATCGTTCTCAAGGGCGTGCTCCACCCGGACGACGCCCGGGAGGCGGTCGATCGGGGCGTCGACGGCCTGATCGTCTCGAACCACGGCGGCCGGCAGGTCGACGGCGCGATTCCGGCCCTCGACGCGCTGCCGGACGTGGTCGACGCGGTCGACGACGCCACGGCGGCCGACGAGGAGTTCCCCGTCCTCTTCGATAGCGGCATCCGCCGCGGAAGCGACGTCTTCCAGGCGGTCGCGCTCGGCGCCGACGCGGTCCTGCTGGGCCGACCCTACGCGCTGGGGCTGGGCATCGGCGGCGAAGACGGCGTGCGTGCGGTTCTCGAGAACCTGCTGGCCGACCTCGACCTAACGGTCGGCCTCTCGGGCTGTGCGAGTATCGACGAGGTCGACCGCTCGAACCTCCGGAGGGCGGAGCGATGAGCGAGGGCGAAACCGGGATCGGCGACGCCGAAGGATCCGCTGGAGACCCCGACACATCGGCGGAGTGGGAGGCCGTCTTCTGGGACATCGGCGGCGTCATCCTCGAACTCGAGTCCGTGCAGGGCGCCCACGCGGCGTTCGTCGAGGGACTGGTCGACGAGCACGGCCTCGAGCTGAGCGTCGAGGAGGCCGTCGACACCTGGCGGACGGCCGTCGGCGACTACTTCCGCGAGCGCGACGGCACCGAGTTTCGCTCGGCTCGCGAGGGGTACGCGGCGGGCGTCGAGGCCCTCGTCGGCGAGGAACTGCCCCGCGAGACGTGGGTGCCCGACTTCGAGGCGCACGTCGAGTCGTCGATCGAACCGATTCCGGGCGCTCCGGAGACCATCGCGGCACTCGCCGACCGCGAGCTCCACGTCGGCGTCATCAGCGACGTCGACGACGAAGCGGGGAAGGAGATGCTCGAGGAGTTCGGCGTCCGGGAGCAGTTCGACTCGATCACGACCTCGGAGGAGGTCGGCCGGACCAAGCCCGATCCCGAAATCTTCGAGACGGCCCTCGAAAAGGCCGGCGTCGCCCCCGAGCGATCGCTGATGATCGGCGACCGGTACGACCACGACGTGAAGGGCGCCGACGAGATGGGTATGCACGGCGTCGCCTTCGGCGCCGAGGACGGCCCGGCCGTCTCCTACCGGATCGAATCGCCCGCGGAGGTGCTCGAGATCGTCGACGGGACGTAAAGCGGACCGGCTCAGCAGCGACCGTGAATTCGGAACCGCGACGGCGATCGAATCGATCCCGACCGTCGTACCCACGCGGGTTGATAACTCGCATTGTATGAACATTGTAAGAAAGAGTTTCCAGCGAAACTATTTTCGTAAAGGGGAGTCGCGTTAGTACTGTCCACAAATGTCGAGCGCGCATCGCGATCCGACGGAATTCGCCGTATCGGCTCCCCTCAGTACGCTATGAGCGACGAGTACTACGAGCGGCTGGTCGACAAGGGCGCGCTGGTCGCCTACCTCGAGGAGCACCTCGGCGAGGTCGACGACTACGAGATCGAGCGCCACCAGGAGGGCCACTCCAACGAGACCCTGTTCGTCACCTGGGGCGGCGAGGACCTGGTCATCCGGCGACCGCCGCCGGGCGAAACCGCCGACACCGCCCACGACGTCCTCCGGGAGCATCGGGTGACGGCGGCTCTGGCCGATACCGACGTTCCCGTCCCCGAGACGAAGGTGGCCTGCGACGACCACGACGTCATCGGCAGCGACTTCTACGTGATGGAGCGCCTCGAGGGCGACGTCCTCCGGGAGGACGAACCGAATCGGTTCGCCGACCCCGACCACCGCCGGCGGATCGGCGAGGAACTCGTCGACACGCTGGCGAAGATCCACCGACTGGACTACGCGGAAATCGGCCTCGGCGAGTTCGGCCGGCCCGCCGGGTACACCCAGCGGCAGGTCGATCGCTGGGGCAAACAGCTCTCGTGGGCGTTCGAGGTCACGGAAGACGAGCGCGAGGTGCCCGTCCTCTACGAGGTCGGCGACTGGCTCGAGGCCAACGTCCCCGAGGACCACCCGCACTCGCTGGTCCACGGCGATTACAAGCTGGACAACGTGATGTTTGCATCTGGCACACCGCCGGAGCTCAACGCCGTCTTCGACTGGGAGATGGCGACGCTGGGCGACCCGCGGGCCGATCTGGGCTGGATGCTCTCCTACTGGCGCGATCCGAAGGATCCCGCCCCCGAAATTCCGGAACTGGTCACGCGGTTTATGGAACGCGAGGGCTATCCCACTCGCGTCGAACTCGTCGACCGGTGGGAGGAACTCACCGGCCTCGAGTTCGAACACGAGCGGTTCTACCGGACGCTGGCGGTCTACAAACTGGCCGGCCTCGGCGAGATGTTCTTCCGCCGGCACCTCGAGGGCAACGCGGACAACCCGCTGTACCCGAAGATGGAGGACCGCGTGCCGGCGCTGGCCGCGCGCGCAAAGCGGATTCTCGAGGGCGACGAACCGCTGTAGTCGGGTCGGGACTCTGACGGCGGTTTCGCGTTTCGATGGGTGCGCCTCTCGTGCGCGATCAGTCCGGCGTTCGTCTGGAGAAGGTGTGAATAGGGAACGGAATTGGGAAACTAGCCCCGTTTGTCCCGGAGGGTCTGCGTTGAGTCAGCCGATCAGTAGAATTGCGAACGGACGGCGCTTCGATCGAAAGAAACGGTGCGTTGACTGAGAGAGTGGGTGAATCGAAGTGCCCTGCTGTCGTGGCAATAGTGAGTCGCCACACCCTCCCCAGCCGATTCGCTCGTTCACAAACTCACTCGCTCACCTCACACGAAGTTGTCGACCGCCCTCGCTATCACTCGGTCGGTCGACAGCGCGCGCCACAGCACGTCGGATGGTCGGGCCGAAGTGAGATGATGACTGACGAGACTGCGCAGAAAATGCGCTTCCGCGACCGCTCGGCCGCGTGTGTGCGACGGACGGCCACAGCGTTATCCCGCTCGCTGTCCTAGTCTGGAGGATGGCAGACGACAAGAAGGGCCGAAACAAGCAAGCCGACGACGAGGAGCGACGCCAGCGGGAGCGAGAACTTCAGGAAGCGCGCGAGCGCAACGACGAACCCGAACCGATCGACCCCGCGCTCGACGACGAACTCGAGAACCGCGAGTATCCGACGACGGCCGACGAACTCGTCGGCGCCCACGGCGACCGGGAGGTCGACACGCGGGACGGATCGAAACCCCTCGAGGACGTGTTCGCCCCGATCGAGGACGAATCGTACGATTCCGCCGACGCCGTCCGGGCTCGGATTCGGGAACTGACCGATCATTGAGCGGAAGATCGGTCGCCGGGCGGAGTGACCGCCGCGAGAGGACCGGTGGTCAGTCGCAGCCCGTAGGGATAAACTCGAGTAAACGTTACCGAAGTTCACCGAAAACCGGAATCGACGAACGCGCTGTACAACCGGAGGCAACGCACTTAACATTGCTAAGCAAGTGTCGGTGGTATTAAGATGATTCCGAGCGACACCACGACCATGTCACTCGACAGCATCGACCGCGTCGCCGTGCTGGGCGCGGGGAACATGGGACACGGAATCACCGAAGTGACCGCGATGGCCGGCTACGACGTCGCGATGCGGGACATCAAAGACGAGTTCGTCGAGGACGGCTACGAGTCCATCGAGTGGAGCCTGCGGAAACTCGAGGAGAAGGAGCTGATCGACGAATCCGCCGACGAGGTCCTCGAGCGGATCGACACGACGACGGATCTCGAGGCGGCCGTCGCCGACGCCGACCTCGTGATCGAGGCCGCGCCCGAGGAACTGGACCTGAAACACGACATCTTCAGCGACTTAGAGGAGTACACCAGCGAGGACACCCTGCTTGCGACGAACACCTCGAGTCTGCCGATCACGGACATCGCGGAGGCCGTCGACACGCCCGAACGCGTGCTCGGCCTGCACTTCTTTAACCCGCCGGTGAAGATGGACCTCGTGGAGGTCATCTACGGGCAGGACACCAGCGACGAGGCGGCCGAAGCGGGCTACGAGTGGGTCGAGTCGATCGGCAAGACGCCGATCTACGTCCGCAAGGACGTCCGCGGCTTCGTCGTCAACACCATCGTCGGCCCCTTCGGCGGCGAGCCCGCGTTCATGGTCTCCAACGGCGAGACCACGATCCGGGAGGCCGACGCCACGATGGCCCACGAGCGGGGCTACCCGATGGGCCCCTTCGAACTCGCCGACCTCACCGGGATCGACGTCGGCTACCACGTCCGCAAGGAGGGCGGCAGTCCGATCCCGCCGATCACCGAGGAGAAGGTCGAGGCCGAGGAGCTCGGCCAGAAGACCGGCAAGGGATTCTACGACTACGAGGACGGCGACGGCGCCGACTACGAGCCCGAAGACGCAGGCGACTTCGACTGGCTCCGCGTCGAGGCCCGGATGATCAACCGTGCCGCCTTCCTCGTCGGCGAGGACGTCGCCACGCCCGAGGAGGTCGACACCGGCGTCCAGCTCGGACTCGGCTTCCCCGAGGGCATCTGCCGCCGCGCGGACAAGATCGGCCTCGATACGGTCTTAGCGAAACTCGAGGAGCTGTACGAGGAGACGGGTTCCGACCGCTTCGAGCCCCACCCGTACCTCGAGGAACTCGTCGCGGAGGGGAAGACCGGCGAGGACGCCGGCGCGGGCTTCTACGACTACGGCGACGACGAACTCGGTCCCTACCACGACCTGAACTACGAGCTCGAGGACGCCGTCTTGCAGGTCGAACTCGACCGTCCCTCGCGGATGAACGCCCTCTCGGGAGACCTGCTCGCAGAGATCGACGACCTGTTCTCGTCGATCGACGCCGACGAGGTTCGGTGTGCGACCATCGAAGGCACGGGCGACCGCGCGTTCAGTGCCGGCGCCGACATCTCCGAATTCAGTGACGCCGAGCCGACGGACCTGATGGACGTCACGCCCGCGTTCGAGACGGTCAACGAGTTCCCCCGTCCCGTCCTCGCGAAGATCGACGGCTTCTGTCTCGGCGCCGGTCTCGAACTCGCCCTCGCCTGTGACCTGCGCGTCGCGACCGACCGCTCCTCCTTCGGCGCCCCCGAAATCACCCTCGGGCTAATCCCCGGCGGCGGCGGCACCCAACGGCTCCTCCGCGTGCTCGGTGAGACCCGCGCGAAGGAACTGGTCTTCCGCGGCAACCACATCGACGCCGACCGCGCCGAGGAGTGGGGACTGATCAACCGCTCGGTCGAACGCGACGACTTCGACGACACCGTCGCGGCGTTCGTCGACGACCTCCGTAACGGCCCGCCGATCGGCCTCGAGGTCGCCAAGAAGGTCATGAACGAAGGCCAGGACGCGAGCATGGCGGCCGCCCTCACGATGGAGAGCCAGGGCTTCGGCCTGCTGTCCAGCACCGACGACGTGCTCGAGGGCACGACGGCCTTCGCCGAGGACCGCGACCCCGAATTCGAGGGCGAGTAACGAGATGCAGGACCCGGAGGACCTGACGGACGCGGACGACGTCTCCGATGCGCCCGAGACGGGAGAGTCGACCGACACCGCCGATGTCCCCGATACGGACGATGCCACCGGCTGGCCCGAGTGGGGGTCGTTCGTCGACAACCACGGCTACCTCTCGTGGCTCGACGTCCGCGTCGAATCCCTCGAGGAGGGCCGCGCAGTCCTCGCTATCGACCACGACGAGGAGTTCGAGAACCCGGTCGGTTCGGACGGCTACGACCCGATCCACGGCGGTATCGTCGCCACGCTGATCGACACCGCCAGCGCGTTCGCGCTCCGGTCGACGTTCGACGACCCGGGCGGGGCTGGGCTGACGACGACCGACCTCAACGTCTCCTACCTCCGGCCGGCGACGGGCGATCTCCGGGCCGAGGCGGAGGTCGTTCGCGCGGGCAAGACGTCCGGCGTCACGCAGGTCTCGGTCACCGGCGCCGACGGCGAGGCGGCCGTCGGCCGGACGACCTACCGGCTGTTCCGAGCCGGCGGCGGCGAGAGCGCGGGCGGTCGCTAATCCGCAGCGGCCGTCGGTCGGCGCGGGACCCGCCACTCCCTGCTGACCGGCGTGGAATTGACGAAAGAGGGATCGAAACCGCGTTCTATTCGGTCTGGTCGCCGCGCAGATCCTCGTAGATCTGCGGATCAGTCCGGAACTTGAGCACGTTGTGGACCGAGGAGTTCCGGATGTTCGCGATGACGTCGCCGTGTTCCTTGTAGCAGTTGTGGATCCACTTCGAGATCTGCTCTGAGCTTCGGAACATCATGACGGTCTTCCACTGGTACTCCCCGTCGGAGAGGAAGTAAAACAGCGTATGCTTGCTGCCCTGAATGTACTCCATCGCGTCGCGCCAGCCGTCCTCGAAGTGTTCGGTGTTGAACTTGAACTCGAACAGCGCGAAGGTGTAGTACTCCTCGTTGGGGATGATCGCCTCTCTGAACACGCCCTCGTCGCGCATCCGTCGGATCGACTCGCTGACGGTGACGTGCGAGACGTCGATGTCGTACTCGGCCTTGAGCACGCTCGTCAGTTCCCGCGAGGAGAGCTGCGGGTCCTTCGAGAGCTCACAGAGGATGGCGATGTCGCGATCCTTGAAATCCCAGTTCGGTTGCTCGTCGTCAGTCATATAGTCGGTCCGTTTTATCCGCTACCGTTATGTGTCCATTCATTTCAGGAAGTCGATCAAATGATCGGTGTAGGCGTCAGGTCGGTCCTCGGGGACCCAGTGATAGGCGTCCGACAGCGGCGCGAGCGCGGCGTCGTCGAGCTCTTCGGCCAACCGTTCGGCGTAGTCGTAGGGCTGCATGACGTCGTCTTCGCCCCACAGCAACAGCGTCTCGGCCTCGATCGCGCCGTAGTCGATCTCGGCCGTGTGATTCGTGTTCGTCGCGACGGCGTCGCGAACCAGCGACAGGTGGCCCTCGTCGGTCAGCCACGGCGCCTTCATCCCCGCGACGAACTCGGGATCGGCCTCGCCGTAGGCGCCGTCGACGAACGCCGACTCGAGGCGGGCCTCCAGTTCCTCGCGTTCGAGATCGGCTGTCGACGGCAGTCCGAGCTCCGAGACGAACTCGACGGGCCAGGAGTCGTAACAGACGGCGTTCGAGAGCAAGAGTTGCTCGACGGCGTCCGGGTTGTGCGCGGCAAAGCGCAGGGCGACCCCGCCGCCGATATCGTGGGCGACGAGGACGACCCGGTCGACGTCGAGATCCTCGAGCAGTCCCTCGAGCATCACTTCCTGGGCGCGGATCGAGCGGTCGAAGCCGTCGTGCATCGCGGAGTTGCCGTAGCCGACCAGGTCCGGCGCGATCGTTCGGCGCTCTTCGGCGACCGCCGGAACGATATCGCGCCAGAGGAACGACCAGGTCGGGATTCCGTGGAGAAAGACGACTGGTGGTTCGTCGTCCGCATCACCCGTCTCTGGGCCGTCCTCGTGGTAGGCGACCTCGAGGTCGTGGCCGTCGACGGTGACGGTGGTCGTCGCCTGTCCGTCGCCCCAGGTCTCGTGGTCGACCATCTAGCCACCTCCGTCCGCGGTTGCGAGCGTCGACGCGGGCTGGCCGTCCGTGATCGTTCGTACCTCCGATCGTACCATACACCCGATTCGGTTTCCATTGTAAAGGTAGTTTGGGGCCCAGCTTCGGACCGCCGACCGGCGAACGTATGGGAATTACTGTGAATCGTGGCCAAAAGACCAATATTTTTATGGTAGGATGGAGAAGACATCGAAATACTGTTATATCCATCTGGGGGTCGAGTAATAGTCGAATTGAACTCGACGGAACGCTACTCGACAGCAACTCTCCACTCGTAAGAGCTAGGATCGGTATAACGGAGTTTCAGGCGAACTAATGCGGCGGATAAGGCAAACTGGACGGCGATAGAGAGACGGATCGCCGACTGCAATACAGTTACGGCCTCGAAGGCGCAACTACTACGATATCGGCATCTATGCCGCGTATACCGCCGGTATACGAGCACGCGATCGAAGTCCCTCATCGCGATCGCTGCTCGGTGTGTACGGCGAAGGTAGGTCGGTTCTCTCGAGTTCACTCCGGGCTAAATACCAGATAGGCAGCTATATTCGTTCTATGATACTTCCGCTGTCGGATGACCGCGCTCGCGTCGGAGTCGGGACGGTGGTCGCGTGCGGTTTCGGAGACGCGATCGGACGCCGGTAACGATGTAACGTCGGCGACGAATCACTGGAAAGCGAGCGCCGGACGGTCCGGGACCAGCCCTCGCGCGCTGCGGTCGGTAGCTATCGCTCTCGCATCGCCCGGTCGCCGCCGAGTATCAGGCCGAGGCGACGCCGACTGTGAGCGGGCAGTTCCGATGGCCGGATCGATACGGATGTGACTCCGACGAACGGGTCCGCACCGACGGCCTCCGTCGGCGACGCCGCGTTCTGCGCGCTATTCCTTCCGTTTGATGAGGAACTTCATGTCGCCCTGAAACACGACGGTGTCGTCCTGGTTCGTCATCTCGGTGTCGAGGACGACGATCCCGGCGTCGTCGTGTTCGACGTCTTTCTTCTCGCTGACCTCCATCTCGAGCGAGAGCGTGTCTCCGATGTAGACCGGGTTCGGGAGATCCATGTAGTTCATCCCGAGAAAAGCGTACGCCGTGCGCTCGACGATCCCGGTGCGGTAGACGAAGCCCGTCGCCTGGACGAACGTCATCGGCCCGTGGGCGATTCGGCCGTCGAAGGGACCGTCCTCCGCGTACTCCTTGTTCGTGTGCAGTTCGGTCCAGTCACCGGCCAGCGCCGAGTGCATGACGAAATCGGATTCCGTGACGGTCCGGCCGACGCTCTCGAACTCCTGACCGGGTTCGAAGTCCTCGAAGTGATGCGGCTCGTAGCTGTATGCCATACGTGACCATCCCTCTCGTGACACAAATAGTTTACCTCAGTGACGGGAATCGGAGGTGCGACCGAGAATCGATGCGAGTCCGGGTCGACGCTGCTCGAATCGACGGCTCCGCTGCCGGAGCGCCTGTACGCCGCGGAGATATCACTACAGTCGGTCGACGCTGTCAGCGTCGGGTCCGACACAGACCGGTCGACTTCCTCTCGCGTCCGATCGACAGTGCGACGCGGCGTCTCGCAGCGGCTATCGGTGGTCGTAGACGCGTTTCACTTTGCCGACCTTCGTGCGCTCGATACTGCCCGGTTCGACGACGTTCAGTTCGTCCGGCGTAAACGAGAGGACGTTCGACAGCCGAGTGAGGATTCGGTCTCGAAGCTCCCCGACGTCGCCGTCGAATCCGTCCTCCAGTTCGATCGTGAGCTCGAGGGTGTCGAGGTTCTCCTCGCGCTCGAGGTCGATGCGGTAGTAGGGCGCGACCGCCTCGAACTCGAGGACGACGGCTTCNCTCGAGGGTGTCGAGGTTCTCCTCGCGCTCGAGGTCGATGCGGTAGTAGGGCGCGACCGCCTCGAACTCGAGGACGACGGCTTCGATCTCGCTGGGATAGAGGTTGACGCCGCGCACGATGATGAGATCGTCGGCGCGGCCGGTGACGTTGTCCATTCGGACCATCGTGCGGCCGCACTCGCACTCCTCGGTCGTGAGCGTGGTGAGATCGCCGGTGCGGTAGCGCAGCACGGGCAGGGCCTCCTTCGTGAGCGTCGTCAACACGAGTTCGCCCTCCTCGCCCTCCGGAAGGGGTTCTCCCGTGTCCGGGTCGACCACCTCAGGGTAGAAGTGATCCTCCCAGACGTGCAATCCATCCTGGGCTTCGTGACACTCGTTGGAGACGCCGGGGCCGATGATCTCGGACAGTCCGTAGATGTCGATCCCCGTGACGTCGAGGCGCTCCTCGATCTCCTCGCGCATCGGGTCCGTACAGGGTTCCGCCCCGAAGATCACCGTCGACACCGGCAGTTCGCTCGGATCGACGCCCATCTCCGCGGCCGTCTCCGCGAGGTACAGCGAGTACGACGGCGTGCAGGTGAGGACGTCGCTCTCTAAGTCCTCCAACAGCTCCACCTGCCGCTGGGTCTGCCCGCCGCCGATCGGGATGACCGTCGCGTCGAGCTCTTCGATCCCGTAGTGGAGGCCGAGCCCTCCCGTGAACAGGCCGTAGCCGTAACCGTTCTGGACCGTCTCCCCCGGTTCGACGCCGGAGGCGGCGAGACACCGGGCGACGACTTCGCTCCACACGTCCAGATCGTCCTCGGTATAGGCGACGATCTTGGGCTTGCCCGTCGTGCCCGAGGAGGCGTGGATGCGTCGGACGTCGGCGTCGTCGACGGCGAAGAGGCCGTCGGGATACTCGTCGCGGAAGTCCTCTTTCGTCGTGAACGGGAGCGTCTGGATATCGTCGATCGTCCGTACGTCCTCCGGCGCGATCCCCGCGGCGTCGAGTTCCCGGCGGTAGTAGTCGACGTTCTCGTAGGCGTGGCGAACCGTTTCGCGGAGCCGTTCGTTTTGCAGCGCCCGGATCTCCGACCGAGGCGCTGTCTCTATCTGCTTATAACTCATCCTCACTCAACAATCCGGAGTCCCCCGATAAAAATCATGTGGTGAATACACATGCCACTGAGGGACAACGGAATTGACAGGACGGAGTCGATCGAGACCCACCTCGAGCGGCGAACGGTTCGGTCGCTCGAGTCCCTCGCGACGCCCGTCGGACCCACTGCGTATCGCCGTCAAACCGAACCGCGTCGCTACGGACGCCCCGGTCGCTCCGCGGGCGGCAACCGGACCGTCTCGACGATGGGTTCGTCGAACGATAGTCCATTCGTCGCTCGTTCCCGTTCCGATCGATCGTCTCGGGTCCCATCCGGCGGTAGACGTGGACAGCGCGTTCGTTCGCCGCATCGAGTCGTCCGAGCGGATACCCCGGTCGTCCGCTCTTCGGTTGCGACCGAGAACGGAACCGTCGAGCGTCGAGGATCGGCTCCGGACGACGGGGACGTCGCGTATAAAACCGCCATAAAACGGGGTCGATTTTTATAGGATGATGTAATCTACTGAAGGTATGGCTCGAGATAACAGTCCGCGTGGTCGGAGGCGTGATATTCTAAAAACAATTACCATTGGTGGTGCAATCGGGATCTCCGGATTGGCCGGCTGCGTCGGCGATCCGGACGAGTTGGGTGGGGGAGACGATGAGAACTTCGACACAGTCCAGTTCGGCGTTCTCGAGCCGAGGACGGGCGAGTTTAGCGCGCTCGCGAAGGAACACTATCAGGGAACCCGACTGGCGATCCAGCAGATCAACGACAGCGACGAGTTCGACTTCACGATCGAACACGAGGAGTACGACACGCAACTCGACCCGGCGACGGCGACCCAACAGGCCACGCAGGCGGTCCAATCCGACGGCGCGCAGTTCATCAGCGGCTGTATCTCGAGTTCGGCCGCGCTCGCGATCAACAGTTTCGCCGCCGACAACGAAGTCGTCTACACGCCCGGCGCGGCGGATATCTCGATCACCGGCGAGAACTGCAACGAGTACGTGTTTCGGTTCGAGACGAACACCGCACAGATCGCGGCGGTGATGTCCCAGTGGACCGCCGACGAACTCGGCGATCGGATCGTCTATCACATCGCGGACTACGCGTACGGCGAGTCGGTACTGAACGAGGTCGAGACGCGAATGGAGTCCAGTAGTGACTCCTACGAGCGGGTCGGCGTCACCCGGTCGGATCAGGGCTCGACGAACTTCGAGGCGTTCATCAGTCAGATCTCGGACGTCAGCGACGAGGCCGACGCGCTCGTCGTGGGGATGACCGGATCCGACCTCGCGATTTTCCTCTCGCAGGCCAGTTCGCGCGGCCTGCCGGACGAGATCCCCATCGTGACGACGACCGGCTCGTTTCGAGCCGTACGGGCGGGCGGCGGAGAGGGTGTGTACAACACCTACAGTGGCGTTCGATACGTTCCGGAGATCGAAACCGGAGACAACCAGGCGTTCGTCGAGGCCTACGAAAGCGAGTACGACGCCCCACCGGACAACTTCTCGCGCGTCGGCTACGAATCGATCCGCATGGTCGCCAACGGCATCCGCGAGGCAGGATCGCGCGATCCCACGACGGTCAGGGAGACGCTCTCGGGCATGGAACACGAGACGATCTTCGGCCCCAACCGGTTCCGGGAGTGCGACCAGCAGGCGATGAACCCGGTCTGGATGGGCGAGTGCGTCGAACCGGACTCCGGGGAGCTCGCCGACGTCGAACTCCTGACCCAACTCTCCGGCGAGGAGGCCGCACCCGACTGCGAGGAAACCGGCTGTGAACTGTAACTCGCTCATGGAAAACGCCGTTCGATAACCAATGATCGGTGGAATCTTACAACAACTGGTCGACGGGCTGACGATCGGCGTGGTGTACGTCCTCTTGGCCGCCGGGCTGTCGGTCATCTTCGGCGTCATGCACGTCATCAACTTCGCTCACGGCGAACTGTTCGCGCTGGGAGCGTACTTCGCCCTGGCGCTGATCGCGCCGTTCGGCGGAACGGCGTTTTTCGCCGCGTTGTTCGTCGCGCCGCTGCTCGTCGGTATCATCGGCGTCGCGATCGAACGGTTCACGGTGCGACCGTTGTACGGACGGAACCCGCTGTACCACATTCTGTTGACGTTCGGGCTGGTGTTGGTCATCAACGACCTGATTTACCTGATCTGGGAGCCCGGCAACGTCAACCTCCCGACCCCGGCGATCCTCTCGGGAACGATCGACGTCGTCGGACTCAACGCCAGCGTGTACAACGTGTTCGTCATCGTCTTCGGCGCCGCGATGGCGCTCTCCGTCTGGGCGATGCTCGAGCACACGAAGTACGGTCTGATCATTCGTGCGGGTTCCCAGGACCGGCAGATGGTCCGGAACCTCGGCATCGATATCGACCGGTACTACTCGCTGGTCTTCGGAATGGGGGCTGCGCTCGCCGCGGTCGCCGGGATCATCCTCGGCGGCTACCAAACGGTCAGCCCCGAGATGGGAATGTCGGTCATCATTCCGGCGTTCGTCATCGTCGTCCTCGGCGGCCTGGGCAGCTTCAAAGGAGCCGTCGCCGGCGGGCTCCTCGTCGGTATCATTCAGACGCTTCTGCGAACGTACGCGCCGATCCTCGAGGGAACGGTGATCTTCCTGCTGATGATCGGTATCCTCCTCGTCCGGCCCCGCGGACTGTTCGGCGTCGAGATGGAGGAAGAGGGCGGCGAACTGCTGACCGGATCCGGCGGCGTCCTCGACGATCGGACCCGCAAGTGGGTCGGACTCGCGGCGGTCGGGCTACTCGCCCTGCTCCCGCTCGGGGCGGGGACGTTCTATTCGACGTACACGGTCACGCTCGCGATCGAGATCCTCGTCTGGGCGCTGTTCGCGCTCAGTCTGGACTTCGTGATGGGGTACACCGGACTGGTCTCGCTCGGTCACGCGCTGTTCTACGGGCTCGGCGCGTACGCCGTCGCGATCGCGTTACTACACGTGAGTCAGTCGGCGTTCGTCGCGATCGGCCTCGCGATCGTCATTTCCGCGGCCATCGCGTGGGTCGTCGGCTACCTCTCGATCCGCGTCTCCGGCGTCTACTTCGCGATGATCACGCTCGGCTTCGCCGAACTGTTCTACAACATGCTGTATCGACTCGAGATCACCGGCGGCTCCGAGGGGCTGTTCGGCATCTCGACGTACTACGGGATCGCCGGGGTGGGAATCGCGCTCGACGAGATCGGACTCTTCCTCGGACCGGTCACCCTGACCGGGCAGTCGCTGTTCTACTACATCGCGCTGGCGGCCTTGATCGGGTCGTTCCTCCTCACCCGACGAATGCTCAACTCGCCGTTTGGGTCAGTCCTCAAGTCGATCCGCGAGAACGAACAGCGAGCGACGTTCCTCGGCTACGAGACGACCCGGTACAAACGCCGCGCGTTCGTGGTCAGCGGGGCGCTGGCCGGTCTGGCCGGCGGGCTCTTCACGCTCAACTCGGGGTACGCGGCGCCGTCGTTCGCCTACTGGCTCCACTCCGGCGAGGTGATCGTGATGGTCATCCTCGGCGGGATGGGGACGCTCTACGGGCCGATCGTCGGAGCGACCGTGTTCTTCGGCCTCGAGGAGATCCTCACCGGCTTCACGCCGCGGTGGCGACTGGTGCTCGGGACGATTTTCCTCCTGTTCGTGATCTTCCTCCCGCGCGGACTGGTCTCGCTTCCGGCGCGGCTCAAGCCCCTCGTGACGAGGGACTCCGGCCCGGGTGCGGAACCGGCGCCGGACGATTCGCACATGAGAGGTGACGACTGATGGCTACGGAACCGATCGAAACGGACGAGCGAGTCGCGGACGAACCGATCCTCCGAACGGACGAGCTGGTCAAGAACTTCGGGCAGTTCACCGCGACCGATCGCGTCGATCTGACGGTCGAACGCGGCGAGTTCCGCAGTATAATCGGCCCGAACGGCGCGGGAAAGACCACGCTGTTCAACCTCGTCACCGGCGCGTTGCCCGTCACCGACGGGCGGATCTACTTCGACGGCGAGGACATCACGACGCTCTCGCCAGCGGAGCGCGTCCGCCGCGGCATCGGCCGCTCGTTCCAGATCTCGAATATCTTCGGCGGACTCAGCGTCCGCGAGAACGTCAGGTTGGCGGCCCAATCGATCGACCGCGATCGGTACGGGTTCGTCGAATCGCTGTTCAAACCGACCCACCGGTACGACGGGATGAACGAGCGGACCAGCCGGATCCTCGAGCGCATCGGACTGAGCGACGTCGCCGACGAGGAGGCGAACGCGCTCGCCTACGGCGACAAGCGACGCCTCGAGATCGGCGTCGTCCTCGCGACCGAGCCCGACCTGGTGCTGTTCGACGAACCGACCGCCGGCATGAGCGTCGAGGAGACCCGGGAGACGATCGAACTGATCGAAGACGTGCTGGTCGACCAGACGCTGCTGCTGATCGAACACGACATCGAACTCGTCATGGAACTCTCCGACCGCATCACCGTGTTGAATCGCGGGCAGATCCTCGCGGAGGGGACGCCCGACGAAATCGCCGCGAATCGGGACGTCCAGGACGCCTATCTCGGGGGGATGATGGAATGAGCGCCGAACCGCTGCTCTCGGTCGACGCGATCGATTCGGGGTACGGGGACACGCAGGTGCTTCGCGAGCTCTCGCTCGCGATCGACGAGGGCGAGATCGTCTCGCTGGTGGGCCGCAACGGCGCCGGCAAGACGACGACGCTGCGGACGATCATAGGCATTCTCACTCCGACGAGCGGCACCATCCGTTATCAAGGCGAGGATATTTCGACGCTCGACGCGACGGAGACGGTCACGCGCGGGCTCGCGCTCGTCCCCGAGGAGCGCCAGATCTTTCCCGAACTGACCGTTCGGGAGAACCTGCAGATCGCCGACCACGGCGGCGCGTCGGACGTCGATTCGCTGTCGATCGAGGAGGCCCTCGAGATGTTCGAGAACCTGAAAGAGCGGACGGAGAACGCCGGCTCGTCCCTCTCCGGCGGCGAACAGCAGATGTTGGCGATCGCCCGCGCGCTCGTCGGCGGCGCCGATCTCATCCTGCTCGACGAGCCGACCGAGGGGCTCGCGCCGTACATCGTGCAGGACGTGATGGACATCGTTCGCGAACTCAACGACCGGGGCATCACCGTCTTGCTCGTCGAGCAGAACGTCCACGTCTGCCTCGAGCTCGCGGACCGGAACTACGTCATCAACCAGGGCGAGATCGTCTACGAGGGGACCGCCGCGGAGCTCGAGGCGAACGACGAGATCCTCGATCGGTATCTGGGCGTCACCGCGTAACCGACGCTCAGAAACGCTTTCTGCGGCGCAGTGATGTTCATAGCGACGCCGTCCCGTCGGCGTCGAGTCGATGACCGGTCACGGTTTGTAGACGCGCCCTCGAAACGTCGCGATCCGATCGTCGGCGTCGTCGGTGACGACGACCTCGTACTCGGCCGTCCGACCGCCGCCGTGGGTCTCCGCTGCGGTCGCGGTGAGGACGGCACCGACCTCGGCGGCTTCGAGGTACGAGACGTTCGTCTCCAGTGCGACCGCGGTCTCCCCGTAGGAGTTCGACGCCGCGGCGAAGGCCGCGTCGGCCAGCGAGTAGATCGCCCCGCCGTGGGGCGTGCCGTGGAAGTTCGTCAGCTCCTCGCTCACTTCGAGGCGGGTGCTCGCGGTCCCCGGCTCGAGGTCGACGAGTTCGATTCCGAGGGTCTCGCAGTAGGCGTCGCTCTCGATGCGCCGGCGAACCGCTTCGATGTCTGCCATACGGTATCACACCGATGCGGAGGGAAAAGTATCTAGCGGCGGACTCTCAGCTGAAGATCTGTCGAAACAGCGCCGCCTCGCCGCGGCGGAGCCGCTCGAGAAACGCCGATTTACTGATCCCGAGCTCGTCGGCGACCGCCTCCGACGAGGCGTTCCGGGGGATGGTGAAGTACCCCATCTCGAGGGCCGTCCGAAGGCACTCCTCCTGGGCCGGCGTGAGGTCCCATCGGTGGACGGGGGATTCCCTCGCTTCGGCCTGCAGGGGATAGACGCGCTCGAGCGTGACCCCGACGGTCTCGCCGGCGGCCTCCATGACGCCCTTGAGGACGTCGCGACCGACGACCGCACCGAAGATCATCGCCGCGCCGTCGCGGTATCGCAGCGTCTCGACGATGAGTCCGCCGTCGATCAGTCGGTGGACGACGCAGGGCTCTTTTGACAGGCAGCGGTACCGATAGCGCCCGTCTGTCCGCGAGACGTGCAGGTACGAGATCCGTTCGTCGTCGTCGAGTACTCGAGTGAGCCGGTCGCTCTTGGGCGAACTGAACCTGAGGAGATCGTAGCCGTCGCTGCGGTGCTGTGGCGGCTGCGCACCGATCTCGACGTCGACTTCCCGCGTCGCCTCCGAAAGCGGGCAACCGTCGTTCTGGACGCGGAATTCGACCGCGAGACATTCGTCGATCATGACGAGATATGTCCCCCGGTACCACTCACCAGTATTTAAAACCGCGTTATACGGCGGTCAACCCCTAAGGGTCTCTCCAGCGTTCATTCGAATGAAACGATGGACCTGGAGACAGCGAAAGAACGCGCGGGGCCGCGGGAGTTCAGCCCCGCCGACGACCTCCCCGAGGAGTACCGGAAAGCGGCCACGCGGATGATCGAGTTCCACGCGAACAGCGAGATCATGGGCGCGTACTTAGAGCGCCCGTTCATCCGCCAGGCGCCGAGCATCGACCGCAAGCTGGCGTTCTCCGCGAAGGTGCAAGACGAGATCGGTCACGGACAGCTGCTCTACCGCGCCGCCGAGTCGCTGGGCGTCAAGACGCGCGAGGAGATGTTGGACGACCTCGCCAACGGCGACGGGAAGTTCTTAAACTGCTTCCACTATCCGATGGAGAGCTGGGTCGAGACGCCGATGATCGCCTTCTTCGTCGACGGCGCGGCGATGCGCCGTCAGGCGACGCTCCGACGGACCAGCTGGGAGCCGTACGCCCACGCGATGGACAAGGTGTGTTTCGAGGAGGGGTTCCACGTCAAACACGGCGAGGACATCCTCGCGGAACTCATGTCGGGGTCGAAGAAGGAACAGCAGCTGACTCAGGAGGCCTTCGAGGAGTGGTGGCCCCGTATCATCCAGTTCTTCGGCCCGACCGACGACAAGAGCACCCACCACGATTTCGCGGCCTCGGTGGGGCTCAAACAGCAGTCCAACGACCAACTGCGCAACGCGTTCCTCGATCAGTACATCCCCAAGGCCCGAAAGTACGGCCTCGAGATCCCCGACGAGCCTCGGATTCGCGAGCGGGACGACGGCACCTACGAGGTCGAGGAGGACGACCTCGACTGGGACGAGTTCTTCACGATCGCGAAGAACGACTACGAACCCGGTCTGGATCAGATCAACGGCCGCAAGGCCGCACAGGAGGCCGTTCAGTGGGTCCGTGACACGATCGAAGGAGACGCTTCCGCCGCCGGCGGCCACGCGCCGCAGGCGGCCGACTGACCATGATCTGGGAAGTATTCCGCCAGGAGAAAACCGGCCAGTATCACACGCACTGCGGCAACGTCCACGCGTCGGACCGCGAGATGGCCAAGCAGTTCGCGGCCATCCAGCACGGTCGGCGCAAGCCGACTAACAGCCTCTGGGTCGTTCCCAGGGAGGAGATCGGCGAGATCGACTCCGAAGACGTCGCGTTCGGCGGGACGACCGACAAGAGCTACCGGTGGGCGACCGCGTACAACACGACCGGCAGGGACGCGAGCGAGGTCGTCGAGTCCGAAGACGAACAGGCGACCGCCGAACGACAACGGGGTGACGACTGATGGCGGCGAGCCTCGAGAACCCCGACGAACTCGACGAGCGCGAGCGGACAGCCCTCAAGACGTTGCTGAAGCGGCTGGCCGACGACGAGTTCGTGCTGGCCGAGCGCTACACCGAGTGGCAGGTCCGCGCGCCCAGCCTCGAGTCGGACCTCGCGCTGGCGAACAACGCCCAGGACGAACTCGGCCACGCCCGCCTGTGGTACGACGTCCTCGGCGACGTCGGCCTCGAGGAGCGAGACCTCGTCTACGAGCGCGATCCCGGCGACTTCCGGCACAGCACACTGGTCGAACTCCCCTTCGAGGAGGGCGACTGGGCCGACGCTGTCCTCCGGTCGTACCTCTACGACGTCGCCGAGGACCTCCGGCTCGAGGCGCTCGTCGACTCCACCCACCCGAAGATCGCCGACCGCGTCGGGAAGATCCGAAGCGAGGAGGAGTACCACCTCGAGCACGCCCAGAACTGGCTGGAGCGGCTCGCCGACGGTGGCGAGGGTCGCGAACGCCTACAGGACGCACTCGATCGGCTGTTCCCGTACGCGTTTACCCTGTTCGAGCCGTGCGCGCCGCCACGCGGCGCGAATGAAGCGAGCGGTGACGAACCGCGAGCAGTCGACCCCGACGTCGAAGACGATATCGTCGATCTCGGCCTTCGCGACGCAACTCTCGAGGAGATGGGCGAGGAGTGGCTGTCGATCGTCGTGCCGTACCTCGAGTCGCTCGACCTCGAGCTGCCGGTGGACGGTCGGGCTGACGACGGCGCCGACGAGTTCGAGTTCGAAGTGACCGAGGCGATGCTCCCCGAGGAGCGCGGTCGCGACGGGACCCACACCGACGCGTGGTTCGACCTCTACGACGAGTTCACCCACACCTACCGCGAACTCGAGCGCACCGAGACGACCAGAATCATGGACAAACCAGAGTAACCGTAATGAGTAGCAATATTCCGGACGACACCGACGCCACGCCCTGTGCCTACACCGACTACCGCGAGGGAGAGTCGACGGCCGACCTCCCCGCGACCGGCGCCGACGCGACCGGCCTCGCGGCCGACGTGTGGGACGCCCTCTACGGGATCGAAGACCCCGAGATGCCGATCAGCATCGTCGATCTCGGCCTGATATACGGCGTCAGCGTCGACGACGGCGACGTGACCGTCGACATGACGCTGACGTACTCGGGCTGTCCCGCTCGAGACATGCTCACGGCGGAGGTCGAAGCCGCGGTCACCGCCGTCGACGGCGTCGAGGACATCGAGTTGCGACTCGTCTGGAGTCCGGAGTGGACCGTCGAGATGGTGACCGAACGGGGCAAAGACGACCTCAGGGAGTTCGGGCTCAGCATATGAGACGGAGCCTCGATCCGAGCGTCACGACCAGCGGGGAGGCAACGGGCGCCGAGTGTCCCTACTGCGAGTCGACGGACACCGTCCGCGAACATCCGAAAGGACCGTCGCTCTGCCGGTCGATGCACTACTGCAACGGTTGCGAGCAACCGTTCGAGAAGTTCGGGTAATCGGTCCTCGCGGGCCTCGAGTGAGCGAAGAATTTTGGTATTCGATACCGTGATCGTACGCAACACGCCATGTCAGAGACTATCCAGCACACTCGTCGGGAGGAGCTGCGAGAACTGCAATCCGAACGACTCCGCGAAACCGTCGTCTATGCCTACGAGAACGTCCCCTTTTATCGGGAGGCGCTTGACGAAGCCGGCGTCGCGCCGTCGGATATCGAGCAGATCGACGACGTCCGAACGCTCCCGTTCACGACGAAAGAGGACTTCCGCGACGAGTATCCCGACGGCCTCTTCGCCGTCGACGACGCCGACATCCGTCGCATCCACGCCTCCTCGGGCACGACGGGCAAACCCAAAATCGTCGCCTACACCGAGGCCGACCTCGAGCTGTGGAACGAGGTGATGGCCCGATCGATGGACGCCGCAGGGCTCGATCCAGGCGAGACGTTCCAGAACGCCTACGGCTACGGGCTCTTCACCGGCGGGCTGGGATTCCACGGCGGCGCCGAAGCGTTCGGGGCGACGGTGATCCCGATCGGCAGCGGGAACACCCAGCGCCAGGTCGAACTCGCACGTGACCTCGAGAGCGACGCGATCGGCTGTACGCCGTCGTACGCGCTCTACTTCGCCGAGACGGCCGCGGAGATGGGCGTCGATCCGCGCGAACTGCCGCTCTCGACGGTGCTCTACGGCGCCGAACCCTGTACGGACCCGATGCGCGAGGAGATCGA
>NZ_AOIS01000034.1 GCF_000337495.1 Haloterrigena salina JCM 13891
CACTTCTACCCTGAGGTGGTCGACCCGGACACGGGAGAACCCCTTCCGGAGGGCGAGGAGGGCGAACTGGTGTTGACGACGCTCACGAAGGAGGCCCTGCCCGTGCTGCGCTACCGCACCGGCGACCTCACTACGCTCACGACCGACGAGTGCGAGTGCGGCCGCACGATGGTCCGAATGGACAACGTCACTGGCCGCGCCGACGATCTCATCATCGTGCGCGGCGTCAACCTCTACCCGAGCCAGATCGAAGCCGTCGTCCTCGAGTTCGAGGCGGTCGCGCCCTACTACCGCATCGACCTCGAGCGCGAGGAGAACCTCGACACCCTCGAGNGAAGCCGTCGTCCTCGAGTTCGAGGCGGTCGCGCCCTACTACCGCATCGACCTCGAGCGCGAGGAGAACCTCGACACCCTCGAGCTCACGATCGAACTAGAGGAGGCGTTCGACGGCGACCGCGGCCGACTCCGGAGCGAGATCCTTGAGCGACTCCAGAACGCGCTGTCGTTCACGCCCGACGACCTCGAGTTGGTCGAGTCCGGAACCCTCGAGCGAACGGAGGTCGGGAAGGTCAAACGCGTCTACGACCACCGCTGAAGCGGACCGCGTTCTCCACCGGCGCCGAGCGCGTCCCGCTGAACGTCGCCGACTCCCACTTTTAATACGGTTCGTGAGACAGTACCGTGCATGGATATCGAAGCCTTCTTCGAGGGCATGCCGTTCGCCTCCCTGCTCGGGATCGACGTCACCGACTGCGAGGACGGGCACGCCGAGGGCCGCCTCGAGATGAGCGAGGACCTCTCGTGGAACGAGGACCGGCTGATGGCCCACGGCGGCGTCACGTTCACCCTCGCGGACACCGTCGGCGGCGCGGCGCTGGTCTCGCTGGTCGAGCAACCCGTTCCGACGATCGACATGCGGATCGACTACCTCAACGCCGGCACCGGCGACCTCTATGCGGAAGCCGACGTCGTGCGCTGCGGAAGCGACGTCGGCGTCGTCGACGTGGACGTCTACGCCGAAAACGGCGAGGAGTCTCCTGAAGACGCCGACGCCGTCGGGACGCACATCGCCGACGCGCGCGGGGTCTACAAGACCGGCTGATCGCTGAGCGTCCTCCGTATTCTGTTTCGTCACGTCCGGCTATCGACCCGGCCGGCCGTCCGCTTTACTCGAGTTCCGGCGCTACCTCGCGTCCGAGTCGGTGTACGCAGTCGATCGTCTCCGCCGTGTCGACGCCGGGATAGTACGTCCGGAGGATGAAGTGGAGATCGTCGCCGAGCGCCTCGCGATACCGCTCGAGTTCGTCGACGACCTGTTCCGGCGTCCCGAAGATCGCCTGTTCTTTCAGTTCCCGCTTGCGCTCGGGTTCGAGTTCGTCGACGGACTCGCCGGAGAAGAGCTCCGCGTACCGCCGCTGCAGGTAGAAGTAGCCGTCCCGCATCGCCTCCCAGGCGTCTTCACGGGAGTCGCCGACCCAGCCGTGCTGGAGGACGTAGATCGTGAAGTCGTCCTCGAGGCCCTCCTCCTCGCGGACCTGCCGGATGTCCTCGACGCGCTTGCGGACGCCCTCGACCGAGAGCGCCGAGGGGGCACACCACGCGTCGCCGATCCGAGCCGCCCGACGGACGGCCGGCTTCGCGCCGCCGCCGAGCATAATCGGTACCGACTCGTCGGTCGGTTTCGGCGTGATCGAGACGTCCGTCGGCACGTCGTGGAACCCGGACTCGTACTCGAGGTCGTCTCCGCTCCAGGCGCCTCGGAGGAACGGTACGAGATCGGCGAGCCGCTCGGCCCGTTCGTCCCGCGGGACGGCGAAGACGTCGAACTCCCGCGGGTTCGAGCCGATCGCGAGCCCCAGCGTCAGTCGGCCGTCGGCGAGCAGGTCGACGGTGGCGGCGTCCTCCGCGAGCCTGATCGGGTCGTACAGCGGTCCGAGCGCGACGCAGCTGCCGATCTCGAGGTCGTCTGTCTCGGCGGCCATCGCCCCGAGCGCGGGCATCGTTCCCGAGAGGTAGCCGTCCTCGGCGAAGTGGTGTTCCGACACCCAGGCGCTGTCGAGGCCCGCGACCTCGATCTCGCGGCTCAACGCGAGTACCTCGTCGTACAGGTCGCTCGCCTCGCGGTCGTCGTCCGGCCGCTGCTGGGCGGTGAACAGGCCCGTCCCGAGTTTCATAGTCCTATCATCCAGTGTGACCGGCTTAATTGTTAGTGCCTCGGCTATTCGTCGGACTCGAGTTCTGGTTTGGATTCGCTCGTTGCTTCGTCGCTGTGGCCACTACGAAAGCCCCTGGCGCTCTCGGTGGTTACGACTCGCTGCGGTCCTCGCCCTTCGGGCTGCGGTCCTTGCGTCGTCTCACCAACCGAGAGCGCCAGCCCCTTTCAGTCCCGCCCGCGGTGGCCTGCCCGACCAGCCGATACGGGCGGGACTGAAAGGGGCTGGTGCGGTCGATCCCTCCCGGGCGCAGTAAGGACCACAGCGAAGCGAGGACCGCAGCAAGCCCCGGAGGATCGAGCGTGCCAGGGGCTTTCGTAGTGGTTTCGAGCGATTCGGTCTCGAAACTGGCGACTCACACTCATGCACCGGACCGCATCAAAATACCCGTTCCAAGGCGGTCAGTGATCGATAACCGTAATCTCCTCGACCGGCCACTGGCTCAGGATTTCGACGCCGTCCTCGCGGACGACGACCATCTCCTCGACGCGAACGCCTTGCCGGCCGGCCGGCTCCTGGGTCTCGACGGCCATCGTCATCCCCGCTTCGATCTCGATAGGGTGATCGGGCGAGAGGCCGCGCCAGATCAGCGGGACCTCGTACAGCTGGAGTCCGAGCCCGTGGGCCCAGTGGTTCGTGGTCAGCTGCCAGTGCTCGTCGGCGTCGTAGTAGTCGGCGTGTTCGCCCTCCATGTCCGGGAACCCCTCGGCGATCTCGTCGGTCGTCGCGCCGGGTTCGATGCGCTCGAGCACGTCGTAGAGGTTGTCTCGAGCCGTTTCGTACGCCTCCCGCTGCTCGTCGGTCGGCTCGCCCATCGAGAAGGTCCGGTAATAACACGATCGGTAGCCGAGGTAGCCGATGTTGTAGAAGTCGGCGTAGACGAGATCGCCCGGCCGAATCGCACGGTCGGTCGTGTTGGCCTGGTGTTTCGGCCACGTGTTCGGTCCGGAGGTGAGGTAGCCGCCACCGACGAACGCCCCGTGGCGCCACAGTTCCTCGACCGCCTCGCCCCAGACCTCGTTCTCGCGCTTGCCCGGTTTCGCGGCGTCTTTGATCGCCTGGAATCCCGCTTCGCAGATCGACGCGACCATCCGCAGACACTCGATCTCGTCTTCGGTCTTGACCTTTCGGGCGTCCTCCATGACCGTGTTGCAGGCCTCGACGTCGGTCTCGAGGCCGCGATCCTCGAGGGCCTCGAGTAGTCCTCGGTTGCCAACGTCGACGCCGAGTGTCTCGTCGGCGACGCCGTAGTCCTCCATGGCCTCGTGGACCGTCTCGGCCATCGTCGAGAGCAGGAACCGCCGAGCCGACGGGCTGCCCGAGGCCCGCGGGACGTTCCCGAGGCCGGGACAGGCGTAGCGGACGTCGTGTAGCCAGGGGCAGTTGAACCGCTGATTGCTCGCGTGGTCGGCGGTGTCCCAGTGGACGATATCGCCGTTCTCGGTCAGGAGCGTGTAGTGGTCCGCGCCGCTGCCGCCGGTCATCGCCAGCCCGGTGACGTACCGGATGTTGGGGTCCGAAACGAGCAGCATCGCGCCGAGATCCGTCTCCCGGAGGTGCTCGAGCGCTTTCTCCTTGCGCTCCTCGCGAAGCCGCTGCGTGTCGATTCGCTGCTCCCAGTCGACGGCCTGCGTGCCGCGCGTTCCCTCCATGAACTCCCGCTCGTAGAATGTCATGTCGTGGCATATCACGGGAATCCACTAAACCGTACCGCTGGCGGCGATCGGCGAGGGACACCCGCCTATAAGGTCGTCGGCGTGCTATGCCCGTACATGCCAATACCCGGCTACGATCCGGAAGACATCGACGAGATGCTCGAGTCGCGCCTCGGAGACGACGAGATCGAGCGCAAGCTGACCGAATCGGAACTCGAGCGCTACCGAGCCGGCGACGAGAACCTGCTGGACCTCCTCGACGAGGAGGAAATCGAGCGGGTCCGCGAGCGCGGGGACGGCTCGAACTGAGTCGAAGCCGGGAACACGGCGGGTCAGACCGGGTCGAGACCCGCTTCCTCGCGTAAGACGTTGATGTACTTCCGGAACCCCGACTCGAGGTCGTACTGAACCTCGTAACCGAGATCCTCCCGGGCCTTCGTCATGTCGAGGTTCTGCGTCCAGGGGAGTTCGCCGTCGTCGGAAACGTCGACGTCGGCGCCGGGGACGATCGACTCGACTGTCTCCGCGGCTTCGCGGACCGTCGCGAGCACGCCGCGGACGTTGTAAACTCGCTGCGACAGGTCGTCTTCGGCCGTGAACGCCGCCTTCCGGAACGCCTGGGAGATGTCCTCGACGTGCTGCCAGTCGATCGCCTGATCGCCGTACTCGACGCTGTAGGACTCTCCGAGCGCGGGTTTCTCGATGATGTTCGCGAGAAACGCCGAGCCGCCGGTCTCGCGGTAGGGGCCGTAGGCGACCGTCGGCCGGAGCGCGACGTGGTCGAGACCGTAGTCCTCGTGGTAGACCCGGGCCTGGTGTTCGTTGTACTCCTTGGTCGCGCCGTAGAGCGTGTCCGGATAGACGAGTTCGTCCTCGTCGATCCACTCCGCGTCGTAGTTGTGCGGCGGGGCGTAGACCGCCGCCGAGGACGCCCACGCGACGCGCTCGATCTGATCGTCCAGCGTGCGCGCGGCCTCGAAGACGTTGTTCGTCCCCATGACGTTCACGTCGGCCGCGCTTCGGGGGTTCTCGCGCGCCGTCGTCGTCAGCAGCGCCGCGAGGTGGACGATGTGGGTCGTTTCCGTCTCCTTGACCGCGCGGATCACGTCGGTCGGCTCGCAGACGTCGCCGCGTCGAACGTCCACGTCGTTGGCGACGCCGAGTTTCTCGAGGATCTCCGCGTCCGTCGAGAGGTCGTAGGCGATCACGTCGTGGCCGTGCTCGAGCAGGTCCTGTACCACGTAGGAACCGATGAAGCCGGTTCCACCGGTTACCAGTACGGTAGCGTCGGTGTCGTTCATGTGTCCGTAATATGTCGATAGTTCACGTATAGGTTGGTGATTGTTCTCAGCCGACCGCGGGCGTCGTCGTCACCCGTCACTCGTGGAGCCCTCCGACCGATTCATAGAACGAGGACGCCAGCGTGTCGGCCATGTCTTCCTCGCGGTCGGTTCGCACGTCGATGACGTGGGGAACGTCAGCCGCCTTGCCGTCCTCGAGCGCCGCGGCGAACGCCTCGGGATCGGTCGCGCGCGTTCCGACGGCGCCGAAGGCTTCGGCGGCTTTCACGAAGTCCGTGTCGTGGAACTCGACGCCGGCGATGTCGCCGTCCTCGCTCTGCATCTGCCGGACCATCCCGAGGCTGGTGTCGTTGAGGACGACGAACGTGGGCGCGACGCCGTATTCGACGGCGGTCTCGACGCTGTTCATCGTCATCGAGAAGCCGCCGTCGCCGGCGACCGCGACGACGTCCTTGTCCGTCGTCAGCGCCGCCGACACCGCGGCCGGGTTCGCCCAGCCCATTCCGCCGACGCCGCCGCTACCGAAGTAGGTGCGGACGGCCGGGGTCTGCAGGTAGTACAACAGCCAGAACCGGTTGTTGCCGGAGTCGGCGGTGACGATCGTCTCCTCGTCGACGACCGCTTCGATCTCCGTGACGGCGCGCTGGGGTTTGATCGGCGTCGAGTCGTCCTCGCACTCGGGGGCGGTAAACCACTCTCTGGCCGTCGCCGCGCGTTCTATCGCCCAGTCGTTCGACGCGTCGCCGGCGTCGGCGAGCGCGGCGAGGCTCTCTTTCGCGTCGCCGATGAGGCCGACATCGGCGGGGTAGACCCAGCCCGCGTTGCGCGCGTCGACGTCCGCGTGGACGATCGTCTGCTCGTCGGGACGAATGAACTCGGGGGCCTGCCAGTTCGTGTCCATGGGGTTCAGCCGACAGCCGACGACGAGCAACGTATCGGCCTCGCTGACGACCCGATTCGCGCCTTCGTGCCCGAACGACCCCATGACGCCGGCGGCGCGGTCGTCGGTCTCGGGATAGGTCGACTTGCCGAGATACGAGGTGACGACGACGCAGTCGTACGCCTCGGCGACCGCCGCGAGTTCCTCGTAGGCCTGTGCAGCGTGGACGCCGTTGCCCGCGACGATCACCGGCCGCTCCGCCCCCTCGAGCGCTTCGACGGCGTCGGCGACGTCCGATGCGGTCGGCGCGGCGTCCCACGTCCGGGTCTGAGCGGGGGCGTCCCACGCGGTCGGCGTGGGATCGTCGGGAACGTCGTCGGTAATCGCGTCGCCGTCCAGGATGATCGCGGTCGGACCGGGACGGCCGGCGACGGCGTGTTTGAACGCCAACTGCGTCGAGCGCAGGGTTTCGATCGGCGTGCGCGGAAACCACCACTCCTCGGATACCCCGTCGAGGATCGAGGGGAGGCTGAACCCGCCGTAATCCCCGCGGGCTTGCTGGTACGGCGCCAGCGTCGAGTACTCGCCACGCTCGGAGGCCTCGGTGAGCACGACCATCGGCGACGACGCCAGCCGTGCCTCCATCTGCCCGATCATCCCGAGGCTGCCGATCCAGGGCCCCTGGCCGGCGAGGACGCCCGGGCGACCCGTGAGCCGGCCGTAGGTCTCCGCCATGACGCTCGCCTCGCGCTCGTCGCGCGGCCTGACGAGGTCGACGTCCGAGTCGGGGAGGTGCTCGAGCAGTTCGATGACTCGGCCGCCCGGATAGCCGAAGACGTACTCGACGTCGAGGTCCTCGAGCGTCTCGACGAGTGCGGACGCGGTCGTCGTCATTCGTCGGCGTCCACGTGCACGGTCTCTTCGACGACCATTCGCGGTCCCGCGCCGGGATCGGTGAACTCCGCAGCGTCGTCCATGACCTCCTGACCGATGTCGGACTCGAACGCCTCGTTCATGGCCCGACCGTCCTCGAACGTGAGCTCGAGGACGCCGTCGTATTCGGCGTCGTCGGGGTCCGCCGGAACGGACGTGCTGTACCGTTTCAGACCGGGGAGTTCGCTGGCCATTTCGGCGTGGTCGCCCTGCCACCGTTCGACGAACTCGTCGTGGCTGTACTCGTCGTCCCGGACGAGAAACTCGACCAATGTTATCATGCATCCTCACTGTTGCTATCCGCCGACTTTGTTCTATCGGTGCGGTGTGTTCACCTCAACCGCGGTGGCTGCCAACACGAACCGCAAGGTTATGTGCGCCTACCGTTATTTCCACCGTATGCCCGAGATGCCAGCGATGCGCGTCGATCACGTCGGGATCGCCGTCGAATCGATCGACGACGTCGAAGAACTGCTGTTCGTCCTCGGCTGCGAGAAGATCCACGAGGTGTCCAGCGAGTACGGTGCGTTCACCTGGGCGACGTACGTCCTCGGCGACGCCTCTCGGCTCGAGCTCATTGCTCCCGAGGACGGCTCGGAATCGTTCCTCACCGACTTCCTCGAGCGACGCGGCCCCGGCCTCCATCACATCACGCTCGAGGTTGCCGACTTGGAGCGAGCGGTCGACGTCCTCGACGCACACGACGTCCCGGTCGCCGATTACGCCGAATTCGAACACTGGGGCGAAGCGTTCGTGGCGCCGTCGAACCCGACCGGTGCGTTGCTCCAGCTCATGGAGTACGACGACGGGTACGCGGAGACCCGCGAGGCGGGACGGCGGCTGTTCGTCCGCGGCGAGTCGCTCTGACACCGCCGCTTCGGACGGGCTACGTCGGAGATGTCGGAACGCGACTGCGTGCGGCGCGGTCACAGGCCTCACCATTTATTGTACTGTGCGGAAAACACAGTCGTGATGTACAAACACGTCGCGTTACTGGTTCGTCAGGACGGCCTATCCCACGAGGAGTTCGTCGACTACTGGCAGGAGAACCACACCCCGATCGCCCGCGAGATCGAGGGGGTGGTTCGCTACCAGCAGGTGTTGCCGACCGAACCGGATCACGCCGAGTTCGACGGCCTGGCGGAACTGTACTTCGAGGACCTCGAGGCGCTCCACGACGCGCTGGGCAGCGAAGGCTCGCGCGATTACGACCCCGAGCAGGGGAAAGCGAAGGAGGCTCGCGAAGACGTGGACAACTTCCTCGCGGTCGAGGAGCGACCGCGGTTCATTGGCGAGGAGACCGTCCAGAAGGACGAGGTCGACGGCGATACTGACGGGCTCTACAAGCACTCTGCCTTTCTCGTCCGACAAGAGGGAATGAGCCACGAGGAGTTTGTCGACTACTGGCAGGAGAACCACACCCCGATCGCCCGCGAGATCGAGGGCGTCGTGAAGTACAACACGGTGATTCCGACCGATCCCGAGAACGCCGAGTTCGACGGCGTCGCCGAACTCTACTTCGAAGACCTCGAGAAACTGTACGACGCGCTCGGCAGCGAGGGCTCGCGCGACTATGACCCCGAGAACGGCAAGGCGAAGGAGGCCCGCGAGGACGTCGACAACTTCCTCGCGATTGACGAGCGGCCCCGATTCATCGGCCGCGAGCGCCTCGTCACGGCCGAGGAGTGATCGCATGGCTAACACCGATCGCGACTTCGAGAGTCAGGTCCGCGAGGCGTTTCCCGAACTCGAGCAAATCGAGGACGAAGACCTGCGCGAACGGGTCGTCGAGGCGTGGGTGCTCGGGTTAGCGCGCGGCGGCTGGCGAGACGTCGAGGACATCCCCTACGCCTGGAACATCCACGACGTCACGAACGTCGAACACGTTCGCGGCGTCGCGCGCATCGCGCTCGAGACCGCCCGCGAACAGCGGGCGTTCCACGGCGCCGATCCCGACGTCGACGTGACCGTCGCCGCGTGTCTCCTCCACGACGTCGGCAAGTGCTACGAGTACCCCGACTTCGTGGACGACGAACTGCTCACCGATCCCGATCCGCGATACGTCAGCGAGGAGATCCCCCACTCCATCTCCGGCTACGCCCTCGCCCACGAGGTCGGCTGTCCGCTCGCCGTGCAACGCGCGATCCCGCACTTCCTCGGCGAGGTCCCCACGCGCACGCTCGAGGCCGAACTCGTCAAGAGCGCGAACTCCGCGTCGTCGAACGCCATCACGCAGGCGACGATGGGGATCACGCTACAGGAGTGGGTCGAGGAGTACTCCCAGACTTCGTAGTCGTTCGACCGTCCCGGCGCGAGTCCGTTGGAATTGGACCGAGAGACCGGCGAACTTGCGTTCGAACTCCGCGAACGAAACCAGGAAACGTTCGAACAGCGGGAACAGCTTTTTGCCGATTCGCCACGATTGTGAACGCATGCCAAGCGAATCCCAACACAGGCCGGTCGAAACCGTCGAGACGGCCTTCGACATCGTCGACGTGCTCAAACGCGACGACGGTGCCGGGATCACCGACATCGCCGACGAACTCGGCCTCGCGAAGAGTACGGTTCACCGGCACGTGAAAACGCTCGAGTCGCGGGGGCTGCTCGTCCGGGAGGGCGACGTCTATCGCATCAGTACGTGGTTCCTCGACTACGGCATTCACGTGCGCAACCGCCACCGGTTGTACGACGTCGCCAGACCCAAAGTCGACGAACTCGCCGCGGAAACCAACGAGAAGGTCTGGTGCGTGATCGAAGAGCACGGGATGGGCGTCCACATCTACGGCGCCGAAGGACGACACTCCGTCAAGACCCACGCGCGGATCGGACAGCGGACGTATCTCCACCAGTTCGCCGCCGGCAAAGCCATCCTCGCGCACCTGCCCGACAACCGCATCGAGTCGATCCTCGAGGACTACGGCCTCGCCGCACAGACCGACCAGACGATCACCGAGCGCGACGAGCTCCACGACCAGCTCGCGACGATCCGCGACAGGGGATACGCGTTCAACCGCGAGGAGTCGGTCATCGGCGTCCACGCCGTCGGCGCGCCGATCAGAAACAAGTCGGGGACGGCCATCGGCGCGATCAGCGTCGCCGGTCCTGCGAACCGACTCCGCGACGACCTGATGACCGAAGAACTTCCGTCCCTCCTGCTCGGTGCGACCAACGAAGTGGAGATCAACCTCGCCCACTCGTAGCGGCCCCGTCGTCGCCCGCTCGCCACCGAACTCGGTTACGTCTCCTATGTATCTCCCTCATTACCGAATTCACTAACTCGTCCCATCACCGAACTTACGCTCTCTCCGCCGGTTCGACGCCGATTCACCGCTATCTCGTTCGAGCCTTTCGAACGGCATTCAGCGCGCATCGATCGTCGCTGTCAGATTCGCTCGGTATTCGGTGTCTCGAGTACTAATTCTGGGACTCCGCTGTTCGTCCCTCGGATCGATCCGATCTGTACTTACAGCGGTGCCGATGTAATATCCGCTATGAGGGCCGGTCGATTACAGAAGTACTACTGTAATTCAGCTGATCGTGTTCGTGACGACGGTCGTTTCCGTAATTCGAACGGGGGTGGAGCAGTCGGTCGCCCGAGACCCGAGCGACTCGCTCGGTGGACACTGGTCGATGGGTGACACTCCGACAGGAGGGAACCAGACGGCCCACGGACGGCCGATGGACTACAGTTCGAGGAACTCCTCGGCGTTCTCCCAGAGGATTTTCCGCTTGATTTCCTCGTCGAAGTCGAGGGCGGCGAACTGCTCGAGCCACGGTCCCGGCTCGAGCATCGGGTAGTCGGTCCCGAACATGACCTTGTCCGCGAGGAGGGACTTGGCGTACTGCAGCACCTGCTCGTCGATGTATCTCGGCATCCACCCCGAGAGATCCATGTAGACGTTCCCTTTTGTTGGCAGATCGCGAGCTGTTCTTTCTCCCACGGGTAGGCGGGATGCGCGATGAGGATCTGGAGATCCGGGTGGTCGGCCGCCACGTCGTCGATCAACATCGGGTTGCCGTACTTGATCTTCAGGCCGCGACCGCCCGGCGAACACGCGCCGAGGGTGGAGTTCCCCCCGTGAAAGACGACGGGAACCCCGAGGTCCTCGATGGTCGCCCACAGCTCCTCGTGCTCGGGGTCGGACGGGTCGAACCCCTGGGCGATCTGCTGGAACTTGAACCCGGAGAGATCCAGATCCTCGACGCAGCGGATCGCCTCCTCGACGCAATCGTCTTTGAGCGGATCGACGGAGCCGAATCCGATGAAGAAGTCGGAATGCTCGTCGCGGACCTCGGCGACGTAGTCGTTCGGCACGGGCGGATTACCCGTGTTCGTCTCCGCGTCCCAGCCGAGCAACACGGCCCGGCCGACCCCGGCCGCCCGATACTCCTCGATCATGTTTTCGTACGTGTCCGGCTCGAGGTCGGCGCCGAACCGATCGGCTGCGTCCCGCATCATCTGTCCCCCCGCGTCGTGGAGGAACTCGCTGGTCGGCTGGTGAGCGTGCGTGTCGATCGCGCGCGACTCCTCGAGTACCGTGGGAGAACCCATACCACAAGCGACGTGAGGACACCATATGTATTTTCCCACGAAAGACGAAGTCGATCGAATACCGGTGCTGGCGATCGACGGTCTACTCGAGAGAGATAATTATATGGTATCTGAGTTAATTTCACTATACTAATTTTTGCTATACTTCTGGAGAGAGACCCGATTCAAAACCCGAATGCCGCCTTAGTGTGCCTACTGGTATTGTTTTAGTGCACTTATTCATTCCGGCCACCAATATGGGAGATGTCGTTAGACGAAACGATATCCCTGGCTATATGGGCCTAATATACCCTAATTCTGGACTTTGGGCCGAAGGTCTGATAAAAGACAATAAATCTATATGTTTGTATTGATTCATACAGTAGTATTTGATAGCAACCTCAGAAGGTCGTTGTTGGACACTCATATCGAAGAGACCACCGCTAACCGATCAGTTCGACCGAGCACATCGCACCGGATACGTGACGAGAGTCGGCGATCTCGACGTCGAGTGCGAGAGAATCGACGCGCTTGAGTGTCTAGTCCGTGGAGAGTCCGCGAAGCGACTCCTCACCGATCTCCTCGAGGACGTGCTCGTGAAACGCCTGCAGGGCGGCGCTCTCGTCTTCGGCGAGAACGACGTCGCTGGCCGACAGCGTCGCCAGTCCGAAGGCCCGCGGCGTCGGCGAGTCGAGCAGCGTACGTTCGATTTCGATATCGCCGGCCGCGATATCGCCGACGATCTGCTCGATCTCCGCGACGTTGAGTTTGTCCTCGAGAATCTCGCGGTAGGTCTCCTCGATGACCGCGAACTCCTCGAGATCCTCGGCGAAACCGAGCAGCATCTCGCTCGAGACCTGCTGTTCGCTCGCCGATTTCTCGTAGCCCTTGTAGCGCTTCAAGATCATCAGCGAGCGGGTCGCGTTGATCCGGAAGTACCGCTGGAGGAGGTCGGTGCCGGAGAGCGCGCTCCGGAGGTCCTCGCGGACGTCGTCGGCCTCGAGGTCCTCGAGGATCCCCTCGACGTCGACCTTCCGATTGAGGGGCATCGAGAGGACGAACCCGTTGTCGGCGACGGCGGCGCGAACGTTGGCGGTGGCCTCCTGGGCGCACCGGTAGGCCAGCAGCCGAGAGAACCCGTCGTTGAACTTCCGACCGTAGCTCGAGTGGACGTAGTAGTGGCGCTCGTACTCCTCGCGGTCCCGGACCACCTCGATCGCGAGGCGATCAGTCGTGCTGACGCTCTCGCTCCCCGCGTACCGGAACTGGTGTTCGAACAGCCGTGCGATCGCACGCACGCTGTCGTCGTCCAACGGGAACTCACGGAGCCACGCGCGGACCCGCGGCGGACCGCCCGCGTCGTAGCGCTCGAGGAGGTCGCCCTGGAACGCGAGGATCTCCCGCCCGAGGTCGTAGGACAGCGGCAGCCGCTCGGAGTACCACGAGGGGACGGTCGGTCGCGCGCTCGTGCGGTCGACGTAGACCTTCGAACCCCGCCGGTACCGGTACTCGAAGTGGTCGCCCCCGAGGACGAAGACGTCGCCCTTCTCCAAGGTGTCGAGGTAGTTCTCGTCTAACTGGCCGACCCACTCGTCGCCGGCGCGGGTCTTGACGTCACAGGTGAAGGAGTCGGGAATCGTCCCGATGTTGGTCATGTAGATGACGCGAGCCAGCCGGCCGCGCTTGCCGATCAGCGGCCGTCCGACGGGGTACTCCTCGTGGTGGTGCTCGCCGCTGGGCGGATCGTTCTCGTCGCGCCAGATCTTCGCGTAGACGTTCTTGTCCTCGAGGCCCGCGTAGTCGGCGGTGAGGTACCGGGCGAGCGATTCCCACTCCTCGTCGCTGTAGTTCCGGTAGGGGTAGGCCCGTCGGAGGATGCCGACCACCTCGCTCTCGGGCCGAATCTCGGCGATGGCCATCCCGTAGACGTGCTGGGCGGCAACGTCCTGGGCGTTCTCCGGGATCGAGACGGAGTCGACGAATCCGTCCTCGGCCTTCTTGAGCATCACGGCGCACTCGAGGAGTTCGTCCCGATCCAGGGCGATGACTCGTCCCGTCACCGTCTGGCCGACGCGGTGGCCCGCGCGGCCGACGCGCTGGAGCAGGGCGGCGACGGACTTGGGCGAGCCGACCTGCACCACGAGGTCGACGTGGGGCATGTCGATCCCCAGCTCCAGCGAGGTCGAGGAGGTCACCACGTCGAGGCTCCCCTCCTTCAGCCGCTTCTCGACGTCGTGGCGGACGTCCTTCGAGAGGCTGCCGTGGTGACAGCCGGAGTTCTCCTCGTCGTAGGCGTCGAACCCCTCGCGCAAGTTGTGCAACACCCGTTCGGCGCCCGAGCGGGTGTTCGTGAAGACGATCGTGTTCGTGTGCTCCTGAATGTGCTCGTGGAGCATCCGGTAGAACCGCTCCTGGACGACCTCGCGGGGCGTGTGGATCAGGTCGTCGGTCGGACACTCGAGTTCGATGTCGAACTCGCGGGCGAAGCGGGCGTCGACGATCTCGTACGGACGGGAGTCGCCGCCGGGCTCGTCCCGCCCGACCAGAAACTCCGCGACCCCCTCGAGTGGTTCGATCGTCGCCGAGCAGCCGATCCTGGTGACGTCGTGGTCGACCATCGCCTCGAGTCGCTCGAGGCTCACCGACAGGTGGGTCCCGCGCTTGCCCGCGGCCAGCGAGTGGATCTCGTCGACGATGACGTACTCGACGGTCCGCAACTTCTCGCGGAACTTCGGCGAATTGAGGAGGATCGCGAGCGTCTCCGGCGTCGTGTTCAGAATGTGTGGCGTCTCCTCGAGCATCTTCTGGCGGTCGCTCGAGGAGGTGTCGCCGTGGCGGATGGCGTGGCGGATTTCGCCCATTTCCGCCTCGTCGTTCCGCTCCGCGACGACGGATTCGATCCCCTCGAGGGGCACCTCGAGGTTGCGGTGGATGTCGTTGGCCAGCGATTTGAGAGGGGAGACGTAGAGGCAGTAGACGGAGTTCTCGAGGCCGTCGTCGTCGTCCCGATCACGCCGGTAGAGTTCGTCGATAATCGCACAGAAAGAACTTAGCGTCTTGCCTGAACCCGTCGGCGCACAGACCAGCGTGTTCGTCCCCTCGTGGATCTTCGGGATCGCCCCCTGCTGTGGCGGCGTGAAGAAGCCCTCGTTCTCGGGAACGTACTCGCCGAACTCCTCGAGCCACCACTCTTGGACCGCCGGCTCGAGGAGGTCGAAGACGTCGCGGTCCTCGATCGTGACGGCGTCCGGATCGAAAGGGAGGTCGGCGTCGGGGACCGGCAACTCGAGGCCGTCGTTCCCGCTCATTACCGTCGTCTCCGGGGCCGGTATGTAAGAGGGTTTGGACAGCGGGGCGGAAGTGAACTCGAACGGGGCGAGGCCGGTCCAACTGTCAGAAGCCGAGGCTCGATCGGATTCGTAATGAATCCATAATACAGACCGTTCCTTATTCCTGATATTCAGAGGATATACCGTTGCGGTCCCTCACGTCTCTTGCTCCTGTCATTGACTCGTAATAGTCGGGTTCGTCGGGGGATGACGATCGCCGATCCCGACTCCAACGGAGTCCTGCCAGTAACAGAAATCTACGACGGGACCGCCGTCTTCGATGCCAAGACGGTGACGGCCTCGCGGACGGCGATGAAGTGGGTAAACACGAGACCGTTCCGCACGCGACTAATACAGACAATGACGGACAAAGGAACAGTACGGAGTTCCGTGAGTACGGGACCGAACCAATGACTTCCAATACCGATGACGCTGGGTCCTTGGATGGTACGGAAGTCAATCGGCGGGCATCTTTCCCGACGCAGACCCGCTCAGGACGGATATCTACGTCGGGGACGACACCATAAAGCGGACCAATCTCGAGCAGCACGAAGTCGAGTCGAGTGTCACAGAGTTCGACGAGGCCCACTCGAGAATCTCGACGACTCGACCGGTTCACCCTTCTATGTAGACTTCGACGAACTATCGCTTGTGTATCACTACTCAAATAACCGTCAATAAATAGTCAATTCTATCCTATTTAACTCAGAACCAAGGAATCAACCCCCCGCCATCGTCGTCATTCTCCTCGTCATCATATTGTGGTTCAATCGCCCTGTTATAGTTTTTAATTAAATTTTGTGTGGGCGATAGAACCATTTTGATGCCATGACCCTCATCATTATTAGCGAGTATCGTAGTAGATGTTCCAGTTATTGCACCCAGAACGCCAGCGGGGACGTTACCGGTTTTGATCCCATAGGAAGCTAGGAGTCCTGTCGTTATGGCGCCTGCATCAACGGCTTCTTGTACACCATCATGATCCATGTAGATGATATACTCCGGTGGAACCTTCAGCAGTCGAATGCTCATTTTGTTTTTACCATGATCTGCACTAGCTGTTGATGATAGCACAGACGCTCCAACACAACCTGTGATGCTTGAGACAACGAATTTGCGCCGATTCATTTTATCCCCTACACGATAAAATAATATATCTACTAATATATTTTTCTAATTTTCTGGATTCGAAGTTATTAATTACCCGCACTGTTAATAACACGGTTAGCTGTATCACTGCAAGTTGTGATAATAGCAGGATTGTGATGTACTGTACCATCTACAGCTAGTCAGACAGCTATAGCACAATTTCAGTCAGTTATCCTTCAAAGGTAGTTCCCTGAATAAAATTTTAAATGGATACTATTCATTAAATTATATGTCTGTATAAAATGTCTTGATGAGAAAGGAAATACCTGCAACGATCAACAATGAAGCGATGATTACAAATCCTGCCTCAAGACCAAATATGGGGGAAAAGTCTCCACGGAATCCAACTACTAGCATATAGCTAGCAGATACGAAAAGAAGAGCACTAGTAATAAGATGAATTTTTCGTCGACCTTTAGCCTTATCTGACTCCATAGATGGAATGTATACAAGCTCGGCAATTAAACGTTCGGTAACGAGAGTCTGGCTTCAGAGAGGCTAATAATACTCCAATACTCTTGATGATTTGTGGGGCCTCCTTGAGGGGATTGACGAACGCCGCCAACGACCTCGGTCGCTATCTTTCGAGACGGATCACATGCACTTTGGAGGATTTCAATCACCTCACGAGCACTGACGGCAGGGAAATCGATCGAAGAGGAGGGCGTCGGGGACCGGCAACTCGAGGCCGTCGGTCCGGCTCATTACCGTCGTCTCCGGGGCCGGTATGTAAGAGGGTTTGGACAGCGGGGTGAAAGTGAACGCGTTCGAACGGGGCGAAGCCGGCGGCGTGGAAGTTGCAAGCCTCGCGTATACGTTGTCGATCGGCGACAGACCGAATCAGAGGAACTGCGGCCGTCCCCACGTCACTGCGGAGTTGGGCGAGTCGATTAGCCGCCGTATCCCGCCGCTCGAGCCGTAGGGTCGCCACTTCGGACAGCCAGTACTCAACCCATATCCATGCCACGATTGACTCGACGTCGACTGCTCGGTGCGCTCTCGCTTTCGACCGGCGCGGGCGCGCTGTCGATCGCAGCGCGAGAGTACGGTCCGTTCGCGTCGGATTCCGAGCCCGATTCGGACGCCGACGCGGTCGCGTTCGATCCGGCCGTCGACGGGTTCGGATTCGATAACTACGCGACGCCCCCCGAGTCGCCGTCGCCGAGCGAGTTTATCTCCCGGAGCGACCTCCGAGATCGCCTGACGTCGGTCGTGAGCCCGCCGTTTTTCGACTTGGTCGGGCGATCACCGGACGGAGCGCTGCGGTCGGGGATCGGCGCGATCGTCGATCGGTTCCTCTCGAACGCCGACTGGTTGTTCGGGACGAAGGGGTACTGCTACGGCATGGCCGCGGTCGCGCAGTGGTACGCCGAAGTACCGACCGCCGTTCCCGTCGACCGGGACTCGACCAGCGAGATCACTCAGATCGACGTGCCGGTCGACCGATCCGCGACGCCCGTGCGGGACGATATCGAACGGTTTCACCGAAGCCAGTTCACCGACGTCGACTCGTGGGTACAGCGATTGCCGCTCCTCCGTCCGGAACGGATCGACTACCGGTCGCAGGCGCGCGAGCTCCGCGCCGCGATCAACAAGTACGGATCAGCGGGGGTGACCATCACCGGTGCAAACGTCGTCGAGGGTCACTACGTGCTCCTCTACGAGTACGACGAGGGCGATACCGACGTGACGTTCGCCGCCTACGATCCGAACATCGCCGCGGACGAGTACGCGACGGCCGCGACGTCGCGGACCGTCGGGATCGACACGGCCGCCGGCGAGCCGGTGCTCGGTTCGTACGCGGAGACGTTCGATCGGTTCCTGTTCACTCGCGAGGACCGCGTTACGAACGAGCAGGCCAGAGCGGACAGATCAGAACGGAGTCGCTAGCACCGATCGGATCGCGTTCGGGGCGCCGTCGCTTACAGCTCCGTCACGGCGTCCACGCCGCGAGTCTCGTAGTTGCTCATCGCCGCGGGTCGATCGGAGAGACGACGTTTCGTGAGTTACGTTACCAGCCCGCGTCTCTCGTTTCGAGCTCACGGGACCTCGAGCGCCCGATTTAGTACCTCGATTAGAGTAGTTGCACGTCTAACAAACATTATCAATTATGCACGTATGGGGAAGGTATTCCGCATTCTAATTGTGAGAAAGCAATCATTTATATGATACGGGTCTGACATCCGCTCTGTGAATCGACGAAGCGCTCTCGCCGCGGGAACGGCGGCGATACTGGGAATAGGGGGATGCTTCCGTCCGTCAGGGTCCAGCAACGATGATGACGGCCCTGAACGGGAACCGAGAGACGATGACGGCCCTGAACGGGAACCGAGAGACGAACGAAACGCTCCTGAACGGACCGGCGATTCGGGGATGGTCGTCTTCACCTACGACGATGGGGCGATCGAAGACTACACGATGACGTACCCCGTTCACGAGCGATACGACGTCCCCGCGTGTATCGGCGTCTGTCCCGATCTCGTGCAGTTGTCAGACGATTTTTTGGATCCGAACCACGTCGGAGAACTGCACGACGCCGGGTGGGAAGTGATGTCGCACACGAATCGACATCGATCAGTCGGACGGATTCTCCTCGAGTCCGACGCGGAGGTCGGCCACGACCGGATCTACGTCCAGGCGAATCGCCACGGCGATCACGTGGGCGATCCGCTCGTACTGTTCGACGGCGAACGTACGGTCGAGGCGACGGTCGCCGGGAAGGGCTCCGACGACAAAGGCCAGTACATCCGCCTCGAGGAGCCGATCGATCAACCGCTCGATGCGACCAACCCCGCGTACGTCCGCTACACCGAATCGTTCCTGCGGACGATCCTCTCCGATTCGAAGCGCCGAATCGAAGACTGGGGCATCGACGTGACCGGGTTCGTCTATCCGTACGGGCGCACCGACGGACTCGCCGAATCCCTCGTCCCGGAGTACTACGACGCCGTCCCGAACTACCGGACCGGTGTCGGTGGGATCAATCCTATCGACGACCTCGAGCCGACGCAATTGCACCGTCGGTACATCGAAACGGATCGATCGACGCCCGATGAGATCGAGAAGTTCATGGCGACCGTCGCGTCCGAGGACGTCCTCGGAATGGTCGGCGGTCACAGCGAGTACGATACGCTTCCCGCCGAGCGGATCGAATTTACCATCGAGACCGCCCTCGATCACGACCTTCGAATCGTCACACTGCAGGATGCGCTGACCGAACTCGGCTATCTCGACTGACCGCCGGCCGACCCGTCGATCCGCGAACCGAACGCTGACGCCGCTCGATCACTCGCTCGCGGACGAAAACGCCGTGACGACTTCGAAACCCTGTGTCTCGTAATCGCTCATCGCTGCGAGCCGATCCGAAACGTCCTCGAGTTCGACGCGCCGCGTGACCAGTTTCTGCGGCTCGAGCCGGCCGCCCTCGATCATCCTGAGCAGTTCGTCGTACCGGGAGGGCGGCATCCCGCGGGAGCCGACGACGGTGACGTCCCAGCGGGTCATCTCGTCGACGGGCAGGGCGACCTCCCCCTTCTCGGCGCTGGTCGTCAGCCCGATCTGGACGTGCGTGCCGCGGATGCGGAGGCAGTCGACGCTGTTGCGGCAGGTTTCGGCGCGCCCGAGGGCGTCGACGGAGACGTGGGCACCGCCGTCGGTGATCGCGTCGATAGCGTCCGGAACGTCCTCGCCGCCCTCGAGCGCCGAGGCGTCGATCGTCTCCTCGGCGCCCAGATCGGCGGCCATCTCGAGGGGCTCCTCGCGGACGTCGACGGCGATCGCCCGGCCGCCCAGCGCGGTCGCGATCTGGACCGCCGCGAGCCCGAGGCCGCCGCAGCCGTGGACGGCGACCCAGTCGCCCGCGTCGATGGCGGCCCGGTGTGCGAGCGCGTGGAACGCCGTGACGTACCGACAGCCGAGCGCGGCGACCGCTTCCGGGGAGACGCCGTCGGGCAGCGTCGTAACGTTGAACTCGGCGTGGGGCACGTGGACCTGTTCGGCGAACGCGCCCGGAACGCTCGACTCGAACCCGAGCGCGTACCCGTCCTCGCAGACGTTGCCGTGGCCGTTTCGACACTGGTAGCACGACCCCTCGCCGAGGTTGAACGGGACGGCGACACGGTCGCCGACCGCGAGCGCGTCGACGTCGTCGCCGACCCGCGCGACCCGACCCGCGGGCTCGTGGCCGAGGATCTGTCCGAGCGGCACCTGATCGTCGGCCCACTCGCCGTGTCCCTGCCAGGCGTGCCAGTCGCTTCGACAGATGCCACAGGCCTCGACGTCGACGACGACGCCGTGGGGCGCGAGTTCGGGCGGCTCGACCGACTCGATCGACAGCGGTTCGCCGTAAGCCTCGAGTACAGCAGCGCGCATACCGCCGCCAACGAGTGCGGGGGTGGTAATGGCTCCGACAGCGGCGAGTCGGATCCCCTGTCGCGGCGCTCGAGTGGGCCGCCCAGAGGACTACGCTTATCGGACAGGCCGTGCGAGAGGATCGTATGCGCGTCACCTTTCTCGGAAGCGGCAGCGCGATGCCGACCGGCGAGCGGTTCCAGACCGGTATTCTGGTCCAGGATGAGGGCCGAACGCTGCTGGTCGACTGCGGATCGGGTGTCCTCCACCGCCTCCAGCAGTCCGGCGTCGGCTACGAGAACGTCTCGACGGTCCTCCTCACGCACCACCACCTCGACCACGTCGCCGACCTGCTCCCGCTCATGAAGGCCCGCTGGCTCGCCGGCGAGGACCACCTCGAGATTGTCGGGCCGCAGGGGACGAAGTCGCTGGTCGACGACCTGCTCGACGTCCACGAGTACATGCAGGGGAAACTCGACCTGCAGGTCCGCGAGGTCGTCGCCGGCGAGTTCTCGGTCGCGGGGTTCGACGTTTCGGCCTACGAGACCCGTCACTCGTTGCCTTGTCTCGCCTACCGGTTCGGCGATCTGTTTACCTTCAGCGGCGACAGCGAGGCCTTCGCGGGGCTGGCAAACTTCGCCGACGGGTCGGCCATCCTGGCCCACGACTGCTCGTTCCCCGACGGCGTCGACGTCTCGAACCACCCCACCCCGGAGACGCTCGGTCAGGCGCTAGCCGGTAACGAGATCGGCCGCGTCTACCTGACCCACCTCTACCCGCACACGGAGGGTCGCCACGACGAGATGCTCGAGTCGATCGGCGCCCGCTACGACGGGGACGTCCGGTTCGCCGAGGACCTGAAGACGATCAGTATCGAGTAGCCGATCGGTCGGTGTCTGTTTTCGACAGGTGCCGGTCAACGAGCAGCCGGATCTCTACGATCTGGGCTGGACGAATGTTCTCTCACACCTCCAAAACGTGGGAGTTGGGACTGCCTCCTCCCTCTCGCTACCCGTTTGTATGCGTTCCCGTTTGCGTGTTGTCAACACGCAGGTGTTCGCATCCGAATACGTTTATACCCCGAGTTTGTAGGATCATAACAACAGAATGGTTTCCAGACGATTGTCGGACGATATTGGGGGGGAGAACGGATGAACGCGCCGGATCGTATCGCGGACGCAGTAACGAATCATTCCCGGATCGTCATCGTCGTCCTCCTGTTGCTGACGGCGGCCGTCGGCGTCGGGATGCCGATGGTCGACCAATCCTCGTCGCTCGATCAGTTCGAAAGCGAGTCCCAGGAGGCGCAGGCCCTCGAGCGGATTCAGGGCAACTCCGACGACGGGACCGACCCCTATTTCGCGACAGAGGGTGAGGAAAATACCACCAGCGTCCAGGTGATCGTTCGCGGCGACGGCGACAACGTCCTTGCGCGGGAGTCGCTGGTCTCCTCGCTCGAGTTCCAACAGGAGCTTCGAAACGACGAGTCAATCAATTCGACGCTGGCGGAGAATCGGTCGATCACCGGCGTCGAAAACCTCGTCGCGTTCACCGCGATCAGCGGCAATCTCGCCGAACGCGAGGCAGTACTCGAGACCGGACTCAACGACACGCTGGAACTGCAACGCGAGTACCTGAACCAGACCGCCGCCGGCGACGAGCAGGCCGCGGCCGAGACCGAAGCCGAAATCAACGCGACGATCGAGCAAACGGCCGAGTCGGCGGCGCTCGGCGACGAACGAGCCGCCGAGTACGAAGAGCTGGTCCAACAGGCTCGAGAGGTCGAATCCGGCCGCTGGGAGATCGAACAGGAGACCGATAACTACGAGGCGAGCGAGGAGTACCGGAACCTGACCGCGACCCTCGAACAGCTTCGCCTCGGCGCGACGACCGGGATCTTCGAAGCCGAGTACACTCAGCTTCAGGAGGGGACGGTACCGCTTGAGGACCAGCTCGAGGCCCTCGAGAGCCTCGACGACGAGGAGTACGAGCGGGTCGTCCAGCAGACGCTCTCCGACGGCGACGGACAGGAGAACGTCGCGCTCGCGCTGATGCCCTCGTCCTACGAACCGGGCAGCACCGAGGCCGAGACGCGGATGACGTCGGTCACGCAATCGACCCAAAGCGACGCGGCCGGCGGCGGAATGGGCGGCGGTGCTGTCAGCGATCGGATCGTCGAGAGCCAACTCGATATCCGCGACCTCGCGAACGCCCAAGACGAGGACTACATCGTCTTCGGCGGCGGAATCATTACCGACGAGATTGACCGGTCGATGGGCGACAGTCTCGCCATCGTCGGTCCGTTCGCCCTGCTGTTCGTCGTCGTCGCCCTGCTGATCGCCTACCGGGACCTGATAGACATCGTCCTGGGCGTCGTCGGAATCGTCGCGGTGCTCGTCTGGACGTTCGGCTTCATGGGCTGGGCCGATATCGCGTTCAACCAGATGTTCGTCGCGGTGCCGGTCCTGTTGATCGGGCTCTCGATCGACTACGCGATCCACGTCTTCATGCGCCACCGCGAGCAACGCGAGGAGGACGGACAGGCCGGTTCCGTCCGCGGCTCGATGAAGGTCGCGCTGGCCGGCGTCGGCGCCGCGCTCATCTGGGTGACGGCGACGACGGTCATCGGCTTCCTCTCGAACCTCGTCAGTCCGATCGGCCCCATTCGGGAGTTCGGGATCGTCAGCTCCGTCGGGATCGTCGCCGCGCTGATCATCTTCGGCGCCCTGATCCCCGCGATGAAGGTCGAACTCGACGAGTTCCTCGAGTCCCGCGGCTACGACCGCCGTAAGCGGGCGTTCGGGACCGGCGGCGGCCGCTTCAGCGAGGTGCTGACGGTCGGATCGACGGCCGCTCGGAAGGCGCCGCTGGTCGTCCTCGCCCTCGTGCTCCTGCTCTCGATCGGCGGAGCCTACGGCGCGACCCAGGTCGACACCAGCTTCCAGGAAGAGGACTTCCTCGCGGAGAGCCCGCCGGCGTGGACCGACAACTTGCCGGGCGGAATGAGCCCCGGCGAGTACCAGGCCAAGGACGATCTGGACTTCGTCAATCAGCACTTCCAGCGCGAGGACAGCCAGGCGCAGATCCTCGTCGAATCGGACGGCGGCGGCGTCGACGATCCCGAACTGCTCGAGCAGATGAACCGGACGCGCGACGAGGCCGCGGCGAGCGACGTCGTCTACACGATGGCGAACGGCGAGGCCGACGTTCAGGGTCCGCTCTCGACGATGGAATCGGTCGCCGCGCAGAACGAGTCGTTCAACGAGTCGTTCCGGGCGGCCGACACCGATGGCGACGGCGTCCCCGACGAGAACGTCTCGGCGCTATACGACCAGCTGTTGGAGGTGGACGAGGAAGCCGCGAGTCAGGTCCTTCACCGGACCGACGACGGCGAGTACGACGCAACCCGCATGATCGTCGGTATCGACGGCGGTGCCAGCGCCGCCGATACGACCAGCGAGATGCGAACATTCGCTGACGACGTCGAAGACGGCAGCGACGGCCGCTGGAGCGCGATCGCCACCGGCGACCCGGTCGTCAGCCACATCGTCGAACAGGATCTGCTCGACACCGTCCTCGAGAGCCTCATGATCACGCTCGTGGCTGTGTTCGTCTTTCTGTCGGTCGCCTACTGGGCGACCGGCGACAGCGCGGCGCTTGGCGCCGTGACCCTGCTGCCGGTCGCCTTCACCGTCAGCTGGATCCTGGGGACGATGTACCTCATCGGCATGCCCTTCAACGTGCTCACGGGGATGATCACGAGCCTCACGATCGGGCTCGGCGTCGCCTACAGTATTCACGTCAGCGACCGGTACACGCTCGAGCTCGAGCGCCAGGGCAACGTCTGGTCGGCACTGCGGACGACCGTCACTGGCACCGGCGGCGCGCTGCTGGGCAGCGCGGCGACGACCGTCGGCGGCTTCGGGACGCTCGCCTTCGCGATCCTGCCCGCGTTGCGCCAGTTCGGGATCATCACCGGGCTGACGATCACGTACGCGTTCCTCGCGAGCGTGATCGTCCTCCCGTCGCTGCTGGTGCTGTGGACGCGCTATCTCGGCCCCGACGTCTCCTTCGACGGGCCGGGTGCGGCCAGTCCCGCGGCGGCCAGCGACGGCGGCACGCCCGCCGAAACGGACGCCTCGGATACCAACGGAGGGTCCGACGAGTGACGAACGACGAGAACGAGGCCGTCGACGCCTTCGAACGTCTCGGGCTCACCAGCTACGAGGCCAAGGTCTTCATCGCCCTCCACCGGCTGGGGTCCGGCACGGCGCGAGACGTCGCCAGCGTCACCGACGTCCCGCGCTCGCAGGTCTACAGCGTCGCGGAGAGTTTGGAAGACCGCGGGCTGATCGAGGTCCAGCAGGCGAGTCCGATCCGCTACCGACCGGTCAGTCTCGAGGAGGCCCAGCAGACCCTCGAGGAGCGGTTCGACCGCGAACGGGAGCGGGCGTTCGACTACGTGGACTCGGTCAGAAAGGAGGCGACGACCGAGGAGACCCAGGAGGACATCTGGACCGTCCGGAGCCGCGAGCGCGTCGACGATCGCGTCGTCGACCTCCTCTCGCAGGCGACGGACAAGATCGTCATCGGGACGCGGCTCCCGGAACTGTTCACGGAGTCGATCGAACGGACGCTCGAGGAACGGGCCGCGGCCGGCGTCTCCGTGCTCGCGATCAGTCGGAACGACGAAATATGGGAGCGACTCGACGCCATCGACGGCGTCGATATCGAGACGCCGCCCGCCTATCGCGAGGGAGACCAGCGATCGGGACGGATCGTCATCGTCGACGACGACGGTATCCTGTTGAGCGTTATCGACGACGACGGCAGCGAGACGGCGATCTGGAGTTCGGGTTCGTTGTTCGCCTCCGTGCTGATCCAGCTGATCGAGGCCAGCGACGAACTGCGACCCGGCTCGGAGCTGCGGTGAGTCGGTCGCGGCTGACCGCCGCGCCGTCACTCGAGTCGGTACCGTAACAACGCCGCGATCCCGCCGAGATTCGACAGCTGTTGACCGGGTGGGAACTCGCTCGAGAAGACGGTCACATCGCCGCCTTTCTGCTCGGTCGTGCGGACGATCTCGTCGACGCTGATCGCCCATTCGCCGTCGGGACCGCGCTCCTTCTGCAATCGGTCGTCGAGGACGAGCAGGCGCTCGATCGCGCCGAACTCGGCGGCCTTTTTCACCTGTTCCGGCCCGTAGGCGGCCTTGGCGCCCTCGGCCATGCGACGGGTGAGCTCGTCGATGTACTCGGCCTCGCTCTCGATGCGGGTCTCCTGCTGGACGTCGGCGACGGCGCCGCGCTTGAGCACCTCGTGGACGCCACGGTCCCCGACGCTGGCCGTGTCGACCATCGTGATCTGCTCGGCGAGCTCCGATTCGTTCTGCTCGATGTGCTTGTAGGCGTCCTGTTTCGTAAAGCCGGGTCCGGCGAGGATGATCGCGTCCGCGTCCTGGCGTTTCAGGACCGTCGCGAGTTCCTCGAACAGCTCCGAGCGCCCGCGGGCGTACTCGCCTTTCCCCGTCGTGCCCGTGATCGTCGCCCGCTCTTCGGTGCCGTACTGGGCGACCGTGTGGACGTGGGCCTGCCCTTCCTCGACGGTCGCGATGGCGACATCCGGATTCTCGGTGGCCTCCTCGGCCTCCTCGAGGCGCGCCTCCTGATCCGGTTTGAACCGCTTCTCGATCGAGAGCTCGTCGCGCTCCTCGACGTTCAGCGTGTGGTGAAAGCCCAGCTGGTCCTCCCGCGAGCAGGCGACGATCTCGCCGCCGACCCGCAGCCGGTTGGCGAACTTGTGGAACTCGACGTCCTCGACGGCGATGGCGACCCACATGGGCTCGCGCTCGCCGCCGGTATCGCGCATCTGGTCGTCGTTGCGCTGGATCCGTCGGGTCGTATCGCCCGCGACGCGGTCGCCGGGCTCGAGGACGTACTGCAAGTGCCAGAGGTCGTCGACGCTCTCGGGGACGACCGTCACCCGTTCGCGCCCGCCCTCGACGTGCTCCCGGTCTTTGATCTGCATGGGCGTGGCTTCGCGGGGTGTGGGTAAGTGGGCTGCGATCCTCGAAACGCCGTCTCCGACCGGGTCGCTCCGTCGAACGGGCGCTCGAGTCCGCGCGACCCTCGACGGGACCGTGTCGCGGCTCGTCGTCTCGGCCCGCTGTACCACCTCTTTTGTATTCGCCGCGCCTCGGAACGAATAAGCGATGACCTCCGAGACCGGGCCGACGCCGCCGTCGGAACGTATCGTCGGCCTCGACGTCCTGCGGGGAGTCGCGCTCCTCGGGATTTTGCTGGTCAACGTTCGGGTGTTCTCGATGCCGTCGGTGGTGCTGACGAATCCGACGACGTACGGCGACCTGACCGGGGCCAACTACTGGGTCTGGTTCGCCGGCCACGTCTTCGCCCAGCAGAAGTTCCTCACGATCTTCACNCCAGCCCGCTCAGAGATGTGTATAAGAGACAGGCAGAAGTTCCTCACGATCTTCACGCTCCTGTTCGGCGGCGGCGTCGTGTTGTTCACTCGCAGCGCCGAGCGGCGCGGGCGATCCGCGGTCGGCTTGCACGTCCGCCGCTCCGCGTTGCTCGTCGCTGCCGGCCTCGCACACGCCTACCTCCTGTGGTACGGCGACATCCTCGTCGCCTACGGGCTCTGCGCGATCGTCCTCGTCATCTTCCGGGACCACGAGCCGTGGGACCTGGCGACCTTCGGCGTCGTCCTGCTGGCGATCCCGTCGTTCATCGAAGTGGCCTCGGCGCTCACCATGGATCCGGCCGCGATCGCGGACTCGTGGCGACCCGCTGAATCGGTGCTCCGGTCCGAGATCGAGGCCTACCGCGGCGGCTGGATCGCACAGCTCGACCACCGGGTCCCGACCGCGTTCCAGCGCCAGACGTCGGGCTTTTTCGGCTACAGCGCCTGGCGCGTCGCCGGCTCCATGCTGCTCGGAATGGCGCTGTTCGAGTGGGGCGTCCTGACGAACGACCGCTCGTCGCGGTTCTACCGCCGATTAATCCTCGTCGGGGCCGCCAGCGGGCTCACCGCGATTCTCGCCGGCGTCTGGTACATCGAGGCCAACGACTGGTCGGCCGGCGCGGCCCTGTTCTGGCGGCAGTTCAACTACTGGGGGAGCGTCCCCCTCGCCGGCGCGTACATCGGGATCGTGATGCTGTTCTGCCGGTGGCGTCCAACCGGGCTCGCGACCCGAGCGCTGGCCGCCGTCGGCCGGACCGCCTTCAGCAACTACATCCTGCAGACCGTCCTCGCCACGTCGATCTTCTACGGCCACGGCCTCGGACTGTTCGGCCGGCTGACGCGAGTCGAGGCCCTCGGCGTCGTCCTGGCTATCTGGTCGGTCCAGATTCCGCTGTCGGTCCTCTGGCTGCGGTACTTCCGGTTCGGGCCGCTCGAGTGGCTCTGGCGCGTGCTCACCTACGGGGAACGCCAGCCGCTTTTGAACGATCGACGCGACTCGAGAGCCGACGGGCGATCGAGCACTGACGATTGAAAACCGCATAGGACGCGAGAACGACGACGACAGTAGTCCGTCTACCGGCGCGATCGGGATTTCACTGTTAGGGCGCAGTGGTATCTCCTTAGGGTGCCAATTGATACCATGAAGCTCGCACACGTTTCGCTCCTCGAAGACTTCGGCACTCGATCGGTTGCAGTCCACGCGCTCATGGTACTCGCGTTCGCCAACGCGGTGCTCGCGGGGCTGTTCCTCACCGGACAGGTCGGCCTCGTCTCGTTCGTCGCGCTGCTCAACCTCACGGCCGGACTGTGGGTTGCCCACTCGATTCACTCGCTCGGGCACGAGGCCGCCGGCGGCGAGTACGAGGGCGTCCTCAACGAACTGCTCGACGGCGGTACTGACGACGCCGTCAACGGCCTCGATACGGGCCGGTTCGGTCGACTGCTCGCGCTCGTCGCGGCCGTGACGGCCGTCGCGCTGTTGACCTCGGCGCAGGTCCTTCCGGGCGCGGTCTTCCGGATCGCGGTCGTCGCCGTCGGCAGCATCGCCGTCGTGACCGCGATCATCGGGTTCCTGATCGCGCTGGGCGCGTCCTACGACGAGAGTCAACGGCAGACCGTCGAGCGGATCGAACGGAACGCGGAGACCGACGGCGGCAATATCGACGACGAGTGAGCGGGGTGCGAGGTACAACCGGCAATAATTTTCCCTACCTCGTACTCGAATCTCGAGAGGACGCCAACTCCCTCGTGCGGTTTTCGCTCGAACCGGCGTCGCCGCGCCGGTAAGGCTTGCCCCGGACGACGGATGGAGTCCGCTGGACTGTGAACCGAACGTATGACGATCGCAGTCCGGACGCTCGACGACGGCGCGTGGATCAGCGTCAACGACAGCCGACAAGTAAGCGTCAGCGACGTTTGGACCCTCTCTCGGGGTGTTTTCTGTGACTGTGAGCCGGCGTACGTCCTCCTGGAGGCGTTCGTGGACGTGAGCGTCGACGGCTCGATCGTGTTCGCGGACGCGGTCGGACAGTGCCTCGAGTGCGGGACTCGCGACCCGATCGACCGGCTCCCCGTCGGCCGCGTCGTCGACGGGGAGTTCCGCCCGTACGATCCGGAGGGCGTCCAATGGCGCGTCGAGCCCGAAAGCGAGCGGGCGAGTCGAGAGTAGCGGTAGTAGATAGTGGCAATGACGACCGGGACCGACGAGACCCGGGCAGTACTGACGACAGACAGCGGGGCTTATACGTGCAGGTCATATAGCGGGATCAATGCCAAGCGACGTCGAGCAGTGGAAGGACGAACTCTACGGCACGGACATTCGCGACGAGATCGAACGCTTCGCCGAGGAGGGATGGGAATCCATCCCCGAGGACGAGCGAGACGCCTGGTTCGAGCGGTTCAAGTGGTTCGGTCTGTACCACCAGCGGGCCGGACAGGAATCGTACTTCATGATGCGGATCGGCCCGCCGGGCGGCGTTCTCGAGCCGGGTCAGTTCCGACGAATCGTCGAGATCGCCGACGAGTTCTCGCGCGGCCCGGCCGAAAACCCCGAGTTCGGCAACGGCTGGATCGACGTGACGACGCGTCAGGCCATTCAACTGCACTGGATCCGCCTCGAGGACGTCCCGGAGATCTACGAACGACTCGAGGACGCTGGCCTCTCGACGGTCCAGGCCTGCGGCGACTCCTGGCGGAACATCGTCGGCTGTCCCGTCGCCGGCAAGGACAAACACGAGCACGTCGACGCCGGCGCGCTCGCGAACGAGCTCCACGACACGTACAAGCAGAACGAGGCCCACTCGAACCTCCCGCGCAAGTGGAAGGTCTCGGTGACCGGCTGCGACGAGGGCTGCGGCCAGGGCGACATCAACGATCTGGCGTTCGAGCCCGCCGAGAAGGAGATAGACGTCTCCGGCGAAGCCGGAGGCTCGTCGGACGAGTCCGACGGTGGCGAGACCGTCACGGGCTACAACGTCCGCGTCGGCGGCGGCCTCTCGCGCAACGAGCCCCGCTTCGCGCGAAACATCGACGTCTTCGCGACGCCCGAACAGGCCGTCGAGGTCGCCGGCGGGCTCTCGGCACTGTTCCGCGACCACGGCGACCGCGAGGACCGCTACAACGCGCGCATCAAGTTCCTCGTCGACGAGTGGGGCCCCGAGAAGGTCCGCGAGACGCTCCAGGAGGAGTACGTCGATTTCGAACTCGAGACCGCGGGCGAGGACCTCCGCGAGTCGTATTCGTACAACGCGGGCGAGGCCGACGGCAAGCACGACCACGTCGGCGTCCACGAGCAGGTCGACGGGAACTACTACGTCGGTCTGAACGTCCTCGTCGGCCGTATCGGCATCGACGACGCCTACGAACTCGCCGACGCCGCCGAGGAGTACGGCTCCGGTGAGGTCCGCCTCACGCAGCGCCAGAACATCATCTTCACCGACGTCGCCGAGGAGAACCTCGACGACCTGCGCGCCGAACCCGTCCTCGAGGAGTACAGCCCCGATCCCCACCCGTTCCAGCGCGGCTCGATCGCCTGTACCGGTACCGAGTTCTGTTCGCTCTCGATCGTCGAGACGAAGAACCGACAGGTCCGCTTCGCCCGCTGGCTGAAGGCGAACGTCGATCTTCCTGACGGCGTCGAGGACTTCCACATCCATCTCTCGGGCTGTACCGCCTCCTGCGCCCAGCCCCAGATCGCCGACGTCTCCCTGCGCGGGATGAAGACGCGCAAGAACGGCGAACCCGTCGAGGCGCTCGACATCGGTCTCGGCGGCGGTCTCGGCGAGGAGCCCCAGTTCGCCTCGTGGGTCACCGAGCGCGTCCCGGCCGACGAGGTCCCCGGCGCGATCGCGAACCTGCTCGAGAACTTCGCCGACGCCCGCGAGAGCGAGTCCCAGAGCTTCCGCGAGTTCGTCGCCGAGCGCGACGACGAGGAACTCGCCGAACTGGTCGAACCCGAGGAGACCAGCTACGAGGACCCGTACATGCACAACACGAAGCGCACCTGGTACCCCTACGCCGAAGACGACGAGCTGGACTCGAGTCCCGCGCCCGCTCGCGCCGACGGCACGCCGATCGCCTCGGACGACTAACGGCTAAGACTCACTGCGCGCTTTCGATCTGCGGCTCTCGTTTCTCGGTGCGTTTCTGATTGGAACACCATGTTTCCGAAGGACATCGCAATCGTAGTGAGGTCTACAAGCAATTCTGTCATCAATTCTCGAGTGGCCTAAGTGTGCTCGCCCGCTCTACGGCAACATGACCGACCGACTGATGAAGGTTAACGCCTACACGACGCTCGATCTGGTCGACGCCGTCGCGAGGGGTCAGGAGTTCGAGACCGAGGCGTTCGCCGTCGCGAACGCGACCTCGGACAAGGAGACCCCCGACTGCGTCCGACTGCAGTTCGAACTCGACAACATGACCGAGGAACACCTCCCCGCCCACATGGAGGAACTCGAGTTGACGGCCGACCAGGCGCGGACGCTCGCGGCTGACCTCGAGAAGCACGCCGATCGGATCAACGACGCCGACGAGTAACGGCAGCGACGAGTCGACCGCGCCGTCGAGTTGGGATCAGGAAAGCGCCGCGGTGACGTCGGTCGACGAAACCATGCCGAGGTAATCGTCTTTCTTCACGACCGGGAGGTGACCGATGCCGAGACCGGTCATCATCGCGGCGACCTCCTCGAGGTAGAGGTCCGGCGGCACGGTCTCGACGGATTCCGTCATCACGTCTCTGACCCGCAGCTCGGTCGGGTCTCGTCCCTCGGCGGCGGCGTTCACGAGATCGGTGCTGGTGACGATCGACGGGGGATCCGTCGTCACGACGAGCGCGGTGATCTCCTCGTCGCGCATCGTCGTCGCGGCCTCCTGGAGCGTCGCGTTCTTCGAGACCGTCTCGAGCGGCGTCGACATTACCTCGTCGACACGGGTACCGTTAGTAGGTGTCATGTGACCACGTACGATCACATCCACCATGTCTCTTGCGCACGGTTATCACTGACCTCGGCGCCGAGGTGTCGCCGTCAGAGCCGCGACCGACCGCCGTCAGTCCCGCAGTTCCTCGATTTTTCCCTTCGCCTTCTCGATTCCGGACTCGAAGGTTTCCTCGATCTCTTCGACGGAGCGTTCGACGTAGCGGACGCGCTCTTTCGGAACGCGGCGAACGACGTTGTTGCCGTCCTCGTCGGTCCCGTACGCGAACAGCCAGTGATCTTGGAAGTAGGCGATGCGATCGTTGTCGACGGTCGCCCGCTCGAGGTCGCCGGTCGCGGTCTCGTAGACGATCGACGCCTTTCCCAGCTCGAGGTCGGATTCGGTGTCGGTATCGATATCGACCATGGGCATGGCGTCAACCGTCGACCGTGTAGGCCTGTACCCGGCAGGTGCAGCCGCGGCGCTCGCCGATCGATCGCTACCGGGAGAACTCGACGGCGACGCCGGTCGCTGCTCCTCGCGAGAGCGGCGGCGACGCGGCCGCTCACTCCTCGCTGATCCGGCTCCCGCCCGGCGGCATGAAGTGCTGGATGCGGTCCGGGCTGGCGATCTTCCGGACGAACGACTCGTCCTCGAAGCGCTCGCGGAACCGGCGGTAGATCCGCTTTGCCGCGTCGGCTTGTGCGTACCGACCGGGCTCGAGTTCGATCGTCGTCTCGGCCTGTCCTTCGATGGCCGACGGCGGACCGCCGATCACGCGCGTGTAGGGCTCACACTGGATGCCGACCGCGACGTCGACCGGCGTGTCCCGGTAGTAGGTGCGGTCGCCGCGGATCGCGAACCCGCCTTTCTCCAGGTACTCGCCGCTCTCGGGGGTCTTGGTGACCTGATCGGAGTCGACGGCGTAGACGTCGCCGGCGTAGCGGCCGTCCTTCCAGACCGACGAGTAGGAGACCGCGAACTGCGCGGCCTCCTCGATGCTCGACTCCGGCAACTCGATGTCCGACGAGGAGGCCTCGCTCGGATCGGTCGCCTTGAGCACGGTGACGGGGCCGCCGTGGGCCTGCGTGTGAAGGACCTTGTCGCCGGGCTCTAAGTATTTCTTGACGAGTTCCTCGTTCTGGTCGGCGTTGCGGCCGCCGATCACGAGGTAACCGTCGCTGGTGTGAAACCAGCGGAAGCGATCGAACCACGGCTCGTTCTCGCGGATCGGAACGGAGGGTTCCGACAGCCAGTCGCGGTCGTCGTCCTCGTCCTCGTCGTCGTCGCCTTCGGCGGCGGCGTCTTCTTCCTCCCACCGGTCCCGGCGAGCCTTTGCTTCCGCTAAGTCCTCGCGGGTGTCCTCGATGGCCGCCAGCGCGCCCTCCTTTTTCTCCTCGACGCGCTTGGCCTCGGTGTAGAGTCGGTCGGCGTTCTGTTCGACGCCCTGCTTGGCCACGAGGTCGATGCGCTCGCCGTCGAGCTCGACGGTGACCGTCCCTTCGCTGCCGTCGACGTCGACGACGGCCTCGGCGGCCGCGATGCCGCGGTCGGCCCCTTCGGCGAACCGCTCTTCGATCTCCTCCCAGGGCCGGTCCTGGGCGCGGGCCTCCTGGACCGTCGAGAGGATGTCGTCGACCAGCCCGTACTCGGCGTACAGCAGTTCCGCCTGCTCGCGGAGGGCGTCGGCCTCCTGCTCGAACCCCTCGATCGCGCCCTGCTGTTGCTCGATGATCCGCTCGTACTTGGCGATCTCCTCCTCGAAGTCGGGCCGCTGGGTCGTCGGATCGGTCTCCTCCTCGTCCTCGGCGAGCTCGAGTCGGTAGAAGTAGTCGTCCAGTGCCGCGAGGAAGGAGTCGTAGGGCTCCGAGGCCAGTTCGACGTGCTCCTCGAGCGGGAACGGCGTCGCGTCGACGACCCGGTCGGGACTCGAGTCACCGTCGCCGCCGTTCTCGTCGGATTCGCTCTCGTTGTCATCGTCGCCTTCGTCCGCGAGGTACAGCCGCGGATCGAAGTTCCCGTTGCGGAGGTCGAGCGCGAGCCGTTCGATGGCGCCGTAGATCCGATCGTAGACGTCCTCGTCGGCCTCGGCGATGTCCATCGCCTTCTCGACGCCGGCGCGGGTGCAGATCTCCTCGGCGTAGAGGCCGCCGAAGTTGAGCTGGGTCGCCAGCGTCCGGACGACGTCCGTGTCCGAGTCTTCCATCTCGCGGTCGAACGCCTCTCGGGAGACCGTCAGGGGATTCGTCCGACTGTCGGGGAACTCGTAGCGCGACCCCGGTACGACGGTTCGGGACTTGAGGCGGACGGTCTCGAGGCAGTCGATCACTTCGTACTCGCCGTCGGTGACGGCGACGTTGCCCTGCCCGAACAGTTCGACGATGATCCGGGTGGTGCCGTCTTCGCGCTCGAAGACGAACTCGAGGATGCGGTCGAACTCGTACTGTTCGACGCCGGCGAAATCGGCCCCGGAGAGTCGGTTCCGGAGCATCATCGCGAACTGCGGCGGTCGGCCGGGCGCGTCGGGCACCCGCTCGGGGGCGACCGTGTGGGCCCGCTTGGTCTCGCCGACCTCGAGGAGGAGTTCGACGCGGCCGCGATCGAAGTCCCGCATCTTGAGCCGGACGAGATCGTCGCCGTAGAGATAGGCCTTGTCGACCTTCGCTCCCTCGTAGGCACCGAGTTCCCCGACGAGGGCGGCGAGGTCGACGCTGGTAAGCTCCCGCTTTGGATCCATACCCCAAACTGCCCGGCGCTGTCAAAAAGGCGTGTCGCTCCGGCGCGGTCGGCTCGCGCCCTCGCTGGGGTGGGACCGTCCCGCGACACGGGCGGACGACCGCCGGTCGCCACGTCCTCGACGGTCGGAAAGTCTAATCCGCGCCGAGGCCCACCGTACGCGTATGTCCGACAGCGTCGACACGAGCCGTCGGGGCCGACGCCCGACCGCCGCAGCCGTTCGGTACCGCAGCGACGACCGAACCGGAACCCAAAGCGGGCGCCGACCCGCCGCCGGAGGCCGCCGATGAGTCAGCCGGGCCCCGACTCGAGCCCCGATCCCGACGACCAACCGTGGGATGAGGTCTCCCGGTTCCCCACGTTCGTCAACCACCTCGAGAACGAGGGGGCGTTCTCCGTCCGGGAGATTATCTCCAACTTGGACGTGGAGATCCCCGTCGACGGGATCGTCTTCCATGACCGGGGCATTCGCGTCCCCGGCTACGACGCGACGTTCGTCCACGAGCCCTCGCGGGGCCGGCCGGCCTTCAGCCTCGAGGTGGACACGGTCGGGCCGCGAAACGCGTGGGCCGTCTTCGACGCCCAGCTCGGCTGGGACCTCTACCTGCTCCGGACCGAGGGCGTGTCGGCTCTGGCCTGGGTCAGCGACGAGGAGTACAAGACCGAGGAGGCGACGCACTTCCGGACGAAACACGACGCGCTGGCCGCGGGTCGGTTCTCCTTCGGCGTCTTCTGTTACTCGGGTAGCGACTGGGACGAACGCGTCGCCCGAATCGAGGGCACGGACGCCCCCGCCTACCTCAAACGCGACGACGGCACGCCGGTGATCCCCCAGAACCCCTCGGAGTTCTACGACTACATCGGCTCGAGCGCCACCGAGTTGCGCCAGACCGGCGGCGGCGCGCCGCCCCACCTCGGCATCCTGGAACTCGAGGTCACGATCAACTGATCGAGGAGGTCTGCTCTCGGATCCAGCTCCCGTGGTATCACGACTCTCGGAACCCTTATCCGGTGTTCGACCCTACGATTGTTTGTAATGGCAAACGGTAACGTTGATTTCTTCAACGACACAGGCGGCTACGGTTTCATCTCGACTGAGGACGCGGACGATGACGTGTTTTTCCACATGGAAGACGTCGGCGGTCCGGATCTGGAAGAAGGCGAGGAGATCGAATTCGACATCGAACAGGCCCCCAAGGGCCCCCGCGCGACGAACGTCGTCCGCAACAACTGATCGCGACGGCTCCGTCGCCAGCGGGCGACGATGACTGTTGCCGTGATTTTTCGTACGTTCCGTGCTGAGCGGCCGCTCCGCGCGTTCGGTAGCGCGGTCGATACGGACTCGACTAGCGCCGACTCGAGATTCATACAGAACAGATGAGCGAGTTCTCCTCAGTAGGTCGCGATACGGTTTATTTATCTCCGAGAGGGCGCAAAACCCGCGTTCAGTACAGGGGAGAGACGTCCCGGGTCGGTTCCGGATACGAAACTCGAATCAGTTCGTGACTCGGTTGCGCAACCCCTGGAGAGTATTTACGTTCGGGCCGCCACGGGTTGGACGATGGCTACAGAGGCTTCCTTTACGGTACCGTCCGACGAGTTCCCGCTGGGGACGGTGTTCAAGAAACTGCCGAACGTGTCGGTCGAACTGGAGCGGATTATTCCCGCTCGGGACGTGGTGATCCCCTATTTCTGGGTTCGCGGAACCGCAATTGACAACGTCCAAGGGGCGTTCTCGGAGCATCCGGGCGTAAAGCAAATCCAGTTCATCGACTCCGTCGAAGACGAGAATCTGTTGCGCGTCGAGTGGGCGTTGGATTACGACGACGTACTAACCACGTTGACAGAAACGAACACCGCGCTCATCGAAGCCGTCGGGACGAGCAAGCAGTGGACGTTCGATATTCGTGGCGACACCCGTCACGATATCGCTGATTTTCAGTCCCGCTGTCGGGAGTTAGATATTCCGATCACGCTCACCGAGCTGCACGCGCTCACGCCGATAGAGACGGCTACTGAGGCGGCCCTCACCGACACCCAACAGGAAGCGCTAGTGCTCGCCTACGAGTGCGGCTACTTCGAATCCCCGCGTGAGGTAACGATGGAAGAAATCGGCGACGAACTCGGCATCTCACAGCAGGCCGTCGCCTCCCGACTCCGGCGCGGGATCAAACAGATCCTCGGGAATACACTATCCGACATACCGGCTCACTCTCGATAGTGGGTTTAAAAGTATGTTGGATACTAAAAAGTGAGGGTGATCTGCGTGAGCCTTCTAAAATGATGTAATGAACGAGGGTCCCTTCGCGTTCGATACCGTGCTCGACCTGTGCGGAGATACGCATCGTCGCATCGTCCTCGCGGTGCTCGCAGAAGAACAGCGTCCGTTGACGGTTAATGACCTCACGAGAACGATTCTCACCCACAATCATCATACGGCGGTTACCGAAGCTTCTGAAGGGATGCTAACGGAAATTCGGTCCTCACTATACGACACGCACATCCCGAAGTTAGAATCGGCGGGAGTCATCGACTACGACCCGGAACGTAAACTCGTCGAACCAACGGAACAGTTCGACCGGCTACAGCCCCATCTCTCTGCGATCCTCGGTATCGATCCGAATCTCGACGACTCAATTGAGTTATGAGCTTGTCTAGATGACCCGCTATTCACGATAGCGCGCTGAAATCACTTCAGTGACGTCTGAAATGAGAACGTGATCGATAAGCGCACATAGTTACCGAATTGCCTCACTTAGTTCTAATATGCGGGAACGAATATCGCTACTACCCGCTGGTATCCAGAATTTTGCTTGAGACCGAGAGAAGCATTCGATACCGACACGCGCGAGCGTGTCACTATCGATATCCTACCCGGCCTTCAGTGCGGGGTTTTGCGCCTGTTCCTCCGGTTCCTTCAATTTGAGACCGACGCCTCGAGATCGTTCTCACTCGAGCAGGTTCGATTCGGGCGAGAACAGCGGTGCTCGACGCGAACGCCGTCGCTCGAGGGCGGTGTCGGTCGGCGAGAAATGCGATCAGTTCGAGTTACCGAGGTTCAATCGATGTGGCCTTCGCGACGCAGTTGATCTGCGTCTTGGCTGGTGTAGCGCCACTCGATCGTCGCCTTCTCGTCCTGCCAGTCCCAGGGTTCGGCGACGACGATGTCGTCTTGTTCGATCCACGTGCGGTACTTCATCCGACCGGGGATGCGGCCGAGGCGCTCCTCGCCGTCGGCACAGCGCAGTTGCACGTGATTGCCACCGAGATGTTCGGTCACGACGGCGAATACTTCATCGTTGTTGGGCATACGGAGATTCCGGCGCCCGGATTCTTCTGTCACAACTGTACTACGTGCGGGAGACATTTAAAGGGTTGGAGAGCCGTGGTAACATTTGGCTCGATACTGACAGTACGCACAGCTGACGTGATGTCGATTTAACAGTCGTACTCGGCGGCCGGCGGGCTACAGTTCTCGATCCGAATCCGGGTTCTCGAGTTCCCACAGCAGTTCCGGCAGGAACGCCTCGAGGTTCTCGATAACTTTCCGCTCGCTGACGTTCAGTCCCTCGCAGTGCTCGTGGGCCGAGTCGCGGATGTCGACGTGGAGGTCGCCGTCCTCGAGGAAGACCGCCAGCGGGAAGACCGAACACCGGGTCGGTTTCCAGTCCTCCTCCAAGTGGAGGGTACAGAGCCCGTCGTCCCGGAGGAAGGCACAGGCGCAGCCGTCGTCGCCGACGTGGTCGTCCCGATCTTTCTCCTCGCGGGTGACGAACTTCTCGCCGCGGAAGTCCGTCGTCGTCTCGGCGAGGTTAGCTCGCTGGGCTAACTCGAGGAGGTCCTTGTCGTAGAGGAGCACGCCGTGGTGACAACACCAGGTGCAGTCCTCGACGCACTCGAAGGTAAGCTCCGGATCGAACTCGACGACGACCTCGCGGTCGGGGTAGACCTCGACGCGTCGCCGCTGGTCAGCGCTCACGGCTCCGGAGAGGGGCGTCGCCCTCAAGTGCCTTTCTACCTGCCCTCTCGGATCGATCGTCGCCGCGACGGTCGGTTCGACCGTCGCCGATCGGTCGAAGCCGTTACCGGACCGAAGCCATCACTGGCTCGAGGACGGGATTACGCGCGCAGCGACTCCCGCTCGAGCTCGCGTCGTTCCGGTTCGCTCGAGTCGGAGACCGTGTTTCGGAGCGTCCCAACGCCCTCGTAAGTGGTCTCGACGGCGTCGCCGGCTTCGACCGCTCCGGGAACCGCGGGACTGCCGAGCGAGACGACGTCGCCCGGACGGAGGGTAACCCGACGGGAGAGCGACGAGACGATTTCGACGGGGTCGAACGGCATCGATTCGACGGTCGCCTCCCGGCGCCGCTCGCCGGTGACGTCGAACCGCACGTCGATCCCGGTCGGGTCGACCGCGGTTTCGATCCATGGGCCCAGCGCGACGGAGCCGCCGCCCACGTTCCGGATGGGACGACCGCTCGGATCGACTGCGGCGACGTCGTTTCGGATCGCGTGCCCGCGGACGACCTCCGGAACCTCGTCTTCGGAGACGTTTCGACAGCGTTCGTCGATGACGGCTGCGAGTTCGCCGACGGCCACGAGTCTGCCGGCGACGTCGGGAGCCGGAACGGAGGCCCGGTGGCCGACCAGCGACGCCGCCGACTCCGCGACGAAGTCGAGTGCGTCTATGTGTTCGTGCGCCGGCTGTTCGTCGGTGGTCGCGAGGCTGCCGTCGATGCGGTACAGCGCCGAGGGGTTACAGGGCGGCAGGAAGTCGGGGTCGACGCCGACGTCGTAGGCGCCGCCGTCGGTGTGGAGGACGCCGTCTTCGTACCGTCCGGCGACCGGTCCGTCGTCGGTCGCGATCCGCGCGCGTTTCATTACCGCCCGTCGCGGTTCCGGAAGGGTAGTGGTGTCGATTCCGTCGTCCGCTGTTCGGAACCGTACGAGCGATTCGCGGGTCGACTCGCAGCTACCGCTCTCGAGGAAATTCCCACTCACCCGCGACGCTCGAGGCCCGGACACAGGCACATGGAGGGCCGACGTATACCCCGATCCCTCGGCAACGGACGGGTATGTGCGCTAACCTCACCGTCGACGAGGAAGGAAAGCGAGTCGTCAACACGAACGGCAAGGAGATCGGCGTCATCGACGAGGTCGGTGCGGGGGTCGCGTACGTCGAACCCGAGGCGGAGATGAGCGACTCGATCAAGTCGCGACTCCACCGCGACCGGGACGTCGCCGACGGCACGGAGCGATTCCAGCTCGACGAGGATCACATCGAGGCGATCACCGGCGACGAAGTTCGACTGCAGCGGTTCTGACCGGGCGACTCTCGGACGATCGCCGAGCGCTTACGCTTCGCCTAACAGTCCCTCGAGGTTCCGGTAGCGAACGTTCGCCCACGCCTCGGCCGGGAGATCGAACCGATCGAACAGTCCGAGCTGCGGCACCTCGTGACCCGGGTAGAGGTAGTCCGTCCCGAAGAGGAGCTGTTCGTGGTGGGTCTCGAGAAACGCCCGTCCGTATTCGGGATCCCGAGTGAGCCCGGTCCAGCCGGAGAGCCCCGAGAGATCGCCGTAAACGTTGTCGTACCGAGCGAGGAGCTCCGGCACCCGGCCGCCGGGTTCGACCGGCCGCTCCGGATACCGACCCAAATCCGATTCTTCGACGTCCGCGGAGATGTGGGCCCACCAGCCGTGGGCGTGGCCGATGAAATCGACGTCAGGGAACGACGCCAGCACGTTTTCGAAGCGCGGCAGGCCGACCGCGTCGAGCATCGCCTTGTCGTCGAGGTGGAGGACCACCGGAAGCCCGTGGTCGGCACACAGTTCGTACAGCCGCTCGTGTCGAGCGTCGTCGACCGGCAACCCGGCCTTCAGTTCGCCGAAGCCCCGCGCGCCCCGCTCGACGTAGCGCTCGAGGAGGTGCGTGACGGCCGAGAAGTCTTCCTCGTAGACCAGCGTCCGCGGATCGACCGTACAGAAGGGGACGAGCCGGTCGGGGTAGGCGGCGACCTGCTCGAGGATCCACCAACTCGGCGCCTGGACCGGATAGCTCTCGGGCGAATCGAGCGCCAGCACGACCGCGCGGTCGATGCCGACCGCGTCCATCCACGACACCAGATCGTCCGCGTGCAAGGGCTCCCTGTCGAGGGTCTCCGCGGGGATCAGATGGGTGTGGGTGTCGAACAGCGGCTGGTCGGCGACAGCTGCCTCCTGACTCGATCGCACGCTCGGTTCCGTCCCGGCCGTCGCACTCTCCCCCGTCCCGACGACGCTAGCGGCCCCGAGGAGTCCGGCGCTCGCCCTCGAGAGCACGCGCCGTCGGGACGCGCTCGTCGTCGATCCCCGCCGTTCGCTCGCTCGCGCTCGGGACATGCGACACTCTCCCACGATCCCGACAAAAACGGTACGGGGGACCGATCAGTCGGGCGACGGGTCGCGGAGGCTTTTAATCTTGAGGCGGTCGAACGATCCGATTACGAGCGCCGGAGCACTGATGTCGGACGTGCCCAACGCCCTAGTCACCGGCCCGCCCCGCAGCGGTAAGACGACCGCCCTCGAGCGGACCGTCTCGCGCCTGCGCGAGGACGGCTACGCGGTCGGCGGCCTCTCGAGTCCCGAACGCCGCGAGGCTGGCCGGCGCGTGGGATTCGACATCGTCGACGTCGCAACCGGCGAGCGCGCGGTGATGGCCCGCGTCGACGGGGTGATCCAAGAGTCTGGCGCCTCGAACGGACGCGACGAGCCCCCCGAGTCGGGGGCGTCCGCTCCCACCGTCGGCAAGTACACCGTCGACGTCTCGGCCGTCGACCGCCTCGCCGGGAGGGCGCTGCCGTCGGCTGTCGACGGCGCCGACCGCGTGGTGATCGACGAAATCGTGCCGATGCAACTCGAGAGCGACCGGCTCGTTCGGGAAACGGCGCACGCCCTCGAGTCGTCGACGCCGGTGCTGGCCGCGATCAAACTGGACGCGACGGACGGATTCCTCAGCGTGGTGAAAAATAGGTCGGATACCGAGCGGTTCGGGGTCGAGCCGGACGCGCGAGACGCGCTTCCCGAGACCCTCGCCGCGTGGGTCCGATCACGAATCCGGTCCCGATAGTCTATCGCCCTCAATCCCGATCTCAGGTCCGATCTCGTGTTCTCGTGGCATGTGACGGTTCCGCCGGCCCGTGACAGGCGGTCCGGCGGAGCGCGTGACAGGGGTGGCGCCGAACCGTGTGATAGGCGGTCCGGCGGAGCGCGTGACAGGGGTGGCGCCGAACCGTGTGACAGGCGATTCGGCGGAGCGCGTGACAGGGATTCGTCGGCGTCTGACAGGGATTCGTCGGCGTCTGACAGGGATTCGTCGGCGTCTGACAGGGACGCCGGCGGAACGTGTGCGTGTGCGAATTCAGCTACCGACGTTACTCCTCGATGACGAGATACGTCCGGTCGAGGCGGTGCTCGAGCGAGACGTCGTCGGTGTCGACACTCGATTCGACGAACTCCTCGATGCCAGCGGCGTGGAGATCGGTGACGTCGATGCGACGCCGGTGAGGGTCGAACTCCAGCGCGGTGCCCTCGTCTCTGGTGGTCGGCTCGGATCGGTCATCGGTTCGGTCGACGATCAGTGCCATACGTATCGATGAGACGGAAAGTACGTTAAACCGATCCACCCGGAGTGAAAGTGAAAGNAGATGTGTATAAGAGACAGGTGCAAGACAGCGGGAGTGTATCGTAGAATCTGCGAATCGACGTCGCGGCGGTGTCGGCGCGAGTCTCCGGCCTACCCGAGGCGCTTGACGTCGACGCGGTGGGATCCCGCGTCGGTCTCGAGTTCCACCGCGTCGACGATCGCCGCCTCCGCTCGCGCCTGCCAGTCCTCGACGGCCTCGGCGTGGCGCTTGCGGATCCGCTCGGTCTCGGACGGGTCGGCGTCCTCGAGTTCCCCCTCGAGGTCGGGGTAGTCGGCGACGACGTCGTCCGCGATGACGTCCCCGGGCGGGACGTGGACCGCGCCGGTCAGTTCGGTGTCGTCGCGCCGGTAGACGTGGATCCGCGCTCGCATCCGTCCGTGGAACGGCGGCGTCACCCGGAGCACGGCTGCGCCGGGGTTCTCCCGCGTGTACGCGTAGGCGTTGACCGCGTCCTCGGCCGAGAGCGCGAGCGAGCGAATCGCCGTCGGATCGTCTTCAGTGTCCCCCGCCATTGCCCGTTCGTTAGGCTCGAGACGGGTAAAAGGTGTATATCGGTCGGACTCCGGGGTTCGAAACGGGCTTGAGGGTCGTCTGATGCGTCTCAATTATTTGCGCTATTGGAATCGCTCTCCCGTGCTGAGTCCCGTTTCGGGTAGCGGATACGGTATATCCAGGTCTCGTGGAAATAGCATTCAACTGTATCCAGACGCAAGCGGTAGTCAGATGGCTGGGACCCTGGTACAGGCCCTTTCGTACACGATGTTGGCGGTCGTCGCCGCGCTCATCGGCGGACTCGCGGCTGTCTACCGGACGCCGGGACCGCAAATGGAGAGTAACGTCCAGCACTTCGCGGCCGGCGTCGTGTTCGCCGCCGTCGCCGCCGAACTCCTCCCGGACGTCCATACGCGGGCTCCGACCGTGGTCATCGTCGGATTCGCGATCGGTGTCGCCACCATGCTCGGCATCCATCGCCTCAGCAAGTACGTCGAAAAGCGGGGCATCGGCGGAAAGATGGCGGGCGCCGCTGGTCTGCTGATCACCGTGAGTATCGACATGCTGATCGACGGCGTTCTGATCGGTGTGGCGTTCTTGGCGGAGGCGGCCACGGGCGTTCTCATCGCAGTGGCGCTCGCGATCGAGGTCCTCTTTCTCGGCGTGACCGGCGTCATCGCGCTCCCGGAGGAGACGAGCACGCCGAAGAAACTGGCCGTCCCCGCCGGGTTCGGGCTGCTACTGCTGAGCGGAGTGACCGCCGGCGTCCTCCTGTTCGACGGCGTTACGGGCACGCCGATTGCGCTCGTGCTCGCGTTCGGATCCGCCGCCCTCCTCTATCTGGTGACCGAGGAACTCCTCGTCAAAGCCCAGAAGGTCCCGGAGACGCCGACGTCGACGACGCTGTTCTTCGTCGGCTTCCTCCTTATCTTCCTCCTGGACATGCTACACTGAGGGGCTGCTGAGAGTCGAAAGGCTAGATTCACCGTATTCGAGGGCACGGAAAACAGTCGTCGTGACTGATCGTCCACTCGGACGGTACACGGCTACGTGACATCCTCCTCGCCGTAAACGGCGAGGCTTCCCACGCATGAATACCTCGTCGTCTCCAGAACCTTCGGTTCTGGCGGGCTGCACGAGACTTTCGGTCTCGTGAACGCTGGTAGAGGGTTCCGACTCTTGGAACGCCGTGAGCGTCATCTGCGAGGGTGTCTCGCTCTTCTCACTCGGGTTGCTGTAGACTGTGGGTTGTGTAGTCAAGCGACGCGATTCACGCCCGCCCGAAAGGGCGGGATTCTCTCGCTGTTTAAAGATAGTCGCGTGAGGCGACACTCGAGAATCGGCTATCGCTCCTCGAGCGTCGGTCGAAAGACCTCGGCCCGGACGTCCGTCGAGACGCCGTAGGTCGCGTCCGCGACCGATTCGGGCGGGTCCTCGTCGCGGTCAGCGTAGTGGGCCCGCAGCGACGCCCCGACGGCCTCGCGGACGCAGGCTCGAGTCGCAGCGCCGAGATCGGTACCGCTACCGGAGAACGCGGCCCGCTCGCCGGTCGGATCGTGGCCGACGACGACGGCGTCCGTCGTGGTGCCCGGCACGCCGGTCTCGGCGAGCAGCGTCGCGGCTTTGGCCTCCGCGGCGACGGCGATCAGATTCGCCAGCGCGCCGGGGGCGAGCGCCCGCGTCGTGCCGACGACGATATTGACGGTGCCGCGGCCCGGCGTCGCGTCGCCGCCCGCCGAGTCAGGGACGCCAGCACTCGAGTCGTCCTCCGGGTCCATCGGTAACGCGGCGGGATTCGAGATGCCGGCGGTCGCGTAAGCGGTCACGGAACCGCGCCGCGCGCCGCGGGCGTCGGCCTGCTCGACGCCGGTCAGTAGAGTCGGCCCGTCGGCGGCAAAGCCCGCGTGCTCGAGGCGCTCGTCGACGTACGCCGCGAGATCCGTCCGGTCCCAGCCGTCGGGGACGGAGACGTTGTAGGCGCGGTCGGCGGTCCGACGGCCGCCGTTCCAGCCGGTCGAGAGCCACTCCGTCTCCGGGCGCGCCACCCGAAGGACGCCGTCGCGGCGGACCCCCTCGTACGCGGGATCAGTCGCAGTCATCCACGGCGTCAGTGCTCCCGTCCGGTACTTGAGTCGTCGGATTCCGATCCGTCGGCGACGCCGAGGGCCGCGAGCAGCCGATCGTTCGCCTCGCGGTCCTTGACGGCGACGCGGACGTGCGAGTCGAGGCCGCGGAAGGTCCGCGCGTCGCGGATCGCGACGCCGTCCGCGCGGGCCGCGGCGATCGCGCCGTCGACGTCCCGCTCACCGACGTCACACAGCAGGTAGGGCGCGTCCGACGGCTGAACGTCGAACTGCGAGGCGAGCGCCGCTCGCATTCGCTCGCGCTCGCTGGCGACCCGCGCTCGCGTCTCGCGCACGAACGCGTCCTGTCGAAGACAGTACGCGCCGACCCGAGCGGCCGGCGTGCCCAGCGACCAGGCGCGGCGGGCCGTCTCGAGGGCCTCGCGCCGTTCGCCCGTCGCGACCGCGAACCCGGCCCGCAGCCCCGGCAGACCGAACAGTTTGGTCAGCGAGCGGGCGACGATCACGTCCTCGGACTCGAGGCGGGCGGCCGACGGCAGGTCGGTGAACCCCAGAAAGGCCTCGTCGACCAGCAGCGTCGTTCCCGCGGCCTCACAGCGGGTTGCGAAGTCGGCCAGCGTGTCGGGATCGGTCGCCTCGCCCGTCGGATTGTTCGGCGTGCAGACGATCGCCAGCGCGCAGTCCTCGAGCGCGTCGTCCGCCGCCAGGATCTCGTCGTGCGGAACGAACCGCGGCGAAGCACCCTGCAGGCGGACTTCGCGCGCGTACTCGCCGAAACTCGGGACCGGAACCATCGCCTCGTCGCCGGGCTCGAGGGTGACCTCCAGCGCCAGCCGAATCGCGGCCAGTCCGCCGGGCGTCGGAATCACCCGATCGGGAGCACAGTCGACGAACTCTCCCGCTGCGGCCCGGAACTCGGGGTAGTCGTCGTCCGGATACCGGCGGGAGTCCTCGAGGGCGTCCGCATAGACCGCCTCGACGCCATCGGGCGAATAGGGATTGGTGTTGGCCGAGAAATCGAGGATATCCCGGTCGGTCTCGCCGCCGTGGGGGACGCGCTCTCCGGTGCGTATCGCGTCAGGGTCCACCGTCGCCCTCCGTCTTCGGGTTCGTCTCCGTCTTCGGATCCGAGTCCGGTCCGCCATCGGCGTCGATTCCGAGCCGATCGCAGACCGCCTCGAGTCGGTCAAGTACGTCGTCCATCCGGCCGTCGGGGACCAGCGAGAGCGCGCCGCCCATCGCGACGCCCTCCTTGGCCTCGCCCGCGCAGTAGCGGGCCATGGCGACGTGATCGCGCGAACCGAAGCCGGGATCCGTGACGGTCAGCTCGCAGTTCAGCCGGTAGCAGGCCTCGCCGAGCCGATCGCTCTGCTCGTCTTCGACGAACGAGGTCGTCGCGATCGACAGCGGTTCGTCGACGTCGGCGTGGCGCAGGGCCGTCGCGACGGCCACCATCTGGGTGCCGCCGGCCAGCGTCACGTCGGCGCCCGACTCGAGCGCGCCGGCCGCGACGCCGGCCACCGTCGCCTGGACCGGGTCGCCGACGGCGCGGATCGCCGCGAGCGGGTCGTCCTCGCAGTCGCCGGGCTCGAGGTCGCTCGCCGCCAGCGCCTCGTCGACGACCCGCCGTTTGCGCTCGATCGGGTTCCGCGGGAGCGAGGAGGAGACGCTGGTTGATTCGCCCAGCGCGGTGAGCACGCCCAGCGCGGTCGTCGTGCCGCCCGGCACGGTCTCGCCGATCAGGAGGTCGTCCTCGGGGAGGCTCGCGCCGAACGAGCGGGCGCGGTCGAAGATCGCCGCCGCGTCGGGGACGGCCTCGGCTGCGCGGACATCGGCGCCGGGTTCGACGCCCAGTTCGACCGTCGGCGCGCCCGTCGGCTGGGCGAGGCCGGCGTCGACCACGGTCGTATCGAAGCCGACGACCTCTCGGACGGCCCGGGTCACCGCGGCCGGCGTCGGACAGCCGTTCGGGCTCACCGGCGTGACGGGGGTCGTCGTCGGCCTTCCGTACTCGAGGATTTCGACGTCCGCGGACGGGGTGTGTTCCATCAGCTCCGGGGCGGCCCCGGCGGCGCTGATGCCGTCGATCAGGGCCGTCTCGGTCGTCCCGGCGGGGAGGATCACGCGCATCTCAGCGGTCCTCCGTGGACGCCGCGGACAGTCGTGCGGCAGCGATACGGGCGTCTTCGCGTCGATTCACGTTGATCGCGAGTCGCGGGTCGTAATGTACGCGTGTCATGGATTCGTCCGAATCGCCGACTACGTTGACCCCGGTCGGCGCGAGGTGGTCGTCCGCCTCGAGCGTCGCGTCGACGCTGACGCCGAGGCGGCGCTTGAGCGCGACGGGGACGGCGACGGTCAGCGACGCGGTGGTATCGCGGTCGCGGTAGGGTTCGATAATCCGATTGACCGCAGCGCCCGCGAGCAGCGGGACGTCGGCGGCGACGGTGAGGATCGGCGGTTCGATCGCGGGCCGCTCGAGCAGGGCCATCAGGTCGGCCACGTAGCCGTCGCCGGCCGTCTCGATCGTCGTCACCCCGTCGACTCGCTCGAGGTGCGTTCGCGTCTCGGGGGCGTTCAGCGAGACGGCGGCGTAAACGGCGTCGACGCGGCTCTCCTCGAGGCCCGCGAGCACGCGGTCGACCATCGCGACCCCGTCGATCGGGTGCAGCGGTTTCTCGCGGGGGCTCTCGAGCCGAGTCCCCTTCCCGCCGCACATCAAAACAGCGTCCACGCGATCACCCCCAGGTGGACGCCGGCGACGCGGCCGATCTCGTTGGCCGCGCCGAAGATGTCGCCGTTGATGCCCCCGAGGTGGCGGTTCGCCCAGTACCAGGGGAGGCCGATCCCCGCGAGGGCGCCGCCGAGGCTGACCGCCGCCGCCGGGTTCGGCCACGTCAGCGCGGCGGCCGGCAGAGCGATCAGGGCGGGTCCGACGAACGAGAGCGGATCGGACGCCGTCGTGAACTGTCGTCCCATCCCCTCGTCGCTCGCCGTCCCGAAACAGGCCATCGCGGCCATGCCCAGCTTCGTCCCGACTTCGGCGGCGATCGCGACGCCGATCGCGTGACGGGGAGGGAGTCCGGTGAGGGCGAGCCCCCCGAGCGCCAGCGCGGCGACGACGAGGGCAACCGCAAGCAGCGCGCCGACGCCGGTCGTCGTGTCCTTCAGGACCTCCCGGCGGCGCTCGCGGTCGCCGTGGACGACGAGCGCGTCGCCCAGGTCCGCGACCCCGTCGAGGTGGTGAATCCCGAGCACGGCGTAGACAGCCAGCAGGTAGCCCAGGGCGACGGTCGGGTCCGGGAGCGCCCCGGTCGTGAGCAGGGGGACGGCAGCCAGCGTGCCCGCGACGTAGCCCACGATCGGGAACGTCGCCGGCGCCGAGCGAAACGCCGCCCAGTCGCCGTCGCGGTGGCCGACCGGCAGTCGCGTCAGGAAGCCCAGCGCGCCGCGGACGGCGGCGATCCCGCCCCCGATCACGCGGGCATCACCTCGAGTCCCGGCAGCGTCGCCATCGACGCGGCGAGTACGTCGGCGAGGCCCGCAGCTTCCGCGCCGAGCGCGGCGCCGACGCCGGCGGTCGGACCCGTCGGGACCGGCTGCGTCCCCTCGAGCGGCGGGCTGATCGCGATCACGGCCGCCGCGAGAAGGACGGCGAGGAGGACGCCGACGACGGCCGCCCGGCCGACGACGGTGACGGCCCGCTCGCCGTCCGCGACCGTCGGCAGGTCGGCCTCGGGATTCAGGTCGTACACGCCCGCCTTGCGGAGTCGGACCGAGAGGACGCAGGCGAGGGTGGCCATCGGCCATCCGGAGTTGGGCGACGGCGGGTCCCGCGCCCACTCCCTGGCTCGCCCGAGCGCGAGCGGGTCGGCGCCGGCGACGGCGATGGTGACCGCGGCCAGCCGCGCGGGGAGCCACATCACGAGGTCGTCGAGTCGCGCGCTCGCGGTGCCGTGTGGCTTCGCGGGATAGCCGAGCATCGAGTCGAGCGTGTTGACGCCCTTGACCCACGCCGCGGCGGCCGCGGCGGCCGGCAGCGACAGCGGCGCGAGGAGGGCGAAAGGGACGAGCGTCGCGACCAGTCCGTCCGCAAGGTTCTCGCCGGCGCTCTCGACCGCCGCGCTGCGGATTTCAGCCGCCGAGAGCGTCGACGTATCACGACCGACGAGGCCTCGAACCCGCTCGCGGGCCGCCTCGAGGTCCACATCGGGCTCGGATCCGGAGCCGTCCGTCTCGACAGCCGACGCAGCGGTCGCAGGGGCCGCAGTGGCGTCGACGACCGCCCGGGTCAACTCGAGCAGCGAGCGCAGGCTGGTCGTCAGAAAGAGGACGAGGCCGGCGACGACGGCCCCGGCGAGCGGCGACAGGGCGCCGGCGAGCACGACGGCGCCGCCCGCGGCGATCGCGGGACACAGCGGCGCGAACACGGCGATACCGACCCCGGCCAGCCGCTGCCCGCGCTCGGTGGCGGCCCACTTCCGGTCGAGCGCGCCGACCAGTCGGCCGAACCACGCCACCGGGTGGAGCGCGTTCGGCGGCTCGCCGACCAGCAGATCGAGGCTGAAGGCCAGTCCGAACAGCGCGATCGTCGTCAGTAGCACGGCCGTCCCTCCGGGCCCCGAGCGCAAGTGCGAGCCTGCGTTCCGTTTACACTCTCGCCGTCCCGCCGCGAGGTCATGATTCCCGTGACTCTCCGCGGGATTCCCGCGACTCCTCGAGGGTCGACAGACGATCCGGGATCGACTCGAGCGGACAGTCCTCGAGCAACAGCGCCGTTCCGCCGACGTCCTCGACGCCGCCGTCGGCCCGGGGATCGTCGCCGACGTGGACGAGGTCGGCGGGATCGACGCCGAGGCGATCGGCGGTCAGTTCGAAGATCTGGGGGGCGGGCTTGCGCCAGCCGCAGCCGACGCTGGTCACGATCGCGTCGAAGTCGTCGCGCTCGAATGCCGAGCGGACGAGGGTGCGACCGACCAGTTCGGGGACGCTGCAGTTCGAACAGATCGCGACCGGCCCCGTTTCGCGGGCGGCCGCGACGGCCTCGACGGCGCCCGGTCTGGTCTCGACCGTCGGGTCGAACGCCGCGACGACCGCTCGCCGGGCCGCGTTGCGCTCGTAGCTGACGTCGCGGCTCGCGAGCGCGCGCGAGACGTGGGCCGGCAGCGGCACCTCGGCGCCCTCGGGGGCGTCGACGTGGGCCTCGGCGTAGGCCTCGCTCCAGTCGTCTGGGACCGCGACGCCGCGGTCCGCGAGTTCCTCGGCCACGGCTGCGGTCGGGTCGGACGGTCTCTCGGCGGTCACGAGCGTCCCGAAGAGGTCGAACGATACTCCCACGAGTGTGTAACTAGCACAAACTGACTTTAATTTCGCGGTCGGAACGCGATCGATCGGCGGCGGGAAAAGATTTGTAACGACCACGGCCGGGATAGTGATCGAGGCTTCCCCGATGTCCCGACGATCCCCCTCCACCTCCCGATTCGTCCGCCGCGTTCGGCGCACCGTCCGAGCGAGTCTCGAAACGGTCAAATCACTGGTCCGTGTCGGCTCCAGTTCCGATACCGCCATTGACGAGCCGACGCCCGCAGACGGTCCGCACCACAATCGTCACGACCGACTCGATTCGACGGGTTGGGATCGCGCTGATCACTACAGCGGGCCCGATCGACACGACCAATCCGATCGTGACCACGACGACGGTACGCGACTCGAGTCCGGTTCGGATCCGAATCCGAAGTCGTCTCCGGGGTCGAGAGCCGCCCTGCTCGACCCTGCAACCGGTCCCACGAGTCAGAGCGAGATCCTCGAGCACGGCTGCGTGCCGGCTCAGTACGTCCGCGTCGTTCTGACTGAACACGGCGGCCGACTCAAGCAGCGGCGCTTCGTCGACGAGTACGGTTGGTCGCCGTCGACGATCAGCGAACTCCTCTCGTCGCTCGAGGACGACGGCGCGATCGAGCGCTATCGGATCGGCCGCGAGAAGGTGATTCGTCTCCCTGACGGGGAGCAGCAGCTGGCGCCGATGGCGGGACGGTCGCAAAACGAGCGCAGCCGCTGAGCGTCATCGCGTCGCTGATCGCACGATACCGTCGCGATCGGCATGTAAATCAGTTCGGCGGCTGCGATAGCGTTCGGGAGAGCGGACGACCGGCCTCAGTCGAGGCGGGCGAACGCGAGGTTGCCGGAGATGTTCTTGATGTAGATGTCGACGACGTCGCCCTCCTCGGCGCCGGGGACGAAGATCGTGTACTCGCCCTTCTCGGCGACACCGTCGCCCTTGCGGCCGGTGCCGGTGATCTCGACGGTGTAGGTCTTGCCCTCTTCGACGGCGTCCTGCTGTTGTTGCTGCTGGCTGCTCGTCGAGCGCTTGGTGACGGGACGGAACGCACCGCAGGCGTCACAGCGCAGCATGGGCGTGCGGTCCTCGCGGACGAGGCGGGTGTCGGGCAGGCCACACTCCGAACAGAGGACGTACTCATCGACGTAGGCGTCGACGGCCGCGTTGAAGTCCTGCTCGGAGAAGGTGCCGTTGTACCGACCGCGGCCGTCCTCGAGTTTGCCGCTGGTCCCCAGTTCGCGCTGGATGAACCGGTGGAGGTGTTCGTCGTCGCGCGAGAGCACGTCGGCGATTTCGCCGAGATTCGTGAATCGCGTGAAGGCGCCGTCCTTCTGGGGAACGGCATCGGGGATCTGCAGTCGCTCCTCGTCGCCGCCGATGTCCGGTACGTCGTCCATCGCCCGGTCGAGACTCGCTTCGTAATCCATACGCGAGAACAGGGGACCGGGACGTAAATCCGTTCTGCTATCACGATCGAGAGACGGGCGGCCGACCGCGTCACGGCCGGCGAGCGCTCACAGCGAGTCACTGCCGCTCTCGCCGAGCGATCCCTGTTTCTCCTCGTCGAGACTCGAGAGGTCGCGCTCGGGGTTGGCCTCGTTGGGGCTGCCGGCCTCACCGGTGACCTCGCCGTAGACCACCTCGCGGACCTCCTCGGCGGTGTCGAACTGCTCGCCGGCCAGACGGTCGAAGACGCTGCCCAGCGACTCCGTCTCGTTCGGCATGTCGATCGCCTCGTTGGCGTACTCCGAGGCGAGCTCCTCGCTCGTGACCGGATACTCGAGTTCGCCGAGGTCGCGGCCGACGTCCTCGAGGATCGACTCGGTCGTCTCGGCCCGCTCGGACTTCCGCTGTTCGGCGCTGTCCTGTGCCCGGTCGCGGCTGGGACCGTCCTCGCTCATACGCCGTGCTACCGTCGGCCGAGTGAAAAACGGCCGGCCGGCGATCGCCTGTGGCCGTCGGGATCGCTCCGTTGTTACAGCCGTGACAACAGTGCTGTCGTTACGACTGTCCTCGCAGAGGATACTTTGTGCCCCTCTCGAGAGAGACGACGCATGCCTGAGGAGAATCGACGAACGATCGCGATGTGCGAAGAGTGCGGCGCCCTCTACGCGGCATTCGAGATCACCGCCGGCGAGTTCCGACCGATCGGGCAACGGGACGGCTGCCAGTGCGGATCCACGGAATTCACTCCCGTCGACGACGACGCCTCGGGGCTCTCGCTCGACTGACGGGCGGTGCGAGCCGAAGCGACCGAATATCCCTTCTCCCTTCCGAGCGCCCCCCGAGCGTACGTGGAACTTTTCCGAACGGGCCTCTCTACTGGGTGTATGAGTGACCGAGCGGGGGAACGCGGCGGGGACTTCTGGGACGACGCGGACGAGACCACCGCTCTCCAGCGCTACCGGACGCTGGTGAACACGATCGACGACGGCCTCTACCAGCTCGACGCCGACGGCACCGTCGTTGCGGTCAACGACGTGATCGTCGACCGGACGGGCTACGCGCGCGACGAGCTGATCGGCCACCACGTCTCTCGGATCCTCGACGCAAACGACATCGAGCGTATCGAACGCGAGATTCAGGAGGGCCTGTCGGCCGATCGGGACGCCGCCGGCGTCTTCGAGGTCGCGATCGAGACGGCCGACGGCGATCGCGTCCCGACCGAGCTTCGAGTGAACCCGCTGCTCGAGGACGGCGAGTTCCGCGGGACGGTCGGCGTCGCCCGCGACGTCAGCGATCTGGAACGCAGCCGAGAGCGCGCCGAGACGGCCATGGAGTCCTACGAGACGATCACCACAGTCCTCGACGAGGCCGACGTGGGCGTCTTCATCCTCGACGACTCCTTCGACGTCGCTTGGGCCGACGAGACCGCGGGCGAGTACTTCGGGTTCGACCGGGACGCGGTCATCGGTCGCGACAAGCGCGAACTGATCGACGAGACGATCCGCCATCGCGTCGCCGACGGCGACGCCTTCGCCGACACGGTCCTCGCGACCTACGAGGACAACAGCTACGACGAGCGTTTCGACTGTCACGTCACGGCCGATTCCGACGGGGAGGAACGCTGGCTCGAGCACCGGAGCCGACCGATCGAGTCGGGCCGGTACGCCGGCGGGCGGATCGAACTCTACTACGACGTCACCGACCGACACCGCCGGGCCACCCAGTTGCGCCGGCTCAACGAAGCCGTCAGCGAGTGGCTCGAGGAGTCCTCGCGCGAGGCGGTCGCCGAGCGGGCCTCGGACCACCTCCGGGACATCCTCGGGATGACGCTTAACGGGATCTACATCTACGACGACGAGGCGACGGCGCTCCGACCCGCGAGCTGGACGGAGGCGACCGAGCGCCTGCTGGGCGACCTGCCGACGTTCGAACCGAACGAGGGGATCGCCTGGCGCGTCTTCGAGTCGGGCGAGCCGGCGTTTCACGCCGACGTGAGCGCGGCGCCGGACGCGTACGATCCGGACACGCCGATCGGCAGCGAGATGGTTCTGCCGATCGGGGACCACGGCGTCGCCTTCATCAGCTCCGCGGAGCGCGGCGCCTTCGACGAGGGCGACCGGATGCTCGCGCGGATCGTCGCCTCGAGCCTCGAGGCGACCTTCGACCGGCTCCGCCACGAGCGCTGCCTCGAGCGCGAGCGGGATCTGACCGACCGCATTCTCGATACCATTCCCGTGGGCGGCCTCGTGCTCGACGCCGACGGGGAGATCACCCGAATCAACGACCGCGCCGTCGAACTCCTCGGTGTCGAGAAGCCGGAGACGTTCTCGCGGGAGGACAGGCTACTCTACGACGAGAACGGCCGACGGCTGTCGGCCGAGGAGTACCCGTCGTCCCGGGCGTTCGCGACGGGAGAACCGATCTACGACCGCGTGTTGCGGGTCGAACGCCCGGAGGGGGACGAAGACGGAGACGGGGAGCGACACTGGCTGTCAGTCAGCGCCGCCCCGATCGCCGACGACGACGGCACGATCGATCGAGTCGTCACCGCCGCGGAGGACGTCACCGACCTCAAGGAGCGCGAACGGGCTCTCGAGAGCGAACTGCGCGAGGTGTTCGGACGAGTCTCGGACGCGTTTTACGCGGTCGACGAGGAGTACCGGTTCACGCACGTCAACGAGCGCGCGGCGGCGCTCCTCGGGGTCCCCGAGGACGAACTGCTGGGTCGGCGCCTCGGGGAGGTCTACCCGGAGTCGGCGGAGCTCGAGCGGGTGCGAGATCGCTTCGACGAGGCGATGGAAACGCAGGAATCGACCGGACTGGAACACTACTCGGACCTGCTCGGATTCTGGATCGAGGCGACCGTCTATCCCTCCGAGAGCGGCGTCTCGGTCTACTTCCGCGACGTCACCGGGCGCAAGGAGCGCGAGCAGGAACTCCGGGAGAGCGAGGCGAAGTTCCGGACCCTCGCCGAGAACTTGGACGAGATCGTCTGGATGTCGACGCCCGACACCGAGGAGGTGCTGTACATCAACCCGGTCTACGAGGACGTCTGGGGCCGTAGCTGCGAGTCGCTCTACGACGACCCGTACTCGTTCCTCGAGGCGGTCCACCCGGACGACCGAGCGCGGGTTCGGGAGGCCTACGCGGCCCTGCCCGAGACCGTGTACGACGAGGAGTTCCGCGTCGTTCGGCCGGACGGCGCCGTCCGGTGGGTCCACGCCCAGGCCGTTCCGGTCCGCAACGACGGCGAGATCGTCCGGGTCGTCGGCATCGCGACCGACGTCACCGAGCGCCGAGCGTACCGGCGCAAACTCGAGACGAGCGAGCGGCGCCACCGGACGCTCGTCGAGAACTTCCCGGACGGCGCGGTCGCGCTGTACGACGACGATCTCGAGTACACCGCCATCGGCGGCCAGTACTTCGACGAAGCCGGTATCGATCCCGACGAGCGGCTCGGAAACAACGTCGCCGACGTGTACCCGGACCACCTCGTCGCGGAGCTCGAACCGAAGTTCCGCGCCGCGTTCGACGGCGAGGAACGTGAGTTCGAAGTCGAACTCAATGACCGCTATCTGCGCGTGCACGTCGTCCCCGTCGAGAACGCGGCCGGCGAAATCTACGCGGGGATGATCGTCGCCCAGGACATCACCGAGCGCCGGGCGTACCGGCGCAAACTCGAGGAGTCCAACGAGCGCCTCCAGCAGTTCGCCTACGCCGTCTCCCACGACCTCCAGGAGCCCCTGCGGATGATCACGAGCTACCTCCAGTTGCTCGAGTCGCGGTACGAAGACGAACTGGACGAGGACGCCGCGGAGTTCATCGACTTCGCGGTCGACGGCGCCGACCGGATGAAGGCGATGATCGAGGGCCTCCTCGAGTACTCCCGGGTCACCACCCGCGGCGACCCCCTCGACCCGGTCGACCTCGAGCGGGTCGTCGACGAGGCCCTCGCCGATCTGCAGTTCCGGATCGAAGACGAGAACGCCGAGATCGAGACCGGGCCGCTCCCCCGCGTCGAGGGCGATATCGACCAGCTCCGACAGGTGTTCCAGAACCTCTTGGACAACGCCATCGAGTACAGCGGCGACGAACCACCGCGGATCGAGATCACCGCCGAGCGCCGCGAGGCCGGCCACGCGGCCGCGGACGGGTCGGCCGAGCCGCAGCCGCGAGCGGACGGGATCGCCGCGGAGCGCGACGACGAGTGGGTGATCTCGGTTACCGATGAGGGGATCGGGATCGATCCGGAGGACACCGACCGCATCTTCGAGGTGTTCGAGCGACTGCACACCCGCGAGGAACACGAGGGGACGGGGATCGGACTGGCGCTTTGCCAGCGGATCGTCGAGCGCCACGGCGGCGAGATCTGGGTCGACGCCGAGCCCGGCGAGGGCGCGACGTTTTCGTTTACGCTGCCGGCTGTCGACGAGACCGACGAGTAAACGCCGGCAGTCGGTTCGATGGCGTTGTCCGGGCCGGTACGACGCCGACGCCACGTCAGTCGGTGGACCGCTCGTATACTGGACGAACGCTACGGGAAAGGGGTAGCAGCACCGTCGGTGCGAACGAATCGTACGTGACACTTATCCGACCCGCCGGTCTTTTCCGACCATATGAGTGAACGAGTGGAGACCTCCGACGCGGACTGGAACGGTGACGCGGAGGCGCTCCAGCAGTTTCGAGCGCTGGTGGCGACCGTCGACGGCGGCGTCTGCCGGCTCGATACTGACAATCGCTTCGTCGCGGTCGACGACGACTTTCGCGAACTGGTCGGCTACGAGCGCGACGAGCTCCGGAGCGAACACGTCTCGTTCGTCCTCCCCGAAGCCGATAGCGAGCGCCTCGAGGAGCGACTCGCCGAGCGAGCGGCGACGATCGACCGACGGGCCGAGCCGTTCGACCTCGAGGCGACGGTCCGCACCGGCGGGGGCGACTCGACCCCGTGCGAGCTCCGGATCGGGCCGCTGACCGACGACGGCGAGTTACAGGGGACTATCGTCGTCGTCCGGGACGTCGGCGAGCGCCTGCGGCGTCGACGGCGCGACCGCGAATTAGAGCAGTACCGCGCGATCACGGAAGCGGCCAGCGACGTGATCGTCACGGTCGACGGGGAGAGCACGATTCGAACGATCAACCCCGCAGTCGAGCCCGTCTTCGGCTACGAGCCGGACGAGCTCGTCGGCGAATCGTTGACGACGCTCATGCCCGACGGACTGGCCGACCGGCACCGCGAGGCGCTGGCGCGGTATCTGGATGGTGGCGACCGGACGCTCGACTGGGAGTACGTCGAACTGCCGGGGGTTCGCGCCGACGGCACCGAGATCCCGCTGGCGGTCTCGTTCAGCGAGGTCGAGTACGAGGGCGAGCGGTACTTCACCGGCATCATCCGCGACGTTTCCGAGCGGGAGGCCCGCGAACGGGAACTCCATCGGAAGGAACGCCGGTACGAGGCGGTTTTCGAAGATCCGAACATCCTCGTCGGACTGCTCGAGCCCGACGGAACGGTCCTCGATATCAACGGGACGGCCATGGAGTACATCGACGCCGACCTCGCGGACGTGACCGGCGAGCCGTTCTGGGAGACGCCGTGGTGGGGCGAGGGCGACGACGTGGGAGGCGACGTGAAACGGTGGACCGAGCGGGCCGCGGCCGGCGAGTACGTCGACTTCGAGGCCGACCTCACCCACTCCGACGGAAAGCAGTACACCTTGAACGGCTACTTCAGACCCGTCACGGACGACGACGGCGACGTCGTCTCCATCATCGTCTCCGACCGCGACGTCACCGAGCGCCGCGAGTACGAGCGCAAACTCGAGGAACGCGAGCGCCAGCTCTCGACGCTGATGGACAACGTCCCCGGAATGGTCTACCGCTGTCGCAACGAGCGAGGCTGGCCGATGGAGTTCGTCAGCGACGCCTGCGAGGCGCTGACCGGCTACGAATCCGACGCGCTCGAGCGCGGCGACGTGAGCTGGGGCGAGGACGTCATGCTCGATGAGGACCGACAGAAGACGTACGAGACCATCCAGCAGGCGGCGGACGAGGTGGAGACCTTCTCGGTGACGTACAGAATCGAGACCGCCGAGGGCGAGTGGCGATGGGTCAGGGACTACGGCCGCAGCGTCGTCGACAACGACGGGGACCTCGTCGTCGAGGGGATCATCGCCGATATCACCGAGCGCAAGGAACGCGAGCGCGAACTCGAGCAGTACCGCCGGATCGTCGAGACGATCGACGAGGGCGTCTACGTCCTCGACGGCGAGGGCCGATTCGTCACGGTCAACGAGGCGTTCACATCGATGTTAGGGGCCGACCGGGAGTCGCTGATCGGCGCCCACGCGTCGGTCGCGTTCGGCGAGGAACAGGTCTCGAAAGGAGACGATCTCCAGCGGGAGCTGCTCGCCGGCGAGACCGACGTCGCCGAACTCGAGGAACGGCTCCTGACCGACGACGAACCGATCCCGGTCGTGAGTCGGTTCCGGCCGCTCGAGATCGACGACGACGTCGGTCGCGTCGGTGTTGTCCGCGACATCACCGATCGAAACCGGCGCAAACGCGAACTCGAGCGGTACGCGGAGCAACTCGAGACGCTGTTCGACGTGTTGCCGGTCGGCGTCGTCGTCGCGAACGCCGACGGCGAGATCGTCGAGGCCAACGACGTCGCCCAGGAGATCTGGGGCGGCGACGTCTTCGACGCCGACTCCGTCGACGAGTACGCGCGGTGTCCGGTCCGGTGGGCCGATTCCGGGGAGCCGGTCGCCCCCGAGGAGATGACGCCGGCCCGGGTCGCCGCCGGCGAGGCGGTCGCCGAACCCGACGTCGTCGAGATCGACGCCGGCGACGGCACGGAACGGATCGTCGAACTCGAGGGGATGCCGATCCGCGACGAGGACGGCGACGTGATCCGCGGGGTCGTCACCATGAGCGACATCACCGAGCGGATCGAGCGCGAGCGCCGCCTCGAGGAACTGGTCGAGCGACTCGAGGAGTCAAACGAGCGCCTCCAGCAGTTCGCCTACGCGGCCAGCCACGACTTGCAGGAACCCCTGCGGATGGTCTCGAGCTACCTGCAACTGATCGAGAACCGCTACGGCGACGATCTCGACGCGGACGGGCGGGAGTTCCTCGAGTTCGCCGTCGACGGCGCCGAGCGCATGAAGGCGATGATCGAGGGCCTCCTCGAGTACTCCCGGGTCGATACGCGAGGCGACCCCCTCGAGCCGGTCGCCCTGGACGCCGTGCTCGAGGAGGTCCTCGCTGACCTGCAGTTCACGATCGAGGAGCACGACGCCGAAATCCGCAGTGAGCCGCTGCCCCGCGTCGACGGCGACGCCGACCAGTTGCGCCAACTCTTCCAGAACCTGCTGGACAACGCCATCGAGTACAGCGGCGACGAGCCGCCGCAGATCGAGATCACCGCCGAGCGCCGCGGCGACGAATGGACGGTTTCGGTCGCAGACGAGGGGATCGGCCTCGAGGTCGAAGACCAGGAGCGGATCTTCGAGGTCTTCCAACGCCTCCACAGCCGCGACGAACACGCCGGAACCGGAATCGGCTTGGCGCTCTGCGAGCGGATCGTCGAACGCCACGGCGGCGAGATCTGGGTCGACGCCGAGCCCGATGAGGGGGCGACGTTCTCGTTTACGCTGCCGGCGGCCGACGACGCGGCGTAACGCTCCGCCCGTGGATCGGTCGCGATCATGTCGCACCGTCGTCGGACGACGCTCGCGGCCACCGCAGGCCGTTCCGTTTCCGCCGCCGTCGACATTCGTCCGACGGAGTCGAGGACGGCTCTCTCCGTCAACGGAACGCGGGTCGCGGTCGACGACACGGGAACCGATGTTCCCGAACTGGTCGACCGGCTTCGCGAGTAGAACGGTCGCTCGTCTCGAGCGGGCCAGCCGACACGACGCCGCGTTCGGGGACCTCCACTCGAGATCGAGAGCCCGATGTGCGCTGGCGGTGATCACCGCGGGACTGAGCGGGCCGAAACGCCTCCCGAGTGGACGTTCTGAAATATTCGGGCGCGTTTATCGGTGTATGTTAACTAGTGTCGTAGAGTTAAAGGGCAACGATTCCTAATAGGAAACCGGGCTGGAGGGAACCACCACTATCACCTACCGCTCCAGCCCGTTCTACCATCCAATAAACATATCAATAATAGTTCTGCCTACTGCTAGCAAGCCTCTCACAACTCGCTCGAGGAGCCGATGATCCCAGGCGACGGCGTCGACGTCGCGGCCGCGCTCGCAATTCCGGGCGATCGTCACCGATCCCCCCGTATGCGATCTGTACTCGCACGAACTGAGAATTCAGCCCGGATTTCACGCTGCTCGAGCACACGGCGAGCGTCGGAATCGGTCGCTCGACGGGCGGGATGGACGACGACGTCCGATCCTCGTGTCATACAGTTCGCGCGCCGAGACGAACGCAGACATCCCCCTCACCTCCCTGCCGACCGTGCGACGTCTCCGGATCGGGAAACCTGTTCGCACACGCTTTCTGAAGCCACCCGACAAGCGGTAAATATAGGACGCAGACGGAGCGCTTAAGCGACTTTGTTCGGATTGGTGGGAGCATGGCCCCGGAAATTACGCGCATCGAGACGATGGAGTTCGAGTATCCCCTCGAAGACCTTGGAACGGACGGCAACGGCTTCAACCTGGTGTACGAACCGGGTTCTACCCTCCAGGCGACCCAACTCGCGCTCAAGGTTCACACCGACGTCGACGTCACCGGCGAGTACGTTCTCGTCACGTCGACCGCGCCCGACCAGATCGAGACGTACGCGGAGTACCTCGTCGGGAAGAACCCCTTGAAGCGCGAGCGCCACTGGAGCGAGATCAAACGCGCGCTCCGCAAGTACGACCGGATGGGGATCGGACCGCTCGATATCGCGTTGTGGGACTTCGCCGGCAAGTACTACGACGCGCCGATCCACGAGCTGCTCGGCACCTACCGGACTGAATTCCCGGCCTACGCCTCGACCTATCACGGCGACGATAACGGGGGCCTCGACTCACCGGAGGCGTTCGCGGACTTCGCCGAGGAGTGTCTCGAGCTGGGCTACCAGGGATTCAAGATCCACGGCTGGGGCGGCAGCGACGAGGCTCGCGATATCCAGCGGGAAGTCGAGACCGTCCACGCCGTCGGCGAGCGCGTCGGCGACGAGATGGATCTCATGTTCGATCCGGCCTGCGAGTACGAGACCTTCGCGGACGCGCTCAAGGTCGGCCGCGCCTGCGACGACCACGACTTCTTCTGGTACGAGGACCCCTACCGCGACGGCGGCATCTCCCAGCACGGCCACCGGAAACTCGGCGAGATGCTCGAGACGCCGCTTCTCCAGACCGAACACGTCCGCGGGCTGGAACCCCACGCGGACTTCGTCGTCAACGACGCGACCGACTTCGTCCGGACCGATCCCGAGTACGACGCCGGTATCACCGGCGCGATGAAAGTCGTCCACATGGCCGAAGCGTTCGGGCTGGACGTCGAGTTCCACGCGCCCGGGCCGGCCCACCGCCACTGCATCGCCGCCACCCGGAATACGAATTACTACGAACTCGCGCTGGTCCATCCCGACTGCGACAACACCACGCCGCCCATCTACGAGGGCGGGTACTCCGACCAACTCGAGGCCATCGACGAGAACGGTCGCGTCGAAGTCCCCGACGGCCCCGGACTCGGCGTCGACTACGACTGGGACTATATCGAGGACAACCTGACCGACGAGGTCCACGTCTTCGATTGAGCTGCTAATCGGTTGTCTGACGGCTACCTACAGATACGACTCCCTCAGTTGGTGTCTCCGTTGAGACGCATGGTGCGGGTTTTACCGGTTATCTAGTCCAATGAATCGATGTGGGTCGCTGAGGCTGGAAATCGGCTGCTACCTGTCGAATGTAGTTCGTGAGGAAAACATTCCGCCCGCCCCGATTTGAACAGCTGAGAGACGGTCTCGCTCGCTTCGCTCACGGTTAACCGTTCGCATCGCGGTTCTCACTTCGTTCCGAACCGCACACCGCTCGCGGGCAAGCGACTCTCATGTTCAAATCGTGTTGGGATCTCCTTTTCGGGATTCCAGCGACTCGCTCCGCTCGTCGTTTGGAATTCTGAAAAGTCCGCCCTCCCCGATTTGAACGGGGGGCAAGTCGATCTACAGTCGACTGCTCTACCAGTCTGAGCTAAGGGCGGGCGTACCTCAACATAGTCGCCGTCGGTCACATAAGGGTTATTATTCGCGTCGGTGCGACCGCCGTGTCTTACAGCGCGATCAACATGATTGATATAGTTGGAGTGTCAATGCTCGCGTAGCTCCGAATGAGTAAGATCACGTTCCGCGCCGACGACGACCTCGTCGACGAACTCGAGGCGCTCGAGATCTCCAAGAGCGAAGCGATGCGAGAGGCGCTGCGCTCGTATCTCGGGGCCGACGGGCGGTCGGAACGTGACGGTGCGGCGAGCGAGGCCGGGACGGGCGCGATCGACGAACTGATTCGCCAGCGGGTCGACGAACGGATCGACGAACGCCTTCGGGAGCTAGATCGGGGCGTTCGAACGCGCGACCGCCGCGGACCGAACGAGTTCTCCGTTACCGTTTCGCTCGCGGACGACGCACGTGACGGGCGGTCGGAACTCGCGGGCGACCGCGCGCGTAGCGTCTCCCAGCAGTCGGACGATCCGGTCGAGAACACCGCCCCCGCCAGTACGGACGAGCAGCCGGCGGTGAACGACGACGGTCCCGCCCAGTGTGGACAGTGTGGCGAGGTGGTCGCAGACGACCACGTCTTCTGTCCCAACTGCGGGGAGAAGGCGTCGCGACGGCTGTTCTGTGAGTGTGGTGACGAGGTCCGTTCGGACTGGTCGTTCTGTCCCGGCTGCGGTCGTCGGACGCCGGCGGCAGACGTGCTCGGACGTGACACTCCGTCATAAGGACCTATGTAAGACACGGATAGTCGTGTCCGACGAAAGTTTTATTGTGTATGGGAGTATTCCACTTATTCGCGTAAGACGGTCGTCTTACAACGGTCGGCAAACGCCGAAAAACGCCCGATGTCGGGCGGCTCCGTGTAAGACACGCCGCGTCTGACAGGGGCGCGCGCCGTCTTACCCCAAGGGGAATACAACAATGGAGCGTGTGACACTGCGAATTCCGAAACAGCAGATCGAGGAAGTCGAACAACTGGTCGACTCGGGCGAGTTCCCGAACCGGAGCGAAGCGATCCGGTCGGCCGTTCGCGAGATGATCAACGAACAGAGCGACGGACCGAGCGAGCAGTCCGGCAAACACAACTGGGCCAAGGTGTAACGATGCAGGATATCGTTCAAGACGCACTCGAAAACGCCGAACAGGAGTCCCGGGAGATGGAAGACATGGACGAGGACGAGTTCGGCGACCCTCGAATCGTCATCGTCGGTGCGGGCGGTGCGGGTAACAATACGATCAACCGGCTGTACAACATCGGCGTCGACGGTGCCGATACCGTGGCGATCAACACGGACAAGCAGCACCTCAAGATGATCGAGGCCGACACGAAGATCCTGGTCGGCAAGTCCCTCACCAACGGGCTCGGCGCTGGCGGCGACCCATCGATGGGCGAGCGCGCGACCGAGATGGCCCAGAGCACGATCAAGGAGGTCCTCGGCGACGCGGACCTCGTGTTCGTGACCGCCGGGATGGGTGGCGGAACCGGTACCGGTGCCGCTCCCGTCGTCTCCAAGATCGCCAAGGAGCAGGGTGCGATCGTCGTCGGCATGGTCTCGACGCCCTTTAACGTCGAACGTGCGCGTACGGTCAAGGCCGAGGAAGGCCTCGAGAAACTGCGCGAGCAGGCCGACTCGATCATCGTGCTCGACAACAACCGGCTGCTCGACTACGTCCCGAACCTCCCGATCGGCAAGGCGTTCTCGGTGATGGACCAGATCATCGCCGAGACCGTCAAGGGCATCTCGGAGACGATCACCCAGCCCTCGCTGATCAACCTGGACTACGCCGACATGTCGACGATCATGAACCAGGGCGGCGTCGCCGTCATGCTGGTCGGCGAGACCCAGGACAAGAACAAGACCGACGAGGTCGTCAAGGACGCGATGAACCACCCGCTGCTGGACGTCGACTACCGCGGCGCCTCCGGCGGACTGGTCCACATTACCGGCGGCCCCGACCTCACGCTGAAAGAGGCCGAGGGCATCGCGGACAACATCACCGAGCGCCTCGAGGCCTCGGCGAACGTCATCTGGGGCGCGCGGATCCAGGACAACTACAAGGGCAAGGTGCGGGTCATGGCGATCATGACCGGCGTCCAGAGCGCGCAGGTGCTCGGTCCGACGACCCAGAAGCAGGCCGACAAGTCCCGCAAGAGCATCGAGGGATTCAACCAGGCCGACTTCGACGCGAGCAACAACGTCGAGGAGGCGGGCTCGCGGACGCGAGGCTCTAACGCGCACAGCGACGGCGGCCGCGAAGAGGTCGAGAAACAACACGGCGTCGACGTAATCCGGTAATCGACGCGCCGCGAGCGAGCGCTGCTCGAACCGCCACTGCGACGGCATCGGCACACCTGACACACCATCCGCCGTCCGCGGCAGGCGGTCCGAGATACGACACACCACTACTCGCGGACCGATCGACGGATCGGATCCGGTTTTCGGCGTTCGTCTCGAGTCCCTGAGTGACGAGTCTCGAGAACGATAGCAGTCGCTTTCCCTCCCGTTTACGACCGTATACGACGGTAGATCTCCAGATCTGTCTACGGACGAACGAGTAGAATCCCCGCAGCGTTGGTCGCTCGGCAGCAGCGACGGGCACATTGCCCTCGTTCTCGTCACAATGGGGCCGATCGGCTGGTCGATATTCGCGCCGCTGCTCTCGTCGGCATCGTGCAAGTGTACCGAAACCGGGTTCGAGACGGCGAGAGTACTGGATCGCCCAACTACTGTCCTAACTGCGGTTCGGCCCTCGAGTACGACAGTATCGACGAAGAAACGGACGACGGCGAGTGGGCGGTCCGCTACTGTCCGGGCTGCGGCGCACTGCTGGGTTCCGACCGTGTGACTACTGCGATACCGCCCTCTGGCGTTCGTCCCCGTTCGAGTCAGTTCAGACCAGCGACTCGAGCAGCGAACACTTCCGACAGATTTCGCGGGTCGTCGTCGATCCGCATTCGGCGCATTCCCGGAGGTCGGCACCGTCGTCACCGCTGAACTCGTCGGCGGCAATCGCGGCCAGATCCTCGTAGCCCGCGAGGATCGAGTGGCGGGTGCCGGGATGGTTCTCCTCTAAATCGTACAGCAACTGCTGGATCTCGCCGCGGTAGGCCTCGCTCGCGTGGGGACACTCCGTGATGTGGGCGGGGAGGTCGTTTACGTGGGCGTAGAGGGCGACCTCCTTTTCGGGGACGTCCCGCAGCGGCTTGGCACGCGGAACGAACTCACCCTGTTCCTCGCGCTCGGAGAGGGCGCCGAGGCTGGCGTCGAAGTGTTTCGCGATCTGTTCGACGTCGCCCTCGAGGAAGTTCATCAGCGCCGTCTGGGCCTCGTCGTCGAGATTGTGGCCGGTCAGCAGGAGGTCGGCCTCGAGTTTCTCGGCGTACTTCTCCAGGAGGTCACGGCGGAAGACGCCGCAGTAGGCGCAGGCGGCCATGTTCTCGGGGTCGTCCTCGACGACGTCGTCCATCCGGACGCCGAACTCCTCCTCGTAGGAGACGAGTTCGTGGCGGATCCCCAGGTCGTCGGCGAGTTCGACGCAGGCGTCGATCGACTTGTCGCGGTAGCCTTCGATCCCCTCGTGGATCGTCAAGCCGACGAGTTCGATACGCGGGTCCTCGGCGAACGTGTCGTGGAGGATCTGCGTCAGGACGACGCTGTCCTTGCCGCCGGAGAGGCCGATCACCCACGTCTGGGGGTTCTCGGGCGTCGCGTCTCGCGGAACCAGATCGTCCCGCCGCACTCGGCGGCGCACTCGCTTCTCGACCGACTCGCGGAAGTGATCCGCACAGAGGTGTGCCCCGGAGTAGGCGGCGTGCATCACCGCCTCCTCGCCACACCGGTTACAGTCCATTAGCGGTCCGTTGTCGGTCGCCGCCCATCACGGTTTCGTCTACGAGAGGGTGACTCGAGACCGTCGATAGTCGCTGGCGAGGTCCGAGTCCGCTATTCGACGAAAACGCCTTTCAGGCGCCCCCGAGACGGGCCAGACATGACGGCCTACGACAGGTCCCCGTCGACCGGCTACCGACTCGTCGACGAGTTCGACGGCGGGGTCGGCTGGCTCGCTCATCCCGATGAGACCGGTCGACGTGCCAGTCACGCGCTGGTCGGCGCGGACGATCGGCTCTGGTTGTTCGATCCGCTCGAGGCGCCCGGAATCGACGACGAACTCGAGCGCAGAGGCGAGGTCGCGGGCGTCGTCGTCTGTTCGGACTACCACGCTCGCGACGCGGCCGCGTTCGCCCGTCGATACGACGTTCCGGTCTTCGTTCCGTCATGGCTTGACCGGGCCGTCGATCGATTGTCCGAGACCGACCCCGAGTTCGAGCCCGTCACCGACGAGATCGGTGCGTCCGGATTCGCCGTCCGCGAGGCGAGTCCGTTCCCCGGCTGGCACGAAGCGATCGCGTATCGTCGATCGAACGGGACGCTGTACGTGCCCGATCTCCTGGGGACGGCGCCCCCGTACCTCGCCGACGACGAACGGCTCGCCGTCTACCTGCTGGCGCGTCTCACGCCACCGACGTCGGCGTTTACGGGGATCGCGCCGGAGCAGATTCTCCTCGGGCACGGTACAGGAATTTTGGAGGATGCGACAGTGGCACTCGCCGACGCGTTCGCGACCGCTCGCCCCGGGTTCCTCCGCGCACTGGCCACTAACGGTCGGTCGCAGTTCCGGGTGCTGATCGACGCGCTCTGACCGACGGTGACGGGACAAGTCTTTTAGTAATCGTTTGATATTCCCACACATAGAGAAGCGAATCGTCGACGAGTGCCGTCGTTCCCGAACTCACAATGGAATCGAGGACCAGTCGACTTCGAAGCGCCGTCGGAATCGCGTTCACGTACCTTCTCGTCGGGGTGTCGTGGATCATCGTTACTGACTACGTCGTGCTGGAACTGGTCGGCGATCCGCAGACGACGGCGCGGCTCCAGACTGCGAAGGGCTGGCTCTTCGTCAGCGGGTCGACCGGTCTGGTCTACGCGCTCGTGCGCTCGAATCAGCGGCGCCACGAGCGGACGACCGACCGACTCGAGCACGCGCTCCAGCAGACGAGCGTGCTGCACCGACTCCTGCGGCACAACCTGCGGAACAACTGTAACGTCATCCGGGGCAACGCCGAACTCCTCGAGGCGAACGACGAGGTTCCGGCGGACGTCGACCCGTCCCTCGCGGAGATCAAACACCAGACGGATCGACTGGTCGAACTCGGATCCAAGACGCGGTGTCTCCGGGACGCCGTCCTCGACGGGAACGAGCCGGTTCGCCGGCTGGACCTCACTGCGGCGATCGACGCCGTCGTCGACGACGTCCGCGATGGCCATCCGGCGGCGACGATCGAAACCGATCGTCCCGAGACGTGTTACGTGCGGACGACGCCGAAGATCGAACGCGCGCTCCGGGAACTGCTCGACAACGCCATCGAACACAGCGAGCGGGCGGATCCCGCGGTTCGCATCGCGGTTCGGCGAACGGGCGAGGGCATCGATATCGTCGTCGACGACGACGGCCCCGGGCTGCCGGCGACCGAGCGAACCGTCCTCGAGGAGGGGATCGAGTCGCCGATGACCCACTCGGAGGGGCTTGGCCTCTGGATCGTTCGGACGATCGTCGTACAGGCCGGCGGTAGTGTGAAACCGGTCGAGAAGTCGTCAGGGACGACCATCGTGCTCTCGCTTCCGGACTGATGGACTCGAGCGAGATCGTCACGGGCTTGTCGTCGTACGACGGGTGAGCCGCGACCTTCAGGCCGGTACCGGATCCGTCTCTTCTTCGGATTCGTCGTCCGCTTCGACGGCCGCGGCGCCGTCTTCGAGGGCGGCAAGCAGGGTCTCGAGATGGCGCTCACGGCTCGCGGAGGAGAACAGCTCGTGCCCGCCGTCGTAGAGCACGACGTGTTCGGCGGGGACGCGTTCGCCGATCGGCCGGAGGCTAATCACGGGGTCGCGCAGCGAGCAGAAGACGACCGCGTCGTGATCGATCGTCAGCAGTTCCTCTTGGGCGCGGCGCGTCTCGCGGACGAACGCCGGCGAGACCCAGTCCGGCGTCGTCTCGAGCTGGTGGTCGGTGGCCTCCTCGCCGATCGCCTCGCGGTCGAGCCCGGACACCGGGAGGCAGGGCAGCGTCGTCGGCAGCTTCGAGACGGCCTCGAGCAGCGGCTCGGGGAACGTCTCGCCGTAGCCCCACCACGGGCTCAGGTAGACGTGGTTGTCCGCGCCGTCTAGGGCCTGTGCGATCAGCGCGCCAGCGCTGTGGCCCAGCAGCTGGTACTCCTCGAGATCGCGGACGTACTCGGCGATCGGCTCGAGCCAGTCGGCTTTGAAGTCGTCGATGTTCGTCGGGAGTTCGAACGCGTGGACCCGGTAGCCGGCCTCGGTCAGCTTCCCGATGAGCCAACTGACGTTCTCGTGGGTCCAGCGGTTGCCCCAGCCCATGACGAACACGAGTTCCTCCTCGCCGTCCTCGTTGAAGATCCGGTGTCGCATAGGATTCCGTTCGCCGGGAACCGATAAAAAAGGTCCTCTCCTGACACAAGCGTCGCGGCCGGCTCGAGCCTCGAGCGACAATCGACGGCTCTGTCGCTCGTCGCGGTCTCGAGCGCGCCGAAGAAACCGTTTTGCGACTCGAGCCCGCACGTACGCGTCATGAATGGATTTGACCGCGACGACGCGGTCGACCGCCTCGAGACCCTCGTCGACACCGTCGAGAGCGAGCGCATGCCGGTCCCGGTCCGGGAAGTGTGGGCCTTCGGCGATATCGCGCTCGGGCTCGATCCCGTCGAACGACTGGACATCTACGTGACCAAGGACGTGCTGATGCGCGACGACAGCGGCGATAGCGAGGCCGACGCCGACGAACTCGCCGCCGAGTACGATATCGAGGGGATCGGCAAGTCCGTCCGGGCCGACTGGGCGGCCGCGCATCCGGAGTACCTACGGGCCAACGCCAACGGCCACGCCGCCCCCGAGAAGTGTCTCGCCGCCCACCTGCTGGGCGACGACGAGCCGATCCACCTCGAGGTCTGTAACTCGCCGTTCGAGGACAACGTCACCCAGCGGCTGCGCGGGGCGCAGCTGCGCGAGGATTACACCCGATTGCTCGACCCCCGCGGCGTCTGTCTCTGGGCCGACGGCACCACGAGCGAGGAGGCGTTTCGCAAGCTCCGGGAGAGCGAACTGGCGCTGCCGACGCTCTCGCAGGCCCTCGAGATGCTCGGGTTAGACGAGACCGACGCCGAGACCGCGGCCCAGGAGCTTCACGCCTGGCGCGAACAGCAGGACGGCGTGACCGTTCGCGGCGACGTCGTCTGAATTCGATCGATTCGGGTTTCGTTCGAACTCGCTTCTGGTTTGACTCGAAGAACGGGACGGAGGCGCGAATTCTGTACCGTGGCAACGGGGGATTGCCACTCCCTCCCCAGCCGACTCGCTCCCTACGGTCGCTCATCCCTCGCACGCGTTCGAGCCACGACTCGCGGGTCGCTCGTCGCGTCTCAGCGCGCGCCACCGCACGCTGGATGGGGAATTCGGGGACAGTGTCGACTGCCGCTTTCGACGACCGATATCAGACGACTGCAGGCACTACGCTTTTCGAGGCGACCGACCCACCATCGCCCATGTCCAACGAACGACCGACAGCCGAGGAACTGCGACAGGGCGTCACCGTCGAGATCGTGCAGGGCGATCAGGACGTCGAGTCGACGGACACGGAACCGATTATCGGCGAGGTCGGGACGATCTACGGCGACGATCCCCAGGGACCGGAGGTCGAACTGAAAAGCGGCGTCGTCGGCCACGTACAGGCCATTCGACACGACGAGTAGCCGCTCGAATTACGTTTCCTCCCAACGCGTCCGTCGGACACCGGAAGACGGTGACCGGCACTCTGTCCGTCGGAAAGCGGAGTCTGCCGGCCGAATCCATTTCCGACCGATCGTTGAGGTCAGGACATGGCCGACTCGAGTCGTCTCGCGCTCGTTCGTGACGTCGTCGCGGTCGCCCACGAACGCCAGCTCAGCGTTACGGCGGCGGGGCTGGCCTTCCACGCGTTCAACACGCTCGTTCCGCTGGTCATCCTGGCGCTGGTCGGCGCCTCGCTGATCGACGGCCTCGAGCCGCTGGTGTCCACGCTGGAGACGGCGGCCGGACTCGAGGGGACGGTGACCGGCGGCGGCCTCGAGGAGATGGCCGGTGGCAGCGCTCGGACGCGGGCGGCGCTGCTCGCCGTGGCGGTCCTGCTCTGGAGCGCCGTCCGGCTGTTTCAGGCGATCAACAGCGCGTTCACGGACGTGTACGGAGCCCGGACGGACGAGTCGTACGTGGCGACGGCGGCGACGGTCACGCTCGTCACGGCCCTCTACACCGTCCTCGTGACGGCGACGATCGCGGTCGGCGTCGCGTTGGTTACCGTCGTCGGTATCAGCCTCTCGGTGGTCGTCAACGGCGGCTGGACGACGGCCGGCAGCACACTGCTGCTGGCCGGCCTGCTGCTCGCGGTCTTCTTCCCGATGTACTACCTGTTCCCCCAGCCCGACGTCTCGGTCGGCGAGGTCCTTCCCGGGACGGCCTTCGCGGCGGTCTCCTGGACCGTCCTGGCCGTCGGCTTCCGGTTCTACGTCTCGACGTCCGAGAGCGTCGCCCTGTTCGGGATCGCTGGCGCCGTCCTGTTGATCCTGACGTGGGTGTACCTGGGCGGGCTCTGTCTCCTGCTCGGAGCCGTTCTCAACGCCGTCCGCGCGGATCACGTCGATCCCGAAGAGAAGTGGGTCCCGATGGAAACGGCGTGGCCGGTCGATCGAACCGACTAGCTACCACGAGTTGATCTATATCGTCCGGTACGCCTCGAGTCAGCTACGGCTGGTATCAGCGGCTACGACCGTCGTCAATCCCCACGGACGTCACAAGTCGGATCCCCGATCCTGCGATTCGTACCATCCTGCGGCGATCAGCGAGAGCGCCAGTAGCGAGATGCCCGTGACGACGCCGGAACTCACTCGGTCGCCGATTCCGACGTCGACGAGGCCGCTGCTGGCCAGTACGGCACCGATCGCGATCGCGGTCGCGACACCGGTCAGTAGCAGTAAGCGGTCTCGAAAACCAACCATCGCGTCAGCCCGTAGCCAGTCGGCCGGGATAAGGGGTCGGCCTGAGCCTGAACGATCCGTTAGCGAGTTAGAACGTTACACGCCGGTGGTGCCGACGCGATCGAACTGTTCGACCTGCGCTCCTGTCCGCTGCTCGCTGCGGCGTTACTCCGGGCGTCCGTCCTCGCGAAACGCGGCGTCGATCGTCCGCGCCCGCCCCTCACCGATCCCCTCGACCTCCGTGAGGTCCTCGAGGGAGGCCTCGAGCAGCGACTCGACGGTGGGATAGCGCTCGTAGAGCGTCGCGGCGAGTTCGGGACCGATCCCCTCGATACAGCCGTACATGCGCTTGGTCGTGGGTTCGCGACGGCTCGGAACGGAGCCGACCGACAGGCGACGGCTCGAGGGCTCCTCGACGTGCTTTCGCCCCAATCGGATCGCGTAGTCGACGAGGTGCGCGCGGTCCGTACAGGGGACGACCGGCACCTCGTGGCGGGCCGTGATCGAGGCCATCGAGCCCCGGACCGACTCGGGGGAGACGGCCGTCCGCAGGGTCGCGAGATCGGCGAAATCGCCCTCGAGGAGGACGTAGGAGTGGTCGTAGGCGGCGGCCATGCGCTCGACCTGATCGGTGAGGTCCGATCCCGAGCGGCCCATCGCGCTGTTGACGTAGTCCCGCAGAGTCTTGCGTTCGATGCCGACCGAATCGATCGCGAGGTCGCCGGTCGACAGCCGGTCGACGACGACCTCCGTCACGTCGGGGTGATCGCGGACGGCCTCGACGAGGCCCGCGGGCTCCCGATCGTCGACGGTGACGGCGACGCGCATGCCCGATACCAGGGCCTCGAGACGGGTACGGGTATCGGTCCGTCGCCTCGCACGGGCCGAGGAGAAGCGATGGATTCTATCGCTCCGAGCCCCTACGTACGGCGAATGGTTACCGCAGGAATCGACGACGGTGGAACCGTGCTCGTCGTCGAACCGTCCGGAGCGGACCCGGCGCCGCTGCTCGATTCGCTCGACTCGCGGCGGAACGACGAGGCGGTCTCGAGCGCGGCGGCGGCCCTCGAGGCCCTCGAGACGCGGTCGGTCGACTGCGTCCTGACGCCCCAGTCGGTGGCCGACGCCACCGGCCTCGAACTCGTCGAACGGATCCGCGACCGCGATCCGGACGTTCCGATCGTCCTCGCGCCCCGCGAGGGCGCCGGCGGCGAGAGCCTCGCCGGCGACGCGATCGCCGCGGGTATCACGGAGTACGTGCCGGCCGATCGCGACGCCTCGGCCCTCGAGGCGGCCGTCGAACGGGCGATCGAGGCGGGCCGCGACCGGCGCGAGCGCCGCGAGCGCGCCCGCCAGTTCGGCGCGGTGTTCGACGATCCCGAGACGTACGCGTGGGTGCTGGAGCCGGACGGACGAGTGCGTCGGGCCAACGAGCGCGCCCTCGAGGCGCGCGGAACGCCCGACGCGGCCGGCGCCGACGTTCGCGGAGAGTCGTTCGCGGCGCTCCCGCTGTGGAACCGCCTCGAGGAGGACCGATCGACGATCCGGACCGCGGTCGACCGAGCGGCGAACGGGACGGTCGTCCACCGCGAGGTGACCCTCGAACTCGGCCGCGGGGCGCGGACGAACGGCGCGGGTGCGGACACGGACGCCGGCGTCGAAACCGAAACCGGCGCTGGAGCCGATACGGCCGACGACCCGCGGACGCTCGAGGTGGTAGTCCGACCCGTTCGCGACGAGTCCGGGACCGTCGTCTCCCTGCTCGCGCGGGCGAACGACGTCACCGAACGGGCCCGACTCGAGCGTGAACTGCGCGAGTCGGAGGAGCTCCACCGGGTGACGCTGAACAACATGACCGACACCGTCCTCATCGCAGACGACGACGGGGCGTTCACCTACGTCTGTCCGAACGTCCACTTCATCTTCGGCTACACCGACGAGGAGATCTACGAGATGGGGACGATCGACGACCTCCTGGGGTCGGAGCTCTTCGATCGCGAGGAACTGGAGCGGGAGGGCGTGCTGACCAACATCGAGTGTACGGCCACCGATAGGGCGGGCCGCGAGCACACGCTGCTGGTCAACGTCCGCGAGGTCGCGATCCAGGGCGGGACGACCCTCTACAGCTGTCGCGACGTCACGACGCGCAAACGTCGCGAGGAGGCCCTGACCGCGCTCCACCGAACCGCGCGGGAACTGCTCTACGCCGAGAGCGACCGCGAGATCGCCGACCGTGTCGCGGCCGACGCCGCCGACGTGCTCGGCCTCGAGGCCAGCGGCGTCTACCTCTTCGACGACGAGGAAAACGTCCTCGAGCCGGTCGCCGCCTCGCCCGGGATGGATCGTCTCCACGGGCCGCTCTCGCGGCATCCGGTCGGCGAGGACAGCGTCTCGGGACGTGCGTTCATCGACGGCGAGTCCCGGTTCTTCGCGGACGTCCGCGACGCCGAGGCGCTGGCGGACCCGACGACCGATATCCGGGGCGCAGCGGTCGTCCCGCTGGGCGATCACGGCGTCTTCCTCGCGGCCTCGTCGGAGCGCGACGCGTTCGACGACGTCGACCGCGAACTGACCGACCTGCTGGCGGCGACGGCCGAGGCCGCCCTCGATCGGGTCGAACGCGAGCGGTCCCTCCGCGAGCGCGACCGGGAACTCAAGCGCCAGAACCGACGGCTCACGCGGCTCGATCGGATCAACGAGATCATCCGCGAGATCGATGCGGCGCTGGTTCGGGCCGAGACCCGCGAGGAGATCGAGACCGCCGTCTGCGAGCGACTGACCGCCGCCGACCGGTTCGCGTTCGCCTGGATCGGGACGACCGATGCCCCGGGCGAGCGACTCGAGCCGAGCACCCACGACGGGGCCGGCCGCGGCCGGGACTACCTCGACGGCGTCTCGCTCTCGCTGGCCGACGCGGCCGAACCCGCGGCCCGCGCGGCGGCCGACGGCGCGGTGACGGTCGTCTCCAACGTCGCCGACGGGCTCCGCGAGGAGCCGTGGCGCTCGGCGGCGCTCTCGCGGGAGTACCAGTCCGTCGCGGGCGTGCCCCTGGCCTACGACGAGTTCACCTACGGCGTGCTGGCCGTCTACGCTGATCGGCCCGACGCCTTCGACGAGGTCACGCGGAGCGTCCTCGCGGAACTGGGCGAGACGATCGCCTCCGCCATCGCCGCCGTCGAGCGCAAACAGGCGCTGCTGACTGACTCCCGGACCCGCCTCGAGTTCGACGTCGGCGACGACGGCTTCGTCTTCTCGCGGCTGGCCCGGCGGGCCGACTGCGTCCTCTCGTTCGACGGCGGCGTCCGCCTCCACGAGGACGGCGCCGCGGTGTTCGCGACCGTCGAGGACGCCACGGCGGACGCCGTCGTAGATGCAGCCGCCGATCTCGTCGCCGTCGAGGGCGCTCGAGCGGTCGGTTCCGGGGACGACGAGACCGAGGCCACGGACGATCACGGGGGGACAGTCCTGCTCGAACTGGCGCCGCCGTTTCTGGCGTTGCGCCTCGCGGACCACGGCGTCGTGCTCCGCAGCGTGGAGGCGTCCCCCGACGGCGCGCGCGTCGTCGTCGACGTTCCGCCGACCGTCGACGCGGGCAACAGCGTCGACGTCGTCTCGAACGCGTTCGACGACGTCGACCTCCACGCCAAGCGGACCGTCGACAGAACGACCGCGCGCGACCTCCGGAGCGAACTGCTCGAGCGACTGACCGAGCGCCAGCTCGAGGTCGTCCAGCTGGCCTACTACGGCGGCTACTTCGAGTCGCCCCGTGAGCAGTCCGGCGAGGAGATGGCCGCCACGCTCGGCATCTCCTCGGCCGCGTTCTACCGTCACGTGCGGGCGGTCCAGCGGAAACTCTTCGTGCTCCTGTTCGACGAGCTCGGCCTCCCGGCAAACGCTGCGCCAGGGGTTGAATAGTGAACCCCGGCTAACCATCGACGCTAGCTATCCTACGAATATACCTATCCTAATATCCTTATTATTCCTAAGTGCCGTGACCGATCTCTCCATGAAAGACGTTCCACTCGCCCCCGACGAGGAATCGACCTACGAGTGCTTCGACTGCGGAACCGTCGTTCGCGCGCCGTCGGGAACGACCTGCCCCGACTGCGGCAGCGACATGCGTAATCGCGGTACACCGATCGAGTAACCCAATTCCGACTTCATGGCTTCGAACCAGCAGTCGACGGCACCACCCGAGGAGCACCGCCCGGTCGAGTCGACCGAACCCGAAACCGCCCTCGAGACCGCGCGCAGACAGCTCGATCGCGCCGCGACCCACCTCGAGATCGACGATGCCGTCCTCGAGCGGCTCAAACACCCCGCGGCGGTCCACGAGGTGGCCGTTCCGCTCGAGCGCGACGACGGGAGCGTCGACGTCTTCACCGGCTACCGCGCCCAGCACGACAGCGTCCGCGGGCCGTACAAGGGCGGCCTCCGATACCATCCCGAGGTGACGCGCGACGAGTGCGTCGGCCTCTCGATGTGGATGACCTGGAAGTGCGCGGTGATGGACCTCCCCTTCGGCGGCGCGAAGGGCGGCATCGTGGTCGATCCCAAGTCCCTGTCCGACGAGGAGACCGAGCGGCTCACGCGCCGATTCGCACAGGAGATCCGCGACGTGATCGGGCCGACGACGGACATCCCCGCGCCAGACATGGGCACCGGTCCGGAGACGATGGCCTGGCTGATGGACGCCTACAGCATGCAAGAGGGCGAGACCATCCCCGGCGTCGTCACCGGGAAACCCCCCGTCATCGGCGGCTCCCACGGCCGCGAGGAGGCGCCCGGCCGCAGCGTCGCCATCGTCACCCGCGAGACCTGCGACTACTACGGCTACCCGCTCGAGGACGTCACCGTCGCCGTCCAGGGCTTCGGTAGCGTCGGCGCGAACGCGGCGCGCCTCCTCGACGAGTGGGGTGCGACCGTCGTCGCCGTCTCCGACGTCAACGGCGCCGTTTACGACCCCGACGGGATCGACGTCGCCGACATTCCGTCCCACGACGAGGAGCCCGAGGCGGTCACCGCCTACGCCGCGGCCGTCGGCACGGACGTCGACCGGCTCTCGAACGACGAACTGCTCGAACTCGACGTCGACGTCCTCGTGCCGGCCGCCGTCGGCAACGTGATCACCGCGGACAACGCCGACGCGATCGACGCGGACATCGTCGTCGAGGGCGCCAACGGTCCGACGACGTTCGCGGCCGACACCATCCTCGAGGAGCGAGGGATTCACGTGGTCCCCGACATCCTCGCCAACGCCGGCGGCGTCACCGTCTCGTACTTCGAGTGGCTCCAGGACATCAACCGCCGCGCCTGGAGCCTAGAACGGGTCCACGAGGAACTCGAGACCGAGATGGTCGACGCCTGGTCGGCCGTCCGCGACGAGGTCGAGGCGAAGGACCTCACGTGGCGCGACGCGGCCTACGCCGTCGCGCTCTCGCGGGTCGCTAAGGCCCACGAAGCGCGCGGGCTCTGGCCCTGAGACAGGTTGTTCTTCCAGTCCGATCTTCCCGGCGCGGTCGGGTCACCGTTTCAAGGCCGTGGCGAGCGTACCACGACGAGCATGTCCGCCCAGGGAACCATCACGATCGTTCCGAGCGTCCACTTCTCGCCGACCCACCGGCGTCGGGTCCGGTCGACGATCCGCGAGACCGAACCGGACGTCGTCGCCGTCGAACTCGACGACCGGCGGTACGACCGCCTCGAGGAGCGAAGTGGCCGCAGCCCCCTCGAACTGGCCCGGGAGTTACCGCCGGCGACGGCGGCGGCCTACACCGTGTTGCAGACGGTCCAGCGGACGGTCGTCCGGCTGTACGGGCTCGATCCCGGCCAGACCGACATGGAGGCGGCCGTCGAGACCGCGGCCGAACTGGACAGAGACGTCGCGCTGATCGACGATCCGATCGCGGAGACGCTCTCCGCGCTCGCCGACCGCGTCGGGCCGGAACTGCTCCCGAAGCTGTTCGCGCGCACCCAGCGGATGGGACCGGACCGACAGGCCAAACAGCTCGAGCTGCTGACGACGTCGTTCGAGGAGATCACCAGCGGCGAGGACGTCCAGCCGGCGATCGAACAGATGCGGCTGCTCCTCCCGGAGCTGACCGAGGTCATGATCGACCGCCGCGACCGATCGATGGGGCGGCGGCTTCACGCGCTCCGCAGCGAGGGCCACGACGTCGTCGCCGTCGTCGGCGCGGGCCACCATCTGGGTATCAAACGAACGCTCGAGGACCTCGAGGCCCGGGACCGCGATGCGGGCCCGCTCGAGTCGGCGGAGACCGAGTACCGGGAGTTCGACGCGGATGCGACCGTACCGATCCGCTCACCCACCCGGAGCGTCACCCGGATTCCGATCGAGTGACGCCCACTCAGCGGTCGAGGTACGCCATCGCTTCCTCGTCGGTCACCTGTCCGAACTCGCGGTAGAACTGGCCGACCGCGCGGAACGACTCGGGCGTCTCGAGGGCGATCACCTCGTCGGCTTCGCGCTCGAGGTCGGCGACGCCGCGTGGCGAGCCGACCGGAACTGCCAGCGCGACGTACTCGGCGCCCGAATCCTGCACCTGTCGGAGACAGGCCGTCGCGGTCGCGCCGGTCGCGACGCCGTCGTCGACGACGACCGCGCGCTTCCCCTCGAGGTCGGCCAGTCCCGACCGATCCCGCGGCCGGTAGCGATCCGCTTTTTCCGCGGCGTTTTCGGCCTCCTCCTCGCGAATCTCTTCGAGGTAGTCCTCGGAGACGCCGAGTCGCTCGAGGAGGTCGTCGTTGTACCAGACGCTGCCGTCGCTGGCAACCGCGCCGATCGCCAGCTCGGGGTTCCCCGGCGCGCCCATCTTCCGGGAGACCACCACGTCGAGGTCCGCGTCCAGCGCGTCCGCGACCGGCCGCGCGACGGGCAAGGCGCCGCGGGGGATCCCGAGGACGATGTCGGCCTCGAGGCCGCGGGACTCGAGTTCGGCGGCGAGCCGTTCGCCGGCGTCGGTTCTGTCGTCGAACATACGACTCGCTACGACGGCCACATACTATGCCTTGGTGTGGCACACGACGGGATCGACGGCGGTGAGGAGACCGCCCGCGGTGGCGCGCGCTGAAGACGCGCTCGAGTCTCTGCGAGAGTGCGTCGTCGATACCGCGCGTGGTCTTCGTGAACGGAGTGAGCGAAGGCTTGGAAGACGCGAAGCGTCTTCCTGTGGATGAGCGAGTGACTGGAAGGAACGAACGAATCGGCTGGGGAGGAGGTGGCAATTCCCCGTTGCCAGTCGTAGCAGAACGCTCGAGGTCGTAGTGTGGGATATCGAACTACGATCGACTCCGAACCGATAGGCGCGTCGGTATAGAACCGTAACTCGCCTGCCGAACGTCTACCCGTCCCGCTTCTGGAAGTGCGGTATGGGACGACTGCAGCGAACGCTCTCGAACATCTCCGAGGAAGAGATCGACAACGGCCGGATCGGCATCGTCGCCGGGTCGATCGAGTACCCCAACCAGCCGGCGCTCGTCGGTCGCGCGGCGCTGCGAACCGGTTCCGATCACGTCCGGACGTTCGTCCCCGATCCGATCTACGAGATCGTCGCGGGGCAGGATCCGAACCTGCTGGTCGACCGCTACGCGGGCGAACAGTTCGAGGAGAGCGCGGTCGAACGCACCCGCGAGATAGGCGAGTGGGCCGACGCGCTCGTGATCGGCCCCGGCCTCGTCGACGCCGATCCCGAGGCCGTCTGCGAGGCGATCGACACCGTCGACGTCCCGATGGTCGTCGACGCCCTCGCCCTCGAGCCGTCGCTCGATGCCGACCTCTCGAACGCCGTGCTCACACCCAGCGACGCGGAGGTCGGGCCGGTCCGCGACGAGTACGGCTCGCTCGACGAATTCACGACGGAGACCGGCGCCGTCGTCGCGCTGACCGGCGACGTCGACGAGATCGTGGCCGACGGCGAGCGGCTCGAAAACGAGACGGGGACGTCCGCGATGACCGTCGCCGGCACCGGCGACACGATGGTCGGCATCGTCGCCTCGCTGCTCGGCCAGGAGATGGACCGGCGCGAGGCGGCCGAACTGGGCGCGTGGATCCTCGGAAAGTCCGGCGAACTGGCGACGGCCGACCACGGACCGGGCGTCGTCGCGACCGACGTGATCGAGCGCATTCCGGACACGATCCGCTGAGGTCGAACGGGCGCCGATCCGCTGCGTACTGAGCGCGTCCCGACCGGCCTCGCCACGGGAAACCATTACCTCTCGCTCCGTCGTCACGTCGAGTGAGATGTCCGACCTGACTCCCGAATCCGCGACGCGATCGGCAGACGAACACGAGGTCGACCACCCGCTCTTCGCCGCCTGCTACGACTTCCTCCCAGAACCGGAGGCCCTCGAGGCCGAGCGCGGCTACCTCGCCCGGAACCTCTCGGGTTGCGCGCTCGAACTGGGCTGTGGCACCGGGGACATGTTCCCGTTCGTCGTCGACGGCACCGCGGGCGATCTCGAGTACCACGCGATCGAACCGGATCCGAACATGCGCAAGCGGGCGGCCGAGGCCGCCCGTGAGGCCGGACTCGCGGTCGACCTCCGGGACGCCCGCGCCGAGTCGCTACCCTACCCCGACGACAGCTTCGACGTCGTCCTCGCCGGCGTCGTCTTCTGTACCGTGCAGGATCCCGACGCCGCGCTCGAGGAGGTCGCCCGCGTACTGAAGCCCGGCGGCGAGTTCCGCTTCCTCGAGCACGTCGGCGCCGACGGCTGGCGCGGGAGCGGGCAGCGACTGCTCGATCCCGTCTGGAAGCGCGTCGCGGGCGGCTGTCACCTCACCCGCGACACGGTCACGCGCTTCGTCGACCACGAGGCGCTGGCGGTCGAAGAGATCGATCGCCTCGACGACGGCGTCTTCCCGGCGACGCCGATCGTCCGGGGCACGCTGCGACGACGGCAGGACGGCGTTCTCGGGTGACCCGCCCCTCGAAGAGCGATCGATTCGCCGCTCGAGACGGTCCGGGCGTCGCTTTCGGCGGAATCGATCGAACCCCGGATCCTGCAGGTGGAACCGTTTCCCGCGCGTCCGTGGTAGGCACCACTATGTCCGAACCGGATCGAGAGCCGACGGAGAAGCCGACGACCTCCAAGGAGGAGGCCGAGGCGGAGACGAAATGGATGACCCGCAACTGGATCGGGATCGCAGTCGTCTCGATCCTGGGGCTGTGGCTGCTCGTGCTCGGCGCGATGCAGGCGACCGGGCTAGTCGATATCTTCGCCCCGATCGCCGACTCCGGAGCCGCGCAGTGGGGCGTGTTCTTCGCCATGGCGGTCGTCCTGATCATCCTCGCCGGCTGGAGCTGGAAGGCCATCGCCAGCTAAGGGCCTCGCCGCCTCGCGACCGATCCGCGCCGCTTCGCAACCGATCCGTTTCTCGCGGTCACTCGCCGTCCGCTTCCAGCACCGCTCGATTCCGGATCCACGCGTCCGCGCCGAACTTGCGGTCGGCGAGGTCGCGGGCCGTCTCGAGTTCGGCCTCCCGCCACGTCGATTCGTCCGCGTCACACCACTCCCCCAGCGCCGTCGCCAGCGTCTCGACGGCCGCCTCGCGATCGATCCCCGCCTGCTCGCGAACGCTCGTCACGCGGTCTGTGAACGTCGCCGGCTCGAGGTCGGTATCGAAGACGCCGACGTGGCGCTCGGGCTCGAGGTCGTAGCTGATCGACCCGTGCTGGATGACGACGTCGCGCTGGCGGTACTGTGCGTTGCCGCTGATCTTCTTTGCGTCCGCGCCCGCATCGGCGGGTGCGACCACGTCGTGGGCCGGATTGATATCCCGGAGGTAACAGGAGGGCCGGTAGATCGACGCCTGCTCGGTCGCGGCGAAGTCGGCGTCGACGCCCATCTCCCGGAGCCCCTCGAGGATCGGCTCGCAGAACAGTTCGTAACAGTCCATCAGGTCTCCCGGCACCTCGTCGGCGGGCGCGACGATCGTGTAGGAGATGTCCGCGTCCCGATCGTGGTAGATCCCGCCCCCGCCGGTCTGGCGACGGGTGACGTCGATCCCCTCGCGCTCGCAGTACTCCCAGTCGACGGTGTCGGCGTCCTGGCGATACCCCAGCGACAGCGTGCTCGGCTCCCACGAGTAGACCCGAACCGTCCGCAGGTCGTCCTCGAGGGCCGTTTGCGCCGCGATCTCCTCGAGGGACATCTGTAGGTCCCCGGCGCGGGGCTCGTCCCGGATCAGCCGCCATTCCCGGTCGGCGAGGTCGCTCATACCTGCCGGTCATCGGCGACCGAGTTAGTGGTTGCGTCGTCTCCTTGCGGATCGCTGCGGGTCCACCGCCAGTGGTCCGTATCGCGCCTCCAGTGAGCCGGCGGTCGGTAATAACAATACTGTAGAAGAAGTTAGCAACTACCATTATCTATAAACGTCATTTTATTACCAATGCTGGATCAGCGCCGTCGAACCGTCCTGAAGCGCGGTACGGCAGTCGCATCGCTCGGCCTCTCGACGGCCGGTTGCCTCGATTCGCTCGCCGGGAGCGGTGACCTCGAGACGCTGTCGGTCGCGTACGTGCCGATCTACCCGAACATGCACCACTACGTGATGACCGAAGAGAGACTCTACGACGATGTCTCCGCGGACGTGACGCCCGAACGGTTCGCGTCGGGGCCGGACGTCGTCAAAGCCTTCGCCGGCGACGAAATCGACGTCGCCTTCTTCGGCGTCACGCCGGCGATGGTGCTCGTCGACCGCGGGAAAGCGGCGGGCGTTCTGACCGTAAACTCCTGTGAGGGGTTTCGCGTGATGGGAACGTCGGCGTTCGCGACCCTGTACGACGACCACGGTCGCGACGCGTTCTCGCGGTTCGAGTCTCGAGAGGGCCGAAAACCGCGGATCGGTGCGGCGCCCGACGGCAGCGTTCCCGACGCGGTGTTGCGCTACTGGATCGAGCGAGACCTCGACCTCGGCGAACTGGAATCGGTCGCCTCGAAATCGACGGTGCCGCCGGCGAGGACCCCGCAGGCGATGGCGTCGGGCGACCTCGACGCGACGATGATTCAGGAACCGTACGCGACCGCCATCGGCGACGGGGACGACGATTTCCAGTCGGTCGCGTGGTCGGGCGACGTCTTCCCCGACCACCCCGTCACCGTCATGTTCGCCCAGGAGCGCGTCCTCGAGGCGACCGACCTTTCGAGGGAACTCGTCGCGGCGCACCTCGAGGCCACCGAGTTCATCCGCGAGAACCCGGAGATGGCCGCCGAACACGCGAGTACGGTCATCGGTTCCGGAACGAGCGACGAGCGCGCCGCGGCGGCGATGGAGTCGAAGGCGGCGAACTTCTACTCGGACCCCCACCGGATCGCCGATCCGACCGAACGGATCGCACGGTACGTCGCCGACGTCGGCAACACCGATGCGGTGGTCTCGAACGAGGAACTGTTCCACTTCGACGCGTACGACGCGGTTCGCGAATGAGCGTCGATATCGACCTCGAGGCGGACGGTCGGACGGGACGACTCGTCGGCGGCGATCCGATCCGACTCGTCCGCGGGACGGTCGGGATCGCCGCCTTCCTCTCCCTCTGGTGGCTCGCCGCGCGGGCGACGACACCGTCGTATCTCCTCCCGGGCCCGGTCGCGTCGGCGGGCGCGTTCGTCGATCTCTTCGTCCGGCGGAGCTCCGTCGACCTCCCGATCGCAGGGACTACGGCGGTCCCGGTCGGGCTGTACAAACTCGGCCAGAGTCTGTTTCACTACGTTCCCGGTCTGGTCGTCGGGAACGTCGCCGGAATCGCAGTCGGCGTGGCGATGGGCTGGTCGACTCGCGTCGACGACTACCTCCGGCCGGTCGTCCGGCTCCTCCGACCGATCCCGCCGCTGGCGTGGGTGGTCTTCGCCATCCTCTGGTTCGGTATCCACCACACGGGTGCGGCGTTTATCGTCTTCATCGGCGCGTTCTGGATCACCCTCTACGGCGCCTACAGCGGCGTCGAGGGCGTCCCGAGGGAGTACCTCGAGGTCGCGTCCGTGCTCGGCGTCGATTCCGACCGAACGCTGCTCCGAAATCTCGTTCTCCCG
>NZ_AOIS01000035.1 GCF_000337495.1 Haloterrigena salina JCM 13891
TGTGTATAAGAGACAGCGCCCGGCGTCGGCTACGAGATCATCAACGCCTCGAACAACCTCGCGCTGGACACCAGTATCGCGTACATGTTCCTCATCAGTATCGTCTACGTCGGCATGGACGTCGCGTTCCGTGCGGTCGAACGGAGAGTTCTCGCGTGGCAGTAACCCATCCTGAACGGGAACTTCAGGAGCTACTCGTTCGACGAAAATTTTCGGTCCAAGCGTCTCCTGTTCGGTGGTGCGCTCGTATTAACAGATCGTCGACGACGAACCGATGGCTCCGTCGATTCGGAATCGGTAATCGCGACGTCAGGTTCTAATTACGGACAGTACGCTGTTATGCAATGTATTATATTCTATTTTCACCAGGTGTAGGAATATATTTTCATATCATAATTAATAAATGTAGAATGGGGGGATAAAATTCAATATCGGTAGAAAAGACATACTGAAAGGAATCGGCGCGACCGGTAGCATCGGTGCCATCGGGATCGGAACCGTTCAGGCGCGAACCGACGACGAGTCGGTCTCGGAACGAGAAGTCGCCGAAATCCTCCGGAAAGCGGTATCCCGTACCGCCCTCGAGACCGCCGGTCTCGATCAACCCAATCCGACGGAAGCGAGGCGAGTTACCGTCTCCAGTCCGGGACACGTCACGGAAGAGTGGATCACCCTTCCGGTGGGCGATGACGAAACGTTTAGCTACAATCCCGAAAAGGAAATCGCCGAGATCGAGCGCAATTCGAACTCGCTCGTGCGTGCGACGGCCCACGACGGCGACGTGATCGTCGAGGACCTCCTGCTGGGTGAGGCCGTCACCGAGGACGCCATCGAAACGCTGGAGTCGAGCGACCAGTTCGAGCAGGCGCTCAACAATGCCGGTGTCGTCGAGGTCGAGCTCGAGGACGCGGCCGCCGACTTCGATCGCGAATCCGGGACTACTCGAGCGTTCGTTCCCGTGACGAACGCAGGCGGTTCCGAGTCGGCGTTGTTCGTCGAGATCGCCCCGGACGATAGCCTGGAGGCCGTCTACGGGCTTCCCGCTGGCACGAGTGGTGTAGGGCTCGCAGACTCCGACGGGATCGAATGCTGGATCGGCTGCCTCGGGTTCGGTCTCACCTGCGCGAACGTGTGTTCGCCGTGTGCCTCCGTACCGACGGCTCCTACGTGTGCACCGTGTGCCGTCTGCGTCGGTGCCACCGCTGCGGCGGCGTGTGCACGTGAGTGTGGCATTCCCGAGTTCTGGTAGCCGGTAGACATCGACCGGAGCAAACCCTCGCGACGGCGCCGGACGCGTGACCACCGTTGAATCAGTGTCGACTCGACTGTGCTAACGTGTGCAACCGGAGGTACCCGTCCGGTGTCTCGAGTACCGTCCCCGCTGCGAACCGCACGCTCGCCGCCCGAGCGAGATGTCCTCGAGAAGCGATCGGCCACAACAGCAATCGCGGGTCGATCAACGACTCGGCAGCGTCGTTTGTGGGTTCTCCGTCGCCGCTTCGTTCGTATCGCTCGGTACGGATCGAACGCCGGGCACGTCACAGTCGATACGTCCGGAACCGTCGAACCGCCGTTCGGAAGGCGATTCTCGAAACGCCGGCAGCGACGAGTACCGTCAGTAGAAGTGAGCCGAGTCGAACGGCACCCATCGATAGTCCGGTCGCTCCCGCGGCTTCGTACACTGGCGGTGCGTTTCCGAGGACCGCTGGTAGGGTAACGAGCGAGACGATTGCGAAGACGGCACCGAGTCGGACGAACGACACCGATCCCGTTTGCGCGTACACCGGAACGTCAGTGAAGAAAAACGGAACGGGGACGAATTCGTCTCGATCGGCGTCCATTCCGGTCGCGACACAGACCGCGGCAGTACACGCGCAGACGGCTACGCCAACCAGTACGACTCCGACCGTCTCCGCGATGCCGGCAGCGCTCGCCAGTCCCAGCGGAAGTACGACCATCGTGACGAGCGGCAGTCCGATTCCGAGCGCGGACAGAAACAGACCACCGACGAACTGTCGCCCGTCGACCGTCGTAAGCAGCAGCGGGAGAGTGCGATACTCGACGCCGATCGGATCGACACTGGGAACGATACCGGCCGCGAGGCCGAGGCACATTCCGATCAGCAACAGCAGCGGCAGTCCAGCGATACTGAACACCGGAAGCAGGATCACGGCCGCGAACAGGAAGACGTATCCCGTCGATAGAACGCCGCGCGGGACGCGCCGCTCCGTGAGCCATCGCGCCCGCGCGACCGTGAGCGTAGGCCGCGAAACGTGATCGGTGAGCCACCGTCCCAGTCGCCCCTCAGCGAGCAGTGACTTCGAACCGCAAGCGGCGGTTTTGTCGACCGGTTCCGTTTCCCATATTCGTCGGGCCAGCGCAGCCGTCTCGCCCGCGAACAGCGGTACCCCGACGAGTACGGTTCCGAGCGCACTCAGTCCGTGCCACGGATCGACCGTCGCCGGGTCGTTCGCGCCCAGAAGCGCGAGGTCGACGAACCACGCTACCGGTAGGCCGTCGAGCCACGCGAACGGAACGAGGACGGACACCGAGAGCTCTCGAAGTACGAGTACGGCGACGAGTAGCGGGATCCACCCGAAGACGACGAGTAGATCCCGATAGCGGCCGCCCTGAACGAGTCGCCGTCCGACGAACAGGATGGCGAGCCGCCCTGTGGCGCCGAGCGTGACTGCGAGCGTTACCAGTCCCGTCACCGCAACGACGATCGTGACGGCTACCGTCGGGGATCGGAGCCCGAGCGCCAGTCCGACTGCGACGCCGATCGTCGGCGCGGCGAGTGCAGCGAACGCTCGAGCAGTGACGAACAGGAGGAGACCAACGGCGGCGACCCTCGTCGAAACACCGGTGAGGAGAAATTCCGGCTCGAGTCGTTCGAACCGCGTTCGGATCAACACTGCGCTTCGCCAGATCACGACACCGAACACGACGGTGGCGACGACCCACAGGTCGTCGACCCATGCGACCGCTCCCGAAGCAAGATCGCGCCCGAACGAGTACGCGATCCAGCAGAGACAGACAGCGAGAACGGATAACGTGACGTGATACCCGCATCGTGTGATTTCGGAACTATTGGAGTCGCGGCGGTGGCGCGTCCACTCGATACGAGCGATCAATCCGCTGTGTCGGAGGCACGCTGGGACGTTCATCTCGGAAATCACTCACTATCGCGCGACAGGGACGTTTCGAACTCGAGGCGAGAACGGCCGAAATCGTTCTCGGGGTGCTTCGTATCGGTTGCCGGTCGACGACGAGCGGCGTCGCTACGCCGAAGGTTCACATCAGTTCGCAACCGAAATTCTCGCCCGGAGCAGTAAATTTATTTCGGAAAGGAAGGGTTCGTATTGATGTCTGGCCGTGGTTCGAGCGCAGGCCGACGAAATCGGGGACCAGTCGCGTTCGACGACCGTAGGTCGTCCGGAACGGTCGAGTCGATTCCCATCGGATCGTCTCGGGAGGAAAGTGAGACCCGCTCGTCGCTTCGCTTCTCGTCTCCGCGCTGTTCGCCGATCCGGCAGTGAGCGAGGAACCCACGACCGGAACGCCGACCCGCGAGTCGCTGGTCGCCGTCGCACTGATGCTGGTCGTCGTGGGACTCAAATCCTCGACGCGTACTTGCTCGCTCGCATGGACACACGAGCGCGGCCGTGAGCACGTACGGCGTTCCCGACGAGGTCGACGTGATCGCCTGCCATCACTGCGGCGAGTCCTTCAACCCGGACCTCGAGTTCTGTCACTGGTGCACGCGACCCGTCGTGGACGGGGGCGTGACCGCGTCGCGGACCGACGACTGGAGCCGCCCGTTCGAGATCGAGTACGTTAATTCTATATCGCAATATGTAGTTTACTAAGTCGAGGTATCCACGCAGTTACTGCCACGCGCCACACGAGCGGCATCGAGCCTGCGCATCCGTTTCCATCGCGGATACCGCAGCCACTGTACCCAGCCGCCCCACGTCACGACGTTTTTACGTACTCACCGGCTATCCCGGGCTATGGTGCGGAACGTCGCCGGGGAACTCCCGGAGCTCGAGGACGAGGATTTCTATCTCCTCTCGGGGGTCGAACAAGGGATGCGCTTCTCGGAGTGGGTCCAGCGGGAGAAGCTCCCGAAGTTCGCCAGCCTGACCGAAGAGGAGGTCGACTACCGCCTCGAGCGCTGTCTGAAACGCGGGTTGATCGAGAAGAAGACGATTCAGTACGAGGGGTACACCCTCCAGTTCGAGGGGTACGACACGCTCGCCCTGCGCGCGCTCGTCGAACGCGATACCATCGGCGAGTTCGGCTCGCCGCTCGGCGTCGGCAAGGAGAGCGACGTCTACGAGGTGCGCTCATACAAGCCCCTGGCCCTGAAGTACCACCGCGAGGGGTACACGAACTTCCGGGAGGTCCACAAGGAACGCGACTACACCTCGGAGAACGACCACGTCTCGTGGATGTACACCGCCCGGAAGGCCGCCGAGCGGGAGCACGATATCTTAGAAGAGCTCTACCCGGACGTCTCGGTCCCTCAGCCGATCGACCAAAATCGCCACGCCATCGTCATGGAGAAGATGGACGGCGTCGAACTCTCGCGGACGCGACTCGAGGCCGATCAGGTGCTGGGGGTCCTCGATCTGCTCGTCTCCGAGATCGCCAACGCGCACGCGAACGGGTACGTCCACGCGGACATGAGCGAGTACAACGTCTTCGTCAACGAGGAGGGCGTGAAGATCTTCGACTGGCCCCAGGCCGTGCCGACCGACCACGAGAACGCCGGCGAGTTCCTTCGCCGGGATCTGACGAACATCGTGGGCTACTTCCGCCGGAAGTACCCCCAGCACGTCCCCGACGACATTGACAGCGACGACCTCGCCGACTCGATCGAGGACGAGTCGTTCGAGACGATCACCGAGTTCGTCGCCTGACGGTCCGTCGACTCCTCGCGGCGTCCGTGCGCGAACTCCGCCTCCGTTTTGGTTCTCGAGTCCCGTTCGATCGCGCAGAGCGATCCGTCTCGAGCGGTCTCGAGACGCGGTGTCATTTGGAATCGAGGTACGCGATTCTCGTTTCGCCGTTGCTTCACCTTTAACGACCAGTATCGGGTAGCCCAGTAGCCGATACGTAGATTTCGGTCGTTGGGTAGGACGACCTGACTCGAGTCAAATACGACGTTCTCGAGGTCGACAAACCATATAACGATATACGAAAGCCGTTATTTCACGATCGCTGACGTCGATCGCTCCGGCGGTCCTTCGGAGTTCGGCGACCGAGACAACCGAAGTTCTCTCGTCGACGGTCGCTCAACTCGGTTCGTACCGCTCGGAAGCGGGCGTCGCGACGGTCGACTAGATATCGGCTTATGAGGGGATTCCCTACGTACGAGTATGAGCGGTCAGCCCGAAACCGAACAACGAATCAGAGAGGCCGCGTTTCGCGCGCTCGTCAAACACGGGTACGCGGACCTCTCGATCAAGGATATCGGCGACGAACTGGGCCAGAACCCGTCGCTGATCTACCACTACTTCGATAGCAAAGACGAGTTGTTACTGTCGATGCTCGACGTCTTCGTCGAGATATTCCTCGGCCAGCGGGCCGAGGAACCGATCACCGACGCGGAGACGGAGCTTCGGCGGTTCGTCGGCCAAATCCTGCACCCGGAACCGGCACAAGTCGAAGCGGTGATGTCCGCTCCGCCGTCCGATATCGAGACGGCGATCGCGCGGGTTTTCGTCGAACTGTGGGCGCACGCGACGTGGGACGACGATTTCCGCAGTAAAACGACGGCGGTGGAGGACGGGCTCCGAGACGCGGTCGCGCATATCATCCGCGCCGGTATCGAACGCGAGCAGTTCCGACCGGTCGATCCCGAACAGACCGCGGATCACCTCCTCTTCCTCCTCAAACAGGGGATCCACACGCAGACGACGACGGATCGCGCTGACGCCGTCGATCAGGTGCAAACGATCGTCGATGAGATTCTCGCCGATATCTCCCGCGAGAGCTAGCGAGCGACCAGTTCCGATCGCGTCTGGGTCGCATTCGGTCGCTACGTCGACTCGAGTCCCTTCGATTCGTCCCGAATCCGTCTCCGCGAAAGCGATGGTTCTTCCGCGTATCAGATCGAATTCCACAGCCGGAGTACGCCACCAAAAGAGCTATGACTGATTAATTAGTCAATTAAACCATGCAGTCCCCCGATTCAGTCGTCGGCGTGGGCCGGTCACCGAACGCGATCCGAAGCCGCGAGGGGCAACTCTCGCCGTTCGAGTGGTACGCTGAAATGCGAGCGGAGAGTCCGGTCCACTTCGACGAGCAGCGAGAGACGTGGGACGTATTCCGGTACGAAGACGTCGAGCGTGTGCTCAAAGACCACGGTACGTTCACGGCGAACCGCGCGTTCGACCTCGAGAAGTCCTCGAACGACGGTGATAGCGACGGTGACGCGGACCTTCCGATGTTGCAGACGATGATCTCGACCGACCCGCCGGAACAGACTCGACTCCGCGGGGTCGTCGACGAACGATTTCAGCCCGGGGCCATCCGGGAGTATCAGCCGCGAGTGGAGGCGGTGACGGAGGAGTTGTTGGACGACCTCGAGGGCGAGGACGAGTTCGACTTCGTCGACGAGTTCGCGACTCCGCTTCCCGTTATCGTGATCGCCGAACTGCTGGGGATCCCCGCCGAACGCCGCGAGGAGTTCAAAGCCTGGTCGGACGCGCTCGTCGCGCGACCCGAAGACGACACTGAGGCGGAACTGGAACGGGTGCAACGGGAACAGGAGCGGGCCCAGCGGGAGATGGGCGGCTACTTCGCGACGCTGCTCGAAGAGCGCGACGGCGGCAGTGGGGACGATCTGATCACGCTCGCGGCGAACGCGGAGGAGCTGACCAGGGGCGAGCAGATCGGGTTCTGTATGCTGTTGCTCCTCGCGGGCAACATCACGACGACGAATCTCCTCACCAACGCGATCTGGTCCGTCGAGGAGGCGAAGGTGACGGACGCGATCCGAACCGGAGCGGTCGACCGCCAACGGGCCATCGAGGAGGTGCTCCGATACCGGTCGCCGATCCAATCGCTGAAGCGGATCGCCGTGGAGGACGTCGAGCTAAACGGGCGACGGATCGAAACCGGTGACGTCGTCACGCTCTGGCTGGGCGCCGCGAACCGCGATCCGGACGTCTTCGACGCGCCCGAGGAGTTCCGGCCCGAACGGCATCCGAACCGCCACATGGCGTTCGGGACGGGGGTTCACTTCTGTCTTGGCGCCCACCTCGCGCGGATGGAAGCCGACGTCGCCCTGGGGCAACTGCTCGAGCGCTTCGAACGATTGGACACAGATCTATCGGATCTCCAGCCGTTGAACGGCCTCTACGGTCTCGAGTCGCTCCCTTGCGACGTAAGTAGAACCGCGTAACTCGGACTGCGGCACCGATACGGCTGAACACTCGGGTATCGGCGCGCTGACTTTTCCGAATCGTGACGATGAGGGTGAGCGGTCAGTCCGCGGCCTGCCCGCCGTCGACCGGGAGCGTGTGCCCGGTGATGTAGGAAGCGTCGTCGGAACAGAGGAACGCGACCGCGCCGGCCATCTCCTCCGGTTCCGCGATGCGGTCCATCGGAACGTCGATCATCGCCGACGTGTCGAACTCCACGCTCGAGGGGTCGCCGTCTCCCGACATCCCGGACTGGATGTTCGTGTTCGTCGGTCCCGGGGCGATGGCGTTGACCCGCACGCCCCGCGTTGCGTACTCGAGCGCGACCGTCTTCGTGAGTCCGACGACGCCGTGTTTACTGGCGGAATAGCTGGCGAGACCGCCCATCCCGACGAGCCCGGACTCGGAGGCCGTGTTGACGATCGCTCCGCCGCCGCGTTCCGCCATGACGGGAAGCTCGGCCCTCAGACACGTCCAAATTCCCTTCAGGTTGACCTCGAGGAGCGCGTCCCAGTCGTCGGCGCCGGTGTCGGCGACGTCCGCGAATCCCGTGAGAATTCCCGCGTTGTTGTGCGCGAAATCGAGGCTCCCGTACGCGTCGAGCGCGACGTCGACCATTCGCTCGACCGACTCGAGGTCGGAGACGTCGACGCCGACGAACGTCGCGTTACTGCCGGCGTCCTCGATCAGATCGACCGTTTCGCGACCGGTCTCCGCGTCGATGTCCGCGACGACGACGTTCGCCCCCTCGTCGGCGAACCGCTTCGCCGACGCGCGCCCGATTCCGGATCCCCCGCCCGTTACCACGGCCGTCTTCCCGTCTAATCCGTTCATGAGTAGTCCTCGTCGCTAATTAATTGTTCAATTAATATAGTCCTTCGCTTCGGACGTCCAGTCGCGGCTCCGCCATCGGTTCGATCTCGAGCAGCGACCGCCGAGAAGACGGCTAAAGAGGACGATGCCGGACGAGCAGGAACCGAGCACCGCCGAGTTCGCGTCCTCCCGTGCCGCTCGAGGAGTCCGGGAACGAACCGAGTCGGCGTTCGACGGAAAGATCAGAAGTGTTAAACCGACGTACCCCTGATATCGGGGTGAACACACCGGCGCAGGCGTTACCGCGGTTCGATTCCGCGGGTCGGCGTTGAGGCGGCCACAGCGGCGGGGAACCACCCGTACCCATCCCGAACACGGACGTTAAGCCCGCCTGCGTCCCGGCGAGTACTGGAGTGCGCGAGCCTCTGGGAGACCCGGTTCGCTGCCTCGCTCTTCATACATCATTTCCACCCGACGAGCAACGGCTTTCAGGTCGTTCCTCGTTTCGGGTTGTTACTCGTCGGCAGTTCGGTACTCGGACGACCGTCCGTCGCTCGAGCCGACTGCATCCTTCCCTGTCGGTCCGTCTCGAGCGACGGGCGTTCGAACTGCGACGTGGTCCGCGACTCGAGGCCAGTGAATCGACCGTGGCCTCAAGGGCGAGACCCTAGATCTCGCCCATGTTCTCCTGTTTGCGCATCAGGTAGAGGAAGTACGGCCCGCCGACGAGTCCGGTGATGATCCCGACCGGCAACTGGACGGGGTTCAGAGCGAGCCGGGCGCCGACGTCGGCGCCGACCAGTAGCGCGGGACCGACGAACAGACAGCCCACGAGGAGCCGCTTCGTGTCGCCGCCGACGAGGTTCCGAACCATGTGCGGGACGATCAGCCCGACGAAGCCGACGAGCCCGGCGACGGCGATCGCGGCCGCGGTCGATAGGATCGCGATGCCGGCGACGGCGAATCGAACGCGCTCGACGGACATCCCGAGCGATCGGGCGGTCTTCTCGCCGAGCAGCAAGACGTTGAGTTGGCGCGTGACGGCCAGCGCCAGCACGATCGTGAGGATCGTAAACGGCAGCGCGATGCGGACCTGCTCCCAGTCGGTCCCGAGCAGCGATCCGGAGAGCCACGTCTGGGCCGCCATCGCGACTCCCAGATCGTCGATGAAGAAGAACAGGGCTCGCTGGAGCGACCCGAACACGCTCCCGACGATGACGCCGGCGAGGACGAGTCGAATCGGGCTCGTCCCGTTCTTCCACGCGATGGCGTAGACCAGTAAGAAGGCGAAGGCGCCGCCGGCGGCCGCCAGCAGCGGGAGCCACCCCATCATGCCGGAGAACATCGTCAGAGTAAGCAGGACGGCGAGCCCGGCGCCGTCGCTCACCCCCAGAATGTAAGGGCTGGCGAGCTCGTTCCGAGTGACGATCTGGAAGATCGCGCCGGCGAGCGCGAGGTTCGCGCCGACCAGCACGCCCACGATGACCCGCGGGAGGCGAATGTTCCAGACGACGTGTTGCCGGGTCGTGAGCCAGTCGGGCAACTCGGCGCCGAGGAGGAACGCCCGCCAGAGGTCGAGGTTGAACAGCAGCCCCGGATTGAACACGGTGCGCCACGCCTCGCCCAGGGTCAGCGGATACGCGCCGAAACTCACCTGCAACACCGTCGCCGCGAGCAACACGACGAGACTCCCGGCGATCACCGACAGCAGCCGAGCGTCGACCCACTCGAGATAGTTGCCGGTGGCGTCGGTGTCGCCACTCGAGTCGTCGACGACGGTCGAAGAAGCGCCTGCCATCGGTCAGTTAGACGTCCCCGTTGATGATGTCGGCGAGGTCTCCGCGGTCGAAGAGTCGCTCGTCCTCGGGGACGTCGCCGACCGCGCCCGGCCACTCGCCGAACTCGTCGGGGTAGACCTGCTTCGCCAGCGCCTCCGTCGAGTAGAGGTCGACGATCGGCCCCATGTACTGGCCGCCGGTCCGGACGACGTTGCCGTTCCGTACGGCGCTCAGGCTCCGCCCGTTCGAATCCTCCTCGAACGGTTCGATGACCGTGTCGACGAACTCCTCGTGGGAGAGCGAGGTGAGGCTGCCGACGGCGCCGATGTAGTCGGGATCGACGTCGAGCAGCTCCTCGTAGCCGATCGGGCCGTCGGGGATCCGGCCCTCGAAGGCGTCTTTCAGTCCGAGTTCCCGGTAGGTTCGGGTGTTGTTCGCTTGCGCGTTGACCTCGGCGATACGGAACTCGCCAGAGTCGGGGTTGACGCCGCGCCAGATCGCGGCGACGCTGGGTCGTTCCTCCTCGGGGGGCAGCCGCGACTGAATCTCGCCGATAAAGTCCTCGTAGAACGACTCCCAGGCCTCGAACTGCTCCTGACGCTGGAAGATCTCCGCGCCCTTCTCGAAGGCGCCGTAGAGGTCGTAGGGCGGTTCCTCCCCGCTGGTCAGTGCATCGGATTCGAACCGGATGGTCGTCCCGAGGAACGGACCGGTCGCGTCCTCGATCTCCTGGATGTCCTCCTCGCTCCAGTTGGCGAAGAACTGCAGCGCCTGCGGGTCGATGAGGTGGACGTCGACGTCCGCGTCGTAGAAGTTCTCCTTGTCGTACCCTTCCTCGGCCTCGCCGGCGAGTATCGTGACCGCGTCCTGATCGAGGGAGACGTCCGGAAGGACGTCGTAGTACTTCAGCGGCGCGCGGTCGAAGCTCGCGACGGCGTCAGGCTGCTTTCCCAGCGCCATCCCGATGTCCATCCAGACGCTCGGAATCACGGCGTACGACTCGGGGACCGATTCGAACGTGTGGCTACCGACCGGTTCGACGGTCACCGTGTACGATTCCCCGTCGCTCTCCGGGTCGTCCTCGTCGGTGTTCGGATTTCCGGTACAGCCTGCGGCAGTCGCTGCGAGAAGACCCGCCCCGCTGGCGAGCACCGTCCGTCTTCGTGGCATAGTTTTAGGCAGACCTAAGAACATCTTAGTGATTCCGTCTGTTCACCGTTACAGGATGTGTTATCTGTAACACGGCGTGCACACACATCAGTAATACGATAGGATTGGTTGCAAATCCGGCATCATACGGTCGATTCGCTACCGGCGTCATCGATACAGCCGATGATCTTGTCATCCAGGTGTCTCGAGAAACCGGTCTGTGGAGCAAACGGAGTCAAAATCAATCGCGACGCCGACGAGTCGCGGAGTTGGATGGGGGACGGGTGGCGCGATCGGTTCGCTGTCGGACTACGCCGTCGAATTGAGCGGGTCGGTATCGCCTCGCCGTCGCTCAAGTGCCGTCGCCGCGGCGCGCTTTTCGCGGAACAAGTCCTGCGCCCAGTCGACGACCGCGGGATGTGTACACCGAAGTACGTCGAAGCCGCCGTTGTCCGGGGTCACGGCGGAGAGAAAGACCGTCTCGTCGACGAGGTCGACGTTACAGGGGACCGTCTCGTCGAGGCTGTAGTAGATCGACTCGTCCGTCCGGTGCTCGATCTCTCGCCAGCGGTCGACGAGTTCCGGGTTCTCGAGCGCGACGGCGCTCGCGTTCCGATCGAAGACGACCTCGACGTCCGGCCGGTCGCCGGCGGCCAGCGTCTCGCCGTAGGTGTACATCGGGAGACTCGTAAAGGAGTCGACGACGGCCCGGACGGTCGAGGCTCGGCCGACGGCGTCGGCCACGACGCGCATCCCGGCCAGCGGGTCGGCGCTGTCGGCGGCGACGAGGTCGGCCTCCGCGAGACACCGAAGGTCGAAGTCGAACCACTCGGTCGGCAGGGAGTCGACGACGTCGGGATACTGCTGTCCGACGGCGATCGTCTCGAGGAGGCGGTCGAACTGTTCGTAGATGTCCCGGCCCGTGTTCGTGATCGCGTAGCCGCCGTCGGCGTGGTCCCGTTCGACCCAGCCGCGATCGTTCAGATCCCCCAGAATCCGGCTCAGCGTCACCCGAGTGACGTCGGTCCCCGCCATCAACTCCTCGCGCGTGCGTCGGTCGTCTGCGAGCAACTCGAGGACGCGAACGCGGTGCTCCGACCGTGCGAGAAACGCCGCGCTCTCGATGGCGTCGCTCGTCGCGTTCGTCCCCCCACCTGACGGTCTGTCCGTCGATACGTTCTTGCTCATTGTCGGCACCTGTTACCATCCTCTTGTTTAGGCCTACCTAAAAGCTGTCGCCTAGTGAGACGATCGAGCCATCCCTGTTCCGACATATCTATCGGATGGGACGGATCCAGAATACCGGCCGTACAGCGCCGTCGCAGCCACAGCCGAATTCGACCGGGTTTCCGGTGACATGGTGGCGACTGATTTGGTTATCAGACCCTCGTACAACCCAATCAATGGTTGGTTTGATTACACTCGCGTCCGTACCCGTTATATATGGGTGAGAATAACTCCCACGACCTCGACGGAGTCGGCGTCTGGGGTGGCGGCTTTACCGGCGGACTGGTCGGCGGCATCGCCATGGGGCTGGTCCTCCACCTCGGCGCGGGCCAGATCGAACTGCTCGGCGCGCTGATCGCCGGTCCCGAAACGGCGGTCGGCGTCGGCTGGACGGTCCACATGATCTTGAGCGTCCTGTTCGGGCTGACGTTCGCCGCCCTCGCCTCGCGGCGAACGGTCCAGGATCTGGTGGACTCGTTTAGCGACTACCTCGTCGTCGGACTGGTGTTCGGGGCCCTCCTCGGCCTCTTCGCCGGCGGGTTCCTGTTCCCGCTGGCGATGCAGCAGGCGGGCGTCGCGGCGTTGCCGCTGCCGTTCCTCCCCGTTCCGGGCGTCGCGGGGGAACTGGTCAGCGCGCTCCTGTTCGCGATCGGCCACCTGGTCTACGGACTGGTCCTCGGTGCCGTGTTCGCGACGGTCAACGGCGTCGTTCCCGGCGGCGTCAGCGAGCGCGTCCCGCTCGAACGGTGATCGATCCCCGAACCCACCTCGTTTTTCGACGCGGCGTGGCCGCGCAGTTCGAAGCCCTTATACTCGAGAGTTGGGAAGAGAGAGTAGACTCGCTGGGTCGCGGGCGCCAGCGGGCACCTGTACGGCACCGCCGCCACAGGTCGGGATGTGATCCGCGGGGACGGGCCCCGGCCAGGATTGAACCAGGAAACGCCCGCGGTGATACACATGGCAGAAAGCTTCTACTCCCACATCAAGGACGCATGGAAGGACCCCGACGACGGCAAACTCGGGGAACTGCAGTGGCAGCGAAAGCAGGAATGGCGGAAACAGGGCGCAATCGAGCGCATCGATCGCCCGACCCGTCTGGACAAGGCGCGCGAACTCGGCTACAAGGCCAAGCAGGGCATTATCGTGGTCCGCGTGTCGGTCCGCAAGGGGACGGCCCGGAAGGAACGCTTCACGGCCGGCCGACGCTCGAAGCGCCAGGGTGTCAACCGCATCGGGCGGCGTAAGAACATCCAGCGTATCGGCGAGGAGCGCGTCTCCCGGAAGTACCCCAACCTGCGGGTGCTCAACAGCTACTGGGTCGGCGAAGACGGCAGCCAGAAGTGGTTCGAAGCGATCCTCGTGGATCCGAACCACCCGGCGATCGAGAACGACGACGACCTCAACTGGATCTGCGACGACGACCACACGAACCGCGCGTTCCGTGGTCTCACCAACGCCGGCAAGTCCAACCGCGGCCTCAACAACCGCGGCAAGGGCGCCGAGAAGGTCCGTCCGTCCAACAACGGCGGACAGGGTCGCGCGAAGTAACGACTGGCCGGTTTCGACGATCCGAACCCCGATTTTTCTGCGACTACCCTCGAGAGCGACGGCCACGTGAATCGGCGAGCGACTACGTCTCCGCCTATCGACACCGCCGTCTCACTGCTGAGTGTCGCTCGACGCGACGTCTATTTCGCCGACCGCCGCGAACTCGCCCGCCTCGGCGCGTTCGACGGCCGCCTGAACGTCCACGTACCCCGCGCCGACGGACTCCGCAGTATACGATTCGTGTCGCCGCTCGTCGGCGGTCGCCTCGAGCGTCGCGAGCACGTCCATCGGGGCGGGCGCTTCGCCGTTGCGCTCGATGGCGGCGTCGTAGACTAAGGCCGCACAACCGGCGGTGACGGGACAGGACATGCTGGTCCCGGACGCGAGCCCGTAGTAGCGTTCGCCGTCCGGTTGGAGCACGTTAATGAGGTCGAACCGCTCGAGCGTACTCATTACGGCCTCGCCTTTGGCGGCGACGCCGTTGCGGTAGATCCCCAGCGGACCGTCGATCTCGTCAGCGGGGACGCCGTCGTGGAACGCGGCGAGGTTCTCGTAGGCCGCCGCGCGGTCGTAATTGTCCTCGTCGTACGAGCCGTCCTGCGGGCGACCGCGCGACGAGAAGTCCGCGACCGCTCCCTCGGTGTCGGTCGCTCCGACCCCCAGAACGTGCGGCGCCTTCGCGTACTGGTTCAGCGTTCCCGTATCGGGACCGTCGTTACCCGCCGCGAAGACCGAGAGGATCCCCTCTTCGTGTGCGTGCCACGTCGCGACGTTGAGGGGATCGTCGGGGAGGAAAGGACGACCGACCCGTCCCGAGCCGTACGAGTTCGAAACGATCTGAATATCGTGATCGCCCGCCCGCTGTCGGCGGATCAGATCGTCGTACGCGGCGACGGTGAACGCGATCGCCGGACCCGCGCTCGTCGAGTACATCGTCAGATCGACGTCGGGCGCCATTCCCGCGTACTCGCCGTCGCTCTCCGACCCGGTCCCGCCGATGCTTCCAGCACAGTGGGTACCGTGGCCGTTTAGGTCCGTATCGATGGTGTCGACGTCGTGCCACCAGAGGGGTTCGTCTTGAATTCCCGGAATGCCTACGTACTGATAGTTCGCCTTGAGGTTCGGCTGCAGATCGGGGTGTCCGCCGCCGATCCCCGAATCGATGACCGCGACGTGGACGTTCTCGCCGGTGTAGGGCATCTCGAGACCCGAACCGGCCTGCACAGCGTCGGCGTTCGTGTCCTCGCGGGCGTCGTCGTTGTGTAACTCCAGTTCGTAGTTCGAGGAGACGTACCGCACTGGCTCCCAGTCGGCGACGGTCTCGACCAGCGACCCCGGGAGTTTGGCGTAGCCGACGGGGAGGGCGTCGAAGCCGATCGCGAACTCGACGTCGAGTTCCTCGAGTCGGACGACGTGCTCGGTGTCCTCGAAGACGATCACGACCTCCTGGAGGGCGTCGCGCTCGGGATCGAGCGCGTCGTCGACGAGAGCGCCGCCGGCCTCGAATACGCCCTCGCGCCTCGCCGACGGACTCGCCGTCGAAGGCCGCGCCGGTTCCGGAGAACGCGACCGAACCGGCGATACCGGTGCCGACGCTCTTGAGTACCGTCCGCCGAGTCGATCGCTCCGTGGAATTTTCATCAGTCATTGTCTTTCACGAATGCCTGAAGCAATTATTACCAGAGTAATATAATAGGTAATAAAAAGGTGTTGAGAATCCAATCTTACGGGAGCTACGAGCACGTCGATGAGTCGACGGCGTTGATGTCGGTTCGGACGGTCCGAGAGCGTGTCCGGCGATCGGCGCGGAGCGCGGTGGCCGCCTCGAGCGCCCCAAAGCGTGCGATAGCCGACTCGAGCACTAAGTGGCCGTCTCTCGTACCGTCGGTATGCCACGATCGACGGTCGCCGACTTCTCGATCGACCGCGTCGAGATCCTCGATCAGGACGGCCGCGTCGACGAGTCGCTGGAACCGGACCTCCCGGACGAGCGGTTGCGCGAGTGGTATCGGACGATGAAGCTGTCCCGGCGCCTCGATGAGCGGACGATCGCCCTCCAGCGCCGGGGCGAACTGGGAACCTTCGCGCCGGCGACGGGCCAGGAGGCCGCACAGGTCGGCAGCACCGCCGCGCTGGCCGACGACGACTGGACGGTGCCGGCCTTCCGCGAGCACCCCTCGGCGCTGGCCCGCGGGCTCTCACCTCAGGGGATCTTCGAGTACGCGATGGGACTCGAGGAGGGCGGCGGACCGCCCGACGACGTGCCGATCATGCCGCCGGCCATCGCGGTGGGGTCCCAGCCGCTCCACGCCGCGGGGATCGGCTGGGCGCAGGCGATGAACGACAGCGACCGGGTCGCGCTGACCTACTTCGGCGACGGCGCGACCAGCGAGGGCGAGGTCTACGAGGCGATGAACCTGGCGGGGGTCTACGAGGCCCAGACGATCTTCTGCTGCCAGAACAACCAGTACGCCATCTCGACGCCGCTGGAGAAACAGACGCGGGCCGCGACGCTCGCCCAGAAGGCCGTCGCCGCGGGCATCGAACCGATTCAGGTCGACGGCAACGACGTGCTCGGCGTCTACGCGGTCACGAAGGAGGCCAGGGAGCGCGCCCTGCGGGGCGTCCCGACGCTGATCGAGGCGACGACCTACCGCCGGGAGATGCACACCACCGCGGACGATCCCTCCGTCTACCGCACCACCGAGGAAGAGGAGGAGTGGGAGCCGCTGGACCCGATACTGCGGTTCGAACAGTACCTCCGCGACCGGGGAGTGCTGGACGACGATGCCGTCTCGACGATCGAGGACGAGATCGAGACGGAACTCGAGGAGGCCCTCGAGGCGGCTCGCGAGACCAAAGCGAACACCGATCCGGTCGACATGTTCGACACCGCCTACGCGGAGCTCCCCGACTACCTCGAGCGCCAGCGGGAGGCGTTCACCGGCGGCGCCGACGGCGAGATCGCGCCGCCTCGAGCGGCGGAGGGGGCCCGCGGCGACGGCGGGACGGCGACCGACTCGGGCGTCACGGAGGGGGTCGAACGGCTGAACATGGTCGAGGCGATCCGCGAGACCCTCAACGCGGAACTGGACCGCGACGAGGACGTGGTCGTCTACGGGCAGGACGTCGGCGTCGACGGCGGCGTCTTCCGAGCGACGCAGGGACTGCTCGACGCGTTCCCCGACCGCGTCCACGACGCGCCGGTCGCGGAGGCGGGCATCGTCGGATTAGGCGTCGGCCTCGCGGCCGCGGGCCACCGACCCGTCGCGGAGATCCAGTTCGCCGGCTTCACCTTCCAGGCGTTCGACCAGATCCACCAGCACGTCTCGCGCCTGCGCAGTCGCTCGCGCGGGAAGCTCACCTGCCCCATGGTGATCCGCGCGCCGTACGGGCTGGGCGTGAAGGCCCTGGAGCACCACTCCGAGAGCTACGAGGCCGGCTACGCACACATTCCCGGTCTCAAGACCGTGATTCCCTCGACCGCGCGGGACGCCGCCGGACTGCTTCGGTCGGCGATCCGCAGTCCCGATCCCGTCCTGTTCTTCGAACCGATGCCGCTGTACCGGGCGGCTCGGCGGCCCGTGCCCGCCGATCACGTGACCCCGCTCGGCGAGGCCCGCGTCGTCGAGGAGGGCACCGACGTCACCGTCGTCGCCTGGGGCGCGATGGTCCGGGAGGTCGAAGGCGCCCTCGAGGAGAGCGAGGCGTCGGCCGACGTGATCGACCTGCGGACGATCAGCCCGATGGACACCGAGACGGTCCGCGAGTCGGTCCGGAAGACCGGCCGGTGCGTCGTCGTCCACGAGGCGCCGCGCTCGGGCGGGTTCGGCGCCGAGGTCGCGGCCCGCATCTCCGACGAGGCCGTCTGGCACCTCGAGGCGCCGATCGAGCGCGTCGCCGGCTACGACGTCCCGGTGCCGCTGCCGGGACGGGAGGAGGCGTACCGGCCCGACCAGGAGCGCATTCGGGGGGCGATCGAACGCGTCACGTCGCCGTAGGCGCCGGGTTTGCCCCGTCGATGACAGGCACCGTCGGCCCGACGTTTATTTCGAGGGCCAACGTAGTATCACTCATGGCAACACACGTTCTCGTTCCCGTCGACGACTCGAACCAGTCGACCGAAGCCCTCGAGTTCGCCTGCGAGGAGTATCCCGAGGCCCGCATCACGGCGCTGCACGTCCTCGATCCCGGCGACTTCTACGCCGCGACCGGTATCGAAGGCGGCGCCGTGGCGAACTACGAGGAACTCCAGGACCACCACCAGGACCGGGCGGAGGCGATCCTCGAGGCGGCGCGCGAACAGGCCGCCGACCACGGTGTCGAGATCGAGACGGACCACGTCGTCGGCGGAATCTCGCGATCGATCGTCGACTACGCCGCCGAACACGACGTCGACCACATCGCGATCGGGAGCCACGGCCGCACGGGCGCGAGCCGGATCCTGCTGGGCAGCGTCGCCGAAAAGGTGGCTCGCCGCTCGCCCGTTCCGGTGACGATCGTCCGCTGAGCGGTCGAGGGGTCGGCGACTCGAGTCCTGATATCTCAGCGTGAGCGACCGCAACAGCGGTCGCTCCGTAGCGTAGCGACAGCGAAAACGGCGTCCGGCGGATCGGTTCAAGCGGAGACAGTCTGGCTCTCCCGCTCGGACTCCGCGGAGCGCATATCCAGGTCGGCCCGCAGCGCCTCGATCGCGTCCTCGGGGTCGGTCTCGGAGTCGAAGACGCGGTCGAACCCGAGTTCGCGGAAGAACGCGCGGGTCTCCTCGAAGTCGTCCTGACCGACGGCGAGGTTGCCGCCGATGTAGGTCGTGACGTCCTCGAGGTCGGCGTCGGCGAGTTCGCCGTGGAAGCCCTGACAGTCCTGTTTGGCGTGACCGTAGAGCGAGGAGACGAGTACCGCCGCGGCGTCGTGTTCGGTCGCGGCGTCGACGAACTCCGTCTGGGAGGTCTGGACCCCGAGGTTGACGACGTCGAACCCCGCGGCCTCGAACGCTTGCTCCAGGATGGTGATCCCGACGACGTGGGCATCGGAGCCGATCACGCCGAGGATGACTGTCTTCGTCATGGTCGTACCACCACAAACTGGCGGGAGCACAATAAACCTAATGATTAATCATGTGGCAATGGTTCGCACGGTTTCCCCGGCGGGAGACTCATCGGTCGACGACGCCCGAACGGACCGCAGTCAGCGATGAACGCACAGGACGCGGCCAGCGACCGACGGATGGAGCGACTCGAGATTGCTGTACGACCGCTCAGACCGTCGTGAGGGCGTCGACGGGCGCGTCGGTGTGGTTCCGAGCCCGTTGGATGCCGTCCTCGCCGGCCGCGATGAGCGCGAAGACGCCGGCGACGTCGGCGTCGGCGGTGTCGACGATGTCCAAGAGGAGTTCCTGGGTCTCGCCCGACCGGATGAGGTCGTCGACGACCAGTACCGACTCGCCGGCGTCGATGGCCGACTCGGGCAGGTAGTAGGTGAGTTCGATCCCCGACTGGAGGCGCTCGCGGGCCTCGATGAACTCCTCGACGGCGGTCTCCTTGCTCTTCTTCGCGTAGGCACAGCGCGTCCCGTAGTAGCTCGCGAGCGAGGCGGCGAGCGTGATCCCGTCGGTCGCCGCGGTGAGGACGACGTCGGGTCGATCGAAGTCGAACGCGTTGGCCACGACGGGCGCAACGAGGTCGAGAAACGACTGGTCGAAGACCGCTGCGCTGTTGTCGACGTAGCCCTCGTCGTCGACCCGGATGCGGGCCTCGAGTTCGCCGGCCAGCGCCTCGCGTCCGAGGTCCTCGACGACCTCGCGTGCGCGCTCGGTTCCCGGCAGCACGTGTCCGTTGACGTACCGATTGAGGTCGCCCGCCGGCAATCCCGTCGTCTCGGCGAGTTCGTCGTAGGTCCGGGTCTCCTTCAGCATCCGCAACACGTCGACGGCCCGTAACTGCAGGGCTGCCTTCTCGGCTCTGTTCATATGGGATATGCACGATTCTGCAAGTATGGGGGTTTCGATCGGATTCCGCGTCGAGATAGCCACGTCCGTGATCAGCGGCCGCAAATCGGCCGAACGGGCCAGGTCACTGCTATCTCCCCGCATCGAGGGCGGTCGCGTTCATCTCGTCTTCGAAGAGACCTCGCCCGCGCTGTCGAACGAGTCGCTGCATCACCCGCGCCTGCGCCTTTTGGAGGAGCGTTCCGGCCGTGCTCGCGGCACAGTTCAGCCGCTCGGCGACGGCCTCGAGTCCCGCCTCGCGCGGAACCGCGTAGTAGCCGACCTCGACCGCGGCCGCGACAGCCTCGAGCTGGCGCTCGGTGAGCCCACCGGTCAGCGGCGCGTGCCGGCGGTCGTACTCACCGATCGCGCGGACGGTGACATCGATCTCGTCGGGGAGCCCCTCGAGCATCGCCTGCAGGTCCTCGCCGGCGCCGACGACGGTCATGTAGAACGCGGCCTCGGAATCGTAGATCACGGGCGGGACGATAACGAGGTCGAGCGCAGCGAACGATCGCCGCCAGCGCACGTCTTCCTCGCGGGTCTCCTGGCAGATGTAGACGTAGAACGAGTCGTCGTCGATCGGCGTCAGGTCGTACCAGCGGACCGAGTCGACGGCCTCGATCGCCGCCTCGTACGCCTCGCGGTCGGCCTCGGCGTAGAACAGTTCGTACTCGCGGTCGCCCTCGGGGCCGAGGATGTTCCACGTACGTAGTTCCTCGTAGCGGACGGCGTCCTCCTCGCGGATGAACCGCTGCATCGGGTGGAGCATCCGGTCGGGCTGTCGGAGCCGGACGTCGAGGTACTTCATCGGCGGTGGGTTCACGACAGCACCGGACTACACATAAATCCCCTAGTGTGTCCGTGAGAAGCGACAGTGCGACCGCCGGCCGACGTGAAGATATGACGATCGATCAAGTACAGCTGTCGACAGTCGATCCAGTGCGGGTGCAGACGCTCGAGCCGTCGACGGCGGCGGTGATACACCGATGACCGACGCGCTGACGAGTGCCGTCTTCGTCGGGGGCGTCGGCCTCGCACTGGCGAACCTCACGGGAATCGTCGCCAGCGCGTTAGGGCTGGTCTCGTACTGGCCGCCGGGCGAACGAGACCGGACCTACTACGTCCACTGGGGGATCTCGCACTCGCTCAACGTCGTCGTGCTCGCGCTCACGTACCTCAGCTGGAACAGTCTCGGCCTTCCCCGCGGCCCGTCGCTGGCCGCGGGCGCCGCGCTGTTCGTCGTCGGCTACGCCGTCGCCATCGCGGCCGGACTGGACCTCGGCGTCGAGGAGACGAAGGGTCTCGCCGGCGAGTTGCACACCGGCGGCTGGTACCGCTACTCGAGAAACCCCCAGTACGTCGGCTACGTCGTCGCGACGGTCGGCTTCGCGCTGCTGGCGAACTCCGGGCTGGTCGCCGTCGTCTGCGCGATCTACCTCGGCTGGTGGCTCTCGCTCCCGTTCGCCGAGGAACCGTGGCTGCGCGAGCGGTACGGCGAAGAGTACGAGCGCTACACCGAGCGCGTGCCGCGATTCGTGGGGAGACGGACCGTTCGCGCACTCGTCGGGAATCAGGCAGACGAAACGGCGGTCAGCGACGGCGGGTGACCGCGATCAGTCCTGCAGGAAGTCCGGCTGCGTGCGCTGCTCCTCGATTTCGCCCTCGAGGTGCTGTTTGAAGTCCTCGATCTCGACGTCGTACTCCTGGTCCTCGAAGCGGTCCCGAACCGAGATGTTGCCGTCCTCCTCCTCGTTGTCGCCGACGATGATCTGGTAGGGGACCCGATCGTCGTGGGCTGCGCGGATCTTCCGCTCGAGCGTGGAGTCGCGGCCGTCGACCTCGACGCGGAAGTCGTCGAACTCGTTGGCGACCCGGTGGGCGTAGCCGAGGTTGTCGTCCGAGATGGGCAGCACGCGGACCTGTTCGGGCGCGAGCCACAGCGGGAAGCGGCCCTCGTAGTGCTCGATGAGCATCATGAAGAACCGCTCGTAGCTGCCGTAGAGCGCGCGGTGGATCATGACCGGGCGATGTTCCTCGTTGTCCTCGCCGACGTAGTTGAGGTCGAACCGCTCGGGCATGTTGAAGTCGAGTTGGACCGTGGGGCCGTCCCACGAGCGGCCGATGGCGTCCTCGAACGCGAAGTCGATCTTCGGTCCATAGAATGCGCCGTCGCCCTCCTCGACCTCGTAGTCGTGGGCGCGGTTCTCGAGGACGTTCTCGAGTTGCTCCTCCGCGCGGTCCCAGATCTCGTCGGAGCCGACCGACTTCTCGGGGCGCGTCGCGAGCGCCATCTCGTACTCTAAGTCGAACGTCTCGAGGACGTCGGTGATCATGTCCATGATCTCCTCGACCTCCTGTCTGATCTGGTCGGGCCGGATGAACAGGTGGCCGTCGTCGATCGTGAAGGCCCAGACCCGCGAGAGGCCCGACAGCTCGCCGCGTTGCTCCTTGCGGTAGACCTTCCCGTTCTCGGCGTAGCGGATGGGGAGGTCGCGGTAGCTCCAGGACTGGTCCTGGAAGATGGCGGCGTGGCCGGGACAGTTCATCGGTTTCAGGCCGAACTCGTCGTCGCCGACGTCGAAGATGAACATGTCGTCCTGGTAGTTCTCGTAGTGGCCAGAGCGGTGCCAGAGGTCCGTCTTGAAGACGTGGGGCGTCTCGACGTAGTCGTAGCCCGCGTCCGTGTTGAGGTCCTCGACGAAGTCCTCGAGTTCCTTCAGGACGGTCTTCCCCGGCGGG
>NZ_AOIS01000036.1 GCF_000337495.1 Haloterrigena salina JCM 13891
TTCTCGGCTTCCTGCTTGCGCTCGAGGAAGTCCTCGAGATCGCTCTCGTCCTCGAAGGCCGTCCCGTAGATGCGGGTCTGCATCGTGTTCTCCTCGTCGCCGCGCCAGTAGGCGCCCGCGATCTCGAGCAGTTCGACGACGCCGATCTCGCCCGTCGAGTCGACGTGGGGACCGGCACAGAGGTCCTCCCACTCGCCCTGTTTGTAGAAGGAGACGGTGTCGTTCTCGTCGGCGAACTCCTCGAGTAGTTCGAGCTTGTAGGGCTCGCCCTCGAGGCGCTGTTCGGCCTCCTCGATCGAGACGTCCTCGCGCTCGATCTCGTAGTCCTCGGCGATGATCTCCTCGATTTCGTCCTCGAGTTCCGCGAGGTCCTCCTCGTCGACGTCTAAGTTATCGAAGTCGTAGTAGAAGCCCTCGTCCGTCGGCGGGCCGATCGCGAGTTTGACCTCGTCCTCGTCGTACAGACGCTCGACGGCCTGGGCGAGGCAGTGGGCCGCGGAGTGGCGCATGACTTCGAGGTACTCCTCGGAGCCGTCGGTGACGATCTCGAGTTCGACGCCGTCGTAGACGGGTTCCTCCTTGGCGACGAGTTCGCCGTCGAGCTTGCCGGCGACCGTGTCGCTGCCGAGGCCGGGGCCGATCTCGTAGGCGCAGTCCTCGACCGTCGCGTCGGATGCGACCTCGAGTTCGGAGCCGTCGGGCAGTACGACCGTTATCCGTTCCTGTGACTGGGAATCTGATTCTGACATGGGTATCGGTATGACTGTGGGTAGTGCTGTGGCTGTCGCTGATCTGGGAACTTCGGTGAGAAGTTCGGTCGGGCGTCCGCCGTGGCCGCTCGGCTGCGGGTCCGTTTCGACACAGCCGGCGGTAGGTGTGGGTTAGAAGCGGGCGTAAGCCCCTGTAAAGCGGACACCTACCATCGTGGCTACGCGTAGTCTCGACCGCAATAAAAGCATTGTGATGGTGAGCGACGAGGACTCGCGACCGCTACCGGCGGGGATGCGGTCGCGACCTCCGTCCGCGGTCGGCTCAATCCGCGGTCGACTCCTCGCCGAGTTCCTCGAGCGGCGGAACGACGCCGAGCTCCTGGAACAGCCCGAGCGCGTCGTAGCTCGTCCACAGTTCGGCGATCGTCCCGTCCTCGACGCGGTACATCTCCATTCCCGACACGGAGACTCGATCGCCGGTCGGCTCTAAGCCCATGAACGACCCCTCGTGAGTTCCGCGCGCGGTGTACCGCAGCGCGACGGTCTCCCCCTCGGCGACTGCGGCTTCGACTTCGTATTCCACGTCGGGAAACGCCTCGCGGTAGGTTTCGACGTACTCCCTGTACTCGTCGCGCCCTCGCAGGTCGTCGCCCGCGGACGGATCGTGCAGCACGAACCCCTCCGCGAAGATCTCGTCGATCGCGTCGAGATCGCCGTCGGTCCATACCTCCTCCGGATCGCGCCGAACGAGCGCCTTGTTGTCTGTCATTGTTCGAATACAGCGGTACCGTCCCGCGGCGCGCTCCGCGCTCCCGCTCGCGGAGGCGCGGCGACCGCGTCGAACGGCTCGGCGACGTACCACGAACCGGCTTGTAAAGGGGACACACTACGGCACCGTCGCTCCCCGAGGCCCGGACGAGCGGCCGGTGCCGGAGCGCAGACGGACCGGTGCCGGTACCGATACTCGTTTTGCGCTTCACGAAGCACGAGACCGTATGACCACCGAGGCCGCGCTCTTCGACCTCGACGACACGTGCTACCCGTACCCGCCGTGCAACGAGGCGGGCAAGGAGGCGGCCTGGCGGACCGCTCGCGATCTGGAGTACGACTTCGACCGCGAGGAATTCGACGCGTTCTATCGGGAGGGTCGTCGAGCCGTCAAACGGGAGATCCCCGAGACGGCGGCCAGCCACGAACGGGTGCTCTACTTCAAGCGGGCCGTCGAGCGTCACGCGGGCACGCACCGGTCCGGCGACGCGCTGGCGATGGGCGAGGCGTACTGGGACGCGTTTATCGACGAGATCGAGCCGTTCCCGGGAGTCGCAGAGACGTTCGAGACGCTGGCCGATCGGGACGTCGACGTCGCGATCGTGACCAACCTCACGACGCGGATCCAACTCGAGAAACTCGACGCAATGGGCCTCGACGAGCACGTCGATCTGCTCGTGACCTCCGAGGAGCTGGGCCGCGAGAAACCCGCTTCGCTGATGTTTACACATCCGCTCGCGCGGCTCGACCGACGTCCCTCGGAAACGGTGATGGTGGGCAACTCGATCCGAACGGATATCCACGGAGCCAACGCCGTCGGTATCGAGACGGTGCTGTTCAACGGCGACGTCGACGAGGCGTCGCTCGAGGGCGACCGAAACCCGGACCACAAGATCGACGCGTTCGACGAACTGCTGGAGGTGATCCGATGATCCTCGAGGACGAACGCCGAGCGATCGTCGAGCGCGCGCCGGACCTCGCGGCGCTGACGCCCGGCCGAACGGGCAACCTGAGCGTTCGCGACGGCGAAGCCGGCGACGCATTCGCGATCACGCCGACCGGCGTTCCCTACGACGGCTTCGACGCCGCGGACGTCCCGGTCGTTGGCATCGACGGCGAGCGGCGCGACGGTGCGATGGCCCCGAGCAGCGAGGTGCCGATGCACACCGCGATCTACCGCCGCGAGGACGTCGGCGCGATCGTCCACACCCACTCGCCGTGGTCGACGACGCTGGCGGTCGCCCGTGAGCCGCTGCCGCCGATCCACTACATGATCGTCGCGGTCGGCAAGCGCGTCCCCGTCGCCGAGTACGCGCCCTACGGCACCGACGAGTTGGCCGAGAACATCGTCCGGGCGATGGACGAGGCCGAGACGACCGCGACGCTCATCGAAAACCACGGACTCGTCGTCACGGCGCCGGACCTCGAGACCGCGCTCGAGAACGCCCACCACGTCGAGAGCCTGGCTCGGCTGTACCTCCAGACTCGCGCCGCCGGCCTCGAGCCGACGAGGCTCTCGGACGCCCAACTCGAGACGGTCGTCGAAAAGTTCGAGTCCTACGGGCAGTAGCGGCCGGTGCCGTCAGCGGCGGGGAGACTCACTGCGAGTCGAGCAGGTCGCTCGCGGTCACCAGCGCTTCCAACTCCACGCCGGCCTCCTCGACGTTCTCGCGGCCGCCCTCCTCGCGGTCGACGACGACGAGCGCGCGCTCGACGGTCGCGCCCGCCTCCCGGAGCGCCTCGACGGCCTCGACGAGGCTCGTCCCCGTCGTCACGATGTCCTCGACGACGACGACCTCCTCGCCGTCCTCGAGTCGGCCCTCGATCAGGTTCCCGGTGCCGTACTCCTTGCGCTGCTTGCGCGCGATGACGTAGGGGACGCCGGCCGCGACGCTCGTCGCGGCGGCGAGGGGGACGCCGCCCAGCGCGACGCCGCCGAGCTTGTCGTCGGCCGCGAGCCGGTCGGCGAACGCCTCCGCGATGGCCTCGAGACAGTCGGGATCGGTCTCGAAGAGGTACTTGTCGACGTAGTACTCGCTGGTGCCGCCGTGGGAGAGCTCGAACTCGCCGAACTTGACCGCCTCCGCGTCCCGCAGGGCCTCGATGAGTGCCTCGTTCGTCATTGCTCGAAGGGGCGCACCGGACCGAAATAAGCGGTGTGGAACGGATCGACGGCCGCGCCGGCGACCGATGCGCATACCTTTTTGTTCCGTCGATGAGTGTCCCGAGATATGACAGCAACCCGCGCTCCGGAGCCCCATCCGGCCCTCAAACCGCTCCTCGAGACCATCGACTCGGCGGAGACGCCGCCGCTGCACGAACTGCCGGTCGACGAGGCGCGTGCAGTGCTCGATGACATGTTCGACGACGACGCCGACGCCGACAGCCCGTCGATCGGCCTCGAGTCGGTCGAGGATCGAACGATCGACGGACCGGCCGGAGACCTCCTGGTCCGCGTCTACCAGCCCGCGGGCGAGACGCCGCGGCCGACGATCCTCTTTTTCCACGGCGGCGGCTTCGTCGTCGGGAGCGTCGACGAACACGACGACACCTGCCGGAAACTCGCCGCCGAGACCGGCTACACCGTCGCCAGCGTCGAGTATCGATTGGCGCCCGAACACCCGTTCCCCGCCGCGCTCGAGGACTGTTACGCCGCGCTGGAGTGGGTCGACGACGAGATCGAGACGCTCGGCGGCGATCGGGATCGCATCGTCCTCGCCGGCGACAGCGCCGGCGGCAATCTCGCGACGGCGACGAGCCTGCTCTCGCGCGACCGCGGCGGCGTCGACCCCGCCCACCAGCTCCTGATCTACCCCATCACCGGCGACATCACCGAGACCGGCGCCTACGAGGAGAACAGCGAGGGTTACTTTCTCGAGCGGGAGACCATGGAGTGGTTCGACGACTGCTACTTCGGACGCGAAATCGATCGGGGGAACGTCTACGCCCGCCCGCGGCTGGCGGCCGACCTCTCGGGCCTCCCGCCGGCGACGGTCGTCACCGCCGGCTTCGACCCGCTGCGCGACGACGGTGCGCGTTACGCCGAGCGCCTCGAGGCCGACGGCGTCCCGGTCACGCACTACCATTACGACGACATGATCCACGGGTTCTTCGGGATGTTCGCCGAGCCGATGAACCTCGAGCGCGCCCACGAGGCCTACGACGACGTCGTTCGCGATCTGCAGCGGGCCCTCGAGTGACGGGACGCCGACTCGATCGGTAGCGGTCGTCCCGAGAGCGAAGGCGTCGAACCGGCGACGGACTACTGCCTGCCGAGGAACGACTCGATTTCCGCCGCGATCGGTTCCGATGCTTCGGCGGGACCGCTGTGGCTGATCCCGTCGAACTCCACGAGGCGACTGTGCGGCAGCGCGTCGTGGACCGCGCGGGCGCTCTTCCGGAGGAAGTCGGGGCCGTCGGTGCCGGTCAGCACGAGCGCGGGGGCGTCGACGTCGAGACGATCGGGAAGTCGGTACCGCTCGACGGCGCGGTTCATCCGCAGGACTTCCTCGGCGAGATCGACGCAGTCCGGCCAGACCGGCCACTCGGCTAACCAGGCGTCGAGATCGTCGATTCCGTCGGGATGGAGGACCAGTTCTACGTAGCGTTTCACCGCCTCGCCGCGTCGGCCGTCCTCGATGAGCGCCTCCATTCGGTCGGCGAGATCGGCTCGTTTCCGGAACTCGTCGGGGAGCACCGCCGGTTCGTAGGCGACGACCGCGTCGACCGCCGCGTCGGTCGCGGCCTCGAGCGCGGTGAGCGCGCCGTAGGAGTGTCCGAAGAGGATCGGACCGCCGTCGATGTCGTCGGCGAGCGCCCGGACGTACCGGGCTTCGCGTTCCAGTACCTCGTCCGCGCTCGTCTCCGCCGGGTCGTCGAGGCACGTGCCGAAGCCCGGCCGCTGGGGGACGATCGTCGTATACTCCTCGAGGTGGGGGACGACGGGCGTCCAGTACTCTCGAGGGGCCATCCCACCATGGAGTAGGATCAATGGTCGACCGTCGCCGCGTCGTTTGTACTCGACTCTCCGACCGTCTTCGGATCGCGTCGTCTGCATGGGTCGCTACCGAGGGAGGCGACCGGACTAAGTCGTTCTCTCAGTGATCCGGCTGTTTAAGTCGACCGTCGAGCGCCCGGTCGGCGAGCGGACCCATCTCTCGGCTGACCGTTTCGATGTTCCCATTTGCCTCGACGGAAACGATGTCGTATGAGCCTCGTCGCCGAATTCGAGATTCGCTGCGATGCGCTCCCGCTCGTCGGAGTCGCGGCGGCGGTGCCCGACGCGACCGTCCTCCTCGAGTTGCAGTACAACCACGGGAATCGGCCGCTGTTCATCGTCACCGCGACCGGGGGCTCTCGAACCGCGACCGAGACCGCGTTTACCGACGCTGTCGACGTCGAGGACTGGACCCTGATCGGACGGGCCGGAGAGACGCGTCGCTATCAGCTCACGCCGGCGTTGAGCTTCGAAGAACAACTCGGCGACGAGATCGACGACCTCGCGGGGCTCGAGGCCCTCGCCAGGACCGACGCCCTTATCGAACGGATCGAGGTGGAGCCGAACGGGTGGCGGCAGACGGGATGGTTCGCCGACCGTGACGCCTTTACCGCGTTCTCGTCGTTCTGGCAGCACAATGCCGGGTTCCGACTGCACCGTCTCACTCGCGACCGGACGCCCTCGCCGCCGGGCGAGGGGCTCACCGACCGCCAGCACGAGGCGCTCCGGACGGCCTACGAACTGGGTTACTTCGACGTCCCGCGTCGCACCTCCCTCGAGGAGGTCGCCGCGGAACTGGATATCTCCGCCTCCTCGGTGTCCGAGCGCCTCCGTCGGGCGCAGACGCGACTCATCCGAGAGACGGTCGCGACGACGTGGCCGCCGCTCTCGACGTAACGGCCGGTACCGCCGTCGAGTACGGGCGACGATCGAGCAAGTTCCACGCGCAGTCTCGACCGGAACCCAAAAGCATCTACCGACGGCCGATATTGCGATACAGCATGGACGTCTCTATCATCGGCAGCGGCTACGTCGGCACCACCGTCGCCGCCTGCCTCGCTGATCTCGGTCACGACGTACTCAACGTCGAGATCGACGAGGACATCGTCGCGACGATCAACGCGGGCGAGGCACCGATCCACGAGTCGGGCCTCGAGGAGCGCATCGCCGAGCACGCGGGAACGAACCTCCGCGCGACGACCGACTACGACGAGATCCGGGAAACCGACGTCACCTTCCTCTGTCTCCCGACGCCCCAGACCGACGACGGCGCGCTCGATCTGGCGCCCATGCGGGCGGGCGCCGAGTCGCTGGGGCGGACGCTCGCCGAGAAGGACGGCGACCACCTCGTGGTCGTCAAGAGCACGGTCCTCCCGGGCACCACGGAGGAGGTCGTCGGACCGATCCTCGAGGCGGAGTCCGGCCGCCGAATCGGCGACGGGCTCGAGATCGCGATGAACCCCGAGTTCCTGCGGATGAGCACGGCCGTCGAGGACTTCCTCGAACCCGATAAGGTCGTGCTCGGCGCCTCGAGCGAGGGCGCCGCTGGCACTCTCCGCGAGTTGTACGCGCCAATTCTCGAGCGCGAGGAAACCGACCTCGTCGAGACCGACGTTCGGGAGGCGGAACTCATCAAGTACGCCAACAACGCCTTCCTCGCGTCGAAGGTCTCGCTTGTCAACGAACTGGGGAACATTGCGAAGGAGTACGGCGCGGACGCCTACGAGGTGCTCGCGGCGGTCGGGCTCGACGACCGTATCTCCGACCGCTTCATGCGCTCTGGGCTGGGCTGGGGCGGCTCCTGTTTCCCGAAGGACGTCAACGCCCTGCGGGCCGGTGCCCGCGAACAGGGGTACGATCCCGACCTGCTCGACGCCGTCGTCTCGGTCAACGACGAGCAGCCCCGCCGGCTCGTCGCCCTGCTCGCCGAGCACGTCCCGCTCGAGGGCGCTCGCGTCGCCGTGCTCGGCCTCTCCTTTAAGCCCGGAACCGACGACGTTCGCAAGTCCCGCGCGCTCGACGTGATCGAACACCTCCGCGAGCGCGGCGCCGAGGTCGTCGCCTACGACCCGGTCGCGATCGAGAACGTCCGGCCGGACTACCCCGAGATCGAGTACGCCGACTCCGCGGACGCGGCCCTCGAGGGGGCCGACGGTGCGGTCGTCGCGACCGACTGGCCCGAGTTCGACGACCTCGCGTTCGACGGAATGGCGAACCGGGTGCTGGTCGACGGCCGCCGGATCGACGTCGATCGGGACGCCCTCGAGGTCTACGAGGGACTCACCTGGTAGCGCCGATACCGATGATGGAGTCGCTCGAGTCGGGCCGGCGAACCGCGACGCGCGACGGGCCGTCTACGGGAGCCGTTATAACACGCGTATTACGCAATCAGTATCCTTTTGCGGCCGCGCACGGGAATGATCGTCGATGGGAAATGACGCGGTTCGCGCGGATGCGATGCTCTCGAGCGGCGACGGCGAGGTCATCGCGATGAGTTCCGAGACGCGGGAGATCTCTCCCGACGACGTTTGCGTTCTCATTCCGACCCTCGACGAGGCGGCGACGATCGGCGACGTCATCGACGGTTTCCACGAACAGGGCTACACGAACGTCCTCGTCGCCGACGGCGGGAGCAACGACGACACTCGGGAGATCGCCCGCGATCGCGGTGCCCACGTTTTCGTCCAGTCCGGCGACGGAAAGGGCCAGGCCGTCCGCGAGGCCATCGAGTACGTCAACGTCCCCTACGTGGTGATGTTAGACGGCGACGGGACCTACGATCCCGCCGACGTCGATACCATGATCGAGCCCCTCTCACGGGGGTACGAGCACGTGGTCGGCAACCGCTTTGCCAACATGGACGACGACGCGATGAAGGCGTTGAACGGCGTCGGCAACCGAATGATCAACCGCTCGTTCAGCGTCATTCACGGCGCCGACTACGAGGACATTCTCTCGGGGTACCGAGCGTTTACCGTCGACTCGTTCGACCGGCTCTCGATCGACTCGGACGGCTTCACCCTCGAGACGGAACTCGCCGTCGAGTGTGTCAAACACGGCATCGACACGACCGTCGTGCCGATCAGTTACCGCGCCCGTCCCGACGAGTCGGAGACGAACCTTCACCCGGTCAAGGACGGCGGCACGATCATCCTCGCGCTGTACTCGCTGGCCAAGACGAACAATCCGCTGTTTTACTTCGGCAGTTTCGGCGTCGGCGGAATCCTCTTCGGTGGTGCGATCGCGTCGTACGTCCTCTGGGAGTGGGTGCAGTACCAGGTCGGCCACGAGATCATGGCGTTGGTCTCCGCGGCCGCGATCTTGCTTGGCGTTCAGTTGCTCATCTTCGGCGTCCTCTCCGATATGCTCCTCTCCTTGCACCGCGAGCAACGGCGCCGCCTCGAGCAGATCACTCGCAAGAGCCGCGAGCGAGACGACGACGGGCGATAGCGCGTTAAAAGGGCAGCATCGAGCGGACCTGCTGGAAGACGCCGTTGGAGTTGTTCCGCCGATACTCCTCGAACGGCCCGTGCAGTTCGTTCAACAGTTCCTGACGCGAGCGAAACTCCTCAACATCGACTTCCGCGAGCATCTCGCGCAGCGCGACGTCGTTTCCGTGGACGTTGTACGGAATGCGTTCGTGGCCGAGTTCGGCCGCGACGTCGTCTTTGGTCGCCGGAAACGATAGCTCCGCGTCCTTGAGACGAGCGTCGACGGCGGCGATACCGAACTCGACGCTCTCGGGTTCGTCGTCGTCTCCGCTCGATGGTGGCCGGACTCCCATACGATCACGTACCGTGTCCGGCCGCAAAACCGCTACGAAGACGACCACGGAATCGCGCTCTCAGTCGCGGTCGAATCGCGCTCCCGATTCGGGAGCAAAGCGACGCTGCCGGACCGCGACGGACGCCCGCTCCCGACACGCATTTGTCGCCGGCGATGAAGACACCTGTATGACCGAATACACCACGGTCTCGATTCCGAAGGATCTGGCCGACCGCGTCGAGGAGACGATCGACGGCACCAGCTTCCAGAGCACGAGCGACCTCGTCCGGTTCCTGCTCCGGAGCATCGTCATCCAACACCAGAAGGAGGGCGAACTCACCGAAGCCGAGTTCGAGGAGATCACCGAACAGCTTCGCGGCCTCGGCTACCTCGAGTAGCGCGGGCGCCATCGCTCTCGAGGCCGAAGGGTCGCGTCTCGAGTCGGCGGCGCTCGATCCTCGAGGTAGCGGCGTCCGCGTTATCGAACCGGCGGTCGTCCGATCGCGGCTCGCTGCCAGCCGGCACGAGACGGCCCGTGACACCGCTCTTCTCGACACCCCGGTAGAACAGGCACGGTTATTATCTGGTTCGAGGCGCTAGCTCCGAGTGGAGGTCGAAGACGGATGCCACACGTCCCGGACTTCCCATCGCCGTCGGACGACGCCGACGACGATCGCGACCCGGAGCGTCGGAGCATCGTCGATCGAATAATCGGCGACGGCCACTGGCCGACGAGCGCCGCGCCGCGACCGGAGCCGGTTCCGGCCTCGTTCCGGTAGCGGTCGCGGGCTCGCGGCGCGTTCGGATTCGGTTTTTCTCGCCGGGTTAGTCGGTCAGCGACTGGTCCGGCGGTCGCGCGTCGACGACCTCGAGGGGCTTGCGCCGACCGCGGCGATCGAAGGCGCCGAACGACCGGTCGTCGAGTTTCCAGGGCGGAACGGCGACGAAGATCACTTCCGCGAGGTCGTCCCGTCTGGTCACCTCGAGTTCCCGAAGCGGGTGCGAGACGAACTGTCCCTGCGTCTGGCGGGCCGGTGTCGTGAGATCGACGCCGAAGACGGCGTTGAGGGCGTTGTCGGGATCGGGAAGGAAGAAATCCGTGAAGACCGGCGTCTCGGGCGCCAACTCGGTCGTCGTGCCCTCGAGTTCGCCGGCGGGCGTCACCGAGACGCCGGTCGTCACGCGGTCCGGATCGGCGTCGCTGGCGAGATCGAGGAGAACGTCGACGAGCGCCCGCGTGATGTAGACCACTATTCCCCGTAAGTACCGATCGTAGTTAGTTGTACCCCCACGGACGTCGCTGCAACCGATGTCGGAATGAGAGGGGACGATTCGACAATTTCGGAACAGAATACGGGCGATTCGACAGTGCTGGAGCGCGATGCGAGCGCTTCGATCGTATCGGCACCGGTTTCACGGCGTAGTGACTTTTCTTCGTTTAGATCGGCAGCAGCTGCCACGCCATCCCCGCGTACACCTGCGGCGCGCGCCGTCGGGCGTTCTCGAGGGCGTCCGCGAGCGCCGCCGGGGCGTCGGTCATGATTCCGGCGCCGTGTCCAACGAGGATGCGCTCGGGCGAGAAGCCGCCCAGTTCCTCGCGGGGCGGGATGGGCCGGCGCACCGGGTGGACGCCGAGCCGTTCGCTTCCGGCGCGGAAGAACGCGGCCGTGCCGACCGACTCGGGGACGACGAGCGTTCCGTCCTCGGGGTCGTAGAGGGCGACCTCCTTCCAGAAGCGATTGTCGACGATCGTATGGGCCTCGAGGCCGGTGTCAGAGAGTTCGTCCGAAAAGCGGGCGACCGGGGCGTCGAGATCCTCGGTGACGCCCTCGAAGATCCGCGGGAGATAGACCGGCACGTTGTGCCGGTCGGCGATCGCTTCGGCGTCCCGCGTGTGACGATCGAGCAGGACGACGACCCCCCGTACGTCGCCGAACTCGGCGACCAGTTCGTCGAGTCCCGCGACGTCGACGGGATCGACGAGCCAGACGTCCCCGTCTACCTCGAGAGCGTGGCTCGCCCGTTGCATCTCCTCGTCGGGGTGGGCGATCCAGCCGACGCCGCCGTCGAAGCGGTCGATCTCTCGAAACTCGGTCGCGCGCTCGTCGACGCGGAACGGCATACCGACAGCTACGACGGCGGCGCGTAAAAGCGTAGGCAACGCCTCTATGTCGTCGCCCCGCGTACGTCCCGCCATGCTCACCGGGCTGTCCTGGCTCGCCCTCGAGGCCAAATACCTCGAGCCGGCGCGGTCGTTCTACGAGGAGACGCTGGAGTTGGCCTGCACCGCGGAGCGCGAGGACGAACTCGTCTTCACCGCCGGGGAGACGGATCTCGTGGTTCGCCGGCCCGAAGCCGTCCCGCGGGGCGGGCTCCATACCCACTACGCGTTCTCGATCCCCGACGACGAGTACGACGACTGGTGGGACCGCCTGAGCGCCGACTACGACCTCGAGGAGGCCCGGTTCGGCCCCGCAAAGTCGCTGTACCTCTACGACCCCGACGGCAACTGCGTTGAACTCGGTCAGCAGGGCGTCGAGGGCCCCGGCATCGACGGGATCTTCGAGGTCGTCCTCGAGGTCGAGGACCTCGAGCGCGCGGAGTCGTTCTACGCCGCGCTGGGGTTCGAGACGGTCGACGGCGGCGACGAACGAAAGCGGATCCGGATGAACGGCCCGATGGCGCTGGAGCTCTGGGAGCCCCACCTCGGCATCGCCGACGCCCGCGGCGGCGTCCACGTCGATCTGGGGTTCGAGAGCACCGAACCGACCGCGGAACTCGAGGCGGTCAGCGATCGCGTCCGGCGCGTCGACCGCGTCGACGACGAGGAGGTCGTCGTCCGGGATCCGGACGGCCATTTCCTGACGTTCACGACGTGACGGACGCGAGTCTTTCGGAAACGGATCGGCCATTGACTGGTCAGCGAGTCGCAGTGGAGGATAGCGGCGACCGTTACGGTCGACTGTCTGGCGGTTCTTCGCTGTCGGCTCGAGGCGGGGACGCCCGGTCCGATTCCCGGGTCTCGGCGCGCGGCAACGTGAAGTAGAACGTCGCGCCCTCGCCGGGTTCGGCGTCGACCCAGATCGTCCCGCCGTGGCGCTCGACGATCCGCTGGCACAGCGCCAGGCCGATGCCCGAGTCCGAGCCCTCCTCGGACGTGTGGGCGGTTTCGAAGACGTCGAAGATCCGCTCGGACTGCTCTGACTCGAGCCCGATCCCCTGATCGGCGATCGCGAACCGCCACTCGTCGCCGGTTCGTTCGACGCCCACGTGCACCTGCGGCGGCTCGTCCCCGCTGTACTTGAGCGCGTTCGAGACGAGATTACGGAAGACCTGCGCGAGCTGGTCGCCGTCCGCGGTCACCGTCGGGAGTTCGTCGACGGTGACCGTCGCGTCGGTCTCCTCGATCCGCGGCTCGAGGTCCGTGAGAACGTCGTCGAGAACCGCCGCGGCGTCCGTCGGCTCCAGGGGGTCCCCGCGGGTGGTGACTCGGGAGTACTCGAGGAGGTTCTCGATCATCGCCCGCATCCGGTCGGCGCCGTCGACCGCGAAGTCGATGAACTCCTCGGCCTCCTCGTCGAGGTCTTCCCGGTAGCGATCCTCGAGCAACTGGAGGTAGCTTGAGACCATCCGCAGCGGTTCCTGCAGGTCGTGGGAGACGGCGTAGGCGAACTGCTCTAAGCGCTCGTTCGACGCCTCGAGGTGGTCGACGCTTTCGGCTAACTCCTGTTGGGTCCGTCTGAGCTCCGTCACGTCGGTGTAGAGCGCGAACGCCCGCTCGCCTTCCTTTCCGACCTCGTAGGGGATCACGCGGAGCTTGTAGTGACTGCGGCCGTCGGGACGGTCGACGGTGACCTCATTCTGGTAGATCTCGTTTTCCGCAACGTGGGCCGCGACCGCCGCTTCCGTCTCCGTCTCCCGGAGCGGCACGACCTCGAACAGGTTCTCACCCTGGGCGTCCGCGCTCGTGTGGTCGACGAGGTCCTCGAAGACGGTGTTGGCGCGATCGATCGTCGGCTCGCCGTCCGTATACCGGATGTCCGCCGCCGCGGACGGCGTGTTCTGGAACAGCGACTCGAACCGCTGCTTCTCCGTTCGGACCTCTTTTTCGATCGCCTCGAGATCGGCGATAGACCGTTTCCTGCGGGCGGTTTCCAAGCCGACGATGACGCCCGCTATCCCCCCAACGAGCGCCACGAAGATCGCCTGGAACAGGATCACGTCGAACTCGATCGTCGCCTCCGGAACCAGGTACTGATGCGACGCGTATCCCCCGGACGCCAGCCCCGCGAGTACGTACCCGGTGACCGTGTAGCGACCGATGATACCGAGCCCGTTCGGCGCGTCGGCGTTCGCGAGCGCGTAGTAGCCGACGCAGCCGAACGCCAGCGAGAGCACGACTAGCGACCACTGCCCGACTATCGACAACAGCAACTGCGTTTCGTGAATCCGCACGTGATAGACGGAGACGGCTAGCGAAAAGAGAAAAACCGTCGCGACGATCGCAGTTCCGAGCCAGTTCGGAAAACGCCAGTCCATACGATTGTTTGCTACTTGTATCAGTTATAAATTGGGTCGAAAGGACCGCAGAGACTGTTTAACTCGCTGCCATGCACCGAACAGGCGTCGAATCGTTGAACGGTCTCCGACGACCGGGGACCTCCTGTGATGAGCACGCCCGTAGAGCCGGTCGCCGCCGGCCGAACACTCCTGCAGACTGCAAGCCCGCTATTTATCGAACCAAGCGCTGTCCCAACAAACGGATCGCCCATGAGCATCGACTCAACCGAAGACCTCTTCGTATCCGGACTCAAGCACGCGTATTACACCGAACAGCAACTCGTCGACGCCCTCGACGAACTCGAGCAGACCTCCTCGAGCGAGGAACTCAAGAGCGGGTTCGCCGAGCACCGCGAGGAAACGAAGACGCACGTCGACCGCATCGAGCAGGTGTTCGACCAGCTCGACGCCGACGCCGAAGCCCAGGAAGACCCCGTCGTCGAGGGGATGATTCAGGCCCACGAGGAGTTCATGGATCAGGATCCGAGCGATCAGGCCATCGACCGGTTCAACATCGCCGCCGGCCAGAAGTCCGAACACTACGAGATCGCCACCTACGGCAACCTCATCCCGATGGCCGACCAGCTCGGGATGGACGACGCCGCCGACCTGCTCGAGGAAACCCTCCGCGAGGAGCAGGACGAACTCGATACCCTCTCCGAGAAGGGCGAGCAGTTCGACTACGGCGAACTCGAAGCGTCGAACTAACGGCGCGACCCGCGCGACCTCGCTTTTTCTCGAGCGCGAGACGCCGAGACGAAGACTACAGTCGATCCGTGCTCACGTCGACGCCCGGCGGCGTCACCAGCAAGAATCCGCGGAAGTGAACGAGGTTCCCCCCCGACTCCCTAACGTCGCGAGCGAAGCCGGCGGCCAGTTCGTTGACGTCGCCCTCGACGTTGAGGACGAGCACGTTCCCCTTCGAGATCGCCTCGAGCCACTCCTCGGCGGGCGTCTCCCCGTCGAGAACGCCGAGGACGATACTGCCCTCGATCTCGAGTTCCTCATCGATGTGTTCCTCGACGGTCCGGAGGTCGAGGTCGAAATCGCTCATAGGGGGTGCGTCGAACCGGGACGAGAAAAACGTTCGCCATCAACCGTTCACGCTGCGTGCGGTCGCTTCGCGACCGCACTCGGCAAAAGGTTGATCAAAAGCACGTCGTCACCCCCTCAGCCGCGCCGAGGCGCGGCTTCGAGGGTTCCTCGGCCCGCTCACTCACTCCGTTCGCTCACGGCTGCGCCGTTCGCGTCTCCGAGGCGGCTTCGCCGCCTCGCTTCGCTCGCGGCTGCAGTCGTGTGCCCGACTCGAGTCCGAGACGCTCAGTCCATCGGAAACTCCTTCTGGAATCCGCGGAACTCCGTGCGGTGGGCTTCCTCGTCGGTGAGGATCGTCACCGCAACGTCCTCCGTGACGGGGTCGTTCGCGTCTTCGGCGGCCTCGATCAGCGAACGGTAGGTCTCGATCGCATCGTTTTCGGCCTCGAGGACGCCCTCGATGACCGACTGGACGTCAGTGGTGTCTTCGGGGGGCTGGAGGCTGTGCTGTTTGGCTTGGAACTGCTCGGAACCGGGCGGTGACTCGTCGAGTTGCTTCAGGCGCTCGCCGAGTATCTGCGCGTGGTCGAGTTCCTCCTGAATGTCCTCCTCTAAGCTCGCCTTGACCTCCTCGGCGTGGATCCCGTCCAGGACGATCGCGTTCGAGAGGTAGTTCATCACGGTCTCGAGTTCGTCGGTGTAGGCCTCCGTCAGGAGGTCCGTGATCTCGTCGGTTGTCATGCCGGCCGACCTACCACAGCGAGCGGTAAAACCCTGCAGCGCGCGCTTGCATGACGTGTTTATAAACACCCGGCCGTTCGTCGCCGATCCGCAGCGGCGCGGCTACGTCCGCCCGAACGACGCCGCGCCGAGGGCGGGCGTTTGGTTATATAGACGAATGGGCGCTAATAGGTCGATATAATCGAAATGTTCGTCTCGGTTCGAATCAGGGGGGCGAATTCTACCCAACTGTCAACCGATGAGCGCGCGCCAGCGAGTCTCGGTCGTCGTCAGCTCGCGATCGGGGTCGATTCGAGACGATCGCGGTCTCGTTCGCTCTCGATCGAAGTATGATAATAGGAGGTAATAGGAGAAGTAAGGCCGTTGGTGTCTTGCGGTTTTCGACCCTCGTCGGATATTGTGGTTTGTGATGACCTGACATTCGAGAGTCGAAACAGCGGTATCTTTATATACCTCGTCGCCCGTCGAATTCAGATACAATGTCTTCACAAGACGATTCGTCCTCTGACACCAGTCAGGGGGGTCGAGTTCTTCCAGGGCACGTTAGATTCCACTGACGAAATAGAGTCAGCACGTGTCTTCGATACGACCCTCCGGGACGGCGAACAGTCGCCCGGAACTTCGTTCTCCTACGACGACAAACGGCAGATCGCGTCCATCCTGGACGACATGGGGACCCACGTCATCGAGGCGGGCTTCCCGGTCAACTCGGACGCGGAATTCGAAGCCGTTCGCGATATCGCGTCGTCGACGCAAACGACGACCTGCGGGCTAGCCCGCGTCGTCGATGCGGACATCGAGGCCGCACTCGATTCGGGTGTCGAGATGGTGCACACGTTCGTCAGCACCAGCGACGTCCAGATCGAGGACTCGATGCACGCGACGCGAGACGAAGTCGTCGAACGCGCAGTCGAATCGGTCGAGCGCGTCACCGAGACGGGAACTACCTGCATGTTCTCGCCGATGGACGCGACCCGAACTGACGAGCAGTTCCTGCTCGAGATCATCGAGGCCGTCAGCGAAGCCGGCGTCGACTGGATCAACATTCCGGACACCTGCGGCGTCGCCACGCCGACGCGGTTCCGGGCCATGATCGAGAAGGTCTGTGCCCACACCGACGCTCGGATCGACGTCCACACCCACGACGACTTCGGGCTGGCCACCGCTAACGCGCTGGCCGGCATCGAAGCGGGGGCCGATCAGGCGCAGGTCTCGGTCAACTCCATCGGCGAGCGCGCGGGCAACGCCGCCTACGAGGAGTTCGTGATGGCCGTCGAGTCCCTGTATCAGACCGATACAGGGATCGACACGACGCGCATCGCCGAGCTCTCGAACGTCGTCGAGGAGAAAAGCGGGATGGCGACGCCGGGCAACAAGCCCGTCGTCGGCGACAACGCATTCTCCCACGAGAGCGGCATCCACGCCGCCGGCGTCATCGAGAACTCGGACACCTTCGAGCCCGGCGTCATGACCCCGGAGATGGTCGGCGCCGAACGCCGCCTGATCCTGGGGAAACACACCGGCACCCACTCGGTCCGCGAGCGCCTGGCCGAACTGGGCTTCGAGCCCACCGACGACCAGGTCACGGCGGTAACTCGCCGCGTCAAGGACTTCGGGGCCGAGAAGCGCCGCGTCACCGTCGACGACTTGGAGCGCTTCGCCGAAGAGGCTGGCATCGAACGCCAGTCCGAAGAGGAGGAGGAGGAGGTGCGCGTCTAAGGGATGTCCTCCCCGTTTGCCACCGTTCGCGAGCCCCTGCTGTCGCGCTCGAGCGGGCCGACCAGCAATACTTGCAACGGCTTGAAAACTCGCAAGGGTTATGTCACTCGAGGGTCCTACGAAAACGATAATGACGGTCCGCGCTTCACTGTCGGCTCGCAGTCCGGTCGACACCAGCGCGCTCGCTCCGATTCGTATTGTAGGGGCGCCTACGCCCCGCATCTAGTACCTCGTAGCTTCGGACCCGAATTCGTCGCACCGTTCTCACAGCGACAGCAAATCCAGCAGATGACAGCATACCCGACATCCACAGCGATCGACAGCCGCCACGCGGCGGGAGGTAATCGATGAGCGAACGCGCAGCAAAGGTCACACCGGCAGACGAGGAGGAACAGGACGACGACCAGATCACCGACAGCGCGGCTCCGGACGCGGCCCAGGAGATCGACGCCGAGTCGGAGACGACGCCGGAGCCCGTCACCAGCGGTGCCGAAGCGGTCGTCCGCGCGCTAGAAAACGCGGGCGTCGAACACGCCTTCGGCGTGCAGGGCGGGGCGATCATGCCCGTCTACGACGCCCTCTACGACTCGGAGATCTACCACGTGACGATGGCCCACGAGCAGGGCGCGGCCCACGCGGCCGACGCCTACGGCATCGTCTCGGGGAAGCCGGGGATCTGCCTGGCGACCTCCGGGCCGGGCGCGACCAACCTCGTCACGGGGCTGGCCGACGCCGACATGGACTCGGATCCGATGATGGCCCTGACGGGCCAGGTGCCGACGGAGCTCGTCGGCAACGACGCCTTCCAGGAGACCGATACGACGGGCGTCACGACGCCGGTCACGAAGGATAACACCTTCTCGAGCCACTCGGACACCGTCGGCAGCGACGTCAGCGAGGCGTTCGCCCTCGCCAGCGAGGGCCGACCGGGCCCGACGCTAGTCGACCTGCCCAAGGACGTGACCAACGGCGAGACCGACCGGGAGCCCGACGCGCCGTCGGTGCCCGAGACCTACGAGGTCCAGGAGCGAGCCGACGAGGAGATCGTCGCGGCCGCGGCCGAACGCATCGAGAACTCGAACAGGCCCGCCATGCTGCTGGGCGGCGGCGTCATCAAGGGCGAGGCCAGCGAGGCCTGCCGCGAGTTCGCCATCGAACACGAGATTCCGGTCATCACCACGATGCCCGGCATCGGTGCCTTCCCCGAGGATCACGAGCTCTCGTTGGAGATGGCGGGGATGCACGGCACCGGCTACGCCAACATGGCGATCACCCACTGCGACACGCTGATCGGGATCGGGACGCGGTTCGACGACCGCCTGACCGGCGGCATCGAGACCTTCGCGCCCGACGCGGAGCTCATCCACGTCGACATCGACCCCGCGGAGATCTCGAAGAACATTCACGCGGACTACCCGCTGATCGGCGACGCCGCGACCGTCGTCGAACAGCTGGCCGAGGCGGTCGACGAGTCGCCCGAGGCCACGAAATGGCGCGCGCAGTGCCAGCAGTGGAAGTCCGACTACTCGATGGCCTACGACGCGCCCGAGGACGAGCCGCTCCAGCCGGAGTTCGTCGTCGAAGCCTTAGACGAGGCGACCGACGACGACACCATCGTGACGACCGGCGTCGGCCAACACCAGATGTGGGCCTGCCAGTACTGGACCTACACCGAGCCCCGAACGTGGGTCTCGAGTCACGGACTCGGGACGATGGGCTACGGGCTGCCGGCGGCGATCGGCGCCCGAATCGCGGCCGACGACGATCAGGACGTCGTCTGTTTCGACGGCGACGGCTCGTTCCTGATGACGCTGCAGGGTCTCTCGGTCGCGGTCCGCGAGAACCTGGACATCACGGTCGCCGTGCTCAACAACGAGTACATCGGGATGGTCCGACAGTGGCAGGACGCCTTCTTCGAGGGCCGCCACTCCGCGTCGGACTACCACTGGATGCCCGAGTTCGACAAGCTCGCCGAGGCCTTCGGCGCGGCCGGCTTCCGCATCGACGACTACGACGAGGTCGCCGACACCATCGAGGAGGCGCTTTCCTACGACGGCCCCTCGGTGATCGACGTCCACATCGATCCCGAGGCCAACGTCTTCCCGATGGTTCCGAGCGGCGGCGACAACGGACAGTTCGCACTGACGGAGGATCAGCTATGAAGCGCGGATTAGAAGGACCACCGCCGGAGGACCGACCGACCCCCGCGGGTCGACGCAACAAGCAGGGCATTCGCATCGACCCCGAGGTTGAAGCGACCCACGAGCCCCGGCGTACCGTGATCTCCGCGCTGGTCGCCCACGAGCCCGGCGTGCTCTCGGACGTCTCGGGGCTGTTCTCGAGGCGACAGTTCAACATCGAGAGCCTGACCGTCGGGCCGACGAAAGACGAGGACCGCGCGCGGATCACGGTCGTCGTCGAGGAGCCCGATCCGGGCATCGACCAGATCAAGAAACAGCTGCGCAAGCTCGTGCCGGTGATCTCGGTGCGCGAACTCGAGCCCGACGCGATGCAGCGGGAGCTGGCGTTGATCAAGGTCGACGCCGAGGATCCCGCACAGGTCAGCGCCGTCGCGGACATGTACGACGCGACGACCGTCGACTCGAGTACCGAGACGGCGACCTTCGAGATCACGGGCGCGCGCCAGAAGATCGAGGCAGCGATCGACACGTTCGGCCAGTTCGGGATCCGGGAAATCTCCCGAACCGGGACGACGGCGCTCGCTCGCGGCACCGAGGAGACCGCGGCAGCCGCGAACGCGACTGAATCGACCGCCACCGAGGCGAACCGCGACGAACCATACCAGACAGCAAACGATGACTGACGAATTCACCACCGACATCTACTACGACGACGACGCAGAGGTATCGACGCTCGACGACGAGACCGTGGCTGTGCTTGGCTACGGCAGCCAGGGCCACGCCCACGCGCTGAACCTCCACGACAGCGGGGTCGACGTGGTCGTCGGCCTCCGCGAGGGGTCGTCCTCGCGCTCGGCCGCCGAAGCCGACGGTCTCGAGGTCGCGACGCCGGCCGACGCCGTCGCCCAGGCCTCCTACGTCTCCGTGCTGGTGCCTGACACCGTCCAGTCGGACGTCTACGAGAACGCCATCGAACCCAACCTCGAGGCGGGGGACACGCTGCAGTTCGCCCACGGGCTGAACATCCACTACAACCAGATCCAGCCCCCCGAGGGCGTCGACGTGACGATGGTCGCGCCGAAGAGCCCGGGCCACCTCGTCCGCCGGAACTACGAGAACGACGAGGGGACCCCCGGCCTGCTGGCGATCTACCAGGACACCACCGGCGACGCCGAGGAACGCGCGCTCGCCTACGCGAAGGGGATCGGCTGCACGCGCGCCGGCGTCATCGAGACGACGTTCCAGGAGGAGGTCGAGTCGGACCTCTTCGGCGAGCAGGCCGTCCTCTGTGGCGGCGTCACCTCGCTGGTCAAACACGGCTACGAGACGCTCGTCGACGCGGGCTACTCGCCGGAGATTGCCTACTTCGAGTGTCTCAACGAGCTCAAACTGATCGTCGACCTGATGTACGAAGGCGGGAACATGGAGATGTGGAACTCCGTCTCCGACACCGCCGAGTACGGCGGGCTCACCCGCGGCGACCGGATCGTCGACGAGTCGGTTCGTGAGAACATGGAAGAGGTCCTCGAGGAGGTCCAGAACGGCGAGTTCACGCGCGAGTGGATCGTCGAGAACCAGGCCGGTCGACCCAGCTACAGCCAGCTTCGACAGGCCGAGCAGGAACACGACATCGAGGAGGTCGGCGGCCGACTGCGCGACCTGTTCGCCTGGGCCGAGGAGGAAGAGCAAGCGGAAGACGAAGACGAGTCCGTCCAGGTGCAGGCGGACGACTAACGACAGGACACCACCAATGAACGAGAACGAAACGACATCCGAGACGATGGCCGACGTCAGCCACACCAACCCCTACACGGGGGAGACGGTCGGTCGGCTGTTCAGTCGCGGGCCGACGGTCGTCGCCGACGGCGGTGAGCCGAGCGAAACGAGGCGAACGACGGAAGGCCGCGGGTCTTCCGGAAGCGAGCGAGACGCGACCGGCTCGAGTGAACGCACGGACGAGCGATCGAACGACACGATGGCGGACGTGGATCATACGCCGCCACAGGACGCCGAAGACGCGAACCGCGTCTTCGAGCGCGGACGGGACCACCCCGTAGAGGACGAGGAATGAGCGAGGGCACACTGTACGACAAGGTCTGGGATCGACACAAAGTCACCACGCTGCCGACGGGACAGGATCAGCTGTTCGTCGGACTCCACCTCATCCACGAGGTCACGAGTCCGCAGGCGTTCGGGATGCTCCGCGAGCGCGACCTCGAGGTCGCCTACCCCGAACTGACCCACGCGACGGTCGATCACATCGTCCCGACGGCCGATCAGTCCCGACCCTACGAGGAGGACGCGGCCGAAGAGATGATGGCCGAACTCGAGGAGAACGTCCGCGAGGCGGGCATCGACTTTTCGGACCCGACGACGGGCGATCAGGGGATCGTCCACGTCATCGGACCGGAGCAGGGACTGACCCAGCCCGGCAAGACGATCGTCTGTGGCGACAGCCACACCTCCACCCACGGCGCCTTCGGCGCGCTCGCGTTCGGGATTGGGACCTCCCAGATCCGCGACGTGCTCGCGACGGGCACCGTCGCGATGGAGAAACAGAAGGTCCGCAAGATCCAGGTCGACGGCGAACTCGGCGACGGCGTCGAGGCCAAGGACATCATCCTCGAGATCATCCGTCGTCTGGGCACCGAGGGCGGCGTCGGCTACGTCTACGAGTACGCCGGCGAGGCCATCGAGAGCCTCGGCATGGAAGGTCGCATGTCGATCTGTAACATGTCGATTGAGGGCGGCGCCCGCGCGGGCTACGTCAACCCCGACGAGACCACCTACGAGTGGCTCGAGGAGACGGACTACTTCCAGGAGAACCCGGAGAAGTTCGAGGAACTCAAACCGTACTGGGAGTCGATCCGGAGCGACGAGACGGCAGAGTACGACGACGTCGTCCACATCGACGCGAACGAACTCGAGCCGGTCGTCACCTGGGGGACCACGCCCGGCCAGGGCGTCGGCGTCACCGAGCCGATTCCGGCTCCCGAGGACCTGCCCGAAGACAAACAGGATACGGCCCGGCGCGCCCAGGAACACATGCGCGTCGAACCCGGCGACACGATGGAGGGCTACGACATCGACGTCGCCTTCCTCGGTTCCTGTACGAACGCACGCCTGCCCGACCTGCGACGTGCCGCCGAGATCGTCGAGGGACGGCAGGTCGACGATGACGTCCGCGCACTGGTCGTCCCCGGCAGCCAGCGCGTTCAGGAAGCCGCAAAGGAGGAAGGACTGAAAGACATCTTCGAGGAGGCCGGTTTCGAGTGGCGAAACGCCGGCTGTTCGATGTGTCTCGGCATGAACGAGGACCAACTCGAGGGCGACGAGGCCAGCGCCTCCTCGTCGAACCGGAACTTCGTCGGCCGACAGGGCTCGAAGGACGGTCGAACCGTCCTGATGAACCCGCAGATGGTCGCCGCGGCGGCGGTCACCGGGGAAGTCTCTGACGTACGTGATCTGAAAGAGGTGACCGCGGCATGAGCCGCGAGGATGAGCGAAGCGAGTCCTCGGAACGCGCGAGCGGGGAGGAACGACCCGCGAGCGACGCCGAGGTTCGGGAGATCCGAACCGACGGCGGCGACGAAGTCGAGATTCCCGAGGTCACCCACGTCTCCGGCTCGGGCGTCCCGATTCGGGGCAACGACATCGACACCGACCAGATCATCCCGGCGCGGTTCATGAAGGTCGTCACCTTCGACGGACTGGGCGAGTTCGCGTTCTTCGACGTCCGGTTCGACGACGACGACAACCCCAAGGACCACCCGATGAACGAGGACCGATTCCAGGACTCCTCGGTGATGGTAGTCAACAGCAACTTCGGCTGTGGCTCCTCGCGCGAGCACGCGCCCCAGGCCCTGATGCGCTGGGGGATCGACGCGATCATCGGCGAGAGCTTCGCCGAGATTTTCGCTGGCAACTGTCTGGCCCTCGGAATCCCGACCGTCACGGCCGACAGCGAGACGATCCAGGATCTCCAGGACTGGGTCGACGAGAACCCCGACGGCGAGATCGACATCGACGTCGAGGCCGAGGAGGTCACCTACGGCGACACCACGATCGACGTCACCGTCGACGACGCCCAGCGCAAGGCGCTCGTCGAGGGTGTCTGGGACACGACGGCGCTGATGAAGTCCAACGCCGGAGAAGTGCGGAAGAAGGCCGCGGAGCTTCCCTACGTCGAGGACGCGGCGATTCCCGAAGCCGAGTAACGCGCTCGAATCACTCTCGTTCGCCGTTTTCCGTTCACTGAAACCGTAGCTAGAGACATCGCGATCTCCCGTTCGCACGTCCGGTGCGTTCGCCGTCGCTCGAGCGTTCGAATTCGGGGCGATTCGATCGCTCCCTCGAGCGGTTCGCCACCTGGCCCGAGCGATTCGCTATCACACCGGCAGCGGCAGGTCCGTGCCGACATCGCTACCGCTTTCGGCGCCAGTCCGCAACGACAGGTATGTCTCGGAACCGTGATATCGCGATGTTTCTGTCCTTGGCCGTGCTGTGGGGGTTCTCCTTTCCGGCGATTTCGGTCGGCCTCGAGTCGCTCCCGCCGTTGCTCTTCGCGGCCGCCCGGTACGATATCGCCGCCGTCCTGTTGCTGACGGCGGCCGCCGTCCGCGTCGAGAAGTGGCGACCGACCGCCCGGAACGACCTCGCGGCGGTCGCGGGCGGCGGCGTCTTCCTCATCGCGGGGAACGGGCTGCTCTTCCTCGGCCAGCAGACGGTCCCCAGCGGCGTCGCCGCGATCCTGCAGGGGCTGGTGCCAATCCTGACCGCGCTGTGGGCGATCCCGCTGCTGGGCGAGCGGCTCTCGGGGCTCGGGGCCGTCGGCGCCGCCGTCGGTTTCTTCGGCGTCGGGCTGGTCGTCCAGCCCGATCCCGGAAACCTCCTCGCGGGCGACACCGGCGCGCGGCTGCTCATCGTCGGGCAGGTCTGTAGCGTCGCGCTCGGCGGCGTCCTGATCCAGCGGGCCGGCCCGACCCTCGAGCAGCTGCCGCTGGTCGGCTGGTCAATGCTCGTCGGCGGCCTCGTCCTCCACGCCGTCAGCCTCGGCCGGGGCGAGGGACCCGGCGCCGCCGCGATCGGTCCCGTCTCGCTGACCGCCCTGCTCTACCTCGGGATCTTCGCGACCGCCGTCGCCTTTATGATCTACTTCACGATCCTCGAGGAACACGGCGCGTTCGAGGCGGCGCTGATCGGCTACCTGGTGCCGATCGTCGCGACCGTCGCGGGCGTCGTCCTGCTCGGCGAGTCGATCGGCGCGCTGACGATCGCCGGCTTCGCGCTCGTCGCGGTCGGCTTCGCCCTGCTCAAGCGCCGAACCATCGCCGACGCGGTGGGGCTCTCGACGGGAATTGGTACGCCGTGACGACCCGACTGCGACGGTCCGCACGGTGACGGCCGACTACTCCTCGGCGGCCCCGTCCTCGGTCGAGCCGACGGTCCGCTTGGCAGCCAGTAATCCGCCGACCGTACCCGCGATTCCGGCCGGGATGCCGAATTCGGGGTGCCGTCGTCCGCATCGGTGTCATCGTCCGTGTCGTTTCGGTCGTCGGTGTCGTCCGTCACTTCCTCGTCGTTTCCGTCGTTCGTTGCCTCCCTTCTCTTCCTCGAGGACGGTCGCCAGCTCCTCGTCGACCTCGAAAGAGCCCTCGAGGCGGAGATCGCGAGACGACCGACCGACGGCGACTTCGAACGCGCCGGGTTCGACGACCCACTCGCCGTCGTCGGCGTCGTAGAACGCGAGGTTGTCGCGGTTGACGCGGAGCGTCACCCGTTCGCTCTCGCCGGCGTCGACGGCGACCTTCTCGATCGCGGCGAGCTCTCGCTGCGGGCGATCGACGCTCGCGTCGACGTCACTGACGTACAGCTGGACGGCCTCTCTCCCGCCGTAGTCGCCGTCGTTCGCGACGGTGAGGGAGACGTCGAGGCCGTCGTCGTCCGCCGCCAGCTCGAGGTCCGAGTAGGCGAACTCGGCGTACGACTCGCCGTGTCCGAAGGGGAACAGCGGCTCGACGTCGCGTTCGTCGAAGTGACGGTAGCCGACGAAGACGCCCTCGTCGTAGTACACCGTTCCGTCGATGCCGGGGTACGCCCGCGCGTCGTTGGGGACGACGTCGATTTCGCCGGGGAGGTAGTCCTCGAGGTTCCGTGCGAACGTCACCGGCGACTTTCCGGACGGCGTCGTCCGTCCGAACAGGAGCTTCCCGACGGCGGTGCCGGCCTCCTGGCCGGGGAACCAGAGCTGGAGGATCGACGGGACCGAATCGACCCACGGCATCGCGACCGGCGATTCGGTGTTGAGGAGGACGACGGTCTCCTCGTTCGCGTCGGCGACGCGCTCGACGAGCGCGTTCTGGTTGCTCGGGAGTCCGAACTGGACGCGGTCGTCGCCGTAGTCGGTGTTCGACTGCGCGAGCACGACGGCCGCGTCGGCGTCGCCGGCGGCCGCGACCGCGTCGTCGAGCGCGCTCGGCGGGTTCCACTCGAGTCGCACTGGTGAGCCGCCGACCGCTTCGACGCGGACGTCGTATTCGACACCCTCCTCGAGGTCGACCGCGATTCGGACGGTGTTCGGGCCGGCGAATCCACCGCCTAGGTTCTCCGTTACGACGTCGCCATCGAGGAACAGCGTACTCTCGCCCTGGCTGGTGAGCGCGAACCCGAACGATCCCGATTCGGGCGCGGTAACCGTCCCTTCCCAGACGGCGGTCCCGGCGTCGCCGTCGAAGTCGACGGCCGAGACCGACCCGGTCTCGGTCGGTTCGCCGTCGACGTCGTCGCCGTCGTAGTACTCGTAGGCGAACCCGTCGTCGGCTTCGACGAGCTCTCGACGGTCCGTCCCGACGGCCGTCACGTCGACCTCCTTCCCGACGACCGCTTTGATACCGTCAACGGGGCCGCGACGGCGGATGGCCGGGACGGCGTCGCTCCCACCGACGTTGTACTTGAACTCCTCCGGAGACGGGCCGACGAGCGCGATCTCGTCGACCTCGCGCTCGTCTAACGGGAGGACGTCGGACTCGTTTTTCAGGAGCACCGTCCCCTCTTCGGCCATCCGCTCGGCGAGTTCGAAATGCTCGTCGGTGCCGCGGGCGGGCTCGCTTCCGATCCGGTCGTCCTCGAGCGCGCCGATCTCGGCCTGCGACGTCAGCGTGCGGCGAGCCATCTCGTCGACGACGGACTCGTCGATATCGCCGGCCGCCACGGCTTCCGCCAGCGTCTCCCCGAAGTACTCCGCGCTCGGCATCTCCACGTCGAGTCCGGCCTCGGCGGCGTCGACCGTGCTGTGAGTTCCGCCCCAGTCCGAAACGACGAACCCGTCGAATCCCCACTCCGCTCTGAGTACGCCGGTCAGCAGCTCGCGGTGTTCCGAGGAGAAGGTCCCGTTGATCCGGTTGTACGCCGGCATGACCGCACCGGCGTCGCCCTCCCTGACGCCGGCCTCGAACGGCGGGAGGTAGATCTCGCGGAGCGCCCGTTCGCCGACGCGCACGTCGTGTTCCGACGTCGAAAAGTAGTCGTAGACGTCGCCCGTCGCCCGCGTCTGGTTGTACGCGACGAAGTGTTTCAGCGTCGCGACGACCCCCTCGGACTGCACGGCGCCGGTGTACGCCGCGGCCATCCTCGAGGCGAGGTAGGGATCCTCGCCGTAGGTCTCGCCGGCGCGGCTGTGCAGCGGGACTCTGAAGGTGTCCATCGACGGCCCGAGGAGCACCGACACGTCGAGGGCCTTCGCCTCGCGGGCGATCGCTCGCCCCTCCGATTCGATCAGCGTCGGATCGAACGTCGCCGCCGCCGCGATCGGATGCGGAAAGTCCGTCGCGGGGTCGGCGGCGACGACGCCGGCCGGTGAGTCCGCCATCCCCATTCCGGGGACATCGAGCCGTTCGATACCCTGCAGATAGCCGGCGATTCCCTCCGGGCCGCCGTCGGCGCCGTGCGTTCGACTCACCTTCTCCTCGAGTGTCATTTCCTCGACGATCGATGCCGGATCGTCCTCCCCGGACACGGCACTCCCCGTACCGATCACTCCGAGGGACAGCCCTACCGATGCCAGGGCGCCGGTTTTCAGTGCGGTTCGTCTGGTAAGTCCCGATTCCGACCGAGACCGATTATCCTTACTCATAGTTCAGGCACGATCATTTACAAAGATGTTAATAAATATTCACGGTAGATTGGGCAGTGTTGACACTATTCAGGAAGTAACGACCGATCCGATCCATTATTTAACTTGATAGGTAGTTAATTCGACTAGATTCGATACTCCGGTGACACGAACGGACGTTCGATATCCTGCGAACCGCGCCGCGCGCGGTTCGGGCGACGAGGACGCGTCGCCGTGGTCCGCTTCAGCATGAGTCCGAGTCCGGATCGAATGCGCGGCGGGCGGGTCGGGGACCGTCGTCCGAAGCACCGATTGTCAGCGCCGCCCCGGGTCGCGGTATCGATACCCTCTTTTCGGCCGGCCAGAGACTATCTGCCATGACTCACGAGATTGCCGTCATCCCGGGCGACGGAATCGGACAGGAAGTCACTCCCGCCGCGGTCGACGTGCTCGAGTCCCTCGAGATCGACTTCAAGTTCACCGAAGCGGACGCGGGCGACGCGGTGAAAGAAGAGACCGGCGAGGCGCTGCCCCAGGAGACCTACGATCTGGCGGCGTCGGCCGACGCGACGCTGTTCGGCGCGGCCGGTGAGACCGCGGCCGACGTCATCCTGCCGCTCCGGACGGCCGTCGACTCCTTCGTCAATATCCGCCCCGCGAAGGCCTACCCCGGCATCGACGCCGTCCGACCCGAGACGGATCTGGTCTTCCTCCGCGAGAACACGGAGGGCGTCTACTCGGGGATCGAGGACCGGCTAACCCAGGACGTCTCGACGCTGACTCGCGTCGTCACCGAATCGGCCTCGGAGCGACTCGCCGAGTTCGCCTGCGACTACGTCGAAGACGGCGACCACGACGGCTTCACCATCGCCCACAAGGCAAACGTCATGCGCGAGACGGACGGCCTCTTCCGCGACACCGTCAACTCCGTCGCCGACGAGAAGGGCGTCGAGACCGACGAGGTGCTGATGGACGCCTTCGCGACGCGCGTCTGCCTCGACCCCGAGCAGTTCGACGTCGTCGTCTGCCCGAACCTCGCGGGCGACGTGCTCTCGGATCTCGCCGCGGGGCTGGTCGGCGGGCTCGGCCTCCTGCCCTCGGCCAACGTCGGTCCCGAGCGCGGCCTGTTCGAACCCGTCCACGGCACCGCGCCCGACATCGCCGGCGAGGGCGTCGCGAACCCGGCCGCGACGATCGTCTCCGCCGCCATGCTGCTCGAGTACCTCGGCTACGACGAGGAGAGCGACCGCGTCCACGCGGCCGTCGAGGACACCCTCGAGAACGGGCCACGGACGCCCGATCTGGGCGGCGACGCGTCGACCGAGGACGTGACTGACGCAATCATCGAACGACTGTAACCGGCGCTCGGGTCGCGGACGCTCGATCGAGCGTTCCTTCGTTCTTTGCAGACTGACTTTCGTTTCTGTAGTACGGTTCGTCGCCGTTTCGAACGCTCGAGACGGGAATTTGGTGTCGAAAGTCACTAGATTGTTGCCGGTTCGCGTTGTGTTCGTCCCCTACGGTCAGAAACGATCACGAATTCCGGCATAAACAAATAAAACCGTGCAGGACGCAGGTTGATCGGAAGACCACCCAGGCTCATGTTACCCGAACAGCGCAAACGGACGATCGTCGAACTCGTGTCGGAGCGAGACGGTTGCTCTGTCGAGGAGCTGTCCGCCGAACTCGACGTCTCGAAGGCGACTATCCGGCGGGATCTCGACGCCCTCGAGGAGGAGCGTCTCGTCGAGCGATCCCACGGCGGTGCCGTCCCGGTGACGGCGGTCGGACGCGAGCAGACGTACGTCCAGAAGGAAGTCCAGAATCTCGAGGCGAAGACCGCGATCGGCGAGCGCGCCGCGACGGAGATCCACGACGGGCAGGTCGTCTTCTTCGACTCGGGGACGACGACGATGCAGGTCGCAAAGCGGGCGCCGACCGACACGGCGTTCATTCCGGTGACGAACTCGCCCCTGCTGGCGCTCGAACTCGGGAAGAACGCCGACGACGTCAAGCTCACCGGCGGGACGCTCCGCCACCGGACGCGGGCGCTCGTCGGTCCCAGCGCGGAGGCGTTCATGGATCGGACGAACTTCGACCTGCTCTTTCTGGGGACGAACGGCATCGCCGGCGACGGGAGCCTGACGACGCCGAACGAGGACGAGGCCCGGATCAAGGAGCTGATGGTCGAGCGCGCCGAGCGGGTCGTCCTCGTCACGGACGAGACCAAATTCGGCGAGCGGAGCTTCGTCGAGTTCGCGTCGCTGTCCGACGTGGACGTGCTGGTGACCGACGCGGAACCGACCGGCGAGATCGGCGAGGCCTGCGCCGCGGCCGACGTGACCGTCGGCGTGGAGGTGCCGGATGATCGCTAGCGTGACGCTCAATCCGGCCGTCGACTACACGGTCGAACTCTCCGAACCGCTGACCGAGGGGGCCGTCGCCCGCTCCGACGAGCACCGCTACGACGCGGGCGGCAAGGGGATCAACGTCTCGAAGTACCTGACCGAACTCGGCGTCGAGACCGTCGCGACCGGCGTCGTCGGCGGCTTCCTCGGGCGCTCGCTCCTCGAACGACTCTCCGCGGCGGCGATCGACGCCGACTTCGTCGAGATCGACGGCGAGACGCGGCTCAACACCACCCTCCTCGGCCCCGACGGGGAGTACAAGATCAACCAGAACGGACCGCAGGTCGCCCCGTCTGCGGTCGAGGAGATCGTCGACACGCTCCAGAGATACGATCCCGAGACGGTCGTGATCGCCGGGAGCCTGCCGCCGGGGACCGGTCCCGAGACGATCGACCGTCTGGCCGCGGCCGGCTCCTGGGAGACGGTCGTCGACGTCGGCGGGGCGACCCTCGCCGACCTCGAGGCCGAGTACGCACTCTGCAAACCCAATCACGATGAGCTCGCGGCGGCGACGGGACGGCGCGTGGACGACGTGCAGTCGGCGATCGCGGCCGCCGAGGAGCTACAGACCGCCGGATTCGAGCGCGTCGTCGCGTCCCTGGGCGCCGACGGCGCGATCATGGCGACGCCCGACCGAACGCTGCACGCGCCGGCGGCGGACGTCGACGTGGTCGACACCGTCGGAGCGGGCGACGCCCTACTGTCGGGCGTGCTCGCCGCTCGGGCCCGCCAGGAATCGGACGCGGTCGCGCTCAGATCGGGCGTCGCCGTCGCCTCCCGGGTGGTCTCGGTGTCGGGGACGCGAGCGCCGTCACTGACGGGGCTCCGGGACGAACGCGAGTCGATCAGCGTCTCCGCATACTGATCGCCGCCCCGAATATCCGATCGCAACCATATTTCGAATAAATTCAGTCTAAAACAAACATATTCGAAACCACTTTTGCAGCCGCTGTCGAAGAACTGCGGCAGAGATAGCATGGAAAACGATGTAGAATCACGACTCCGCGCCCACCTCCTCTCGGTCAAGGAGGATCTGATGACGGGCGTGTCGTTCATGATCCCGTTCGTGACGATCGGCGGGATCTTCCTCGCGCTCGCGTTCATGGTGGCGGAGCTGCCGTGGACGGCCGGCAACACCGAGACGGTGTTCGAGGAGACGGGGTCGATCGCGTGGTACATGGCCCAGATCGGCGATCTCGGGCTGACAATTATGATCCCCGTCTTAGGCGGGTACATCGCGTACGCGGTCGCGGACAAGCCCGGTCTCGCGCCCGGGTTCATCCTCTCGTGGGCGATCCAGCAGGAGGCGATCATCGAGGCCGCCGGCCTGATCATCGGATTCGAAGCCGACGGGGCCGCCGCCGGCTTCCTCGGGGCGATCGTCGCCGGGCTGCTCGCCGGCTACGTCGCTCGCTGGATGAAGGGGTGGTCGGTGCCGTCGGTCGTCTCCCAGATGATGCCGATCCTCGTGATTCCCGTCTTCACGACGCTGCTGCTCGCCCCGATCGTCATCCTCGGACTCGGCGTCCCGATCGCCATGGTCGACGACGCGCTGACGTCCGCGCTCGAGGGCATGCAGGGGTCGAACGCCATCCTGCTCGGGGCGATCCTCGGCGGGATGATGGCGGTCGACATGGGCGGCCCGATCAACAAGGTCGCGTACGTGTTCGGGACCGTCCTCGTCGCGGACCAGATCTTCGCGCCGATGGCCGCCGTGATGATCGGCGGGATGGTCCCGCCGCTTGGCCTCGCGCTCTCGAACTTCATCGCGCCCCAGAAGTACTCCGCGGAGATGTACGAAAACGCGAAGGCGGCCGTTCCGCTCGGCCTCGCCTTCATCACGGAAGGGGCGATTCCCTACGCCGCCGCCGACCCGCTCCGGGTGATTCCGTCGGCGGTCCTCGGCAGCGCGACGGCCGGCGCGGCCGCCCTCTGGCTCGGCGTGACGATGCCGGCGCCCCACGGCGGCATCTTCGTCGTGATCCTCTCGAGCAGCGCGCTGCTGTTCCTCGCCTGCATCGCGCTCGGAACGGCGGTCACCGCGACGGTCGCCACGCTGATCAAGCCCGACTACCACGAGCGCGTCGCCGGCGCCGAACCCGCGAAATCCGTGACCGACTCCGGACAGACGAACGACTGACTACCCAACGCAACCCTCACTGTTCAACACGATAGCGATCATACGATGACTGTGTCCGAACCCACAATCGACGCCGTACTGACCCCCGAACTGATCACGCTCGAGGAACCGCCCGCAGAGAAGGCGGCCGCGATCGAGTTCCTGCTCGACCGCGCGGTCGACGCCGGCCGCGTCACTGACCGCGAGGCGGCCCTCGAGGCGCTGCTCGCCCGCGAGGAGGAGACGACGACCGGTGTCGGCATGGGAATTGGCATCCCGCACGCGAAGACCGACGCGGTCGCCGAGCCGACTATCGTCTTCGCGCGCTCCTCGGCCGGCATCGACTTCGACGCGATGGACGGCGAGCCGGCGACGCTGCTGTTCATGCTGCTGGTCCCCGCCGAGGGCGGCGAGGACCACCTCGAACTCCTGAGTTCGCTCTCGCGGGCCCTGATGCACGACGACGTCCGCGAGCGCCTCCACGAGGCCGACTCGAAGGCGGCGATCGAGGAGACGATCACGGAGGCGGTCGCGTGATGGAACGCACTGTCACCGTGGTCCCCGAGGATGGACTCCACGCGCGGCCGGCCGCGAAGTTCGTCGAGACCGCGAACGAGTTCGACGCCGACGTGCGGGTCGCTCCAGTCGACGGCGACGACCCGGTCGACGCGGCGAGCATGCTCGCCGTGACCAGCCTCGGCGTCGCCAGCGGCGAGGACGTCCGGCTGATCGCCGAGGGCGACGACGCTGAGGCGGCCCTCGACGACCTCGAGGAGTTGCTCACGACGCCCGAGACCGAGTCCGCGGCCGAATCGAGTTCGGGGACCTGAACCGATGGCCGCCAACGAGTCCGCACCGCGGGCCCAGGAGGGAACCGGCGTCACGCCGCTGTCCGGCGTCGGCAGCGCCGTCTGGTACGATCCGAACGCCGACCTCGAGCTCGGCGAGCCGCCGGCGGCCGAGGCGGTCGATCCGGACGCCGAACGCGAACGGTTCGAGGACGCCCGCGACCGCGCCCGAGCGGAACTCGAGCGCGAGCGCGAACGGACCGCCGAGCGCGTCGGCGAGGACGAGGCCGCGGTGTTCGACGCCCACAAGCAGTTCGTCGACGATCCGCAGATCATCGACGGCGTCGAAGCGGCCGTCGACGACGGCCTGCCCGCCGAGCACGCGGTCGACGCCGCCTTCGAGGACCCGATCGCGCAGTTCGAGGGGATGGACGGCCGGATGGCCGAGCGCGCCGACGACCTCCGGGACGTGCGGGACCGACTGCTGCGGCTGCTGACCGACGCGGATCGCGTCGATCTCGCCTCGCTGTCGACCGGTTCGATCCTGCTGGCCGAGCGACTGACGCCGAGCGACACCGCCCAGCTCGATTCCGAGCGCGTCGCCGGCTTCGCGACGATCGAGGGCGGCCGAACCTCCCACGCCGCGATCTTCGCCCGCTCGCTGGGGATTCCCGCCGTCGTCGGCGTCGGCGAGGACCTCGAGTCGATCGACGACGGCGCCGACGTGCTGGTCGACGGCGAGGACGGCGCGGTGATCGCCGATCCGACGCCCGACCAGCGCGAGCGCGCGGCCGCAGGTCGCGACGTCGAGATACGCGAGGAGCCGGTCGCGACGGCCGACGGACGTTCCGTCGAGGTCGCGGCCAACGTCGGAACCCTCGCGGAACTCGAGGGCGCCGTCGCGCAGGGCGCGGACGGGATCGGCCTCTTCCGGACCGAGTTCCTCTTTCTCGATCGGGAGGCGCCACCGGACGAGGACGAGCAGTTCGAGGTCTACCGCGAGGCGCTGGCGGCGTTTCCCGAGGGGCGGGTCGTCGTGCGGACGCTCGACGTCGGCGGCGACAAGCCGATCCCCTACCTCGAGACGCCCGACGCGGACAACCCGTTCCTCGGCCAGCGGGGGATCCGCCGCTCGCTCGGTCCCGACGCCGACCTCTTCGAGACCCAGCTCCGGGCGCTGTTGCGAGCGGCCGCCGCCGAATCGGGGACGCTCTCGGTGATGTTCCCGATGGTGGCGACCGTGCCGGAGCTCGAGGCGGCCCTCGAGACGGTCGCGGACGTCGCCGCCGACCTCGAGTCCGAGGGGATCGAGCATGAGCGGCCGGAACTGGGCGTGATGATCGAGACGCCCAGCGCCGCCTTCATCGCCGACGAGCTGGCCGAGCGCGTCGACTTCCTCAGTATCGGCACGAACGACCTCACGCAGTACGTGATGGCCGCCGCCCGGGAGAACGAGCGCGTCGCCGACCTCCGAGATCCCTGTGAGCCGGCCGTCCTCCGCGCGATCGAGCGCACCGTCGCGGCCGCCGACGCCGGCGACGCCTGGGTCGGGATGTGCGGCGAGATGGCCGGCGACCCCGACCTGGCGCCGCTGCTCGTCGGGCTCGGGCTCGACGAACTCAGCATGAGCGCCGTGACGATCCCCGAAGTGAAGGCCGCGATCGCCGACCTCGAGACCGACACAGCCGAAGCGCTCGCGAACCGAGCGACCGACGCGGCCACGAGAACGACCGTGTACGAGCACGTCAACACCACCACAGACCAATGAAATTCGTCGCAGTAACGTCCTGTCCGACGGGTATCGCACACAGCCAGATGGCGGCCGAAAACCTAGAGCAGACCGCGACCGATCTCGGCCACGAGATCGACGTCGAGGTTCAGGGCGCCATGGGCCAGGAGAACGAACTCTCGAGCGACGCGATCGCCGAGGCGGACGCGGTGATCATCGCCGCGGACACGTCGGTGAATCAGGATCGCTTCGAGGGGAAACCGGTCGTCACGGCGCCGGTGAAAGACGCCGTCAACGACGTCGAGGAACTCCTCGAGCGAGCGATCGCGGCGGCCGACGGCGAGGCGTCGAGCGCCGAATCGGCGCAGCCGGCGGACGCGGCCGACTCCAGCACCGAGACGGCCGATTCGGGCGCGCCGCGCCGGGGCGGCGATCCCTCGAAGGGATTGTTCGCCAGACTCAAACGACTCCTCTCCTGAGCGGGGCGACGTTGCCCGGCGTTCGCCTCGGCGGTCCGCCGCGGTGACACGTCTGCAACACCGACACCTATCACAGTCGCCGTGATACCCCCGGCTATGCCTCGAGACGACACTCTCGCCGGCATCGAATCGCACGTCGCCGACACCGACCGCCTCGAAACCCACTACCTCGAGGCCGGCGCCCCGAACGGGGCCGCCGAGGCCGACGGAACCGTCGTCTTCGTCCACGGGAACGTCTCCTCGTCGCGCTTTTTCGAAGACGTGATGCGCGAACTGCCGGCCGGCTATCGCGTCATCGCGCCGGACCTGCGGGGGTACGGCGACTCCGAGACGAAGCCGATCGATGCGACGGACGGCCTCCGAGACTTCGAGGCGGACCTCCGCGCGCTGTTTTCCGAACTGGACCTCGAGGAGCCCGTGACGCTGGTCGGCTGGTCGAACGGCGGGGGCGTCGCGATGCGGTACGCGATCGACAATCCCGAGGCGGTCGACTCGCTCGTCCTGGTCAACCCGCTCTCGCCGTACGGCTTCGGCGGGACGAGAGACGAGGAGGGAACGCCGTGTTTCGACGACTACGCCGGCTCCGGCGGGGGGCTGGGCAACGAGGAGTTCGTCGCGGGACTCGCCGAACGGGACCGCGGCGAGGAGGGTCAATCCTCGCCCCGGAAGGTCCTGCGGACGTTCTACGTCGATCCGAGCTACGTGTTCGACGAGGAGCGCGAGGAGTCGTACCTGACGGGGATGCTCGACACCGCGACCGGCGACGAGAACTACCCCGGCGACGCGATCGAGAGCGAAAATTGGCCCGGCGTCGCGCCCGGGGAACACGGCGTGAACAACGCCATCTCGCCGAAGTACTGCGATCTTGAGGAGATCGTCGACGTCGATCCCGACGAGAAGCCGCCCGTCCTGTGGATTCGCGGCGACTCGGACCAGATCGTTTCCAACGAGTCCGTCTTCGACGTGGGCACGCTCGGACGGATGGGACAGGTCCCCGACTGGCCCGGCGAGGACGTCTTCCCGCCCCAGCCGATGGTCGACCAGACCCGGGCCGTCCTCGAGGAGTACGGCGATTCGGGCGGCGAGTTCGAGGAGGTCGTCTTCGGGAACACCGGCCACGCGCCCCACATCGAGGTTCCCGGCGACTTCCGGGACGAACTCGAGGGCGCGCTGGACGGCTAACGGTGATCAGTCGAGCGGATCCGTCCGGGCTTTCGCCTCCGGTTCCGCTCCGTCGGCTTCCGCTTCGTCCGCCTCCGCCTCGTCGCGTTCGCTGCGCATCGTTCGGAGCGTCGAGAGGCCACGCTTCCGGGTGACGCCCTTCGAGAGGCGAACGCCGTCGAAGGTTCCCTCCCAGGACTCCTCGCTCACGCCGAGGTGGTCCATGTAGTAGGCGAAGGCGCCGAGCCACGCCAGCACGGCCGAGAGGACGAGAAACGAGAGCACGGAGACGACCCTCGAGGTGCCGGCGGCGCCGACCGCGATCCCGGCGGTGACGTAGACGAGCGAGGCGATCACCATGAGGACGGTGATCGTCGCGAACATATCGTTGACGGCCGTCACCCGCGCGTTGTACTCGATCCAGCGGCCGTAACTGCGCAGCAGGCGCTCCTCGAACTGCGCCGTCCCGGCTCGCGTCTCAGGGTCGGCTCGAGCCGACGCGAGCGCGACCTCGACGGCGTCGGTGTCGATGCCGCCACGGAGATTCGACGCCGTGTAGGTCACTCCGGCGAGACCCGTCGAGACCAGCAGGAGAATCCCGCCGGCGATCGTAAAGAGGTTCGCGAAGGCCATGATGTGGATATCGGTCTGGAAAATAATCGAGCCGCCGGTGACGACCAGCCCGATCAGCAGGAGGTTCGCCTTCAGGATCTCGATGGCCTTGGCGTCGATCTCCTGGAGGCGCTCGACCTGGTAGTCGAACGTCCGCTGGAGTTCCTCGCGGGCGACGGCGATCGTCTCCGTATCGAGGTCGTTCGTTCCGTCGGTCGCGGTGCCGATCGCTTCGTCACCGGCCGATTCGTCCGTTCGCTCCCGACCGCTCATGGATCAGGACAGCCGCCGGGGCCCTAAATAGTCACGCGTTCGACGCGCTCGAGTCAGTGCGCCCGGACGAAATCGCTCGCGACTCGAGTCAGTTCGTCTCGAGTGCGTCCCGATTGGCGTCGGCGAGTTCGACCAGCGCGTCGGCCTCGAGGGCGTGACACTCGCCGGGAACGACGAGCAGGTGCAGCGGGTCGCCGAACTCCCGCTCGGCGAGTTCCGACATGGTTCCGGCCGCGACGAGCGGATCGGGGCTGCCGGCGCGAGCGACGACGACGCCGACGAGGTCGGGGTACGCTTCGGCGAGCAACTCGGCGCCGACGTCGGCGGTCATGTACTCGTCCTCGTCGGTGAGTTCGTGATCGACCTTGATGTCGAGGTAGACGACCGTGTGGAGGCCGTCCTCCCGGTTCGCGTCGATCGTGTCCGTCACGCTCGCCGGCAGGCCGTCGGCGCCGTGGGCGTAGGGGAAGGGGAGGGTAGTCGCCTTCCCGAAGCGGTAGTTCTGGAGCCCGGTCAGGGAACTGGCGGCCGTCTGGGCCGTGACGCCGTGGATCACCCGCGTCTCGATCCCGCGGTCGTGGGCCCGCAGGCGGAGGTCGACGTGGGTCGTCGAGATCATCGTGTCGCCCGCGGTCAGGAAGGCCACGTCCTCGCTCTCGGCGGCCTCGAGGATGTCGTCCGGGTGCTGTTCGACGCCCGTGCGGTCTCGGACCTCGATGTCGACGTCGTGGGCGGCCTCGAGGTCTGCGGCGGTCGCGCCGAGCAGTTTGCTGGTGTAGAACTCGGCGTAGGCGCGATCGGCGTTCTGGAGGGCATCCCGGCCCTCGACGGTGATCGACTGCTCGTCGTAGAGTCCGAGACCGATGAAGGTGAGCATGGGCGCTCGTAGTATCAGCGTCCGGAATACGCTTTCGAGACGGCGGTCACCGATCGCGACGCCGTCTCAGCGGAGCCGTCGGTACGCCCGCAGGAGCAGCGACGCGGCCGTTCCGATACCGGGGATCCGCGAGGAGAGCGCGGCCGCGACGAGGAGCATTAGGCCGCTTCCGCGGTGTCCCTTCGAGAACTCCCGTATCGCGTCTATCAGGGTCGTCACGACGCCGATCTTTCTCATCAGTCCCGATCGATCGTCCGTTGTCGACGACATCTGTATCGGGCTGAGCGACGACCGCGACGGGCAAAAGACGGCGGGTTGCGCTTGCCACGCGGCGTCGATCGGTGAGGTGATCGGAGGCTACCGCCCGTCGTCCGCGATCGCCACCGCTTCGATCTCGACGCGATGGTCGGGACCGATCAACCGCTGCACCTCGACCATGCTGGTCGCGGGGCGAATGTCACCGAAGACTTCGCCGTGCGCGCGTCCGATCGCTTCCCAGTCGTCGATGTCGGTGACGTAGATCCGGGTCCGAACGACGTCCTCGAGTCCGGCGCCGGCCTCCTCGAGCGCGTCCGCGACGAGCTCGAGTGCGCGCTCCGTCTGTCGGTAAGGGTCGTCGGGCGCGACGACGTTCCCGTCCTCGTCGGTCGCGGTCGTCCCGGCGACGTGGATCTGCGAGCCGGCGCGAACGGCCCGCGAGTAGCCGACGGTCGATTCCCACTCGGTGCCGCTCGAGACGGTGTAGCGGTCCATACGGTCACCATCGTTCCTGGGGCGATAAGTGTCTGTGTTCGAACTAATACGACCTCAGAATCCGATGTGGGACGTCGAGGTGGGCCCGCCGTCGCCGTCGCCCTCGTTATCGTCGATCCCGCCCTCGCCGACGAACGTCAGTTCGTCGTCGGTGAGCACGATTCGGCCGTCGTTTCGGACCGAGATGTCGACCGACGGGAGCGTCGTGTCGGCGGCCTCGCCGTTGTCGCAGTAGCCCGAACAGGAATCGAACATCGAGCCGTGTTTCGGACAGATGATCCGGCCCTCGCGCATCGGGACGCCCCGACCCGTATCGAAGCGCTGGGCTTCGTGCGTACAGCGGTTGATCCACGCCTCGACGCCGCCGTCGGTCGACGCCTGACCGCTGGTCGAGCCGCTCTCGTCGTCGTCATCGCAGGGAACGAGAATCACTTCGTCCAGTTCGCCGTACTGGTCCCGCACCGTGAACAGCCACGATCCCTCCTCGCGGACCGTCTCCGCGGTTGTCAGCTCTCGCATACCGACCAGTACCGGCGGCGGCCTGAAAACTGTCACTCCGGCGTCCGCGGCTCGAGTCTCGATCTCGGCGTCCGACGGCGTGGCGAAACGTTACCGTTACGGCGGTTCGACGGCTTCGTTCGGGTATGGAAGTGCCGTGCGTCCGCGCGCCGCGCGAGGAAGGGGAAGCCACGCGTCAGCGACTCGCGGACGCGGACCTGATCGACGACGAGTACGAACTGACCGTCGACGACGGCAGCCTCTACATCCCGATCGCCGACCCCGACGCGGTTCCCGCGGAGTTCGAGGTCGTCTCCCGGACGCTCGAGGAGCGCGAGACACAGACGACGCCCGCGGACCTGCTCGGCTTCGAGCCGTCCTACGAGCGACTGGGCCGCGCGGCACTGCTCGACGAGGACGACGACGAACGCGCCCGGGAGATCGCCGACGCGATCGTCGCGTCGGATCTGCCCCTCGAGACGGTCCTCAACAAGGCCTCGAAAGTGAAGGGGGAGACCCGCGTCCGCGACTGGGAACTGCTCGCGGGCGCGAACACGGAGGTCGTCCACCGCGAGTACGGCTGCGAGTTCCTGCTGGATCTCGCCGAGGTGTACTTTTCGCCGCGACTCGCGACCGAGCGCAATCGAGTCGTCGAGCAAATTACCGCGGACGAGCACGTCTTCGACATGTTCGCCGGTGTCGGCCCGTTCGTGATCCCCATCGCGAAGCGCGGCGCCGAGTGCGTCGGCGTCGACGTCAACCCGGACGCCATCGACTACTTGCGGGAGAACGCGCGCCGCAACGGCGTCGAGGATCGGGTGACGGCGATCTGTGACGACGTCCGCAACCTCGTTGCGGGCTCGTCGCGCGAACGGTGTGAGTGCGACGGTGTTCGCGAGGTGACGCCCGAGTACGAGGGCTGGGCCGACCGCGTCGTGATGAACCTCCCCCACAGCGCCGACGAGTTCCTCGAGGCCGCCGTCACCGTCGCGGGCGACGACTGCGTGCTCCACTACTACGACATCCAGCACGAGGACGATCCATTCGGTCCCGGAGAGCGAGCGATCCGCGAGGCCGCCGAACCGGCGTACGACGTTTCGGTGGAGACGGAACGGGTCGTTCGCTCCTACGCCCCCCACGAACTGAACGTCTGTCTGGACGTCCGACTCGAGCGCTGACTCGAGGTACGAGATCCCATCGCACGGCCGTAACGATTCGCAATCCTTATGGCTGGTATCGGCCCTACAACAGAGTACACTCGCGCCGGTGTAGCTCAGACTGGCAGAGCGAATCCTTCGTAAGGATTAGGTCGAGGGTTCAAATCCCTCCACCGGCTTTCCTTTTGCGACGAATCGCTTCGCGATACCAGTTGCAGAGTGGCAACTGAACACGGACTGGCGCTGAAAAAGGACAGTGGTCAGGAACGGAGAGTCCTCAGAAGATCCCGAGAATGAACGTCAGTCCCATACCCACCAGCACCGTCGCCGTCAGCAACGGTAGGTACGGCGTGTATCGGTCGACCGTTTCGCGGTGGCGTTCGTAGCCTGCGATCAAGAGGAGCGTCGGAATGAGGATCGCAATGATCACGACCAGCGAATAAACCAGCATCAGTTCCAGGCAGTAGGCCGTCCCCGTACAGATCGCCAGAATTTGAATCGGCTCCTCGTGGGCGAACCCCAGCAGGAGGGCGGTCGTCCCGAGGGCCATCAATCCGCGTTCAGCGTCTTCGTCACTCAAATGACGATGTCCGCCGAACAGTCGCTCCCGAATCCGGGTCAGTCTCCCGCGCTGGGAGGTGGTCCCCGAATGGTTGTGGTCGTGTGAATGATCGTGTTCATGAGTGTGGGTATGGGCGTGGTCGTGGTGGGACTCATCGTGATCGTGACCTGACCCGTGTCCGCCGTTCCGATATTCGTGGATTCCCAGTAGAATGAGGATGATCCCTGCGATATATCGCATCCACGGGCCTTCGGCGAAGGCAGCGAAGCGACTGAACCAAAAGTACGCCACTACCAGTGCGACGCTGCTAATCAGATGTCCGACTCCGAGAACGAGTCCTGCGACCGCCCCGTAGAGCCACGTCCGCGAGCGATTCAACCCGTAGGTCGCAGCGATCGGCCACCCGTGATCCGGGAGCACGCCGTGGATAAAGCCGATCGTAACGACACCTGCAACGAGACCGAGATCCATGCGGAATCCTCGGGAGAGACGGCACAAAAATGCTGTTAGCACCGATTGAGGGGGATCGTAATACCCCGGTCGGCGTGAAAAACCACAGCACCCATTCGTTCACCCCGCTAAGTCCGCTGTAACCAGATGCGTACCAGTTTCAATATTCCGGATGACTTACTCGAGGAATTTGATCAGACGTGGCAGACTGAGGGATTCGACTCCCGGTCACGAGCAGTTCGGGAAGCGATGCAGGAGTATATCGAGGCTCACACCGAACTCGAGACCGTCTCGGGCGAAGTGACAACCGCGCTTGCCTTCGATTATCAACACGAGCACGTGATCCGCGAACTCCACGACGTACAACACGATTTTCAGGATATCATTACGACGACGAGCCACACGCACGAAGGCGATTGGTGTCTGGAAACGATTTTCTGTCGCGGCGAGGCGGCCCGCGTTCGCAAACTCGTGTATCGACTCCGCGATTTCGACGCCGTGGGACAGGTAAAAGTCCTGTTACTTCGGTCTTGAATATCCCTGCAGTTGTTTCGAGTGGCCGGTTATCGACGAGACGAGCGATGTGAGTTCTCGATTACGCTGTCGCCGTCCGAGTGAAACGCAATGCCTCCAGAAACCCCCATCTCCGAACTCGACAACCGCCGCATTCCGCGACGGCGACCGCGTTCGAACGGCGGACTCGACGAGTCCGAATCCGTCTAGACAGGGACGACAAGGAAGACAGGATTGTTGATCGGCACATGTGCGCGTCGGCAGAATACACTCCGCTCGACGAGACGGATCGGAAAATCCTCCAACGCCTGCAGCGCGACGCGCGAAACAAAATCGCGGTCGAGATCGGGGAGCAGATCGGCGTTTCGGACGGCACCGTTCGGAACCGCATCAGAAACTCGAGCAACGGGGAATCATCGAAGGCTACGTTCCGACCATCAACTACGAGAACGCTGGTTATCACGACGTAACGCGTATTGCGCAGACGCTCGATACGCTCGGGCACCAGGTGGAGAGCGAAGAACTCCTCCGACACACTACTTTCGACCGTTCGATCACTTTGGGAGCGAATCCAGGGCCGACGAGAGCGAGCCGGATGCGGACCACGAACTGTCCTGAGCGAGTCGCCAGCTTCGGGTTTTGATGATCGTAACGCGATGCGATTTAGAGAATCGAATCGAGATTGGCTTCGATAATCCAAGCATCTTCGCCAGTTCGGTACGATAATAGAACCGTTCAGAAAGAGTTTATAACTGCCGAGTGGATTGAGGGTGGTATGGAACGTAGCCAGCACGCGAGTTCTCATCCCACTGGAAAGCAGTTTTCGCTGGTCACCAACGCCGCTTTGTTGAAATTCCTTCTGCGTTATCGGAGTATCGAACCGGGCGCTCTCGAGGCGGCTATCCGCGGGACGGGCGCGAGGACGATATCCGTCGAATCTTTGAGAGATGCTAGTATCGGCGGACCCGGCGGCACTGTTCGAGTTTCTGTGGAGAACAGCGTCACAGGAGTTCGGATAGAGTCGACGAGAGGAAGCTGATCGACGGTCGTATGGACGCGTACATCGAGTGCGACGAGTGCGGCTTCGTGCTCCTCTCTGAGAGCGCTTCCGAACCGCTCCCGAAGCGGGTTGATTCGTGCCCCGGCTGTGGCGGAACGAGTTTTCGATTCACCGCGGGCTAACTGCGTATCTGGCGGTGCTCGCTCTCGGGAGATCGGTACGGCGCGATTCGAGTGAGTGCATCCGCGCCACATTCGTGCATCATCCGGCAGTAAACACCAAAATTGTTTGGGAGTACAATTTTGCCGATCGAACGTCTAGAAGCGATCGCAGGGAATCCGGATCGAGATCCGGGTTCGCCCACCGCGGTTGGCCGCAGTCGGCGGCCACTCGTGGACATCATCCACTTCCGACCGATCCGTAACGCAGTCGCGCCGAGAGCGATCGCTCTTCTCACGAGACGCCGATACATCTGCTATCGCTCGCTCGACCGATACGTAATTTGATAAAACGACCGGTCCAGCGGAAATTATGTCACGCTCGAGAGGCCGATATCACTCATGAATAATGGTCAAGAATATCGCCGGCTGCGTACGGTCTATGATGTGTGGGACCACCTCTCAATCAGCTTTATGTGTCGGTTCGTTGCCGTCGTCCATGGATGATGTCCACAAGCGAACACCAGCCGACAGTACCGGACGAATTCGACGCGCCGCGGACGAAGCTCGTGTATCTCTCCGTGCTGGTACTCGAAGAGGCGACGGTGTCCGAACTCCAGCAGCTGCTGGGACTATCGAAATTGACACTTCTGCCGATTCTGCGATCGCTCGTCGAGGGGGGCCGCGTTCGGTCCACGGAGGTCGGCTATGCCTGCCGGTGAGGTCGAATCGCCGTTCGCGCCGGTCATCGATATCGATTCGGCCGCGAGTCTCCGGGTCGACTGTTACGTCCGTGGGAGCGTTCCGCCGGCCATCACGGCGACCATCGACGACGTCGTTGAGCGGCTCCGAGACCTCGACGAACGCGACGTGATCGACGACCACCGGGTGATCCACTGGCCGCCCGAGTACCGCTCGACCGCCGGATCGACCGGTGAAAACGGGTCGACCCGCGACGAACTCGTCGCCGAGTTCGAACGCTGGGCCGCCCGGAACGGCCACTCGCTCGAGCCGGCGTTTCGCCGACAGGCGGTTCCGCCGTCGCCGTTCGACACCGACTCCGACCAACCGCGCGAGCGAGTTCGGGTTCCGGTCGTCGCGCTGGCGATCTCCGAGGTCGAAGAGGACGCGACGATCGCGGACGCCGTCGACGCGAACGCAGCGTCGATTCGAGGCGTCGTCCCCTATACGGAACGGCCGTCGGCGGAGCGGTCGCGGACGTACACCGTCAACGACCTGCTCGCGACCGTCGAAACGAACGGGAACGACGTTCTCACGGGGACGCACCAACGCGAGGGCCCGACGCCGCTTGGGGGCCGCCAATGAGTGCGGAAATGGCCGACCGACCGGCCGAATTGGAGCGTCCGTCCCGCCAGCCGCTCTCGGGGCGAACGTGTCTGGTGACCGGCGGCTCGCGCGGGATCGGACGCGGCATCGCTCGAGAACTCGGGCGGTACGGCGCGACCGTGATCGTCAACTACCGTTCCTCGGAGACCGACGCCCACGCGGTCGCCGACGCGATCACCGAGGCCGACACCGACGGTACGGCCCATCCGGTACAGGCCGACGTCACCGACCGCAGTGCGGTCGACACGATGCGCGACGCGGTCGCCGACGCGTTCGGTCCGATCGACGTCCTCGTCAACAACGCGGGCATCACGGCCGACCGCACGTTCGCGAACATGACCGCCGAGGACTGGCACCGCGTCGTCGACGTCTCGCTCAACGGCGCGTTCAACTGCACGAAGGCGTTCTACGACGACCTCGAGGCCGCTCCGAACGGCCGAATCATCAGCGTCTCGAGCGTGATCGGCAAGCAGGGGAACGTCGGGCAGGCGAACTACGCCGCGGCCAAGAGCGGCCTCTTCGGCTTTACCAGGTCGCTCGCGCTCGAGTTGGCCGGAACGGGAACGACGGCCAACTGCATCGCCCCCGGTTTCACGCGGACGGAGATGATCGAGTCCATTCCCGAGACCGTTCGGGACGACCTGCGCGAGGACATCCCGCTCGAGCGGTTCGCGACCGTCGAGGAGATCGCCGGGCTCGTCCGCTATCTCGCGAGCGAGCAGTCGGGATACGTCACCGGCGAAGTTATCGACGTCAATGGCGGGATCGACCTCTAAGCGGCGGCTCGGTGTCGGACTGATTGCGGCGGTCAGTGAGAATCTCGACAACGCTCGTTTTCGAACCGATAGATCTGGTGGATCGCCGTCCGGTACGGATGGCCGATCGACGACCGGACGGCGGGCGGTCCCCGCGGCCCGTGCCTCAATGACCGCGGGGCGCCACTGCAGTTCGCCGTTGCAACCCGGCGAGCCGGGTTTCCATCCCCGCGACCGCGACGGCCGCACACCGGAGCTACCGGTGTGATCGATGCTAGTGTGGTCCCCTTCAAAACGGTTGAGAGGGTGTGCACGACGCCTGCACGGTCGCGAGGATCAGCTGCGCGAACGCGATCCGACGTCGGGTCGTCCGGCTTCGATCCGGTCAGCGAGACGGTCGACGCGAAGTCGCGCGGGCTACTACCTCGACCGGGGCACCGTGACGATCACGCTGACCGCGGATCGGGACTCGGGACGCGTCCTCGGGACGAGTCTCGTCAGCGGGTACGGGGGAGGGACGGTCCACCGCAGTCACGCGATCGTGGCGTTCACGGAGCGCGCTACCGTCTTCGAACTGGAGAACTACGACCTCGCGTACGCGCCGCCGTTCAACACGACGTGGGATCCGGTATTCGTCGCCGCGAAGGTGCTCGGCGGCGAACTGCGGTACCGAATGCGAGGACCGTCGGCGGCCGTTCGATGTTCGACGGGATGCACGACGGGCGAACACCAGGGATAGAACTTTGTGGTTCGTCGGTCGAAATCCGTGCGATGCTCGTCATTCACGCGACGTTTCCGGTCGATTCGGACCACCGCGACGAAGCCCTCGAACTCGTACAGGACCTCGCCGAAAGCTCCCGTGAGGAAGACGGCGTCGTCGACTATCGGGTCGCGACGGACGCCGAGGATCCGAACGTGTTCCGGTTCTTCGAACGATACGAGGACGAAGCCGCCTTCGGTGCGCACGCGGAGACCGACCACTTCGAGGCGTTCGAAGACGCGCTCCCGGAGTTGCTTTCTGGCGACCCGGAGGTCACTCGGTTCGACGTCGAGTCCGCGTCGCCGGTCGAACTGTAACGACCGCTGCGTCGCGGTCGTGTCGCGGCGAATTCACCCTCTGATCGACACTCGTGTCCGATTGCGACAGCGTTCAGCGACGGTAGCACGTCCGCTCCCGAGATCTCCGGTATGCGATCGGCTCGCTTCCCGAGCCCTCTCGACGTCGCGTCGCCGCTGCCGGTCGATATCTCACTCGGCGAGAAACGCCTCGAGGCGGTCCCGGTACGCGTCCGGTCGGTCCTCGGTCACCCAGTGGCCGGCGTCCTCGAGTGCGACGAGTTCGCCGCCGATATCGTCGACGAGTCGCCGGCCGTCGTCGACGGGCTGTTCCGCGTCCGCTACGCCCCACAGACACAGCAGTTCGGCGTCGATGGCGTCGTAGTCGATTTCGGTCGTGTGGTTCGTGTTCGTCGCGACGGCAGCGCGGGCGAACGCCCGCCGACCGTCGGTTCGGAGCCAGGGCTCGGTCATCCCGTCGACCCACTCCGGTTTCGGGTCGGCCCGTTCGAGCCCCTCGACGAACGCGTGATCGAGTCGCTCGCGGAACGCGTCGGCGTCCATGTCGAGGGTCCGGGGGAGCCCCAGCGAGGTGACGTACTCGACCGGCCAGGAGCCGTACGCCGTCGCGTTCGAGAGGACCAGTTTGTCGATCCGATCGTCCGTGTGCGCGGCGTACCGGAGCGCGACGCCGCCGCCGATGTCGTGACCGACGACGTGGAACGCCTCGAGTCCGAGTCGGTCGACCAGACCGGCGACGACCTGCTCCTGCGCGCGGATCGAGCGGTCGAACGCGTCGCGCCGATCGCTGTTGCCGTAGCCGACGAAGTCCGGGACGATCGTCCGGAACTGCTCTGCTACCTGCGGCGCGATCCGCCGCCAGAGAAACGACCATGTGGGAATTCCGTGGAGAAACACGACCGGTTCTCCCTCGCCCTCGTCGCGGTACGCGACTGACAGCTCGTGGCCGTCGACGGTGACGGTGGTCTCCGCCTGTGACTCGGACCAGGTGTCGTGATTCACGTGCCGTCGTTCGACCCCGGCCGTGAAAGCGTTGTGCCGGTCGGTCGGCTTCGCGACGACCCAGGGCGCGTTTCGACCGGGTCCGTCGCCGAATCAGGAGTCGTCGGTGTCGTCCCGATCGACGATGAGCTGACTGCGCTCCGTCTCCGGATCGTCACCCTGTACCAGCAGCGAGACCTTCTCCTCGCTGAGATCGTCGATCACGTCGACGGCCTCGATCATCCACGTGTAGAGGCCGAGCTTGAACTGTCGGCGGACCGCGTCGACCGACCGGTGCGAGTAGACGTTGACGCGTCCCCCGTCGGAAAGGACGCGCGACTGTTTCTCGACGATGCCGAACTCGACCAGATCGGTGAGATGTCTGGTGACGACGCTCCGATCCCGGTCGACCATCGACGCGAGTTCGTTGACGGTGATCTCCGGTTCGGCCATCAGACACCGACAGATCTCGAGTTCGGTCTCGGAGATCCCGAAGACGGTCCGCATGAGCCGCTTCTCGTCCGGCGTTTCGATCGGGACGGTGTCGTCGATCTCCGTCATCGACTCGTCACAACACGTCATCGCCGCGCTGCCCAGCTGATAGTCGCCACAGGACTCACAGCGGTACACCGCGAGTTCCACGTCGGAAGAGACCATTGACGCCGATACACCGGCCCCGCAGTAAAGGCTTTCAGCCGTCGCGAGTACCGATCGTCGGTGACCGAGGAACGTAGTAAGTCCGGGCGGCCGGCTCCATCGCTGATCGATACCACGTCGACACTCTCACTCGAAACCGACTGTGTGCGATCCGCCCACAGTCGGTAGAGGCTTTTCCCCTAAGGAGCGATAGCGTGCGGGATGCCAGTAGCAGACGAACCTCGAACGACGGAGTCCGTTCGCGACCACTCCAGCGTCACCGGTGAGACGGCCGTTGTGACGGGCGCCTCGAGCGGTATCGGCCGGGCGATCACCGAGACGTTCGTCGCGGACGGCGCCGACGTCGTCATCTGTTCGCGAACGCGGGACGACGTCGAGGCCGTCGCGGACGAACTCAACGGGGCGAACCTCCCCGGGTCGGTCCATCCCGTCGAGTGCGACGTTACCGATCGCGACTCGGTCGAGGCGCTCGCCGAGGCGACGCTCGAGGAGTTCGACACTGTCGACGTCTTGGTCAACAACGCGGGCGGGGCCGGTGACGGCGGACCCCTGCAGGAGGTAGAGCCCGAGGGCTGGGAGGGGGTCGTCGAGGTGAACCTCACGGGTACGTACAACGTCACCCGCGCGTTCGCCGACGCGCTCCGGAGCGACGGCGGAGCGATCGTCAACACGTCCAGTATGGCCGGTCGCTACGGCGTCGCCGGAATGGGGCCGTACAGCGCCGTGAAGGCGGGGGTCAGCGCACTCACCCGAACGCTGGCCGCCGAGTGGGCCGAGGACGACGTTCGCGTGAACGCGGTCGAGCCCGGGTTCATCGCGACGCCGCCGGTCCGCGAGGGGTTCGGCCTCGACGAGATTCCGGACCGAGAGCCGGTCGCTCGAGAGGTCGGCTCGCCCCATGAGGTCGCCGACCTCGTCCGCTTCCTCGCGAGCGACGCCGCGTCGTTCGTGACGGGACAGACGCTCTCGCCGACCGGCCCACCGAACACGTTCGAGCCGCCGGGGAGGTAGTCCGTCACGGTCGTCCACGAATCGGCACTCGACTCGCGGGCACGATTCTTCGCACCTAGTCCGCGGATCGAGCCCCCTCTTTCCCGTGCGAGCGGGCCGATCCGCGCCCCTCGCTCGCTGAAAGCTCGCGCGGTCGCCCGGCCGACGCCCGCCGACGCGCCCGTGACGACGACCTTCGAGTCGGTATCGCCGCTCATCGCGTTTTTCGAAACCGGTCCCACGCGGTCTCGACGCGCGTTCCCCGCGAGGTCCGCTTTTTTCCTGCTGGTCGTCGAACGGTGCGTCATGCGCATCGACTCGCCTCTCGATCGCGTCGCGTTCACCGGTCCGGTCCGAGCCGCGGGTGATGTCGGTGACTGACGCCGACGCCTATCCGCCGATCGAGGCCTACGGCGTCGTCGGGAACCTCGAGACGTGCGCGCTCGTCGCGCCGGACGGCTCGATCGACTGGTTCCCGTTCCCCCACCTCGAGTCGCCGAGCATCCTCGCCGCGATCCTCGACGCCGAGCGCGGGGGGCGATTTCGGATCGCCCCGACTGATTCCTTCGAGACGGAGCGGCGGTACGTCGACGACACGAACGTCCTCGAGACGACGTTCCGGACCGACGACGGGACGGCGACCGTAACGGACTTCCTGCCGCCGGCCGGTCGGACCGACCACCCGAAGAAAGTCCTCTATCGCAAACTCGCCTGCGCAGACGGGAGCGTCGAGCTCGAGGTCGAACTCGAGCCGCGGTTCGATTACGGCCGCGCGGAGACGTCGATCGAACGGGTCGATGGCGGCGTCCTCGCCGAGGGCGACGAGGAACGGACGCTGCTCGAGAGTCCGATCGACCTCGCAATCGATGACGGCCGGATCACCGGCGACCTCTCGCTCGAGGCCGGCGACGAGGAGTGGTTCCTGCTCCGGTGTACGGGCGCCGAGGACGCGAACACGGATCCCGAGGCCGCGCTGGCGGAGACGATCGACTACTGGGCCGACTGGGCCCACGACTGCGATGCCGACGGCGACTGCGCGTTCGAGGGGGCGTGGCACGACACCGTCGTTCGGTCCGAACTCGTGCTGAAGCTCCTGACCCACGCCGAATCGGGTGGGATCGCGGCTGCGCCGACGACCTCGCTACCCGAGGACATCGGCGGCGTCCGCAACTGGGACTACCGGTTCAACTGGCTGCGCGACGCCGGCTTTACAGTGCAGGCACTGATGAACCTCGGCACCGCCGACGAGGCGAACGACTACTTCGACTGGTTCATGGATCTCTGCCAGGCCGACGATCCCGAAGCGATCCAGCCGCTGTACGGGCTCCACGGCGATTCCGATCTCGAGGAGCGGGAACTGGAGCACTTCGAGGGGTATCGCGGGTCCAGTCCCGTGCGAATCGGCAACGGGGCCGCCGAGCAGCGCCAACACGACACCTACGGGGAACTCCTGCTGGCCGTCGACGAGATGCACCGACACGGTCGCGAACTGGACCCCGACGAGTGGGACCGGATCCGCGATATCGTCGAGTACGTCCGCGAGATCTGGACCGAGCCCGACGCGGGCATCTGGGAGGTCCGCGGCGGGGCCGAACACTTCGTCTACTCGAAGGTGATGTGTTGGGTCGCCCTCGATCGCGGGATCGCGCTCGCGACCGACGGTGGCTACGACGCCCCGGTCGGGGAGTGGCGGGAGACCCGCGAGCGGATCAGGGCGGACGTCCTCGAGAACGGGTACGACGAGGATGTCGGGGCGTTCGTGCAATCCTACGGGTCGGACGCGCTCGACGCGACGGGGCTGTTGCTCCCGATCGTCGGCTTCCTGCCCTTCGACGACGACTGCGTGCAGGGAACGATCGACGCGATCGAGGAGACGTTAGTCGAGGACGAGGTGTTCGTCCAGCGGTACGACGGCGACGACGGACTCCCGGGCGACGAGGGAGCGTTCGTCCTCTGCTCGAGCTGGTTCGTCGACGCGCTCGCGCTCTCCGGGCGCATCGCGGAGGCTCAATCCCGATTCGAGACGCTGCTCGAGTACCTGAACCCGCTCGGGCTCGTCGCAGAGGAGATCGATCCCGAGAGCGGCGCCCACCTCGGGAACTACCCGCAGGCGTTCAGCCACATCGGGATCGTCAATAGCGCCCTGTATCTGGGCTACGCCCGGGGGCTCGAGACGCCCGGACCGGCACCGATGGGGATCCGACTTGGCGACCCGGTCGTTTCGTCGTGAGTTGGGTGATACCTCCCCCCAAACTGTTGGGCGCTCCGGGACGTACGATCCCATGACAGGATGATCACGGCGTCGCTGCGGATACGTCTCCCCGAGGACGCGTGGGTCGCGGAGGTCTCTCGCTCGTTCCCGAGCGCCACCTTCCGTCTCCTGTCGGGGGTCCGAACCGGCGACAGGGCAGTGGAACTGGGTGAAGTGGTCGCCGAGAACCCGCGGGAGGTTTCGGGAGCGATCGCGACCCATCCGTCGATCGAAGCCCACGAGCGGCTGGCGGTGACGGACGACCGATCGCTCTCGAAGTACGAAACGACCGAGACGGCGCTGTACGAGTTCGTCGAATCGGCCTCGCTTCCGCCCGAGTTTCCGATCGTCGTCCGCGCCGGCTGGTACGAACTGGATTTCACGGGGACGCGCGACGAGTTCGACGGACTGCGGGCGATGCTCGAGGACGCGACCCTCCGGTACGAACTCCAGTCGCTCGTCGAGGCCGACGAGACCGCGACGCTGCTCACCGACAGGCAGCGGGCGACGCTCGAGGCGGCGCTCCGGGAGGGCTACTTCGAGGTTCCGCGGGAGTGTACGCTCGACACGGTCGCGGGAACGCTCGGCGTCGACGAATCGACGGCGAGCGGCGTCCTCCGTCGCGGCCAAGCCAAACTGGTCAAGTGGCACTTGACCGGGGCGGACGGCGATCGACTCGACTGACCGGCCCGGTTCCGGCGTCTCGCACGCGATCCCAAGCTCTTGGGCCAGTTGATTCGGACTGATGCGTGTTACATCCGGTCGATGCCTCCTGAACATCGGCCCGCTGATCGATGCTCGAACGACCGAACGACCGATGATGACGACGGCGACGCGAACCGATCGGTCGAGCAAGGCGATCGGGAGTCGACCGCGTCGACCGCGCTCGACCGACGCGACGTGCTCGGGACCGGCACCGTCGCGGCGGGGGCGCTTCTCGGCGGCTGTATCGGTGGTTCCGAATCGTCCGGTACCGCCTCGGTCGACGAGCGACACCCGGGATTCCGATCGCTCGAGAACGAGGTCGCCGACCGCTCCCTGCCGGTCGAGGGCGAGCTCCCGTCGTGGCTGGAGGGAACGCTGCTGCGAACCGGACCGGCGAAATTCGAGGTCGGCGACCGGCACCTGCGTCACTGGTTCGACGGCTTCGCGATGCTCCACCGGTTCGCGATCGACGACGGCGCCGTGACGTACTCGAACCGATTCCTCGAGACGCGAGCGTACGAGCACGCGACGGACGAGGGGGAACTCGGCTACCGCGAATTCGCCACGGATCCCTGTCGACGGATCTGGGAGCGGTTCTTCACGTTGTTCTCCGACACGACGACCGACAACGCGAACGTCAGCGTCGCGACTCACGCCGACCGGTTCCGTGCGATGACCGAGACCCCCATACCGGTCGAGTTCGATCCGGAGACGCTCGAGACGCTGGGCGTCGTCGCCGACGGGACCGACCTCGGTGACCTGACGACCGCGCACCCCCACCGGGACGACGGGGAGACGATCAACTACGTGACGGACCTCTCGCGGACGAGCGAGTACCGGGTGTTCCGGATGCCCGACGGCGAGCACGAGCGGGACGTCTTCGCTACCGTCTCCCGGGACCGGCCGGCGTACATGCACAGTTTCGGGTTGACCGACCGGTACGTGATCCTCGCGGAGTTTCCCTTCGTCGTCGACCCGCTCGAGTTCCTCGTGCGGGATCGGCCGTTCATCGAGAACTACGAGTGGGTTCCCGATCGGGGGACGCGATTCCTCGTGATCGAGCGCGCAACTGGAGAGGTGGTTAGTACACACGAGACGGACGCGTTCTTCGCGTTTCACCACGTCAACGCCTTCGAGGACGGGGACGATATCGTCGTCGACGTCGTCGCCTACGACGACGCCTCGATCGTCGAGGACCTCTACCTCGAGGAGATTCGATCGGAGGGGTACTCGCCCGACGGGGGACGACTCGATCGGTTTCGGCTCGGTGAGACGGTTGCTCGGGAGGCGCTCTACGAGGGACCGATCGAGTTGCCCGGGATCAACTATGACCGGGTGAACGCCGAACCGTACCGGTACGCCTACGGCGTGGGGAACCGGGAGAACCCGCCGCGGGACGTTCCGAACACGCTGGTCAAGGTCGACGTCGAGACCGGCGCCGCGAGCGAGTGGGAGGAACCGGGAACCTACGCCGGCGAACCGGTCTTCGTCGAATCGCCCGACGCGACTGCCGAGGACGACGGCGTGATCCTGTCGGTCGTCCTCGACGCGGCCGCGGAACGGTCGTTTCTGCTCGTTCTCGATGCCGGGACGTTCGAGGAACTGGCGCGAGCGCCGGCGCCCCACCACATTCCACTGGGCTTCCACGGGATTTTCGCCGACCTGTAGCGGCCCGGGAAGCCGCTCTCGTCTGTCGTCAGTTCCCGATCTCGATCGCTCCTCGCATGCTCCGGGGATGGACCTGACAGTAGTACTCCGCCATCTCCTCGCTGGCCGTGAACGTGACCGTCTGCGTGGCCCCTTCCTCGCCGACGAACTCGGAGGCGAGGAGGTCCTCGCCGTTCCCGTTCTGGATCGCGAAGTTATGCTGCAGCCCGTCGGCGTTCTCCCAGATCAGGGTGTACTCGGTCCCGGCCTCGAGCTGGAGGGTCGGATTCTCCTCGCCCGCGACGGGCTCGGGCGCTGCACCCCGCCAGGCCGACGCCTCGCCGAGTAGCCGGAAGTCGGCGTCTCCGCTCCCCGATTCCTCGGCGTCCGAGGTCGCTTCGTCGTCCCGTCCGGGAAACTCCCAGTCTGCGAACGGACCCTCGACGATTTCGTCTTGTTCCCACATCGCGTGGATGAACGGCTGGGTCTCGCCGTTCGGCAGTTCCATCGCGGTCGGCACCGGGTCGTAGACGGGGCCGTCGGGCGTCGGCCTGATCGGCAGGACGACGCCGTGCGTGTGGTGGACTTGCCCGGCGATCGTCCCGTCCGGCGCCAGCGGCAGTTCCTCGTCTACGGCCATCCGGTATCGCTCGTCGCGGACCGTCTGGGTCGTCATGAAGTGGATGACGCGGAACCCGTCCTCGGTCGCCACCTCGCCGTTGATCCGGACGTCGCCGACCCCCCACGACGCGCCGTAGGTGTACACCCGAGGGAACAGCGGCGAACCGGTCCCCGTGATCCCGTGCAGCCAGCCGCCCGACAGGATGCCGCCGCCGGTCTCGTAGCCCGGAATCGGCGGCTGCACGACGTGGTCGTGCTCGAGTTCGTACTCGTTGCCCGCCGGATCGGTAAACCGTGCGCTGAGGTCGACCGCGTCGCTCGTATCGCCGGGCTCGCCGGGAAGATCGTACGGCTGCCGATCCCCGTAGGTGATCTCGAACGAGCCGCTCGTCACCTCGGCCTCGTCGCTGTACAGCGTCGGTTCGGTGAATCGTTCCTGTGCGATCCCGGCCGACTCACCGTCCTCGATCGGTTCGCGGGCCTCCTCCGGTGCGGCCACCAGCGGTGGCAGATCCTGCAGGAGCTGCGGGATGGCCTCGTCCAGCGGCTCGGGGAACCCCTTGGCCTGTTCGATGCGCGACTCGAGCAGATCGCTCCCCCGCCGCGGGGCGTCCGGCGTTCCGAACACCTGCGGGCTCAGTCGCCGTTCGCCGGGAAGAACCCAGTAGACGGCGTTTCCCGACTCCTGTCGAACCGTGACATCGCGACTCGAGTCGGCGGTTCCACCGCCTTCCTCCTGCCGGGTGACCGTCGATCCGTGCGCTGCTCCGATTCCGCCCACGAGCGCCCCGAGCGTCGTCGCGCCACCGGCCGCGAGCACCGATCGCCGCGCTACGTTATCGTTCGAATCGTTCTTGTTTGCCATCTGTTACCACATGTGGTCCGTGGAGATCGGAGCAAAGAATGGGACGAATCGTTGTGGCACGGCAAACGCTCATTCCCGTAAGGCTTTAGCGGGATGTTTCGCTCGCGCGGGCGATCTAAGGCGCGATTGGACGGACTAATCCGCTCTTATCGATCGGACGCCGATCGGAACGGTGTCGTCGCGATCGATACCGACGACGGCGCACCAGGGTCCGATCGCGTCGAACGGAACCCGATCCGCGCTCGTGGCTTCGGGTCGAACTGCGGCCGAAAACAGCGCGCTCGGCGAGAGCCGTTAGAACGTGATGATCTCGTAGTCGTCGTCGACCATCGAACGGACGCTGGGGTGGCCCTCGTTCTCGTCGATACGGACGAGTCCCTGGTCCTCGACGGCGTCGTCGACGCCGAACGCCCCGGCGCAGTAGTCACAGACGGCCGCTTCGTCCTGCACGGACTCGTAGAGGTCGTGGTAGTCGTGGTCCTCGTCCTCCAACTCCTCGACCCACTGGGTGCCGGCGCCGTCGAAGATGAGTTCGAGTTCGTCTTCGTCGTTCTCGGCGAACTCCTTTGCCGCCTCGAGCCCGTTGACGAGTCGACCGGTGTCGGCGTGCGATTCGGTGCCCGCGAGAATGACGATGGCTGCGTTTACCATTACATGTGAACGCAGGCCATCCGCGGATAAAACGGACCGGCGGGCGTGTGTGCCCGCTGCAACATCGCCGGAGACCACTCGATCCGTGCCGGTCCGATCCGCTATTTAGTGGTCGTGACGATGATCGTGGTCGTGTCCGTGGCCGTGGCTGTGATCGTGTCCGTGGCCGTGGCTGTGATCGTGTCCGTGGCCGTGGCTGTGATCGTGTCCGTGGCCGTGGCTGTGATCGTGCCCGCCGCGGGTGAACTGCCCCGAGAACGCCCGCTGGACGACCTCCGAGAGCGCGGGATGGATGTGCACTGACTCGCGGATGTCTCGAACCGTTCCCGAGCCGGCCGTCATCGCGACGACGACCTCCTCGATCAAATTAGAGGCCTCCGGGCCGACGATGTGACAGCCGAGGATCTCTCCCTCGAGGGAGATGAGCGGCTTGACCATCCCCTCGACCTTCATCGCCGAGCCGCGGGCGGTGTCCTCGTACCGGTACGTGCGCTTGGCGTAGTCGCGGTCGGCGGCCTGCAGTTCCGCCTCCGTGGCGCCGACGCCGGCGACCTCCGGCGAGGAGAAGACGGCGAAGGGCATCGCGTCGTAGTCGACCGGCTCGAGGCCGTCGCCGAAGAGGTTGCGAACGACGGCCCGGGCTTCGTGGTTGGCGTTGTGCTTGAGCAGGTACTCGCCGACGATGTCGCCCAGCGCCCAGACCCCGTCGGCGCTCGTCCGCAGGTACTCGTCCGTCTCGACGAACCCCAGCTCGTCCGTCTCGATCCCCGCCGCGCTCGCGTTCAGCGTATCGGTGTTCGGAACGCGCCCGGTGGCGACGAGCAGTTCGTCGCCGGTGACGGAGAGCCGCTCGGCCGCGCCCTCGCCGCGTTCTGGCGCCGGATACGGCGTCGACCCCGGCTCCGCTCCCGTCTCCGATTCCGCTTCCGGTTCGGAGTCGGCCGCCGGATACGGCCGCGCGTCGACGGTCACCTCGCCGTCGGACTCCGAGACGGCCGTGGCCTCGTAGCCCGTGTACACGTCGTACCGGTCCGCGAGTCGCTCCGTGAACTCGGCGGCGACCGCCGCGTCGGCGTCCGGAAGCAGGTGCGGGCGCCGCCCGATAATCGAGACGTCGCTCCCGAACGCTCCGAAGAAGTGGCCCAACTCCGCCGCGATATAGCCGCCGCCGACGATGACGAGGTGTTCCGGCGGCTCCTCGAGTCGGAGCGCCTCCCGGCTCGTCAGGTAGTCGGTGTCCTCGATGCCGTCGACCTGAGGGACGCCGGGACGGGTGCCGGCCGCGACGAGGACCGTTTCGGCGGTCAGGCGCTCGCCGTCGTGATCCCCGCCCGAGAGTTCGACGGTTCGCTCGTCGACGAACTCCCCCTCCGCCCGGTAGAGGTCGTGATCCGAGGAGGACTCGAGCCCCCGGCGGATCGACTCCGAGCTTCCGGCGACGTCCTCGTTGACCTCGCGGACGATGTCGGCGAAGGCGACGTCATCGACCGTCGTCTCGATGCCGAACTCCTCGGCGCGCTCGACTGTCTCGAGTACCTCCGCGCGGTACAATAGCTGCTTCGAAGGGATACAGCCGCGGTTGAGGCAGGTCCCGCCGAGCCGCCCCTTCTCGACGACGGCGACCGACTGACCGCGCCCTGCGGCCGCGTTCGCGACGTCGAGCCCCGATCCCGAACCGACGACCAGGAAATCGTACTCCTCCATGCGCCGAACTCCGGTGCCGGTCGTAATGAAGGCCGGGCCGGAATGCACGGGACGTGCACGTTCACTGCGGCCTGCGGAGTCTCGTCCCTGCTCCCGAGTGGCACCCGTCTCGAGGATCGCACCGCCTCGGATCCGGCTCCCCCTACAGTAACGCCGACAGCGCGAGCACGACGGCGGCGGCGAGAGCGGGATAGTCGAGTCGCGAGAGCGACAGCGCGGGCAGGGTGGGATTCCAGGCGAAACACCGCGCCTGCATGGCGAGCGCGAGGCGATCGGCTCGGTCGAACGCCCGCGAGAGGCCCAACAGTCCCAGCGTACTCGCGCGGTCGACGGCGCTTCGCTGGTCGCCAAGCCGCGCCGCCATCGCGTCGCTGATCGTCCGCAGATCGGCCTGCAGGACCGGCAGGAACCGGAAGACGAGCGCGACGCCGATCCCGAGGAGCTGGCCCGGTTTCCCTGGAATCGTCCGCTGGATCGCGGCGCGAGAGTCCCGGACCGTCGTCGAACGGACGTACGCCGCGCTAACGAGCAGGACGAGCAGGACGCGGTAGCTCGCCCGCGCGGAGGCGAGGCCGTCCGCGAGGTCGAGCCAGGGCGAACCGAACGTGAGCGCCGCGAGTACCGGTGCGAGCGAGAGGAAGAGCAGGGCGAAGCGATAGGCGGACAGCGTCTCGAGGAGCGGAACGCGAGCGCTAAGCAGGATCGTCGCGGCGACGGCGGTGAGCGCGACCAGTGCCCGCGGGCTCGTGTGGGCCAGCGCGGTCGCGGCGAACCCGAACTGGACGGCCAGCTTCGAGCGGGGGTCGAGCCGGTGGGCGAGCGTGTCGTCGGGGTCGTAGGTGAGCATCGTCGGGATCGGTGGTCTGGCGGCGGCAGTGATCGTCGCGCCGCGTGCGGTCAGCGCTCCGGCACTCGAACCTCGAAATCCGACAGCGCCTCGAGCGCGCGGTCGGGCGCGTCGTCGACGGCGACCGCGCCGTCCCGCATGGCGACGACGCGGTCGGCCAGGTCGAGCACGTCTCTGAGGTCGTGGGTCGCGAGCAGGATCCCGGTTCCGCCGTCCGAGAGCGCCTCGAGTCGCGAGAGGACGGATCGGCGGGCCGGGTCGTCCAGTCCGGTGAACGGTTCGTCCAGGACGAGATGCGTGGGTTCCATCGAGAGCGCGCCGGCGATGGCCACGCGGGACTGCTCGCCCCCCGAGAGCGCGTCGATCCGCTCGTCCCCGCGACCGGCCATGTTGACGGCTTCGAGGGCGTCGGCCACCCGGCGGTCGATCTCGGCGCGCTCGAGGCCGAGGTTCTCGGGGCCGAAGGCGACGTCGGCGCCGATCGTCGCGGCGACGAACTGGTCCCGTGGGTGCTGGAAGACCATGCCGACGCTCGAGCGGGCGGCGACGAGGTCCTCGGTGACTGGGGTCCCGTCGATCAGTACTTTCCCCGCATTGGGCGTCACCAGCCCGTTACAGTGGCGCAGCAGGGTCGTCTTGCCGCTCCCGTTGGCGCCCGCGAGGACGACGAACTCGCCGTCCGCGATCGACAGCGAGACGTCCTCGAGGACGGGCACGTCGTCGAAGGCGTAGGTGACGGACCGGAACTCGATCATCGTGCCCTCGCTGGCGAGGTCGAAAGGGCTGTGCGCGCGATCACGATCCGACCGGTTCGAGCCGCCCGCTCTCGACGATGGCGATCGCAGCGATCATCTTGACCAGTTCGGCGGGAACGAACGGGAGCGCGTAGCCGGCGATCGCCTCCCAGGGCTCGAGGGCCTGGAGCCAGGCCGCGTACGCCGTCCCCATGGCGTAGATGAGGATCGTCGCGGCGACGAGCGCGGCGACGACGATCGGCAGGGGGACGTCGGCGGGATTTCGGAGGTCGGTGCCCCGGTGGACGACGGCGCCGATCAGCGCCGCCGCGAGCGGATACGACCAGAGGTAGCCCGCGGTGTTTCCGACGAGGGGACCGAATCCGGCCTCCATCCCGGAGAAGACCGGGAGACCGGCCGCGCCGGCGGTCAGGTAGAGGAGCATCGAGACGGCCCCCCAGACCGGTCCCAAGACGAGGCCGGCGAGAAAGACGAACAGGACCTGCAGCGTGATCGGCGCCGGCGAAAACGGGTACGGGATCGTCACGAATATCGACGCCCCCACCAGCGCCGCCAGCACCGCCGCGCGAGCGAACTGCCGGACGACGTCCCCGTCGACGAGATCGACCGTCTCTCGATTCGTTGCCATACCACTCCCACTCTCGTAAACCAAGTTCAACACTTCGGTTTCCGAGGGTGCAGGCGATCAACAGGGTGACATCTCCGCGCGGTGGGACGGATCCCGATCCGCCGGGAGGGACCGAAATAGCCCGATTCCTCTCCGGAAACTGATGCTTCGAGGCGAATCCGGCGCGATCGAGGCCCGAACGCGTCCGAAATAGCCGCTCCCTCGAGAGCGTCGCTCCGGTGGAAGACGCCGCGCTCGAGGGGAGTAATCGGGGATTGTATCCGATTACTAACCGAAACGACCCGCTGGCCTTATGCGCTCTTTCGCTCCCGTGATAGAAAGCTGATGTCATCCGTACGTAGCCGGTTCGGACCGAGGAGCGATCGGGAACCGAGACGCGGCCAGCGGCCGACTCGCGAACGGCGGGAACGTGACGGTCCCAGGGGCCCCAGAGGCCGTTCGAACCGCGACCGCTGCGCTGCACGCGGGAGCCGAGTGACTCGCTCGAGCGGTCGGACCGGCAGGAGCGTCGAGCCATGAGTCGGCGTCGAGGCGCAGCCGTGGCGGCGCTCGCCGTCGCCGCGCTGCTGATCACGAGCGCGGTGGCGCTGCCGCTGCTCGGCGGCGGTATCGTCCCGTTTGAGGGCGGCGAGAGCGCTCCCGGCGAGGGAGACGGCGGAACGGCCGGTATCGCCGCTGCAGACAGTGCAACCGCCAGTCAAGACGACGACAGCGGGAGTGCGAACGCCACCGCCGCGGATGCGGCGGATCGCGAACCCGTGCGCGCGAGCCAGTCGGCCGCGGATAGCGAGTTAGTGTCGTTCGACTCCGCGGCGGAGTCCGCCGCGACCGACGACGACGCGAGCGCCTCGCTCGCACAGGAACAGACGACGGCCGTCGAGGCCGGCGTCGACGAAGGAACCGAACTGGCCCAGCAGCAGGGCATTGAGGTGAGCCAGGAACAGCGCGCGGCGGCCGTCGGGGCCGCCAGCCGGTCGGTTGCCCAACACCAAGCGGCCGACGCCGAGCAGATTCAGGCGGCGACGGCCGGCGCGGTCCACGGCTCGCTAATCCAGTCCCAGGACGCCGAGATCGAACAGATCCAGGCCGCGGTCGGCGGCGCGACCGACGGCGCGCTCGCCCAGTCCCAGACGGTCTCGGCGGACCAGATGCAGAGCGCGACCTGGGGGGCGACACACGGCGCGCTCGCCCAGAAACAGCGCGCCGATGTCGACCAGATTCAGGTCGCGACGCGCGGGGCCGCAGCGGGGGCGTGCCGGGAAGCGGGCGATAGCGACGTGCAGGACCACCCCAAGACCCAGGAGGCCGCGCAAGGGGCGGCCTACGGCGTCCTCGAGCAGTACCAGCAGATCACCGTCGAACAGCGCCAGCGGATCACGCTCGAGCACGTCCAGCACGCGGCGGCCGGCGCGTCCGCGGGGGCACTCGAGGGGAGCGTTCCGGCGGCCCTCGAGGGCGAACAGAGCCAGGAGATCGACATCGAGCAGCGCCAGCGCGTGAACATCAAGCAGGTCCAGAAGGCTGCTACGGGCGCCGCGAAGGGCGCGCTCGTCCAGCGACAGACGGTCTCCGTCGAGCAGACCCAGGCCGCGGCTCGCGGGGCCGGCAGGGGGTCGCTGACGCAGCTCCAGACCGTCAGCGTCGAACAGGTCCAGCGGATCTCGATCACCCAGATTCAGGAGGCCTCGTTCGGCGCCGCCAAGGGGGCGATCTATCAGAGCCAGTCGGCCACGGTCGAGCAGATCCAGGCGGCGGCCGACGGGGCCGCGGGCGGCGTGCTGGTCCAGCACCAGGAGATTTCGATCACCCAGATCCAGTACGCCGCGGTCGGCGCGTCCAAGGGAGCGATCGAGTCGGCGGTCCAGTACCAGATCGCCGAGATCGAACAGATTCAGGCCGCCGCGTTCGGCGCCGGCGAGGGGGCGGTACTCCAGCAACAGGTCGTCGACGTCACGCAGATCCAGCGGCTGGCGACCGGCGGCGCCAGCGGCGCGCTGAGCCAGTCCCAGGAGGCGACCGTCGAGCAGATCCAGATCGCCGCCAGCAGCGCCACGCAGGAGACGGCCCGCGTCGTCCAGTACCAGCGGATCAGCGTCACGCAACTACAGATCCTGACCCGGGAGACCGCGTCCGACGCCACCGCGTACGCGGTTCAGCAGGGAATCGACGACGTCTCCGAACTCAGGCAGTACGTCGAGGACGAGGCCGAAGAGCGCGCCGATGAAATCGACGAACTCGAGGGAACGGCGTCGATTACGTTCGCCGATCAGGAGAGCGACGGCGAGACGGTCGCCGTCGACGAGCTCGACCTCTCGGAGGGCGGCTTCGTCGCGATCTACGCGGCCGACGCCGTCGCCGATCCGGGCGCCGTGCTCGGGACCTCGAGTGCCCTCGAGGCCGGGACCCACTCCGGCGTCGAGATCGACTTGGAGGAGCCGATCGAGGAGGACCAGCCCCTCACCGCGGTGGTCCACCACGATACGAACGACGACGGAACGTTCGAGTACGGCGACACCGACGGAGCGGAGGACGTCCCGTACGTCACCGACGCCGGCGTGCCGGTGCTCGATACGGCGTTCGTTTCGGTCGGCGACGAGCCACAGGAGCCCCAGGAACCGGCCGAGCCGAACGCGACGCTCTCCGTCGTCGATCAGGCCGGCAACGGCGAGACGCTGACAGTCGACGAAGCGAACGCGAGCGTCGATTACGCCGTGACGGCGACGGCCAACGAGTCGACGGCCGAGAGCCAGCTGTTCGAAGCCAACGAGACAGCGTCGGATCTCGAGCTCGAGTTCGACTCGCCGCTCGAGGCAAATGCGACGGTCGACGTCGCCGTCACCGACGAGAACGGCACGGCGCTGGTGAACGAATCCGTCGAGTACACGGTCGACGACGCTCCAGACGAACCGGCTGAGCCGAACGAATCGAATGCGACGCTCAACGTGTCGGATCAGACGGGCGACGGCGAGACACTCGTCGTCGACGAGGCGAACGCGAGCGTCGACTACCGACTCACCGCGACCGACGAGAACGGCACGCAGCGCGCTGAGAGCGAGACCTTCGAGGCCAACGAGACCGCCGAATTCGAGGCCCTGGACCTCGAGCCGCCGCTCGAAGAGAACGCGACGCTCGAGGTCGCCGTCGCGGACGACACAGGCGAGGAACTCGCGACGGAATCGATCGAGTACACGGTCGACGGCGATCCGGCGACGTTCGAGGCGACGTTCCCTCGCTGTTCGCAGACCGAGGTGACCGGCTCCTTCGACGCGGGCGACAGGATCATCGTCGGCACCGCGTTCTACGAAAGCGGCGGCTTCGGCAACTCGATGGGCGAGTACGCCATCACGGTCGGCGAGGACGTCGAAGCGCCGTTCGAGGGGACGATCACCTACGAGACCGGCGACGACTTCACCGTCGCCGAGACGGCCGACGGCGCGACCGTCACGGTCCCCGAGGGCGATACGGGCGCCGTGATCACCGGCTTCGCGTCGCCCGAGGCGACGCCGGGGTCGATCGACTACCCGAACCCCAATGCCAGCGAGTGTCTCGAAGAGATCCGGCCCGAACGGCCGAACATCAGCGTGGCGGAGACGACGCCGACCGAGGACGACATCGCGGTCACCTTCGAGTACGAGAATCCGAACGAGGAATCGCTGGTGGTCGGCAGCGAGTTCGTCGAGGGGACCACGGACGACAAGCCGCCGTCGGAACTCGAGCCCGGCAACGACTCGTTCACCGTCGACTGGACGCCCGAAAACGACTCCGAACGACTCGTCTGGGAGGTCGACATGAGCAACTACGACTACGAGGAGCCGCTGACCGCCCAGACGGAGCCAGCCGGCGAGATCGATTCGAGCGAACCGACCGAACCTGCCGCGTTCAATGTCTCGATCACGGAGGCGAACGACTCGGTCGAAGCGGGTGATCCTCTCGAGGTCGACGCCGCGATCGAGAACACCGGCGGGGAGAACGGCACGCAGGACGTTCAGCTGGCGATCGACGGCTCGGTCGTCAACGAGACACCGGTCTCGCTCGCGCCCAACGGATCCGAAGCCGTGACGCTGACCGCCGACACGACCGCTCTCGAGCCCGGCGAGTACCCGGTCACGGTCTCGACTGACAACGCGACCGCCGAGACGACCGTAACGATCGAGGAGCCCGGCGAGGCCGAGTTCGCCATCGCCGACCTCGAGGCACCGGCGTCCGGCGAGCCGGGGTCGTCGGTGACGGTCGACGCGACGATCGAAAACGTCGGCGACGCCGGGGGCACCCAGACGGTGAGCTACGCCGTCGACGGCCAGACCGTCGCAGAGGAGAGCGTCGCGCTCGAGGCCGGCGGCGCGACGACCCTGTCGTTCTCGTTGACGCTGCCGGAAACCGACTCGACGCACACGGTCGCGACCGACGACGAGCAGGCGTCGGTGACCATCGCGGCGACACAGCCGGCCGAGGAAGAACCGAGCGAAACGGGGCCGACTGAAACGGAACCGACCGATGAGGGGTCGCCCGAGCCGACGGAGCCGCCAGCGCCCGAGTCGCCCGGTGAACCGGAGGGACCCGCCGGAACGGAGACGGGTCCAGCGACGAACGGTTCTGACGCCGCCGAGTGACGGACTCGAGACCGGGCGGTGCGCGACCGACTCGCTACCGACGGTCCGGACTCGACGCGCTCGAAAAATCTTCTCGAGTCGATCGGATCGATCCGAACGGACTCGAGTGGGTCGGTCGCGGTTAGTGCTGGTGGCCGGTCGCTTCGCCGTAGGTCACGCCGAAGCGTTCCTCGAACAGGTCCATGATGCGGGCTTCCTGGGCCTCGAGTTCCTCGTCCGACTCCTGGCCGTGGTGGACGATGTGGTGGGCGCGGCTGGCGAGGGACAGCAGGGTGACGTCGCCGACCGTCTCGGCGTCGGTCTGGTCGCCTTCCGCCACGAGGTCGAGGAGTCCGGTGGGGACCGTGACTTCGTCGGTGGTACCGTCGTCGGCGCTGATCTCGAAGGTCGTCGTGTCGACTTCCTCGGTCATACCCCTACCGTAGTGAACTGTCCCTAAAGGTGCTGTGGCTTGTATCGCAGCGGGGCGGCGATCGCGCCGATTTCGTCCCCCCGTGTCGTTTTTGCTGATCGCCGTCGAAGCGTCTCGTATGCCATCCGTCGAACTCGAGGAGGAGACGATCGGACGACTGGAGGCGCTGCGCGTCGACGACGAGTCCGACGACGAACTGATCAACGAACTGATCAACATCTACGAGACCAGCGAGTACACGCTCTTTCACGCCGGCGACTGAGCGCGCCGCGGTCTCGTTCGATCGAACCGATTAGTCTGCTGGCAGCACTAGTCGTCCGCGGCCGCGGCCTTCCGGACCGACTGCCAGCGCCCCTTCGACTCGAGGTGGGACTGGAGCTCGTCCGCGTACTCCTGGGTGAGCTTCTCGGCCGCGCGTCGCTTTTCGGCGTGGTCGTCGCCGCCGTCGCCGCCCAGCCCGAGTGCGCCCATGATCGAGTCGAAGACGCCGCCCGACGAACCGTTCCGGTTGCCGCCGCCCGCACCCGGGCCGCCCATCGCGCCCATGCCGCCGCTGGGGACGTTCTCGAGTTCGGGGATGATCTGCTCGACCTGCTCGGTGTCGGCGACGAGCCGCGCACGGTCGGGATCGTCGGCGTCTTCGATCTCGAACTCCGTCGCGGTCATGATCAGACTCCACTGCTGGTTGGAAAACTGCGAGTCGGCGATCCGCGAGGAGAACTCCTGATCGACGGTCATTCGGGCGCCGACGATCCGGTCCGTCCACGGTGAGTCGCTCATGGCTAGCGCTTCGGACGGCGTCTGTATCAGCGTTTTCATCGGGTTCGCGCTCGAGTCGCCGAGGGTCCTCCGACGACACCGTTAGTCGCCCTGCATCGTCCGTGTTCTCGCTCGCGGCGAGCAGCCAGTAGACGAGCATTCGGTACGGAGATAGAACTATGACGTGCGGAAAGCCACGTCAATCAAGAGCACACGGCATGGATCAGCTCACAGCCCATCGTCTCAAGCTGGCAGTCGGGATCGCGATTCTGGTCGGCGGATTGTGCTGGATCGCCGTCGACGGCCGAACGACGAAGAACACCTTCGTGGTCATCTGCGGTGTGGGAACGCTCGCCGAGGAGCAGTACCGGTGGAACAAAACTAGCTCGTAGCTGACGCTTGGACGGACGGTCCTCGAGGCCGATCCGCTCAGTCGAGCCGTTCGGATGATTCGGCGTACCGCCGCGAGAGTTCGACGTACCGGTCGGCCGTCGCCTCGAGGTGGGGATCGTCGATCTCGGTTTTCGGCTCGGCGGGCGCGCCGGCGACGAGCGTCGACGGCGGCACCTCGGTTCCCTCGGTGACGACGCTGCCGGCCGCGACGACGGCGCCCGCGCCGACGTGAGCGCCGTCGAGGACGGTCGCGTTCATCCCGACTAGCGCGCGCTCGCCGACGGTCGCGTCGTGGACGATCGCGCCGTGGCCGACCGTCGCGTAGGGCTCGAGTGCGGCGTCCTCGTGGAGCACGGCGTTGTCCTGGACGTTGGCTCCCTCGCCGACGACGATCCGGCCGTGGTCGCCCCGCAGCGTCGTGTTCGGCCAGACGCTCGCCTCTGCCTCGACGACGACGTCGCCGATGACGACCGCGGCCTCGTCGACGTACGCCGAGTCGGCGACCTGCGGCTCCGTTCCGTCGAACGATCGTAACATGGCTGCGTCTGCTCCGAGGAGCGTCTTGAACCTGACCATCGGCGAACGGAGCCGGCCGACTCGCGACCCGCATCGGACGATGGCCGGCGCGACGACTGCCGACGCACTCGGCGTCACGGACCACGTTCGTCACGTTCGGACCGTTCGGTCCCAACGTATTTTGGCATCACTGCTATTTACAAACTCGATGAAGACGCAACTGCAGCGGCATCCGTCTCTCCCGATCGAAGGCACTCCGCTGCTGTGTCATCCCACACATCCCGAACCACCATGGGGGTTTTCACCCCGACACCTGCCTTCGTTCCATCTCTCCACCTCGATTCACCGTGAGCCCCGCGTTCGCCTACTCGTCGGAGAGTCGCTCGGAGAGGCGATCGAACCGATCCTGAGCCTCCTCCCGTCGATCCCGCTCGAGCGACGGGCGATAGCTCATCGTCTCGAGGTCGTCGTTTGCCTCGGGACCGTCATCGTCGGCCTCGAGGCTGTCGTCGTCCGCGAGTTCGACGTCGAAGACGGCGCCCTCGTGACGACCGTCCTCGGGCAGCCGATCTACATCGAGGACGCGCTCGTCGACCACCGTCCCGTCGTCCTCGAGCAGGAGTACGGCCGTCTCGCCGTCGACGATCCGATCGAGGACCGCGGTGTAGCGCTCGGTCATCGGGCTGGGATACGCGGTGCGGCACCATCAACCACCGGTGCGGGCGCCCGCTCGAGTGTCGCCTGGGGCTGGATCGACGGCCCTGCGTCCGACGGTGACTGTTCGGACGGCGGTCCGGGCGACGGCTCCGACAGCGATTCCGACGCCGACTGGGCCGCCTCCTTTCGCTCGAGCAGCGCCGCCGGATCGGTCGGGCCCTCGGTCTCGGGCGTCACCGCGACGTTTTCGCCGTCGGTCTCGAGGACGACGTCGCCGTGGACGCCGGTCCAGTAGGTCTCGACGCCGCGATCGGCGAAGGCCTCGAGCACCTCGTCGTGGGGGTGGCCGTACTGGGAGTCGAGCGCGCTCGAGATCACCGCGATTTCGGGGTCGACGGCGTCGAGGAACGGCGCCGTCGACGAGGTCGAAGAGCCGTGGTGACCGGCCTGATAGGCGTCGGCCGCGAGGGCGTCACCGTGCTCCTCGACGAGTCGCCGCTCGGCTCCGTCCTCGATGTCGCCCGTCGTCAGATACGAGAACTCGCCGTACTCGACGCTGAGAACGGTGCTGTAGGCGTCGATACTGCCTCCGTCGTCGGCGGGCGGGTTCAGTACGGTCGCATCGACCGACTCGTCCTCGAGTGGCAACTGATCGCCCGCGGCGACCTCGAGGAGCCTGACCTCGTGGTCCTCGATCGCGTCGAGGTAGTTGTCGTAGGTGGCGCTGGTGGATGCGACGCCGGGGTCGTAGACCGCGCCGACGCCCTCGCCTCGCTCCTCGAAGTGCTCGATGACGGCCGCGTGACCGCCGATGTGGTCGGCGTGGCCGTGGGTCGTGACGAGGTGGTCGATCCGCTCGATCCCCTCGCCCTCGAGGTAGTCGATGACTCCCCGTCCGTCGGCCTGCCAGGTGCCCGTGTCGATCAACACCGTCTCGCCGTCGGGCGTGACCAGCAGCGTCGAGTCGCCCTGTCCCACGTCGATGTGGTGGATCTCGAGATCGCCAGCGGCGTCGTCGCTGTCGTCGCTGGCGCCCTCGGAGCCGTCGCTCGGAACGAACCCGCCGAGACATCCCGACAGAACGAGCAGTCCAGCGACTGACACGACCACGAGACCGCGGTGGCGTCGCATATCCGATTCGATGACGCCGCGGCGTATGGTGGTTCGGATCGTTCAGTTGCCACTACTATCCGCTTCAGAAATATGTACTGTAGAGAATTTGATACTCGGATCTCCCTCGATCGATTCGGGGGCGACCGTTCGAGCGATCGAACGAGTCACCCGCGGAACTGAGACCGCGACGGTCGGCTATTTGACGCGAGCCGTGCACGGACCGTCCGTCGAGAACCGCGCTAGACCGCGTTCCCCTCGAAACTCGTCTCCGCGTGGAGGCTGTCCTTCAGCGCGTCGTGGACCTTACAGAGCTCGAAGGCGCGCTCGATGACTTCCTCGCCGGTGTCCTCGTCGACGTCGGCCTCGACGCGGACGTCGAACTGGACGGACTCGAGTTTGTCGTCGTCGTTCAGTTCGCCCGTGATGTCGATCTCGATCTGTCCGAGGTCGCCCGCGTCGCGCTGTTGCCCGCCGACGCGCAGCGCCGGGACGTAACAGGAGCCGTACGCGGCCAGCAGCGCCTCGAGCGTGTCCGGCGCGTCCTCGCCGTTGGCGTCGATCGTCGTCTCGAACTCGCGGATCTCGTTCGTCGCACTGTAACCCTCCTCGGAGACGGTGGTGACCTGCTTCGCCATAGCACTCGAGTCGTCCACGGGCGGCGGTGTAAACGTTACTGGTGCGGTGGACGGCCCCGCGACGCGACGGAGCTACTCCGCAGGCGCCGCTTTCCGGAGCGTAACGGAGAACGTCGACCCCTCGCCGGGTTCGGACTCGACCCAGATCTCGCCGCCGTGGCGTTCGACGATCCGTTCACAGAGTGCCAGGCCGATCCCGGTCCCGTCGTACTCCTCGCGGCCGTGCAGTCGGTCGAAGATATCGAAGATCCGCTCTCGCGCGTCGTCTTCGATCCCGATGCCTTCGTCTCGCACCGAGAGTTCCCACATGGTTCCGTCGCGCTCGGCCGTCACCTCGATTCGAGGCGGCGTCTCTCCCGAGTACTTGATCGCGTTGCTCAGGAGGTTCTGGAGGAGTTGTCGCAGTTGGTTGCCGTCGCCCTGCACGCGCGGAAGGGGTTCCACCGAGAGTTCGGCGTCGGTCTCGTCGAGTCGGACCTGCAGATTCTCGCGGACGTCCTCAACGACCTCGTCGAGTTCGACCGGTTCGAGCGGCTCGCCGCGCGTCTCGACCCGCGAATACGCGAGCAGTCCCTCGATCATCCGGCGCATCCGTTCGGCGCCGTCGACGGCGAACGAGAGGAACTCGCGGAGCTCCTCGGAGAGGTCGTCGCCGGTCCGACGCTCGATCAACTGGAGGTAACTCGAGACCATCCGCAGCGGTTCCTGGAGGTCGTGGGAAGCGGCGTAGGCGAACTGCTCGAGCCGTTCGTTGGATTCCTCGAGCCGATCGATCGTCCGCTCGAGTTCGCGTTCGCGGTGGTGTTGCTCGAGTTCGTACTTCACCCACTGGCCCATCGACTGGAGGAAGGCGTGTTCGTCGTCTGAAAACGGTTCGTTGCGCGCGTCCGAGTCGACGAACGCGAACGCCCGATCGGAACCGCCGTCGATCTCGAGGTAGGTGCCGAGGTACGCCCGCACGCCGAACTCTCGGCAGGACTCGAGATCGGCGTAGCCGTCGACGTCGGGATCGGCGACGCTCGCCGTCGACCCGGTTTCGGCCGGGAGCGCACAGAAGGTCTCTGACAGCGGCAGTTCGACGCCGGGTTCGAAGCGGTTGTGGTCGCCGCTGACGTATTCGAGTTCGAATCGATCGTCGTCGGGATCGACGCGGGCCATGCCGCCGAGTTCGAGATCGAACCGCTCGCTGCCGAGGTCGAACAGGTCCTGCAACTTCTCCTCGAAGGAGCTGTCGGGATCCGAAATGATCTCGTTCTGGCGCTGCTGGTACCGCTCTCGCTCCTGCAGTTCGGTCTTCGCCTCGGTCCGATCGAGCAGCGTCCCGAGCATCCGATCGAGTTCGTGGCGCGGCTGGTTCGGGCCGCAGAACTCTTCGGGCGGGGTGTAGTAGAAGTTGTGACAGACGGTGTTATCGTAGATGAGATGCGGGTGTACCCGGACCACGTCGCGCAGGACCGTCGGCGGAAATCGGTCGCGATCGTACTGACAGACCGCGATCGCGTCCTCGTCGTCGAAGAGCGCGTTCACCTTGCTCTCGTAGGCCATCGACTCCTCGACGGAGACCTCGGCCTCGAGGATCCACGACATCTCGGCCGCCAGCCGAAACGCCTCGTAGTCGGCGGTCGCCTCTTCGATGATCTCCGCGTAGCGGTCCATCATCTCGTCGGCGTCAAACGAGCCGGTCTTCAGGTAGGTGTTTTCGATGGTTTCGATGACCAGCGCCCCCGACTCGAGGGCGGCGTCGACGTCGATGCCGCCGTTCCGGAGCGCCGACCGGACCTCGGTCGCTTCGTCCTCGCCGACGACGTACATGCAGCGCTCGCCGCGCTCGAGTCCCTGCCGGATGAACGGGGCAATCGCCGCGAACTGGTCGGATCGGGATTCGTAAATCAGCGCGAAGTGATCGTTACAGAAGTCGCCGTCCATCGGTTCGACGGGGCCGCGAAACTGCGGGCTCGTCTGGAGGGCCTCGAGGGGGCTTTCGAGACCGAGGACGCCGTCTGCGGTGGAGGATGGGGTCTTGCTCACGAGGATCAGCTACTCGCAAGGAGCGGATGTGGAGATAAAAGGACGGTGGTCGGTCTTCGGCGATCGTTCGTGTACGAAAAATACCCACGATAACCAGAAGTTTCAGAACTGATGCCGATGTTCGCTCCGTTCGTGTTCTCGGAACGGACCCGTCGACGACGGCGACGCTCGAGACGGTGATCCGGCTCTCGGTCGAGCGAACGAAACGGCGACGCCGTCGTCGTCTCGAACGCGCGATCTCGCTCGTCGCACCGCATCTCTCCTCGAAGAGCGGGTTCATCTGTTCACTCGTGCCGGTCGAGACGTCCACATCTGCTGCCGTAACCGGTGTCCGAGGGGAGGTCGGCTCGGTCGGGTGACCGGTTACCCGTGCTGGTACTGGCCGCTGTCGCTCGCCGGGTCGTCGAACAGCGAGTACAGAACGACGAAGTACGAGCCGATGAGCGGGAGAAAGACGACCGCGAATCCGGTCGTGAGGTTGAGGGAGAGCGGCGCGGCGACCGCGTCGGCGATCGTCGTTCCGGTCGCGGGATCGATCGCGGGATACAGCAAAACGCCGATGATTGCGGCGAACGCGACCGCAAGCCCGCCCGTCGCGACCGCGAACCACCGGTAGCGGGTTCCGGTTGCAGCCGCGACGGCGACGCCGGCGCACGCGATCGTACCGATACAGAGTCCGCCCATCGGGACCGACTGGATTTCCGACCGGAGCGCGGGATACCGAATAACTGACGCGACGAGCGTCACCGTGCCCAGCGCGACGTACCCCGCCGTCGCCGCACGTCCGCGGCGAACGAGCCGCTCGCGAATCGGGGACTCGAGTTTCACGCAGAGAAACGCCGCGCCGAGGGCCGTCACGAGTGCGACGGTAGCGGCGCCGGCGAGCAGCGGGACGACGGCGACTACGGTCGGTTCGCCGAGCGCCCAGCTCGCGGCGAACGCACCGAGGAGAAACGGCGCGGCGGTGCTCCCGACGACGAAGCAGCGGTCCCAGAACCGAACCCACCGCTCGTCGTCGCGTTCCCCCCGGAATTTCGAACCCAGTCCGCGAAGGCCGAGCGCCAGCAGGAGCGCGAAGACTGCGAGATAGTACCGGCTCAGGATCACGGCGTACGCCGCCGGGAAGCCGGCGAAGAGCACGGTCCCGAACAGGACGAGCCAGACTTCGTTGGCCTTCCACAGCGGCCCGAACGCGGCGAGGAATCGCCGCCGTTCGGCCTCGTCGGCTTCGGCGAACAGGACGCCGACGCCGAAGTCGAAGCCGTCGAGCAGGAGGTACACGCCGAACGTCGCGACGACGAGCCCGAACCACAGCTCCGGTAACGACTCGACGAGGTACGTTGACGTCGACGCTAGCGCCGGTTCGGTCGCCGAAAGCGCCTCAGTCATCGGCGGTCACCTCGCGTGGTCGCCCGTCGGTAGTACCGTCGGCGTCGTCGCGGTCTCCGACACCGCAGCGATCGCGTTCCTCGTCGACGAATCGCTTGCAGACGAGCAGGAACGCGGCGAGCAAGCCGAGGTACCCGACGACGAACCCGAGCAGCGTCAGCGTCGCTTCGGTCGACGTCAGCGACGGCGAGACGCCCTCGGCCGTCCGCAGCACGCCCTGTACGAGCCAGGGTTGTCGCCCGATCTCGGTGACGTACCAGCCGGTGAGCAGCGCCACGAATCCGAGCGGCGCCGACGCCATCAGTACCTGCAGGTAGCGATCGGCCTCGGCGAGGTCGCCCCGCCAGTACCGGTAGGTTCCCCACGCGCCGAGGGCGATGAACCAGAACCCGAGACCGACCATCAGACGGAACGACCAGAACACGATCGCGACCGGCGGCGACTCGAACTCGAAGTCGTCGAGCCCGGTCACCTCGGCGGTCGGATCACCACCGCTGGCGAGGAACGAGGCCGCATGCGGGATGCTGATGGTATAGAGGTTCTCCGCTCGCGGGTCCGTGATCGCCTCGGGGTCGGTCGGGATCGCGACGAGGTGGAGATCGGCCTGCCCGGTCTCGTAGTGGGCTTCCATCGCGGCGAACTTGTGAGGTTGCGTGTCGGCAACGTGGCGGCCGTACGCATCCCCGTGGACGGCCTGAAACGCCGACGTCACGAGCAGGACGACGACGGCCAGTCGGAGGGCCGTTCGCCAGGCGTCGCTCTCTCGGTTCGTCCGGACGAAGTACGCGGCGACGCCCGCGACGAGCAGCGTGACGGCGATGATCGAGGCGTTTTGCATGTGGACGTACATCCACGGAAATCGCGGGTTGAAAAACGCCGCGACGGGATCGGTGAGTCGCGCGACCGACGTGCCGCCCTCGGTTACGATTTCGTACCCTCGCGGCGTCTGCATCCAGGAATTGACGACGAGCACCCAAAATGCCGACAGCCACGCACCGACCCCGACCAGCACCGACGACAGGACGTAGAACCGGTCGGAGACGCGCTCGCGACCGAACAGCAGGACGCCGAGGGAAACCGCCTCGAGGAAGAACGCCATCTTCACCTCGAACGAGAGGGGCCCCCCGAGTAGCTCGCCGACGGTCGTCGAGAACGAGCCGAAGTTCGTCCCGAACATGAACCCCATCGGGATGCCGGTAACGGTGCCCATGACGAAGCCGACGCCGAAGACCTTCGTCCAAAACTCCCGGAGGCGCGCGTACCGTCGGTCGCCCGTTCGAACCTCTTGGACGGTAACGTAGACGAGAAACGGTGCGAGTCCGATCGAGAGCGATGCGAAGAGAATGTGGACCGTGATCGTCCAGCCGAACTGGATTCGACTGGCCAACTCCGGACTCAAAAACGCTATCGTGGCTACGAGATCGGCGGCGGAGTCCCCGATCGCTGATACCGGTATCCGGACAGACATCACGATCATACGTCGGGTCTTTATAATGACGTGCCTTCCGCCGAGACCTGCTTTCGAAGACTGAACCTCGTGACTTATCCCGATCACGCCCCTAGTCCGACGAATAGACGGCTGGCGAACTCGAGCGCAGCGCGAGTCAGAACGACGGTCACGGTCCTCGAGACCGCGAGAGACGATAGCTGCACTCGACGACGCGACCCGGAGAAGATCGTAGCGACCGAAACGGGACTCCGACAGCAGCGGTTACGCGGCGGGGACCGGTTCGACTTCCTCGCCCGCCTCGATGGCTATCCGTCGAGTTCGTAGGACTCGTCGCCCTCGAGGACGACGACGTCGGCGTCGCTGCCGGTGCCCGCGACTTCGCTCTCGAAGTCGGCGGGATCCTGCTCGATCGGCGGGAAGGTGTCGTAGTGCTGCGGGAAGGCGACGTCGACGTCGAGCCAGTCGACGGCGATGGCGGCCTGCTGGGGCCCCATCGTGAAGTGATCGCCCATCGGGACCGCGGCGGCGTCGGGCTCGAGATACGGGCCGATGACGTCTTTCATCTCGCTCATCAGGCTGGTGTCGCCGGCGTGGTAGAACGTGGTCGACTCTTCGTCTGCGACCTGCGTCGGTTTCGTGTCCGAGACGACGAAGCCGGCGGGCATGCCGGCGCTGCTATCGTTCTCGGTCATGATCCCGTTGGTGTGGTCGGCACGGACCATGCTGACGTACGCGTCGCCACAGTCGACGGTACCGCCGAGGTTCATCCCCATCCCGCCGACGGCGTCTGCGAAGCCGAACTCGTCCTCGCAGTAGGAGACGAGTTCCGGCGTCGCGACCAGCGTCGCCTCGGAGAACTCGCCGGCGTGGGCGATGTGGTCGGCGTGGCCGTGTGTCAGCAACACGTAGTCGGGCGCGTCGATATCGGCCGGCTCGAGGTCCGTCTTCGGATTGTCGAAGAACGGATCGATCAGCAGCTCCGTCTCCCCTACGGTGACGTGCCACGTCGAGTGGCCGTGCCAGGTGACTTGCATTGCGTGCGATCGATTGGGTCGAATACAACTTAAAGGTGGTCGAGCCGGTTGGTTTCGGACCGCTAATTGCCGCCTCGAGCCGATCGGACGAGACGCCGCGGCGGCCCGGCCGCCCGCCGATGCCGTGCGGTTTTTTAGCCGGGGCCCGTACGGCGAGTATGCTCTCACTGACGCTCGAAGACTTCATGGTAGAGCTGAACGATGGATCGATCAAGAACGTCGGCCCGGCGAACAAGTCGGCGACGGTCAAGATGTTCGATGTCGAGTCAGCCGAGGCGCGGGAATTCGGCGACAAGCGCGTCAAGCTCGTCTTCGAGGACGACGACGGCAGCGAGGTCCAGGTCTCGCTGTTCCCCGAGGACGTCCGGAAGCTCGCCGACGATATCGACACGCTCGAGGAGGACTCGCCGGTCTTCGACTGAGCCCGTCCGCCGGCCGCCGAGTACCGAACGCATTTCGACAACCGTTTTAGGACGAAACCGCTTGGTTCGAATAGATGGGTAACTGTATCATCTGTGGCACAGCTGTCGACGGCGAAATCTGCGAGAGTCACGAGGAGGACGCGGTCTTCGAATTTCGCGGCACGTCCGCCTCGGAGCTCACCCCCGGTCGCTACTACCGGGGCGTCGTCGACGGCTACGCCGACTTCGGTGTCTTCGTCGACATCGGAGACCACGTAACCGGTCTGTTGCACAGGAGCGAACTCGACCGACGACTGGAGAGCCTCGACTGGGAGTCCGGCGACGAGGTCTTCGTCCAGGTCCTCGACGTTCGGGACAACGGCAACGTCGACCTCGGCTGGTCGATCCGCCAGCGCGAACGCGAGTTCCGCGGCCACCTGATCGACACGGGCGACGACGAGGTTCGTCCCGAGGATCTCGAGGACGACGCTGGATCCGATTCCAGTTCCAGTTCCGATTCTGACTCCGCCTCCGCTTCCGGCGCCGACGCGGCGTCCGAAACCGAGACCGAATCGGAACCCAGCGCCGACGAGGATCCCGCCGCCGGCGACCTGCAGGCGGCCGCCGACGACACGGGGCCGTCCGACGAGACCGGCGCGCCGAACGCGAGCGAAACCGTCGCCGCCGGGAGCGGCAGTGGCGGCGTCGCCACCGAGACGGCCGCGACCGGTTCGACGGCGGCCACCGACGACGCGGCCGACGCCGAACCCGAGTCCGAACCGGCGCTCAAGCGCACGACGATCGAGGCCATCGAGGACCAGGTCGGCAGCGTCGTTCGTCTCGAGGGCGAGATCACCGGCGTCCGCCAGACCAGCGGCCCGACCGTCTTCGAACTCCGCGACGAGACGGCCACCGTCGAGTGCGCCGCCTTCGAGGAGGCCGGCGTCCGCGCCTACCCCGACGTCGACATCGACGACGTCGTCGCGCTGGAGGGCGAGGTCGAACGCCACCACGGCGACCTCCAGATCGAGACGGAGACCCTCGAGATCCTCGAGGGCGAGGACCGCGAGGCCGTTCGCGACCGTCTCGAGGAATCGATCGAACGCGAGGCCCGACCGGCCGAGATCGACCTGCTGGCCGACCACGACGCCGTCGCCGCCGTCGAGGACGGACTCTCCGACGCCGCGACCGCGATCCGACGCGCCGTCGTCGAGGCCCGACCGATCGTCGTCCGCCACGGCGCGACCGCTGACGGCTACGTCGCCGGCGCCGCCATCGAGCGGGCCGTCCTCCCGCTGATCCGCGAGAAGCACACCCGCGAGGACGCGGAGTACCACTACTTCGAACGGCGCCCGCTCGACGGCCGCGTCTACGACATGGACGCCGCCACCAGCGACGTCACCTCGATGCTCGAGGCCCGCGACCGCCACGGCGAGCAACTGCCGCTTGTCGTCGTCGCCGACGCCGGCTCCACCGAGGAGTCGATCGACGGCTACGACCTGCTCTCGCTGTACGACGCCGAGACGGTCGTCATCGACGATAGCCGCGCCGACGAGGAGATCGCCGACGCCGTCTCGGTGGCCGTCGCACCGTCGCTGTCCGGCGCCGACGTCACCGACCTCACGTCGACGGCGCTCGCCGCGAACGTCGCCGCTCACGTTAACAGCGACGTCCGCGACGACCTCGTCCACCTCCCCGCGGTCAGCTACTGGGAGGACACCCCCGAGGCGTACGTCGACCTCGCGACCGAGGCCGGCTACGACGAGACCGCGGTCTCGGACCGGCGGGAAGCCGTCGCCCTCGAGGCCTTCTACCAGTCGTACAAGGACAAGCGTGAACTCGTCATCGACCTGCTGTTCGGCGACGAGGAGACGGGTCGAAACGGCGATCTAGCCGCCCACGTCTCCGAGCAGTTCCGCGCGAAACTCGACACCGAACTCGAGACGGCCCGGGAGAACCTAGAGACCGAGCGGGTCGACGGCGTCACCGTCGCCGTGCTCGACACCGACGCGTTCACCCACCGGTACAACTTCCCGACGACGAAACTGCTGCTCGACGCGCTCCACCGTCGACAGCGCGACGAGGGGCCGTTCGTGACCCTCGGTGTCGGCGACGACGAACTGCACGTCCGCGCGACCGAGTCGCTGAACGTCCGCGAGCTCGGTGACGCGATCGACGACGCGGTGCCCAACGCGGGAGTCAGCGTCGTCGGCGGACAGGACGGCCACGTGGAGTTCCTGCCCGGCGAACGCGACGCCGTCCGCGAGGCCGCACTCGAGGCGCTCGGCGAGACGCTCGCGTAACACGCGCACTTCTCCGCTGTCTCTCACGGTCCGTAGCGGCGGCGCTGTGTCGATTGCGCAGCGGCCGAAGAGCAAACCCGACCGAAAACAGGCACCCTGCTACCGTGGCAACGGGGATTGCCACACCCTCCCCAACCGACTCGTTCGCTCCCGTTGGTCACTCACTCATCCCTCGCACGGGTTTTCCGCCGCGTCCTCGCAGTGCTCAGACGCGTCGGCGGCGCGCGCCACCGCACGCCGGAGTCTCGGTACGAGCGCTATCGACCGCGGCTGTGCGTATCGTTCCGCACAGTCGACGATATCTCGGACCGTTAACGTATTTCCGGTGCCGGTCGAATAGAGACGTATGAACGGGAGCGAGGGGGCCGCTCGAGGACGGCGGACCGAGGACGATCTGGAAACGCGCCTCCGCGAGAACGCGACCGGGATCGCGTCGATGCTCGTGACCGGCCTGTGGCTCGGCGCGATGTTCACGGGACAGAGCTGGTGGCTCGCCGCCCTGCTGGTCGGCTACATCGTCGTCGTCCCGTTGGTCGCCCTCGTGTTCGGCGACGAGGCCGACCGGAAGGAGTGGTTGGACGACTGGACGACCGACTCGAGTGCGGACGTCGAATCCGAGTCCGACGGCGACCGAACGGACGCGCCGGCGGATCGCCGCGACGCTCTCGAGACGCTCCGCGATCGCTACGCCGCCGGCGAGTTGACCGACAACCAGTTCGAGCGCAAACTCGAGCGGTTGCTAGAGACGGGGACGCTCGAGGACGCCAACGAGTGGGTTCGCGGGCGCGACCGCGATCGAGGAGTGGACGGTGATGGGGATGGGGACGGAAACGGGGAGCGAGACCTCGAGTACGACCGGTGACGGCCCCTAATCGTCGGACTTCTCCGTGCGTTCGGCCCGCTCGGCTCGGTCGGATCGGTCGACGGCCGAGGCGTCGGGCCAGGTGACGCTCCCCTCGAAGGGGATGCCGATCTGCTCGGCGGCGCGGGCGATCATGTGGGCGCCGGTCGGGACGGTCAGGAAGAGGAAGACGATCCCGATGAGCGCGGTCAACCCTTCCGCGCCGGGGCCGAAGTGGGCGAAGCCGGCGAAGAAAATCGCCGCCGTCCCCAGCGTCGTGGGCTTGCTCGTCGCGTGCATTCGGTTGTAGACGTTCGGCAGGCGGAGCATGCCGATGGTGCCGACCGTCAGGAAGAAGACGCCGACGACGATCAGCGCGATCGTTAGTCCAGTTCGGATCACGGTTCGTCGATCACCTCCCCGTCGGTGATGAACTTGGCGGCGGCGACAGTCGCGATGAAGCCGATGATCGCGAGCACCAGGCTCACCGTGATGAAGAGGCCGCGGTCGGTCTGAATGGCGAAGAGGACGGCGATGGCGACGACGTTCGTCGCGATGGCGTCCAGCGCGACGACCCGGTCGGGGTTCGTCGGCCCGGAGATGACGCGGTAGCTACAGAGCACGCAGAGGCCGCTAACGAGGATTAGCGCCCCGCCAACGACGGCGTCGAGCAGCGCCGGATCGGCGGCTTCACTCATCGTTCTCACCTCCGCGTTCGCCGGCGGGGCCCCTGTCTCTTTCCCCGCCGGAGACGACGATCCGCGGCGCCGGGTCGTCGGGCGAGGCCTCCTCGTCGAACATCTCGAGGGCGTAGTCCTCCCACGTTCGGATCGGCGCGACGATCGCCTCGGGGTCGCGGCCGTCGACCGCGTGGACGTAGAGGGCGTTGGTCTCCTCGTCGTGGTCCAGCGTGACCGTCCCTGGCGTGAGCGTGATGCTGTTGGAGATGGTCGTGACCGCCAGATCCGTTTCGACTCGCAGCGGCACGAGGATCACCTCGGGTTCGATCGGCATCCCCGGCGAGAGCACCCGGTAGGCGACGTCCAGGTTCGCGCGGACGACCTCCCAGAGAAACGCCGCGAAGTAGCGACCGGCGGCGGGGAGCGCGCGCGTCCCCCGGGCGACGTCGACCCGCTCGATGTACAGCCGTCGGAAAACGAACGCCGTCGGGAGGCCGACGACCAACCCGAAGAGGAACTGGCCGAGGACCGCCGACGGCGCCAGCGACGGCCCGCGGACGAAGATCCACAGCACGGCGAAGACGGCACCGGCCAGCGGCCAGGTCTTGACCCGCATCAGTGCTCACCTCCCCCGGTCCCGAGGTCGTCGGGCTCGACCGGATCGACCGCGTCGACGTACGCCTCGCTGTCCAGCGCGGCCGACGCGGCGGTGTCGGCGAACTCGTAGACCGGTTCGAAGCCGACGCCGACCGCGACGATGGCCGTCGCGAGAACGAGGACGACGCCCACCTGCACGACGTCGACGGACGCCTCCTCGACGGCGTCGGTTCGGGCCCCCCAGAAGCTCCGGTTCCACGTCCGCGTCGCGTAGGCGATGGTCAGCAGGGAGCCGACCAGCAAGAGGACGAGCAGCGGCGCCGACTCGGCTCGAGCCGCCGCGTCGAAGACGAGGAACTTGCCGAAGAAGCCCGACAGCGGCGGGATGCCGACGAGGGCGAGCGAGCCGACGAAGAAGCCGATCGCCAGCGGCGGCGACCGGCCGGCCAGTCCGCCGAGGTCGGAGAGCTGGCTCGTCCCGGTCGCCGACCGGATCGCGCCGACCGCCAGGAACAATAGCCCCTTCGCCAGCGTGTGGTTGAGCGCGTACACCAGCGCGGCGACGACGGCGAAGTGGCGCAACTCGGCGCTCCCGGTCGTCGCCGCGAGGGCGACCGGGAGGGCGATGAAGCCGACCTGCCCGATGCTCGAGTAGGCGAGGACGCCCTCTATGGAGTCCCGGCCGACGGCGCCGATCCCGCCGACAAGGATGCTCGCGGCGGCCATGACGAACAGCGCCGCGCCGACGAACGCGAGCGGGGAGTCGCCGGCGATAACGGTTCCGACGCCCGGAACGGCGAGCTCGACCGGGACGTCCGCGTCCGCGAGGACGGTAAACGAGAGGCGGATGATCGCGTAGATGCCGACCTTCTTGGTCGCGCCGGCCAGTAGGGCCGAGATCTGGGGCGGTGCGGCCCGGTAAGCGGTCGGGATCCAGAACTGGAAGGGGACGAGGCCGGCTTTGATCGCGAACACCGACAACAGCAGGGCGAAGAGGCCGACGACCGGTGTCGGGTCGAGCCCGTAGGCGCCGGGGTCGGCGAGTCGCTGCGCGAGGTCGGCCATGTTGAGCGTCCCCGTCGTCGCGTAGATGCCGCCGACGCCGAGCAGGAAGACGGCACTCGCGAGCAGGTTCAACGAGACGTACCAGAAGGCCGCGCGGGTGTGCTGGGGGCCGCCGTAGTAGGCGACGAAGATGTAGCTGGCCATCAGCATGACCTCGAACCAGACGAAGAGGTTGAACAGGTCGCCGGTGAGGAAGGCACCAGTGACGCCCAGCGCCAGGAAGTGAAACAGCGGGAAGTAGTAACTGCGGCGGTCGATCTCGGGCAGGACGCGCGTCGAGAAGACCAGCGACGCGATCCCGAGGACGGCGACCATCGTCAGCATGAACGCCGAGAGGCCGTCGACGACGAGCGTGATGCCGAAGGGCGCCGGCCAGTCGCCGACCTGGTAGGTCGCGGCCCCCGGCGCGTCCGGCGCGAGCACGATGTACCAGTCGATCGCCGCGACGACGACCGCGTAGGCCGCGCCGCCCGCGAGGCTGACACCGATCCGGACCCGCGGCCACCGGCCGAGCAGGAGGCTCGCGACGGCCGCGACGAGCACGACGAGCATCGGCGCGATCACCAGTCCCGATTCGGAGCCGCCCGGCACCGCGGCGAGCGGCGCCGTCGGCTCGATTCCCGCCGTCGTCAGTGTCGACTCGAGCCCCGTCATCGTCGTCAGTAGCTGCGTCATCATCGGTCGCGGTCACCCAGTTCGGAGACGTCCAGCGTGTCGTGTTCCTCGTAGACCCGATACGACAGCACGAGCGCGAAGGCGGTCATCCCGAAGCCGATGACGATCGCGGTCAGCACGAGCGCCTGTACCAGCGGATCGGCCGTCTGGGGAACGTGCTCGCCGTGGCCCGCGAGGATCGGGACCGAGTCGGCGCTCGCGTCCGCGAGGCCGCCCATCGCCAGCAGGTAGACGTTGGCCGCCTGGCTGATGATCGCCAGCCCCCAGACGACCCGGATCAGATCCCGGCGGAGCAGCAGAAACGTGCCAAGGGCGAACAGCGCGCCGACCACGGCGGCGAGGATCACGGCCGTCATTCGGCGCCCACCACCGAGAGGATCGTCAGGAGACCGCCGACGACCACGCAGTAGACCCCGAAGTCGAAGGCCAGCGCGCTGGCGATCTCGATCTCGCCGTAGAGCGGGACGTGCTCGAAGATGACGAACGTCTGGGTCAGGAACGGCCGCCCAAACAGCAGCGGCACCAGCCCGCTCAGGACGGCGATCGCCAGCCCGTACTCGAAGAGCCGNGGTAGGCCACGACGACGCGGTCCCTCGAGGGCTCCTTGCCGGGGTCGACGTCGCGACCGAGCACCCCGCGCTCTACAAAGTCCAGCCCGAACGCGAGGTAGATGATCGCGAACGCCGTCGTCGTGAGGACGCCGCCGATGAAGCCGCCGCCGGGGAGGTTGTGGCCCTCGACGAACAGCGAGATCGAGACGACGAGGATGATCGGGACGACCACGCGAGCGGTCGTGCGCATGACGACGGTCGTCACTCGTCGTCACCTCCCGACCGCATCACGATCAGCGTCAGGATCGAGATCGCGGCCATCGCGACCACGACGAGTTCGCCCATCGTGTCGAAGCCGCGAAAGTCCACGAGGGTGACGTTGACGATGTTCGTTCCGCCGCCCTCCGGGACGGCCTGTTCGGCGTAGACGCGGGCGATATCCGTCGAGCCCTCGGGACGGGCGTCGGTCGTGACGAGGACCGTGATGAAGGCGGTCGCGCCGACGGCCAGCGAGACGACGGCGTCGCGGGCGTACTTGCCGAGGCTGACCTCGTAGTACTCGGGGATCTCCTCGATCACCAGCAGGAAGATCAGGAGCACGAGCGTCTCGACGACCAGCTGGGTCAGCGCGAGGTCGGGCGCGCTCGCGAGGATGTAGAAGATGGCGACCATAAAGCCCAGGATCGACAGCGTGAGGACGCCGGCGATGTGGGAGTCGGAGAGTGCGACCGCGAGCCCCGCAACGACGGCGACGAGCAGGACGAGCGCGACCGCGGGCGCGGCGTCGAAGTCGATGAGCTCCGACGAGGCGACGGTGCCGGCCGCGACGAACCCAGCGAGCGCCAGCCCGCAGGTGCCCAGCAACGTCCACGTCGCGTACGTCCGGAGCAACCCGTTGTGGATGCGGTCGCCGACCAGGGCGCCGCCGCCGGTGAGACCGCCGACGATCGCGTCGTACCACCAGTTCGCGGCGATCAGCGGGGCCGCGTCCAGCGCCGCGTTGAGTCCATCGTGAATCCGGTCGTAGAACGGGTAGGCGGCCAGTCCGAGCACGATGGTGATCGCGCTCATCCCCACCGGCGGGGAGTAGGACGTCGGGAGACTGACGTGCATTTCGTGGTGCTCGAGGGCGGTCGCGTCGAGGCCAGACTGGACGATCACGTCGACGGCGAGTTGCGGTTCGACGCTGACGACGGCGGCCAGGAGCGCCAGCACGCCCGGCGCGACGACCAGCGTGGTCGACGGGCGGTGGACGTGCCCGAGGGCATCGGGCCGGTCGCCGAAGAACAGCGAGAGAAAGCGCAGCGAGTAGAGGACGGTGAAGACGCTCCCGAAGACGGCGACGGCGGGGTAGAGCACACCGAGCACGCCGATATCGTGGTGGTGGCTCGCCTCGACGGCCGCCTCGAACAGCAGTTCCTTCGAGTAGAAGCCGTTGAACGGCGGAATGCCGGCCATACTCAGCGCGACGATTACCGTGATGATCGCCGTGACCGGGAGGTCGTGACGGAGACCACCGAGGTTGTCGATGTTGCGGGTGCCGGCCTCGTGGGCGACGATTCCGGCCACGAGGAACAGCGCCGCCTTGAACAGGGCGTGGTTGAGCAGGTGGAAGACGCCGGTCTCGGCGCCGTAGATCGAGGTGAAGCCGAAGCCGGCGACCATCAGCCCGAGGTGGCTCGCCGTCGAGTAGGCCAGCAGTTCCTTGATGTCCGTCGCAGCGACGGCCATGATCGCGCAGACGGTCATCGTCGTCAGGCCGAGCGTCGCGAACAGGAACAGCCACTCCTCGCCGACGAGGATGGGTCGCATCCGCCCGATGAAGTAGACGCCGACCTTCACCATCGTCGCGGAGTGGAGGAAGGCCGAGACGGGCGTCGGCGCCGCCATCGCGTTGGGCAGCCAGAAGTGCAGCGGAACCTGGGCCGACTTGGTCCCCGCGCCGATCGCGAGCAGGGCGAGCACCGGCAGGAACAGCCCTTGCTCGCGGAGGCCCTCGGCCATCGCCTCGGGGGTCTCGAGCATCGCGGCCAGATTGAAGGCGGCGTCGGGGCCGACGACGTCGCCGGCGACGATCGACAGCAAGAGCAGCCCCACGAGCAGGAAGAGGCCGCCGCCGACGGTGATGAACATCGCCATCCGAGAGGCGTACTGCGAGGAGTCGTCGGCCGTGTAGTGGCCGATCAGGACGAACGAACAGAGGCTGGTGAGTTCCCAGAAGAGGAAGATCGCGATCAGGTCGGCCGCCAGCGCGACGCCGACGATCGAGCCCATGAACGCCAGTAACGCGGTGTAGAAGCGAGCGAGGTGGGGTTCGCCGTGCATGTACGCCGGCGAGTAGAGGAAGATGAGCGTCCCGATACCGCAGGCTAACATCGCGAACAGCAGTCCCCAGCCGTCGAGATAGAAGCGCAGAGCGACGTCGAGCGACGGGATCCACTCGAGGCCGACGGTGCCCTCGGTGCCGCGCTGGCTCGCCAGCAGGAGGAAACTCGCCAGCGCGACCGCTACGCCGGCGTAGCCGGTCCGCTCGCCGAGCAGACGGTACAGGACGGGCGTGCTCACAGCGGCGACGAAGGGGAGGGCGACGGCAGCCAGCACTACCGACAACTCTGGCGGCATCTAGTTTTGCTAATCTACCGAGACGGCGTACTTAAATCGTCGCCTTTCGGTTCCTATTCCGGTCGTCGTCGGTAGATTACAGGGCTGTCGCGGCTGGAATCGGCAGTTGGTCGCCGTTACCGAGTCGGTCGAAATCGCGAGTCGAGCGGCAACGAGCGCTCGAGACGGTCGACGGTCTTGGCGAGTCGAGCGACGATCGCGATCGGTCCGATACAGCGGGACGTTCACCACCGTTCGATACGGTACGGCCCGTCGACCGTCTCGAACCGATCGATCCCGAGCACTCGGTCCGCCTCGCGGAGGGCCCGCCGTCCGGTCGCTTCGGCCGCGGTCGCGTCGTCGCCGTGGAGCGTCAGCCGACAGTCGATCGTCACCGCCAACCCGTCGTCGCCCGCGTCGACCGCGCCGAGTTCCCTGACGTCGGCGTACCGGACGGTCGCGAGCGACTCGAGGACCTCCTGTGTGGCGACGGCCAGTTCGCCGCCGCGCTCGAGGGGGACGTCGATCCGAAGGGTCGCCGCCGCGATGCGTTCGGTGACGGTGTCGCGCTCGCTCATAGGCGACGGTTAGGACACCGACAGTATGACCCCAACGGTCCGACCGTCTCTGTCGCGGCCGCGGTCAGAGCCCCCAGTCCTCGCGGGTGTAGGCCATCTCCCAAAACCGGTACTCGAGTTTGGCGCTCGTCAGGAACGCCTCGCGCATCGCGTCGTGCTCGCCCGGATACCGCTCGCCGCAGTCGTCGACGAACTCTCGACACCACGCGGTCGCCTCGCGGAACTCCTCGCCCGTGTACAGCTCGATGAAGGGCGTGTACCGGTGGTCCTCCTCGGCGAGGTCGGCCATGTGTTCCGCGACGTCGAGATACCCCTGCATGCAGGGGTAGAGCGCCGCGGCGATCTCGGCGATCGACCCCTCGTAGGCGGTTCGCACGAGGAAGTTCGTGTAGGCGTGGCAGGTCGGCGCCTTCTCGACGGCCTCGAGTTCCTCGGGGGAGATGCCGTAGTCGGCGGCGAACTCCCGGTGGAGATCCATCTCGTGGTCCAGGACCTCGTGGGCGACCCCCAACAGGTGGGTCATCGTCGCCTCGTCGCGGGCCTTCGTGCCCGCGATCGAGAACACCCGCGCGTAGTCGAGCAAGTACCGGTAGTCCTGTTTCACCCAGTGCTGAAAGGCGTCTTCGTCCAACGTCCCCGCCGCGAGCTCGCGCACGAACGGGTGGTCCTTCTGTGCCGCCCAGACGTCCGCTCCCGCCTCGAGTAATCGGTCGCTGAAAGCCATCTCGAATCGACGCTGACGGACAGCATGCTATTATAAATAACCGATACAACCCGATTGTATCCGAAGAGCGACTCGCCATTGCGTCTGACTCGGGGAACTGGCCGGAGAATCGACTCGAGGGGTGTCAAAGCAAAGTGAGAGGATACACGCCGGGAGTGGATCGCTCGGTGGGGGACGAGCGGTTTGGGGAGCAGTCCCGGCGTGCTGGGTGAGAGGCAACTCGGTGTGCCGCTGTCGGTCTGGGGAGTGTTGACAACGGTGCCGACGATCGTCGGCGCCTAATACTCCGTTCCGATTACTCATAAATTTTCTGTATGCTGTGGAGTATTTTATACGGGTGCGAGGAACAGGACTCGAGGGGCGTTTGACACGCGATTGGCGGGGAAGAAATCGTAATCGAACCGCTCGCTGGCCGCTTAGAGTCGCTTACTGACGTACGGCCCGTCCTGGTGGTAGCCGAGTTTCTCCCGGTAGTACTCCCGGGCGCCGATTCCGGAGATGACGCTGACCTTGTCGTAGCCGGCGTCGGCGGCGAGTTCCTCGGCGCGGGCCATGAGTCGGCGGCCGTAGCCGCGGTGTTGATGCTGGTCCGTTGCTCCCTCGTCGCCGACTGTGACTTCGCTGCCGTAGACGTGCAGTTCGCGCACGAGCGCGGTGTTCTCGAGTTCCGGTCGGACGGGATCGTTGGGGAACCGCAGGCGGCAGAAGCCGACGAGGAGGTCCTGGTCGAAGTCCTCGAAGGAGATGAAGTGTTCCGTCCCGCCGCAGGCGTCGTAGGTCATCACGTCGAGTTCGACGTTCTCGGGCGTCTCGTCGTTCATCCCGGCTTCGCGACAGCGGATGCACTCACAGGTCCAGTCGTGGTCGTCCATCCGCTTGCGGGCGAGTTGCCGGAGGTTCGACTTCCAGACGCCGGCGTCGATGTAGTCCGCCGGGATGTCCCGCTGGACGCGCTGCAGGCGCGTGTAGCGGGGGATCATATCCTTGATCTCGGCGACCAGTTCGGCGGCCTCGTCGTTGTCGAGCGGGTCGAACTCGCCGTTGTGCCACCAGTCGTAGGTCGCCGTCCCGCGGACGATCAGCGTCGGATAGATCTTCAGGTAGTCAGGCTTCCAGGCCTCCTCCTCGAAGATTCGGCGGAAGTCCTCGAGGCACATCTCCTTGCTCATCCCGGGCTGGCCGGGCATCATGTGGAAGCCGACCTTGAACGCCGAATCCCGCAGTCGCTGGTTGGCCTCCATCGACTCCTGGACGCCGTGGCCGCGGTGCATTTCCCGATTTATGCGCTCGTAGGTGGTCTGGACGCCGACCTCGACTTTCGTCCCGCCGAGATCGAGCATGCGGTCGATCTGCTCGGGGTCACACCAGTCGGGCTTGGTCTCGAACGTGGTGCCGATGTTTCGGACGTCCGCGGTCTCGTTTTCGGCGATGACGTCCTCGACGTACTTCCAGTCGTACTCCTCGGGATCCTGCGCGAAGCTCTCGCCCTCGGCCGGTTCGGGCTCCTTCTCGACGTCGTAGTCGTTCATCGCCTCGAGGGCCCGCTTGACGAACCACTCCTGGTAGTCGTGGCTCCGGGCGGTCATCGTGCCGCCCATCAGGATCAGTTCGACCTTGTCGACGGGGTGGCCGATCTCGCGTAGTTGCTCCAAGCGCAGCGTCACCTGCCCGTAGGGGTCGTAATCGTTCTGGACTCCGCGGGCGGCCGCGGGCTCCTCGCCGGTGTAGCTCTGGGAGGAGGAGAACTCCGAGTCGGGGCCGCCGGGGCAGTAGAGACACTTCCCGTGGGGACACCGCTCGGGCGAGGTCATGATCGCGACCGGCGAGACGCCCGACGCGGTGCGGACGGGCTTGCGCTGGAGGACCGCCTCGAGATCCTCGCGGTACTCCTGGGGCGCGTAGTCGAGCAGTTCGGAGTTCTTCGGCACCTTCGGCGCCGAGTGTTCCGAACAGGCCTCGAGTTTGGCTTTCTCGACCTCGTCGCGCTCGATCTCGCCGTTGACGATCCGCTCGACGAGCGTCTCGCAGACCCGCTCGAACGCTTCGGTTTCGGTCGGTTCGGGCGTCTCGGTACTCACTGTACGTCTTTCGTCGCCGTTCGTGAATAAGCGTGTCGGACTCGCGAATCCGCGCTCGAGCGATTCGGGTCGGTGCGGATCGTCTCGACTCGAGACGGTCGGCGACGCGATCGGTCTCGGTCGATCGAAAAGCAGGAATGTCGGCTACCGACCGAACAGCCGCCTGAAGAAACTCCGTCCGCTCGGTCGCTCCGCGAGCATCACCGAGCAGTCGACCTCGTTGACGACGTCTAAGTGCAGCGAGCTGGTCACGAGCCGCGAGAGCAGGCCGCGCTCGGTCGCGCCGAGCATGATCGTCGTGTGATCGTCCGCCGCGCGACAGATGGCCTCCTCGACGTTTCCGGAGTCGTCGACGAGGATCTCGGCGTCGTGGAGGTCGTGGTCGATGGCCCACTCCTCCAAGAACTCCTCGCCGGCGCGGCGGTCGTCGGGGCCGTCGACGATGTGCAACAGCGAGACGTCGGCGCCGATGGTGTCACTGAGCGTCTTCGCGACCTCGGCGCTCAGGTCCGAGTCCGGACCGCCGGCCGTCGGCAACAGGATCCGCGAGGTGTCCAGCCCGCGGTCCTTGACCACGAGGAAGTCACAGGGGAGCTGGCTGGTGAGTTCGCTGATGGGCCGTTCGGCTCGCGCGGCGTCCCACAGGTTGTTGCCGCCCCAGCCCATCACCACGAGGTCGGCGTGCTCGCGGACGGCGGTGTCGAAGATCTCCTCGAACGAGCGATGGGTGACGACCGTCGACGTCTCGCTGTCGACGTTGCCGTAGTCGATCGACCCGGTGACGTCCTCGAGCAGGCTCTCGGACTCGTTGACGATCCGGGCGCGCTGTCTGTCGGTGCCGACCGCCGCCGGCCGGTCGGGCGTCTGGACGACGTGGACGACGTGGACGATCGCCGACTCGCGGGTGCTCGCGAGCGTCGCGGCGAGTTCGACGAGCCGGGATTCGGTTCGCGGGTTCGCGATGGGGACGACCACCCGGTAGGTGTCGTCGTCGGCGGGCGCGGTCGTCTCGGCCGTGTCGATTATGGGGACGTACGAGCGCCCGACGACGCTACCGAGGGTCCACTCCTGGATCGAGAGGCGCCGTTCGATCCCCTCGAACCGAGCCGACTCGAGGCGGCGCTCGCTGGTCTGGAACCAGTTGACGACGGTCACCAGCAGGATGCCGCCGATGGTGTTGCCCAGTGCCACCGGGAGGACGAAGTGGAAGATGCCCACGTAGAGGGAGAGTTCGCCGAGGAAGACGGCGAAAGCCATCTCGGTGAAGGAGGTGACGACGTGGAACAGGTTGCCGATCGGAATCGCGAGGAAGGCCATGTAGACGATCAGAATCCGGGCGACCGTCTCGCGTGCGGCGTACTCCACCCAGACGACGCCGGCGACGATCAGACCGGCGAAGGCCGCCTTGAAGAACAGGTCCAACCACGCGGTCTCCGGACCGTGGGTGCCGAGATACAGCGCCGCCTCGAACGCCTCGTCGGAGAAGACGCCGCCCCACGCGAGCACTGCGGCGCCGATCGCGCCGCCGGTGAAGTTGCCGGCGAGAACGATCGTCCAGTGGCGCAAGAGCGCGGGGATGCTCGCGAGACGCTCGAGGGTGAGCGCCACCGGCGGCAACGTGTTCTCGGTGTACAGTTGGTAGCCGCCGATGATGATGTAGATGAATCCGAGCGGGTACAACAGCGCGCTCAGGATCGGGTGGCCGTCGGTCGCCCCGTACAGCGAGGCGTACAGCAGGACCGTGATCGTGATCGCGAAGCCGGCGGCGATGCCGCTGAAGAACAGTTCGCGGCTGCCGGAGGTGACCTCCTCGTCGGCCGCCGCGACGATCCGCTGAAAGACCTCGTCCGAAGAGAATCGGTCGCGGACGACCGATCCGGCCGCCGGCGCCCCGCTTCGGGAGCGGTCGACGGCCTCGCGGACCCGTTCCGCCTCTGCGTCGTGGTCGGGGGGCGGTGCCTCCTCTCGTTCCCGGTCGGCGCGGGCGGACTCCGCGCTGCCGGGCTGCTCGTGATCGCTCATAGTCGGGACCGAATCACGGAACGAACTAAGCGTTTGGCTTTGAGGACGCTGCGAGTTATCACGCACCAAACCACAATCGACGCACGGACGGTCGCGAACGGGCGCTGGCCGTCGGACTCCCCGTCACACGCGGCGGGCCCGACCCTACATGGGTATGACATACGCTTTTCACCGTGCCCGCGGTCACGTTCGAGTATGCAATCGCTGGCCGGTGAGTCGGTCGTCGTGATCGGCGCCGGAATCGGCGGCCTCGCGACGGCCTGTTACCTCGCCGACGCGGGCGCCGACGTGCGGGTCATCGAGAAGAACGAGCAGGTCGGCGGTCGAGCGAGTCGCCTCGAGAAAGACGGCTTCCGGTTCGACATGGGCCCCTCGTGGTACCTGATGCCAGACGTCTTCGAGCGCTTCTTCGGCGACTTCGACCGGACGCCGACGGACTACTACGAACTGACGCACCTCGATCCGCACTACCGGCTGTTTTTCAAGGACGGAGATCGGGTCGACGTGACGCCCGACCTCGAGCGAACGAAGGCCGTCTTCGAGGAGTACGAGGACGGCGCCGGCGAGGCCTTGGAGCGCTACCTCGAGAAGTCCCGCGAGAACTACGAAGTCGGGATGGAGCACTTCGTCTACGAGGACCGCACGCGGCTGCGGGACTTCATCGATCCCGACGTGGCCCGGCAGGCGCGGGGACTGTCCCTGCTGGGGTCGATGCAGGGTCACGTCGAGGACTACTTCGACCACCCGAAGCTCCAGCAGATCATGCAGTACACGCTGGTGTTCCTCGGCGGCTCGCCGACCAACACGCCGGCGCTGTACAACCTGATGAGCCACGTCGATTTCAACCTCGGCGTCTGGTATCCCGACGGGGGGATCGCCGCCGTCGTCGACAGTATCGCACAACTGGGCCGGGAACTGGGCGTCGAGTACGACACCGACCGGCCGGCGACGGCGATCAAGGGCCGCGAGGGCGCCTTCCTCGTCGAGACGCCCGAGGGACCGGTCCGGTCGGACCTGGTCGTCAGCAACGCCGATTACGCCCACACCGAACAGGAGCTCTTGCAGCCCGAACAGCGCGGCTACGACGCCGACTACTGGGAAAAGCGAACCTACGCGCCCTCGGCGTTCCTGCTGTACCTCGGCGTCGAGGGGTCGGTCGACGACCTCGCTCACCACACGCTGGTCCTCCCGACGGACTGGCAGGACCACTTCGATCGGATCTTCGAGGATCCCGAGTGGCCCGAGGATCCCGCCTACTACCTCTGCGTGCCCTCGAAGACCGACGAGGACGTCGCTCCCGACGGCCACAGCGCGCTGTTCGTCCTCGTCCCCGTCGCGCCCGGCCTCGAGGACACCCCCGAAACCCGCGAGGAGTACCGCGATAGGATCCTCGCGGACATCGCGGTCAACACCGGGACCGATCTGCGCGACCGGATCGTCCTCGAGGAGCGCTTTTGCGTCGAGGACTTCGCCGACCGGTACAACAGCTACGACGGGACGGCCCTCGGACTGGCCCACACGCTCCGCCAGACCGCGCTGTTCCGCCCGCCCCACCGCGCCAAGGGGGTCGACGGACTCTACTTCGTCGGCGGCGACACGACGCCTGGGATCGGCGTCCCGATGTGTCTCATCAGCGGCGAGCTGACCGCCGAGAAGGTCCTCGAGGACTACGGCCGACCGACCGGCCGATGATCGCTCCACCGCCATGACTGCGAACTCGACGGCTGCGGGCGAGGGCCAACACGGCGACCGGCTCCGGTACCTGCTGACCCTCTCTCGGCCCCGGTTCTGGCTCTATCTCGCCGGCCCGGTGCTCGTCGGCGTCGCCTACGCCGCCGATAGCGTCGGCGACGTGTTCGCACCCGCGGCGATCGTCCTGTTCGCCTACTTCCTGCTCCCGGCGAACGTCTTCCTCTACGGGATCAACGACATCTACGACCGGGAGATCGACGCGGTGAACCCCAAAAAGGAGGAGCAGGAGGTCCGCTACAGGGGTCAGCGGATCGTTCCCGCCGCGGTGGCGCTGTGTGCCGTCCTCCCGCTGGCGGTCCTTCCGCTCGTACCGAGTGACGCGTGGCCCTGGATCGGCGCGTTCCTCGTCCTCGGAGCGGCCTACAGCGCGCCGCCGGTCCGGTTCAAGACGACGCCACTGCTGGACTCGATCTCGAACGGGCTCTACATCGCCCCCGGCGTGGCGGCCTACGCAGCCGTCGCGGGGAGCCAGCCCCCGGTCCTCGCCGTCCTCGGCGGCTGGCTGTGGGCGATGGGGATGCACACCTTCTCCGCGATTCCCGATATCGAACCCGATCGGGAGACCGGTATCCGGACGACCGCGACGGTGCTCGGCGAGCGCCGGACCTACGCCTACTGCGGCGCTTGCTGGCTCGCGAGCGCCGCCGCGTTCGGCGCACTCGATCTCCGCCTGGGCGCGCTCATGCTCGTCTACCCCGGCCTCGTCGCCGCGATCGCGACCTCGAGCGTCACGGTCGACCGCGCGTACTGGTGGTTTCCGGCGATCAACACGGTCGTCGGCGCGGCGCTGACGATGGGCGGCCTCTGGAGGGTGCTCTATGGCTGATCCGGGTACGAGGCCGGACGAGGTTGCCGATTCCGACTCCGTTTCCGATCCCATTTCCGAAACCGGCGAGCGTCGAGCGGCTCTCGAGCGACGCCTCGAGGCGCTGATTCGAGAGAATCGATTCACGATCGCGGTCGTGTTTCCGGTCATCGGCGCGGTGACGCTGGTCGCGAGCGCGGAAGGGCTACTGCCGAGGCCGCTCGCGTACAATCCGCTGTTGATCCTGTTCGGGACGCTGGTGATGCGCTCGCCGCTGGTCGTCGGCCTGCTCCCGCGGGTCGACCGCCGAGCGCTGGCCTGTCTGGGTCTCGTGACGGCGTACACGTACGCAATCGAACTGGTCGGCGTGCGAACCGGCTGGCCCTACGGGACCTTCGAGTACGGGATCCGGTTGGGGCCGATGCTGTTCGGCGAGATCCCGCTCGCACTCCCGCTGTTTTTCGTCCCGCTGGTCCTGAACGCCTATCTGCTGACGCTGCTGGTTCTCGGGGGCTGGAGCGCGCGGCCGCTGGTCAGGATCCCGACCGCGATCGCCGCCGTCGTCGCCGTCGACCTCGTCCTCGATCCGGCCGCCGTCGCCATCGGGTTCTGGTCGTACGTCCCGCCGGGCGGCTACTACGGCGTTCCCGCCTCGAACTACGTCGGTTGGCTCCTCTCGGGAACCGTCGCTGCCCTCCTCGTCGACCGCGCGTTCGACCGCGCGGCGCTGCTCGAGCGCGTCCGTACTTGCGAGTTCGTCCTCGACGATCTGGTGAGCTTCGTGGTGCTCTGGGGGGCGATCAACGTCCTCTACGGGAACTGGCTGGCCGCCAGCGTCGCCGGCCTGTTCTGTCTCGGTCTGTTCCGGACCGAGCGCTACGACCGCGAGCTGCTCCTGACGGCGCTTCCCGCGAGCGTCGGACGAAGTCGCGACTCGTGAGCGCAGGTCAGGACGTTCGGCGGCGCATCCGCCGCCGTGAGACGTCCCGGAGTCGGCGGACCGTCGACGCGCCGCAGGCGCACTCGTTTTCGGTGCCGAGCGGTGCGGATCGGGGGGCGAGCCATGCTTGCTCGAGACTTTTGCTCACGCGGCCGCTACTGATCGTATGGCGACCATAGCACCGGTCGAGTGTCCGCTCTGTCACACCGAACTCGAGGCCGACGGGTGCCTCGAGGACCACCTCGTCGACGCTCACAGCAAACGGCGGTTAGCGCGGTTCGTCGTCGCCGAAGCCGAGGCGCTGAACGCCAGGGACGTCTCGGAGTGAGCGCCGTCCGTGGCCGGTCGCGCCGGCGCGGGTCAGACGAGCAGGCTGGTGATGGAGCTCCCGAACAGGAGCAACAGCAACACCGCGGCCATCGTGAGCGTCAGCCAGATGCCGAGACCGACCGCGGCCCGGCGCGCGTTCTCTCGATCGATGTCGACGGGGTCGTGTGAACCGGTAGTGGACATACACGGCGACCTACGCCCCGACGGATAACAACGGGAAATCCATTATATCGAGGGAGTTGAAAAGCGGTCGTCGAGTTCGACGTCACTGCGTCGGGACGCGACCGCCGTGTCCGGCCTCGTGGCGGTCGCGGTCGCGATCGGGAACGGCCGAGACCCGCCGGAAGACGGCCTCCGGATCGCGGTTCCAGTGCCAGTGCCAGCGCGTCTTCGCGAGACACCGAAGCTTTCGCGTCGTGGAGAGCGACGGCTCGCGGGACAGGACGTCGTACTCCTGGGCCCGTATCATGGTGTGGTGTTCCGCGTAGAGGACGGCCGCCAGCAGAACGGGCAGTTGGCAGTCTTCGGGGAGATAGCGGATGCCGGCGACGCCCTCGCGGTAGAGTTCCTCGGTTCGTTTGAGCTCCGCCGTCATCGCCGCCGCGAAGGAGTCGGAGTACTCGAGGCGCTCGATCTGGGCGTCCGAAACGCCGTGCGCGCGAAGCGTCTCTTGTGGCAGGTAGATCCGATCGCGCTCGAGGACGTCCTCGCGGACGTCCCGCAGGAAGTTCGTCATCTGGAACGCCTCGCCGAGTTTGATAGCGTGGGGGAGCGCGGCCTCGCGCTCGTCGGGATCCATGATCGCCGTCATCATCACGCCGACGGCCGCCGCCGAGCCGCGCATGTACGACTCGAGGTCGTCGTAACTCTCGTACCGGTCGGTCTCGATGTCCGACTGCATCGCGTCGACGAACGACTCGATTTCGTCGTCGGCGATGTCGTACTTCCGCCGGAGCTCCTCGAACGCCTCGAGGACCGGTCCCTCGGGTTCGGTTTCGCCGAGGGCCTGGGCCCGGAGCGACTCGAGTTCGGCGCGCTGCCTGTCGGGCGGAACGCCCTCCGCGTCGTCGACCACCTCGTCGGCGATCCGGAAGAACCCGTAGAGGACGTGCGTCGCGTGTCGAACCCGCTCCGGGAGGAACTTCGTCGCCAGGTAGAACGTCTTCCCCGTGCGCTGCTGGATCGTCTTGCCGGCGTCGATGTGTTTCTGCTGCATTCTCTGTTCGTGGCCCTCCCCGCGGTGGGATGTAACTCATACGACAGTTGCGTATAAAATAGCTACCCCTACCTAGTGGGGTCGTTGTCTGCTCGCGAGCCGCAACGGCAACGCCGTCTCACGGGCCTTGCCTGTTCGACTGCTCGCGGAGTGTTACTCCGCGTTCATCTCGTTCGAGGCAGTTTCACCGCCTCGAAGCCCGCTCGCGTGGTCCGCTGAACGGAGTTCCGCGCTATCGAACAGTTCGTCCAGCAGCTTCCGCTGTGCGGTCCGGAGGTGCTGGTGGTACGTCGAGCGGGTGATGCCCATCGACTCGGCGAGTTCCTCGCCGGAGACGTTGCGGGGCCACTCGAAGTAATCGGCGTAGTAGGCCTTCCGCAGCGCCGTTTGCTGGCGATCGGTCAGCGACGACTCCAGCCGAGCCATCACGTCTCCCGGCGTTCGCCTGGGACGATCGGTCTCGTGGTAGCTGATCAACTCGACTGCGTCGTACCGCCGGTCTAAGAGGTCGTAGACCGAGCGTGCGGCCTGTCCGTTCGGGAGGTCGACGATGAGTTCGACGCTCGCGTCGCCGACGGCACTCCGATCGGCCTGCGATGCGTCACCCCTGGTCTCGAACCGGCGAACCGTCCCTCCGTGTTCGGAGATCGTCCGCACGATCCCGTCGTCGACGGCGGCCTCGAGGAGCGTCCCGCCGTCGTACGTTGACAGGATTCGAACGTCGGTGACGCCGTCGATCGCCGCCGCGTCCGGGGCGTCGTCGACGGCGCGGTCGGCGTGGAAGAACGCGATCGGCGTCCCGTCCTCGTCGGTCAGTCCCCGGAAGGTGACCGCCGCCTCGAGTTCCGTCGCCAGCGCCGCGACGAACAGGTCGGGGTCCGCGATCGACAGCTCGAGTTCGACGACGGCGTCGGTCGCGAGCATCTGTCGCGCCTCGATCGCGTTCATCGCGGTCGAGATCGCCCCGGCGAGCGAGTCGAGGACGAGCAGTTCGCGCTCCGAGAACGCCGCCGGTTCGTCGGCGAACACCGCGAGTACCCCGTACGTGACCTCGCCGTAGCGAAGCGGCAACGCGGCGACCGACTGAAACCGGTCGCCGGCGCCCGTCGGCCACCACCGCCTCGCGTCGTCGAACGAATCGAGGTTCTGAACCACCTTCGCCTCTCCCTCCGCGAGCGCCCGAACGGCGGGGTGGCTCTCGTCCGACGCGAGGACGAGCGTCTCGTCCTCGAGAGGGACGTCGCCCGCACCGGCCCACTCACGCGGCGAGAGGCGGCGGTTGGTGACGTCGACGCGACCGATCCAGGCGAGCACGTACGGGTCGGTGTCGGCGAGACGCGAACAGACCGAGCGTTCGATCTCCTCGCGGGTCGTCGCGCCGACGGCGGCGTCGGTGACGTCACGGAGCAGGCCGTCGACGCGCTCGAGGACGTGCTCTAACGCCCGGTGTTCCTCGCGGAGTTCCGCGGCGGTCTCCTCGACGGTGATCTCGGCCAGTTTGCGCTCGGTGATATCGAGGTGGACCACCGAGACGCGGAGCTCCCCGCCGACGTGGAATCGCTTCGCCCACATCAGGAACCACTGCTTTCGCTCGGGCGAGTGACAGGGGTACTCCATCGTGAACGTCTCTCGCTCGCCGTCGATGATCGCCTCGAGACCCTCGACCGCGCGTCTGGCGTATTCGTCGGTATCGACGTCCGCCTTCGCCGTCGCGATGTAGTTGACGCCGACGTGGTCCGTCCGGTGATCGTCGGAACCGAACGCCCGCCAGGAGTCGTTGGTCAGCAGAATCTCTCCGTCCTCGTCGATGACCGCGACGGTAATGGGGAGCGTCTCGAGGGCGGCGTTGGCAAGTTCGTCCCGCTGCTCCATCACTTACGTTCACGCTCTGTGCCGTCTTAAAAGGTCGAAACTATCCGATAACAGGGGGCAGTAGTCGGTGCGAGACCAGTTCGAATCGGTCTCTTTCAAATTATATCCACAATGATCGTAGCGGCTCGAGCGTGAGGGACGCCGAGCCGTCAGTAGCGAGTGAACGTCGTCAACAGCGTCTCTCCACCGCCGGAGTTGCCCGTTTCTTCCGTTCCGTTCTCCGAGTTTAAATACGATCACGAGCCAGCAGCGGCTATGGACTGGGAGACACCCGTCGACGCCTGGTACGTGTGGCTGGGCGCCAGTATCGTTAGCCTCGCTCTCGCCGGCGTCGTCCTCGCCTTGCCGACGGGACCGCCGCCCGACGCCGAGGGCGCGACGAACGCGATCGAGGAGACGACCGCGAGCAGCTACGAAGCGTCGTCGACCCTCGAGCACGACGCCGACGCGATCAGAATCGACGGGAAGACGGTCGCGTTGCGCAACGAACACGGGGTCAGTCGCTCGAGTCTCGCGTACGGCCAGGTCGTCGCCGTCAACGGCGACGAGCGGCTCGAACGCCTCGTCTACGGCGAGTCGTTCGCGACGGTGTTCGAATCGGAACTCGAGGACGCGGACGCGAACGCGGCGACCGCGTTCATGGACCGCGTCGCCGACGCCGACGAGAACACCGCCGGCGAGTGGCTGACCGCTTCGGACGAGCTAACCGTTCGACAGGTCACCGTCGAGCCCGACGAGCTGCCGGAGGTACGAGTCCACGGGACCGACCACGAAGACTGGATACTCGACGGCCATCGTTCCCTCCCGAAGGAACTGGCCGCTACGTACGAAGGTGACGAGACGCCGACGGTCACGTACACCGTGACCGGTACTGCTCCCGTCGAACCCCGCCTCGTAGCGCCACACGAGTCCGTGGCCGTCGGCTACGAGGCGGAGTGGACGACGACGCACACGGACTCCGATACCGTCCGAACGGATCTCGATTCACACCTCGTCGATGGGGAGCGGATCGAAGGAACCCGTTCGTCGGGTACTGATACCGAACGCCCCGACGAGGAGTTCTGGATCGGCGTCTACCCGCTCACCGTTACTGCGGAGTTCGGTTCGGAAACGTGTGAAACGACCCTCGAGAGCGCGACGACCGCCGATTCCGTCTGCCCGGCCGTCACCGCCACCGACGAGCGCGCGGCCGAACTGGACTGGATCGAACGAAACGACGAGACGGGGAACTACCATGTCACGCTCGCGGTCGTCTAGGGGCCAGACGGAGCCGGTGGCGGCGCTCGTTGCGGTCGTCGTCATGGTGATCGCGCTCGGCCTCTACAGCGGCTTCCTCACCGACGTCCTCGGGGACCGCACCGATCGCTCGCCCGAGACGTCCGCGATCGATCGGATCTGGGCCGACGTCTCCCACGGCAGCACCTTTGCAGCTCACCGACCGATCGGGCTGGACGACGTCGAACCGGATTCGCTCCCGCAGGGACGGAACGTCCACGTCGAGATCACTGCGGTGACCGACGACGGCGATCGGGAGGTCGTCGCGACGGAACAGTTCGGGACGGACGGGACGCCGGTCGCCGACCCAGAGGGACCGCCCGCCGACGGGTCCGGGATCGAGACCGGCGTGGCGGAACGGCCCGTTCCCGTCGAAGTCTCCCCCGGCGACGTTCGCGGCGGTACCCTTCGGGTGGAGGTGTGGGCCCCGTGAGATCGGACCGCGCCGTCAGCACCGTCCTCGACGTCGCGTTCGCGCTGCTGCTGGTCAGCGCGAGCATCCTGCTGCTCAGCCTGTATCTGACCACTACCGACGGTTCGCTCGAGGAAACGCGGGCGGACCGAACCGCCGAAACGCTCAGCGGGTCGACGGTCGCCGTCAGCTACGATCTCGAGTCGATCGCGGAAAGCGACCGCTACGAGGAGCCGGAGACCGTCGACGACTACGAACGGACGACGTACGGCTCCGCGACCGACTTGCTCGCGGAGGCGGCGGTCGCGAACGCGACGATCGGCGACGGCCGATTGATCCGGTACGCGGACTCGTTCGCCGATAGCGTCGCCGCCAGCGTCGACGGCCGGTTCACCGGTTCGAACCGCAACGTCTATGTCGTCGCCAGCTGGCGCCCCTACGAGGACGCCTCGATCAGGGGGGAGGTGACCGCCGGCCAGCGACCCCCGCCGACCGCGGATACGACCGCGGCGACGACGACCGCCTCGAGCGGAACGCCCGCTCTCAACAGTTCAGAGTTGGCGACAGCGTACGCCGACGAGGAAGCGGTCGACACGCTCGCCGAACCGATCGCTCGCTCGATCGTCCGCGGCTACTTCCCGCCCGAGCGAACGCAACTGACCCTCGAGCGGCGGGGACTCGACCGAGCCGTCACGACGACTCACTACCTCGAACTGGCCGATCGTCTCGATCCGGATCACGACCTCGAGCGAGACGCCGGTCCGCTGCGGCGATCGGACGCCCGGGCCGACGACGCCAACGAGGTGCTGATCGCGGGCCTCACCGAACTGATCGCCGACGACCTCGGGTCGGGGCCGATCGGTGACGAACTCGACGCGATCGGCGACGACGAGGCCGAACTGGAAGCGTTCTTCGAGGAAACCATCGCTCCCAGCGACGTCGACATTACGACGTACACGTGGGAAGAATGACAGGAAAACGCACACGAACGACGGTATCGATCGACGATCGCGCTCGAGTCCCCTTCGCGATAATCGGGGTATTGCTGCTGGTGACCAGCGTGACGGTCGTCGGCGTCCTCCAGATGCGCGGCGGACCCGAGACGGAGATCGACGAGACGCTCGCGATGGAGCGGACGGAAGCGGCCGTTCAGAGCGAACTCCGCGGCGCCGTCGTCGATGCGACCCACCGGGCTGCAGCCCAGCCGGTAACGACATCCGACCTCGACGCGCTCGAGGGCAACCAGACCGAGACGTTCGAGACGTACCTCGAGTTGTTGATCTACCTCGAGGCGCAGGAGTCGCTGTCGGCCGCCGGCCAGATGACCGGCGACGTCGAGACGACGGTTTCCATCGGCGGAGACGTTCCCGATGATCCCGACCGCGCGATCAGGACCGCCGACGACCGAATCGACGTCGCGGAGCGAGAGGGCGGTAACGGACTACTCGAGGTGACGCTTGATCGAGTGACGATCACGCTCGAGGACGGCGATCGCGTCGTCAGCGAGCGGACGATAGACGATCTCACCGTCACCGTCGGGACGCCGATCCTCGAGTTACAGGAGAAGACCCGGGAGTTCGAGACGATGCTCGACGAAGGATTCCTCGATGGCGAGGTCACCGAGTTCGAAAACATGGCCCAGAAGACGGCCATGCGACTCTATCCGATGGCGTATTTCAAGTCGTTCATCAATCGGATGGACAAAGGGACGGGTGGCGAAGATCTGGGTCAGGGTTGGACCTTCGACGAAATTCTCGAGAACAATCACACCGAAGTGATGGCGAACGACGCCATCTTCGGCGTTCAGGAGGAGGTGTTCGGCGAGGACGCAGTCGATCCGTACGCTGACAGGGTGATGCGGCCGGCGTGGGCGTGTTTCGCGGCGGACATGCTGGAAACGATGGCCAGCAACGACGATGATGATAATGAGAAAAGTGACGATGGATACCAGGCGACAATATCCGTCACAGACAGGTTAGGTAACGGAATTCACGATGCGACCGTCTTCGTCGACGGAGAAAAGCGGGGGACAACGGATCCTAGTAACGAGGTTTCGTTCGAGCTAGCGGAGAACGGGACGCACTCGGTCGTCGTGATCGCAGATGACTACGAGCGATTCGAGCAGCGTATCCGGTTTTCCGAACGGGACTCTCGAGACCGCGTCGAACTCCGCCCGTCTACCGACCGAACGATCACCGTCTACGATCCGTCCGGAGAGCCGGTCGACGGCGCCGACGTCAACGTCTGGGTGGACGACGAACTCGCGTACGCGACGACGGGCGCCGACGGAACGATCGCTCTCGAGGGCCTCGCGATCGACGACCGAAGCGAGCTCACGGTCGAAATATTCGCGGACGGATACGAGGACGGATCGGAGACGGTCGAAATCGATCGGTCCCACGCCGCGATTTTGACGTCGGCAGGCGACGCCTCGCTCGACGATCTCGAGGACAGTGCGGGACTGAACAGCTACTTCGAGGACGATCCGAGCCTCAAGGACGCGGCCTGCGAAGACTTCCGTGAGTATCTCTTCGGCGACAAAGACGGCGATCTCCCGGACGCGCCCTCGACGACCGAGCTCGTCGACGGCATGTTCGGTGAGATGAACCCGCTGACGCAGAACGAAACGGTCGAACCGAACGACATGGCCGACATCGCCTACTACGAGCTGATCGGCATCCGAGATCTCTCGACAGTGTTGGACGACCTCCCCAGCGCGATGAATCCCGAGGACATCGACGAACCGATCGGTTACACCGAGGGGTTCGAGTCGCGGATCGAGAACGGCGACTTCATCGACGATATCTACGACGTGACTGTCGACCGATCGGACGATGTCTCCTACGGGTCGCTTTCCGCGAACAGGAGCAGTTCGTTTTCCGACTACGAGTACAGTCATTCGGTGTACGATTCCCGCGGCGTTACCGACATCGACGTATCGTTGTCGCAGGACTGGCGGACTACCGACGGTGCGTACACCAATCGTGATCTCCACAGTCTCACGATCGATGTCGACGTCGAAATTCAGGAACGATCGGTCTTCGAGAACGCGACGTGGAACGGAACCGACACGAAAACCATCGACCGGTCGCCCGAAACGCTCCCGGTCACGATCGAGGTCGATATCGATGCAGATCTCGTCGACGAGCTCGACATCGATCGAAGCGAGATCGAGGATGATTTCGAGGCCGGCACTGGATACGCGAGCCGAGGCGATATCACCGGCCTCTCGGATCCGGCCAACTTCGAGCACGTCGTGACCGACTCCCTCGAGACGATGCTCGAGGTGAACGCGCTCGATTCAGACGGCGATCTCGAGTCTCAGATCGAAGCGGATCTCGGCGATTCGATCCGCATCTCGAGTATTCCGTCGACGAACGAGAGTTCCACCGGGGCGATATCCGTCGCGTTGGATATCCGCTCCGGAGTTCTCGGAGCGGACTCCGCGAGTTACGACGTCGAGGATCTCGAGGCCAGTTCGAATCTCGACAGAGCCGAACTCGAAGAGTGGCTCGAGGACGATCTTTACCTGGTCAACGCGTACGTCAAGAAGGAGACGAACGTGATCGAGCAACCGCGAGTGGAGTTTCTGCGCAGTCCGTCGCCATTCAGAGAGCTGCACGACGAGATCAAAGCCGTCGAAGACGAACTCGTGGACACGGCGTCGTACGACAACGTTCCGGACCTCGTTCGAATGGAAGTACGAAACGCTTACTTCGAAACGCTCACCGGTCGACTCGACGAGATGGCGGATTTCCACGAGGAAACGGTCGGCGAGTTCGACGACGCGATGTCCACGAGCGACGGCGCGCTCGACGACTCACTCGATATCGTACAGGAGGTCTTCGCTGGCGACGTCGAGACGGGAAGCGGGGAACTCGAGGGCTCGGAGCTCATGGAAGACCTGGAGTTCGACGTCTCCGGTTCGCCGACGTACATGGACCTCGAGACGGTCGACGACGACGAGGTACCGTCGGTTCGGCCGCCGAACTCCACGATCATGGACAACGATGTCGACGGCGAGCACGCGGCGCTCGGAGTCAAATACGGACAACGACTGCCGACACCGGGGCTCCCGCTGGTACCGTGGCCGCCAATGCTGTACGTCCTGCAGGTCAACAGCTACAACGTCGACCTCCAGGGCGAGTACTCCCGCTTCGAAGTGAGTGCAACCGCGGGCGATCCGGTCGACGGCGAGGGAACAACGTACGTCCGCGATCGGATGGACGTCGAAGTCGATCTCGGCGGCGATGCGCCACAGAAGATCGGCGAAGTTGAACCGATCACGTTCGATACGTCGCTCGAGATTCTGATCGCTATGCCCGGCATGATGCCGATGAAGTCAGGTGCACCGCCGAATACAGGGGACCCATCGTTCGGTGAAAATATTGGGCTCAGTAAGATGTTAAAATCTCTGAGAGAGTCCCTCAATAATGAGGAGACTGTAATATTGGGTCCCGAAAAATCGACTGACGAATACGGTGATACTGGTCCTCGATAAGACAGTATATATAGGGACAATAATTTTAAATTATTATTCTGGTTCGAGTGTGCTGATAACACTACCATTTCCAGAGTTATATGTGAACACCACGATATCGCTGAGAACTGCATATCCTCTGATACGACCACCGATTAAGTCAATGTGGTCTGTTGTATGAGTTGACCATTGTCGTTCCCCGGTTTTAGGATCAAGAGCATCTAACTGGACATATCCAAAATCACGCCAAACGAATAGCGTGTCCTCTGAAACAAACAATCTGCGACCAGTCGGTCCAGAAGGAAGTGCTTCTGCCTTCCAAGATTGTGGCTCTTCGCCACTTTGCAATTCGCTTGTAAAAACGGCTAGCTGATCAAATACCCCCGCTGAGTAAATGATTTCATTTGCGATAGTCGGAGCCCGACCAGCAATGATAGAACTGTCGTCATCATAATCGTTATTGTAGGAGACAACAACTTCTTCCTCTCCTGTCTCTCCATCAATCGCCAGAACCGTATCGAGTTCGTGCGTATAGACTGTCCCACCATGGACCAGTAGTTCTCTCCCGGTATCGATAGTACCAGACGGAGAATACGCCCAGATCTGCTCTTCTTTCTCGACATCGAATCTCACTACTTCGTAGTCATGTCCACTGTTCGTTTTGTGTGATACATAGAAGGAACCATCACTACCGATAGCAATATCTTGAACCGCATTTACTCGTTCCTCCCAAATTATACTCCGCTCTTCAATGTCGACAGCGTATAGTTTTCCGTCGTTATGGACGTAGACGATTCCATCGTAGACACGAATGTCGCCAGAGTATAGCGAACCGAGTTCAACTGACCATAAGACGTCTCCAGTCTCGGGTTTCAGCGCATAGAGGGTTTCAGTGAGAAAGTACACGGCGTCGTCAGTTACCGCTGGCGTCGTCGGTTCCCACTGCGGATTTGGAGGTGTTTCCGGTGGCAGTTCTGGTTCGTACGTCCACTCAATGTCTCCAGTCGTACGGTCGATCGCACGGAGTGTTGACATCTCGTCCGCGACGTAGACGAACCCGCTACCGACGACGGGTCCCGAAACCTTACCGTCTTCAATTTCGACCGTCCACCGCTCCTCGAGCGGCCCGTCAGGCCCGCTCCACTCGTCGGTAACCATTCCGTTGTTCGCGGAGAACCGTGCCATCGGCCACGAGTCGCCGCTCGAGCCGTTGTGACCGCCGCCGGTCTCATTTTCGTCAGGTTCCTCGCCGGTACCATCAAGGCTTGAACTGTCGTTTTCGTCGTCCGAATCGTCGTTACCCGTACAGCCGGAGAGGCCGGCGATACCGACCGATGCACTGCCGCAGGCTGTGAGCCACCGTCGGCGCGTCGATGTCGATCGTCGGTCCATCGTGTACTCCAAATATATAATTAAACTAACTAAGTGTAACGGAAATAGCCGATAGTGCTAACCGAAGCAAATTCGGCTTGAGACCAGTCTCGGCTGCAGGCTCTCGAATGGGGATGTCGTTCGAACCCGGCCCAACAGAAAACGAGAACAGAGTTCGATCAGCGGCGAGTTACTCGAGCAGTTCCTCGGCGAGCATCGGGATGAACGTCCCGATATCGGTGACCATGCCGATGGCCTGCGCGCTGCCCCGGTCGAGAAGTTGGGTGACGGTAGCGGGGTTGATGTCGACGCAGACGGTCTTGGTCGTCGAGGGGAGGCAGTTGCCGACGGCGACCGAGTGGAGCAGCGTCGCGAGCATGAGGACGATGTCGGCCTCCTGGGCCTGCTCGCGGATCGCGTTCTGAGCCTCGATCGAATCGGTGATCGTGTCCGGAAGCGGGCCGTCGTCGCGGATCGAGCCCGCGAGGACGTAGGGAACGTCGTTGCGCACGCACTCGTACATCACGCCGTCGTCGACGACACCCTCGTCGACGGCCTCCTCGATCCCGCCGAGGCGGGCGATCTCGCTGATCGTGTAGATGTGGTGTTTGTGTCCCTTTCGCGGGTGCTCTAAGCTCTCGGTGTCGACGCCTAGCGAGGTGCCGTAGAGGTCGCGCTCTAAGTCGTGGACGGCGAAGCCGTTGCCGGCCGAAAGCGCGTCGATGTAGCCCCCGCGGACGAGTTCCGCGAGCGCGTCCCGGCCGCCGGAGTGAACGATCGCCGGGCCGCAGACGACGAGGACGTTTCCGTCGTTTTCCCGGACCTCGCGCATCTCGTCGGCGATCTCCTCGATCAGCGACGCCGAGGGGCGCTCGCTCGAGACGCCGCCCTGCATGAAGCCGAACGAACCGCTGCCGTTGCGGGGGCGTTCCGGCGGTTCGACGCGGATCCCGGTTTCGCCGGTGACGACGAGGTCGTCTCCCTCGATTGCGTTCAGGACCTTCGTGTAGACCCGCGGACGCTCGTCGTCCGCGTTTTTCTCTACCACGAGGGCACAGTCCATCTCGACGTCCTCGACTTCGACCCACTCGCCGTCGACGCGGACGAACGTCGGGTGGTTGGTCGTCGAGTAGAAGTCGACGGGGACGACGCCGTCCTCCGGCGCCGCCTCGAGCGTCGCGTCGCGCGGATCGGCGACGGTCGCGCCCTGCTGGTTGAGTTCGTGGAGGATCGCCCGCAGGTCGCTCTCGGTTTCTGCGAGCACGCGCATCCGGCAGTAGGTCTCCGCGTGCTTGTGGCGGCCGACTTCGAACTCCTCGACCTCGAACTCGCCGCCCATATCCATTACGACCCCGAAACAGTGGCCCATCGTCCCCGAATCGATGATGTGTCCCTCGAGTTCGACGGTTCGCGAAACGGTCATCGGTGCAGCGTTGGCGACCGGGGACCGTGAATGTGTGCGTTTCGGTGCCGGTCGACAATGGGCGACGGCACTCGCCGGTGTGAAACACCGCGACCGAGCGGCAGCGTTCGCACGCTCTCCGGCGGGCCCGCGTCGCGGAAAATCGTCACAGCCACCGTCGACCATTATTTCACTGCAAATGATGGTTTAGACAACACTTTTGTGCACATCTGTGGACGGCTCAGATACGTGTCGCACCCAACAACAACACCGACGTCAGTCGAACTGTGGATCCGATCGTTCGCCCCCACGAGCGCCGGCCCGACGCAGGAGCGCGCCCTCGAGCGACTCTCCGACCTCGAGTCCCAGGCGCCGATCGAGTCGGTGGACGTGAGCGTCTGGGGAAAGGAAATCGAGATCAATCGACCCGAGCGAGCGATGCGTATTCCCCAACTCTGTCGGATCGAACGCCGACTCGAAGCCTTCGAGAACTGGGCCGCTCGCACGGGGCGCCGGCTCGAGCCGTTCTTCCGAAACACGCGCATCGAGTCGTCGATCACGGGCGAATCCCACGACGTGTGGCGGCTGCCGACGATCGCGGTCGCGGAGTTCGATGGCGACGAACTCCTCCACGTCGCGCCCTGTCGCGACGGCGATCGAACGATCGACGTTTTCGACCGTCTCGAGTCGCTCCTCGAGGACTCAGAGGCGACGACGGCCGTCGACGGGGGGTCAGGCGACGGATTGACCGAGCGCTCGTCGGATCCGGCGACCGACTACGGGCAGAGTCGCATCGACGTGGAACCGTCTCGCTCTGACTAATTCTGTTCCCTGCCGAACCGCGTCGAGCGGTGGCCGAACGATCGACTGCCTACTCGACCGGCTACCGAACGCTACCCCGCGTTGAACCCTATCGTGCTCGACGGACCGAATCAGGTTGGAAACCGATCGGCGCCGCCGTTTCGCTCCCGTTTCGATGGCTGACTGTCAGGATCGTCGTGAATAACATCTATGCGACCGTGTCACATAGTATGAGCCATGGCGAGTAACTCAACCACCCTCGGCCTGTCCCGGTGTCGCAACTGCGGGTTCGAAGCGCCCGGCGGCGACGACGCGTGGCGTCGAATCGACGTCCCGAAACTGGGACGGATGACACAGTGTCCCGACTGCGAGAGCACCGACGTCATCACGAGTCGGTAGCGTCGACCGCGATTCGAGACCCCCGTCGGAACGCACAGACTCTTGGGCGTCTCCTCCCTAGGTTACTCCATGGAACGCAATACGAGCGATCAGTCCCGCGACGACGCCGAGGGTGACCTTCCGGACAGCGATGCCGAGTGGCGCGACCGGCTGAGCGAGGAGGAGTACCAAATCCTGCGCGAGGCCGGCACCGAACCGCCCTTTAGCGGCGAGTACGTCGATCACAAAGCGGACGGGACGTACGCCTGCGCCGGCTGCGGCGCCGAACTGTTCGACGGCGACACGAAGTTCGAGTCCGGCTGCGGCTGGCCCAGTTTCTACGACGTCGACGACGATCGCGTCGAGACCCGACTCGACACCAGCCACGGGATGCGCCGAACCGAGGTCCTGTGTGCCAACTGCGGCGGCCACCTCGGCCACGTCTTCGAGGACGGTCCCGACCCGACCGGCAAACGATACTGCATCAACTCGGTGGCACTCGAGTTCGAGGACGAGTAACGCAGCCCGCGCTGAAACGCATAGATTCGTTCGGTAAGAACCCTATTTTCGGTCGTCGTTCGAGACTAGTCGTCGGACCTCGAGGGCCGGTCGCGGTTCGTCTCGGCGTCCGTCATCGGCCCGCTTCGGTAGACCGCATAGAGGACGAGCACGGCGATCGCGAAGTCGAACCCGTGTTCGACGAGGTGGTGGACCGTCATCGGGACCACGCCGAACACGGTGCCGAGGCCGACGATGGACCGCACCACGAGCAGTCCGAGCACGGCCGTAATCAGTAGGTACCGGGGCGAGCGCCGTCTCGAGTACGCGACGAGCCCGCAGCAAAAGAGGATCGTCGTCCCGACGGCGGCGAGGACGATCACGGCCAGTAACACCGGCGCCAGTTGCGGATCCAGCCACGGGATGTCGAGGGGACTCGTGTGTTCCATCCGCGATACGCTATCTGGGCGGGAAAGCTACCTATGCGCTTCGGTTGTTACCGGTTTGTCGTCCCGCAGCGACCGTCCGTGTTTCGTCGAGGCAGTCGAAGACGGCCGTCTCGAGCCCTCGTTTGCGTGTGCGACGGTTTCGTACTCAGCCGATCGTCTCATCGAGACGGGTCGTCTGACCCGTTCTCACCTGCCGGGAACGAGCGGAACCCGTTATCCGGACGTGGTCGCTAGTCGGTGGTAGCAGCCCCGTATCGGGGCATCGATCACGACGACCACCTCACAATGAGCGAGACACGACGACAGATCAGGGCACACGTTCGGGCCAACGCCGGAATCCACTTCAACGAACTCGTCCGAGAGTCGACGTACGCGCCGGGACAGATCCAGTATCACGTCCGTCGGCTGATCGACGCCGACGAACTCGTCCGCGAGGAACTCTACGGGCAGACCCACTACTACCCCCCGCAGTACGACGAGTGGGAACGTGCCGCGCTGGCGCTGTTCCGCCGCGAGACGACCCGCGAGATCGTCCTCTTCTTGATCGAGCACGGCTCGTGCCGACCGGCCGCGGTCGCGGACGAGCTCGACATCGCCCGAAGCACCCTCGAGTACCACCTCGATAACCTGGTCGAGTGCGATATCGTCGAGAAAGAGTACGGGGAGCGCAATCGCGTCACGCTCTCGCTGTCCCGGCCCGACCGAACCGCGCCGCTGCTCTCGGAGATCTCGCCGACGGTGCCGGATCGATTGGTCGATCGGTTTACGCGGCTCGTCGACGGTCTGCTCGAGAACTCCGTCGACGCCGAGTAGGCGCGGTCGGTCGGTTACTCGCGGTTGGTCTCTGACCTTATCTCGAGACAAGCGCTGGCCATCCCCAGAGCGGGACAACCATCTGCCAGGTCCGACGTCTGCATCCGACATCCGCAGTCGTTCGTCACCACGGCCATTGTCCGAGGGAGATTCGACGGCGAGGAACGCCGCCCGGCGCGATTTTCGAACCCGAAACCGCGAACACTTAGTACGGTGGCTTGTAACACTCTCGATCATGGGATTCGACGAGATGGACGTCGATACGATCTGGATGGACGGCGAGTTCGTCGACTGGGACGAGGCGCAGGTCCACGTCCTCACGCACGGACTGCACTACGGCAGCGGCGTCTTCGAGGGCGCACGGTGTTACGACACTGCGGAGGGCCCCGCGATCTTCCGCTGGGAGGAACACCTCGAGCGACTCTTCCAGTCGGCCAAGCCCTACGACATGGACATCGACTACACGAAAGAGGAGCTCACCGAGGCGACGAAGGAGCTCATCCAGCGCCAGGATCTCGAGTCCTGTTACATTCGCCCGATCTCTTTCTACGGCTACAACTCGCTGGGCGTCAGTCCGAAGGACTGTCCCACCGAGACCGCGATCGCGGTCTGGCCGTGGGGCGCGTACCTCGGCGAGGAAGCCCTCGAAGAGGGCATCGAGGTCATGATCTCCTCGTGGCGGAAACACGCCTCGAGCCAGATCCCGACGAACGCGAAGACGACGGGCCTGTACGTCAACAGCATGCTCGCCGGCGAGGAGGCCCGCCGGAACGGCTACGCCGAGGCGATCGTCCTCAACAAGGAGGGCAACGTCGCCGAAGGTCCAGGCGAGAACATCTTCCTCGTGCGTGACGGCGAGCTCCACACGCCCGGCCTCTCCGAGTCCATCCTCGACGGCATCACCCGCGACACCGTGATCGAGATCGCCGAGGATCTGGGCTATACGGTCCACGACGGGGCCTCGATCTCGCGGGGCGAACTCAACACGGCCGACGAACTGTTCTTCACCGGCTCCGCGGCCGAGGTCACGCCCATCCGGAAGGTCGACAACGTCGTCATCGGCGACGGCTCGCGCGGCCCCGTCACCGAGGAGATTCAGCAGCGGTTCTTCGAGGTCGTCGAACGGGAGACCGACGAGTACGACGAGTGGTTCGAGTACGTCTGAGCCGGCAATCACACGAGTCACGCGAGACATGATCCCGGTCGTTCGCCGTTGTACGGCCGCTCCTCGCGTGAGGATGCAGGGACATCAGACTCGCCGAAGGAACGTCCGGAGTTCCGTGTATGCGGCGTCGTACGCGTCGCGAAACACGTAGTGACCGGCGTTCGAGACGTGGACTAATCGTCCGGACCGGAGCGAGTCGGCCGCGTTCAGGTCGGCGACCCGCTGATCGATGTCGGCATCGGACCGCAACACCAGTGACCGACAGGAAACGTCCGGCAGCACATCGACGAGCGGCGACGGGTAGCCCTGACGCGCGAGTTCCGCGATCGCCGGATCGGATTCGAGATGGCCGGTCGCGAGGCGGCGGGCGTGAGTCGGATTTAGCTCGGAATACTCCGCTTCGACGATCTCCTCGACGGTCCGATCGGACGCTCGTTCCAGGACGGTTCGCGATTGCTCGAACAGTTCGTCCGGATCCGCCTCCGGAAGCCTGTGGAAACAGTCCGGTTCGACGACGACCACCCCCTTCGCGAGGGTCGGCCGTCTCGCTGCCGTCCACGCGACCGTTCCGCCTCCCATGGAATGTCCTACCAAAACGGGATCCTCGAGGTCGAGTGCGGTCACTAGCCCGTGCAGATCGGCGATCCGATCGGCGAGACGGTATCCCGTCTCCGGAGCGTCGGAGCGACCGTGTCCGCGGGCGTCGTACGCGATCACCTCGTAGTCCGCCGCGAGGTCCTCTGCTAGCGGGACCCAGCGTCGGCCGGTGTCGTTGAACCCGTGCGCCAGAACGATCGGTGGCCCGGTCCCGGTTCGGTAGTACCGGAGCTCGACGCCGTTCGACGAGACGGTTCCGGTCGTCCACCCGTCGGGGAGATTCATCCATTATATCATACTACTACCACCTACAAATAGATACCGCGGCCGCCGTTTACGGCTGAACACCGAACTGATCGAATACGGAAGTCGTGTGCCGATCGATTGCGACCACGTGTCCGTCCTCGCCGTCTCCATCCGATCGCCTCGAGAGGCGAACGCTCTTGTCGACGGCCCGCCAGCACCGAGACGAGAGATGTCCACGGACCTCGTTCGCTTCGAGTCAGTCGCGGCCCGAGACGTCGCGCTGATCGTCCTCGAGGAACTGGCGCAGGCGGCGCCGGTTCGAGCGTGGCTGTTCGAGGCGATCGGGCTCGAGGCCGACTCCGCGACGATCCTCGAAGCGAGTGATTCGCTTGGCGGACCCGAGAGCCCCGAGTTCGATGCCACGCGGCGATGGTCCGCGCTCGAGATCGGGCTCGAGACCGCGGACGAGCGGGTTCGTCTCGTCCTGACGATCGGAACTGGACCTGCCGTCGATACCGACGCGGACGCGCTCGAGTCGATTCGGACGCGACGGGACCGCGCGCTCGACGGCGACTGGGACGACTGTCGGCTGGTATCGATCGCGCCGAAGAGCGCCCTCGAGACCGGGACGACCGATACCGAGCCACCGACGGACGCGACGATCTCGCTCGAGTCGCTCCGGGATCGGTTCGCGGCGCGCGATGGCGACCGGGACGAGTACCGGGCTGCCCTGGTTCAAGCAGCTATTGACCGCGGGCGTCGGCGCGCAAGTGCCGGCCCGCCGTCGATCGTCGCGGAGTATCGCGCGCTGGTGAGAGAGCGCGAGCCGGCGTTCGACCTCGAAGCCGAGAACGAGGGCGCCGATACGGTCGCTGACGACGACACGGCGGTCGCGATCGACGCCCCGCCGCTGGCCGACGACCACCGACTCGTTCACGCGCTGTCCGCTGGATCCGTCGACCTCCGCATTCCCGGCGTTGCGGCGCATCTCCGGGCCTTCGCCGCCCGCTACGCGACCGCGATTCCGCCGGCGACGGATCTGCTGACCGATGGCGACGCGCTCGTGCTCCGGCTGTCAGTACCGGCGATCGGTTCCGGCTCGAGTGCGGACGACGACGCGCTCGACGGCGACGCGACGGCGATCGACGAGGCTGCGGTCGACGAGACGCTGACGGCTATTCGGGACCTCCTGACGGTCGCCAAACGCGTCGACGACCGGTCGTCGTGAACGGGCCTCGAGAGTGACGCCCGAGGGCGTTTTCCACCAGCGGCCGTTTCGTAGCGTTTTTGCCGGTTCTCCGGAAACGACGCGGTATGACTGCCTGCCCCTGGGACGACTGGAACCATATTCTCAAGATCGACCCGGACAAGGAGCTCCCCGAGGGCGTCACCTACGGAGACCTCTGTGCGACCGGCACCGACGCCATCGAGGTCGGCGGCACCATGGGAATCACCGAGGAGAACATGGAAGCCGTCGTCGACGCCTGCGCCGAACACGACGTGCCGCTCTATCAGGAACCCTCGAGCCCCGACGTCGTCATCGACAACCGGGCGCTCGAGGGGTATCTCATCCCGACGGTGTTCAACGCCGGCTCGCCGTTCTGGATCACGGGCGCCCACAAGGAGTGGGTGCGAACCGACGGCGACATGGACTGGGACCGGACCTGGACGGAAGCCTACATCGTGATGAACCCGGAGGCCGACGTCGCGGAGTACACCGAAGCCGATTGCGACCTCGGGCCGGACGACGTCGCCGCCTACGCCGAGGTCGCCGAACGGATGTTCGGCCAGGAGATCGTCTACCTCGAGTACTCCGGGACGTTCGGCGACGAGGAGATCGTCGAAGCGGCCGGCGAAGCGACCGACGAGACGACGCTGTTCTACGGCGGAGGCATCCACGATTACGACTCGGCCGCGACGATGGCCCGGCACGCCGACGTGATCGTCGTCGGCGACCTCGCTCACGAGGACGGGGTCGAGGCCGTCCGCGAGACGGTCGAGGCGGCCCAGGACGCCTGACGAACGCGTCGCCGCCGAGTACCGCGACTCGCACTCGAGTTACCGACGAGCGAGAGAGTACGGGAAGTACGACCGTTCAATTCGGGATACCGTTGCTTAGGAACTCATTCGTCGGGCGCCCGTCGGCTCGGACGTGACCCTCGATCCGACCGACCGACCGACCGCGCCATCCTGTACCTGTTATAAGAGGGGAGTCTGCCCCACCTCACCCGCGACGAGATCGCCGACCGAATCGGAATCTGTGAACGGACGATCGACGTACCGGGCGTCGTCAACGTTCGCGAACTGTTACCCGGGACCGGAACCCTCCACGTCGAGGTCGTCGCGATGGACGCCTCGAAGGTCGGAACCGCCGTCGAAGAGTTGGACGCCCTGGGACTCGAGATCCACGAGGTGGGAGTTCTGCGGTCGAATTACTCCCACCCGTTCGACCAGTTCGGAACGGAGGCGTTCGACTCGAAGACCGGATCGGAGTGAGCGATTCGAGCGCGAGTTTGTTGCGTGGCGACCGGCCAGAACGAATCTTTGCTGCTGGTGTCTCGCGAGGAACGTGCCCGTCATTCTTATCCGCTGCAGCGGCTTTATACTGATGATGACAGCCCAGTCTCCCTCCCCCTCTAGCGGCGAAGCGCTGTCGATCAGGGTCGTCCGCGAAGTCGCCGCCCACGACGGCGTCGACCCGATGGACCTGTCGCCGCCGCTGTTCCGGAGCGTCGACCCCGCGGCGTTGGACGCGCTCTTCGAACCGACGTACGCTGAGAGTGCTCGCGACGGCCGCGTGACCTTCGCTTACGACGGGAAACAGGTGACCGTCGATAGCGACGGCGAGGTGAGGATCGACTCGGAACGGGACCCGCAGCGACAGCGTTCGCGATGAAGTACTGCCTCGAGTGCGACTGGGTCGCGGATCCTGGGTCCGAGACCGACGCCCTCGACGACGAGCGCTCGAAAGCGGCGCTCGAACACTTCGTCGAAACGGGTCACTCGATCGACTCGAGCGACTCCGTCGGACGGCCGACGACGCCGGCCATCTGCGAGGCGTTCCTCGTCCGGGACCTCGTCGGGTCGTTCGGTCAGTCGGTCTAGAACGCCGACTCGGCAACCGTTCGCTCCCAAGTCGTTGCTGACACTCTCCGCTTCCCCGCTCGTTTCCGACGGCTCGACCGGCGTTACGGCGTCTCGAGGAGTTCCCGGAGCCGCGGCAGTACCTCGGTCACGTCCTCGCGGCGGACCACGTCGGCCGCGTCGTCGACCGGCGTCGACTCGAGGTTGACGATGCCGACGGTGGCCCCCGTCGACGCCGCCTGCCGAGGCAGCGACGCGGCCGGCTCGACGACCAGCGAGGAGCCGATGGCGAGGAAGACGTCGCTCTCGCGGGCCAGCGATCGGGCACGCTGGATGACCGCGCCCGGAAGCTGTTCGCCGAAGAGGACGACGTCGGGTTTGAAGACGCCGCCGCAGTCGCAGGTCGGGGGCAACTCGCCCTCGGCGGCCCGGTCGAAGATCGGATCGGCGTCCCGTCGCCGCCCACAGTCCGTACAGCGGACGCGCCGGGCGTTACCGTGTAACTCGAGGAGCGTCGTGTCGTCCGCTGCGGTCTCGGCGTTCGCTTCAGCGGCTTCGTCCGTTCGATCGTCACCGGTCTCGTCGCCGTTCTCGCTCGGGCCCGCGGCAGTCTCGTCGGCGGCCTTCGCGTGTAACCCGTCGGTGTTCTGCGTGAGAATCGCCTCGAGGTGGCCGTCCCGTCCTATCGCGGCCAGCGCGTCGTGGGCCGCGTTCGGTTGGTACTCTTCGGCGAACAGCTCCCGCTGCAGGTCGACGCGGTCGTCCCAGAACCCCTCGGGATCGCTCCGGAACCGACCGTAGGTGAACTGCCCTTCGTCGAACTTCTCCCAGACGCCGTCGTCGCCCCGGAACGTCGGTACGCCCGAGGGTGCGGAGATGCCCGCGCCGGTGAACGCGACGACGGTGTCTGCGCTGCGGATCTCGTCGGCGAGTGACTCGAGGTCGTCCATACCGGACGGTCGGGACGGATCGTGAAAACTCGTCGTGGTGCGAGCGACTGCAACCGCACGACTCGAGGCCGATCGGAACCGCTCGGTCGCGCTTCGAGTGGCGTCGACGGCCCGTCCTCGAGCGAACGGCCGAGCGCGAGCGGTCCGCGAACCGAACGGCCGCAAACGATTGCGCTTAAGTTGCGGCGACCGGAATCGAGGTGTATGCAGGACCGAACCTACACTGCTGACGCCGAGCCGGGCGACGACGTCACCGTCGCCGGCTGGGTCCACGAGATCCGCGACCTCGGCGGAATTGCTTTCCTGATTCTCCGCGACACGTCGGGCAAGATCCAGATCAAGTTCGAGAAGGACGAGATGGACGACGACCTGGTCGAGACGGGACTCGACGCCTCCCGCGAGAGCGTCGTCACGGTCTCCGGCGCCGTCGAGGAGGAACCCCGCGCGCCGACGGGCGTCGAGGTCACGCCCGAATCGGTCGAGGTTGTCGCGCCCGCCGACCCCGAACTGCCGCTGGACCCGTCGGGGAAGGTCGACGCCGACCTCTCGACGCGACTCGACAACCGGACGCTCGACCTCCGAAAGGAGGACGTCCAGTCCGTCTTCGAGATCCGCTCGGGCGTGCTGAACGCGGTTCGCGACCAGTTCCGCGAGTTCGACTGTACGGAGATCAACACGCCGAAGATCGTCGCCACCGGGACCGAGGGCGGCACCGAGCTCTTCCCGATCACCTACTTCGGCGAGGAGGCCTTCATGAACCAGTCCCCGCAGCTGTTCAAGCAGCTCATCGCGGGCTCGAACGTCGAACGCGTCTTCGAGATCGGGCCGATCTTCCGCGCCGAAGAGCACAACACGCCGCGACACCTCAACGAGGCGACCTCGATCGACTTCGAGGGCGCGTTCTGCGACCACCAGGACGCCATGGACGTCGCCGAAGGCGTCGTCAAGTCCGCCTACGAGGCGGTCCAGGAGAACTTCGGCGACGAACTCGAGGCGATCGGCATCGCGGACGAGTTCGAGGTCCCCGAGGGCGACTTCCCGCGCATCAGCTACGAGGAGGCCATCGAGCGCATCAACGCGACGGGCGAACTCGACGAGCAGCTCGTCTGGGGCGACGACCTCTCGACACCGGCCGAGGAGGCCCTCGGACAGGACGTCGGCGGCCACTACTTCATCACCGACTGGCCCAGTGAGATCAAGCCGTTCTACATCAAGGACCACGACGACGACCCCGAACTGTCGACCGGTTTCGACCTGATGCACCCGCGCATGGAACTGGTCTCGGGCGGTCAGCGCGAGCACCGCCACGAGAAGCTCATCGAAGGCTTCGAACAGCAGGGCCTCGATCCCGACCAGTTCGAGTACTACACGAAGATGTTCAAGTACGGCATGCCGCCCCACGCCGGCTTCGGCCTCGGCGGCGAGCGCCTGATCATGACGCTTCTCGGACTAGACAACATCCGAGAAGCCGTTCTCTTCCCGCGAGATCGTCAACGTCTGAGCCCGTAGGCGAAGACGTTGAGAGCGCGTGGAAACCACGAGCGCGTAGCGCGAGTGCGTTTCCTCGAGATCGTCAGCGTCTGTCGCCATAGGCGACAGACCTGAGAGCCAGCGAGACGAGCGGTGCGAGGCTGACCGAAGGGAGGCCTCGAGTAGCGAACGGGGAGCGATGACCCGTGAGCGAAGCGAAGTCTCGCAGGACCGACAGCGCCTGTCGCCGTACGGCGACGGCGCAACTGTCGAGTGGGGGCTCGTTGGACGAGCAGGCGAGTCCAACGGTGTTTACGCGGCATCACCGGCATTTCTCGCCGTATGCGGCTACGTACACCGGTAGTCGCATCGCTATCGGATCGGAAACGAGTGGGCTACCGAGACGGGAACGACGGGACGTCGCGAAAAAACGAGGCGGGCGCTCGGAAGCGCGGTTCACGGCGGGCGCTGTCGGACGTTAGAACCAGCCCCAGCCGTCGTCCCCGCCGTCGTCGCCGCCGGTATTGCCGTCACAGGAACCGCTGTTGATAGCGTCGGCGAGGTCGCTCCCGACCATCGAGTCGCCCAGATACGAGAGGTGGCTGCCGACGCTGACGGTGACGTCGACGTCCGTGTAGTTCGGGGCGGGATCGCAGCCGGCTCCCTCGGTCCCGAGGGCCGTGTCACCGAAGCCGCCGTAGGCGCTGCCGACCGTCGAGTCGTTGTTCGAGTGGTAGTTGCGGACCTCGCAGGCGTTGTCCAGACCGGCGTTCCACGGACTGCCACAGACTTCCGATCCGTCGGCGGCCGCGCCCAGCGGGGCGACGGTCTCGATCTGGTAGCCGCTGCTGAGTTTGGTCGCGGCCCAGAGGACGCAGCGACCGCCCAGCGAGTGGCCGACCAGTCGGACGTTGCCGCCGCCGCTATCGTAGAACTCCTCGATGAGGCCGGCCGTCACCTCGCCGACGTTCTCGGTGTCGGCTTCCGCGCCGATGAAGTTGAAGCTACTTGCGGGCCACTCGATAGCGACCGTCTCGTCGGGCGAATAGCCGCCCGACACGAGAGAACTCTCGACGCTCGAGGCCTGACTCGAGACGGTGGTGTCGCCGAACCAGCCGTGGATGAACACGAGCAGTTCGTCCGTGACCGGGAGGCTGCCGTCGGCGCTCCAACCGAGCAGGCCGTCGTCGATTCCGATGACGTCGGGGCCGAGGACCTGTGCCGACGCCGAACCGGACGCGGCGGCCAGTCCGGCGCCGCCGACAACCGTCGTTCCGGCCGCCTGCAGCAGCGTTCGTCGACTCGTAGCGGTCCGCTCATCGGTCGATTCCGATCGTTCCAGAGTGGTGGTATCCGTCATAACTCCATTCAGTATATTTTTAGATTACATATTTAATTCTAACTTCTAGATAGAAACATAAACTGATGAAGTCGGCGTATTAGAGTCTCCGCTACTCGACGCGTTCGAGTTCGAGACGCCACGCGATGGCGGGACGGTTCGCTCTCGAGAACGGGCGACCGCCGTGTCGAGTGGCAGTTCGACGGCGAACGCGCGAGCGGTGCGACGAGGGGCCGCCGTCGAGTGACCGAGATACCGGATCCGAGTGGGCCGCGGAAATGACCGAATCTACAACGTTATGTCGTCCGAGTCGTAATCGGGGGGCAATGCGCGAGGAGGCGACGGCGTTCGTACCGGGGCACATCACGGGCTTTTTCAGCGCTCACCCAGACGACGATCCGACCGAGGCGGGCTCTCGCGGCGCGGGAGTGACGCTTACGGACGGCGTCGAGGTAACGGTCGAACCGACCGACGAGGCGGCGTCGACGATCGTCCTCGACGGGACGACGCTCGAGATCGACGCCGTCGAGACCGTCCTCGAGACGCTCGCGGTTACGGCCCGCGTCGAGGCCGAGTCGGACCTGCCGCTGGGTGCGGGCTTCGGCGTTTCGGGGGCGATGGCGCTGGGGACGGCGCTGGCGGCCAACCGCGTGTTCGAACGCGACCTCTCCTGGAACGAACTCGTGACGATCGCCCACGGGGCGGAAGTGCAGGCCGGGACGGGGCTGGGCGACGTGGTCGCCCAGGCCCGCGGCGGCGTCCCGATTCGACTCGAACCGGGCGGGCCGCAGGTGAACAAGCTGGATGCGATCCCCGCACGGGCGCGCGTCGAGTACGTGACGTTCGGGGAACTCTCGACGGCCGACGTCCTCTCGGGCGAGACCGACCGGCTCTCGGCGGCCGGCAAGCAGGCGCTATCGCGGGTCGTCGAGGAGCCGACGCTGCTCTCCTTTATGTACGCCTCGCGGCTGTTCGCCCGCGAAGCGGAGCTGTTGACCGAGCAGGTCGCACGGACGATCGGCGACGTCACGGAGGTTGACGGCCAGGCCTCGATGGCGATGCTCGGCGAAACCGTCTTCGCGTTCGGCACGGGGCTCTCCGACGCGGGCTACGAGCCGACCGTCTGTGCGACCCATCCGGCGGGCGCGATGCTGAAGTAACCGCCGTCCGTTACCTATCAGTCGATCATATCAGATACCATATATTATTCGGCGAGCCACCGGTTTGAGACGGTATCAACCCGAGGTGAAATCCTCTCGTTGCTCCCCGCACACATCATTTTATTCTACTCTTGGGGGCGAGGATAATAATACGACTTTCAGTATGTTTGGATTCTTAACATACGAATTAGCGCTGTGAGTGTGGTTCTGAGACGGTTTCCGGAAAAATAGAATCTATTTTTTGAGTTATGTGTCAGCAATAAGTTTGGTGGCCGGAGCTTTATTATGATGGGTTTCAGTTATCTGTTCAAGTTTCCGAATGTCTTCCCCGAGTGAAATTCACCAAAACTTGTTTCGGCTGTACGAACACTACGTCGGTGAACCCGACTCGAGCAAGGACGTCTACGGGTACTGGGTGTTCATCGTGGGCTACCTGCTCGGAGCGGCCGGCATTTTCACCTACGTCGTCGGCTACGCCGGCAGCGCGGGCTCGTACACCCTGATCAGGATCTCCGGCGTCACCGCGGCGACGGGGCTGGCGCTCTGTCTGTTCGGCATCGTCTTGATGCTCCCGGTGCGCAGGATCGGGATCTACGCGAGCGCGCTCGGACTGCTGGTCGCACTCGGCGGCGTCGTCTTTTTCGGCTGGGCCTATCCAAACAACTGGCGGGATCTGGGAACCGACTACAGCGTTCAGGTCATCTCCGTCTACACGCTCGGAATCGGACTGATCGCGGGCGTCACCGCTCTCGTTCCCATTCTGACTGGCCAGAAGGGGATGTTCGTCGAGGAGGAGGGCGCGACCGACGATCCGGAGATCATGACCGGCGACGCGATGGAGGGGGCCCAGTTCGCCGTCTTCCGCGACGAGGACGGTGACTGGCAGTGGCACGTCCTCCACCTCGAGGCGCTGGCGGCGAGCAACGACAGCGCGGTCACGCGACCCGAGGCGACCGAGAGCATCGAGCGCGTCCAGTCCCAGATCAGCTCCGCGGGGCTGATGGAACTGACCACCTCCGCGTTCCGGCTCTACGAGGATCGCGACGGTACCTGGCAGTGGACGCTGGCCCGCGACGACGGCAGCGTCGTCGGCGCCAGCACCGGCGAGTTCGAGGAACGCGACGGCGCCGAAAACTCGGTCAGCTTCCTCAAGGACCGCGGTCCGGAGGCCGACGTCATCGAGATCGAGGGCGCGGCGTTCACCTACGAGGAACGGCGCGACCAGTGGTACTGGCAGTTGGTCGACGACGAGCGGACGCCGCTGGCCTCGACCGATACCGGCCACCGAACGCAGGAGGCCGCCGAGGAGGCGGCCCGGACGTTCGCCGAGCGGTTCGATCGGGCGCGGCTGCTCGACGTCGAGCACGTCGGCGTCGAACTCGTCGAGCGCGCCGGGAACTGGACGTGGCGGTTCGTCGACGACCGCGACGAGGTCGTCGCCACCGCCTCCGACGCCTACGACTCCCGCCGGGACGCCGAGGCGGCCGCCGAAGCGCTGCTCCCCGCGCTCGAGTCGGCCGCCGTCACGGTCGCCGGGGAGCCGACCTACGAGTGCTACGAGTCGGGCTCGCAATGGCGCTGGCGGCTCGTCGACGAGTCCGAACACGTCGTCGCCCGGAGTCCGACCGAGACGACGACCCGCGGGGCCGTCGAAGCGGGCGCCGATCGGTTCGGCGACCACGTCCGCGACGCCGACGTCGTCGAGATCGACGACGCGGAATACGAGATTTACCCCGCGGAGAACGAACTATCGGCCGCCACGGACGACGGGGACGATCTCCCGGCGACGGTCGACGAGGCAATGGCCGACGGCGGCACCGAACTCGAGTTCGAGGACGAGACGGACCAGGCGCCGACCGGCCCCGACTGGAACTGGCGGCTCGTCACGGAGGACCGCGACGTCGTCGCCGCGAGCACCGAGCCCCACCCCGACGCCGAGTCGGCGACCGAGGCCATCGAGCGCGTTCGCCAGCAGGCCAGCGAGGCCGATCTCATCGAGTTCGAACACGCCGCGTTCCAGGTCTACGAGGCCGACGACGGCGAGTGGCGCTGGCGGCTCATCGACGAGGACGGCAACGTGCTGGCCGACAGCGGCGAGGAACACACCTCCCGCGGCGAGGCCGCCGAAGCGATGATGACGCTCAAGGAGCAGGCCCCCGAGGCCGAACTGCTCGAGATCGAGACCGCCGCCTTCGAACTGTTCGTCGACGAGGACGACGAGTGGGGCTGGCGGCTCATCGACGAAGCCGGCAAACTCGTCGCCGAGGACCCCGCGACCCACCCCACCCGCGGCGCCGCCCGCCAGGCGATGAACCGCCTGCTCGAGCACCTCGATTCGGACGTCCGGACGATGGACGACGCGATCTTCCAGCCCTACGCGGACGAGGACTGGCAGTGGCGCTTCGTCCTGCCCTCGGGCGAGACCGTCGCGGAGGCCGGTGAGACCCACGCCACCCGCGACGAACTCGTCGCGGACGTAGACGACGTCCGCGAGTCGGCCGCGTCGGCCCGCACGCACGCGATCGGCGAGGTCGCCGTCCAGCTCTACGACAGCGGCGGCTGGCACTGGCGGCTGCTCGACCGCGACCGCGAGGAGGTCGCCGACTCGGCGGTCACCTACGACGACCGTGACGGCGCCGTCGGCGGGGTCGAAGCGCTGCAGACCCACGTCGCCGACGCGCCGATCTTTGCCATCGAGGACGCCGCGATTCGGCTGGACCGCGACGACGGCTGGTCGTGGGAGCTCGTCGACCACGAGCGCGAAGTGATCGCGAGCGCGGTCGGCGCGGGGGCGTCCAAGGCCGCCGTGCTCGACGATATCGAGGCCGTACGCCGGCTGGCGCCGATGGCCGGCCGCGTCGACTTCGACGTCGCCTCGTTCGAACTGGTCGCCGACGAGGACGGCCGCTGGCAGTGGCGGCTCATCGACGAGGACGGCCGCACCATCGCGACCGGCACCGAGGCCCACGAGTCGACCGAGGCCGCCCGCGCGGCCTTGGAGGACGTCCGCGAACTGATCGCCGAGGCGAGCATCCTCGAGATCGACAGCGTCTCCTTCGAACTCCACACCGCCGAGGGCGGCGACGGCTGGGTCTGGCAGCTGATCGACGAGTACGGGACGACGATGGCCGAGAGTACCCAGACCTACGAGAACCGCACCGAGGCTCGCGAGGCGATGAACGACGTGAAGGCCCACGCGCCCGACGGCTGGATCACCTTCACGGAGTGACCGCGACGGCGGTTACACCGGCCGCGGCCGTTCGAATCGCTCGCTGATCGACGCTCGTTTTTGCCGATTTCGCTCGGATCCGATACCGATCGGACGTTTATGTGGGCCGAGCGCCACGCTCGAGCCATGAAGTCGATGGGCATTCGACTACAGTACGCCCCGGAGGCGGTGCCGCAGCTCCACGCGGGGATCTGCGAGTCGCCCGACATCGACCGGGAGGTAATCGTCGGCGGGCAGGCCGTCGACGGCGTCGAGATGATCACATCCTTCGTCTACGGCGATCCCGAGGCCTACGAGGCGCTGCTGGTGGACCTCGAGGACGTCCGCGAGTACGATATCACGCCGGCCGAGGACGGATTTTTCCTCTACCTTCGGCGGGGGCTCGGTGCGGACGGACTGTCGTTACTGAACGCGCTCGCACAGGAGACCGTCGTGGTCGTGCCGCCGATCGAGGTCCGTTCCGATCGGACGCTTCGGCTGACGGTCGTCGGTCACCCGTCTGCCCTCACGGCCGTGATGGACGAGGTGCCCGACGGGATGACCATGGACGCCCGCTGGGTGAGCGACGAATTGACGATCTCCGATTCGCCCGTTACCGACCGTCAACTGGCGGCGCTCCGGGCGGCCCGCGCGGTCGGCTACTACGAGATTCCGCGGGAAGCGGGGATCGAGACCGTCGCCGACGAACTCGACTGCGCCGTCTCGACGGCGTCGGAACTCGTCCGCCGCGGCGAGGCGAACGCGGTCGAGCGGGTGCTCGAGACGGACCTCTCGTAGGTCGGCTGGCTCGTCTACTGGAACCGACCGGCGAGCCAGATTAGGACTCCCGCCCCGATCAGTACGAGACCTGCGGTCGAGGTAACCGGTTCCGGGAAGAGAAAGAGGACGACTCCGGCGGCGACGAGTAGCGTACCGAGTCCGTACTTCGCTCTCGCCCGATCGAACCAGCTCCCCGAGTCGTCCGCCGTCGGTTCCGCTGAACTCCCTCGTACTCGATCCACCAGACTCCCGGAATCGTCCGTCGTGGATTCTCTCGACCTCCCTCGTACTCGCTCTACCAGGCTTCCGGCGTCGTCCGTCGTGGATTCTCTCGACCTCCCTCTCATTTTAGCCATCCAACCGTTCGATTCGTCCTCGGTTTCCTCAGCCGATCGTCTGAATCGCATGGGTAATTCTTATATGCGAACTGGGAATAGCAGAATGCCTTCCAGTGCTGGCCGTTGAAATTCTCCCAAGTAGACACTCTTTCTCCCTGTACTGCGGTGCTACGCTCACCTACTGACGTTCCCTCATTCAAAACCTATTCTCGCTGACTTGACACTCCGTACGGCGCAGAAGCGTTTGGAAATTTTTTCCGAGTAATCCGTCATTCAGCGTCTTATCACCCGGCGTCGCGCTTCTCGCAGACGACGGTGTATGAGATGCCGGCCATGTGGGTGTCGACGACCTCGCACTCGTCGAAGACCGTCGCGAGCGCGTCCACGACGTCGCCGTCCGGATTCCAGTTCGCGTACCAGCGGAGGAACCGTCGGACGAGGGGATTCAGGACTCGAGCGGGGCCGCTCGGAGCCGGTCGGACGTCGACGACGGCGAACCGCGCACCGGAGTGCAGCGATCGGAAGACGTTCTCGACCGTTCGGCGAACGTCGGGCATGACCGAGAGCGAGAGCGTCGCGATCGCGGCGTCGAACGGCTCGTCGAACGCGGCCCTCGCGGCGTCGGTGTGACGCAGTTCGACGTTCTCCCAGCCGTGGGTCTCGATCCGTTCCCGCGCGTTCTCGAGCATCCTCGGGCTGTAGTCGACGGCGACGAGTTCGCCCTTCGGACCGATCTCGCCGCGGAGGCGCTCGAAGTTGACGCCCGGCCCGCAGCCGACCTCGAGCACGCGGTCGCCGGGCTGCAGGTCGAGTCGATCGATCGCCGCCTCGCGGATCGGTTCGAAGTCCCGCTCGCTCATCCCGTACCAGTCGCTCCAGCGATCCCAGACCGCGCGGCTGCGCTCGAGGTGGGCTTCGTACCGGTCGTTCGCTGTCATCGGTGCGTCGCTCTCGGAGTCGCGCCCGCCCCGTTCCGTGGCCATACTCACAGTTCGGCCGGAACGGGAGAGTAGCTTTACGCGAAACGTATCGCCTATTTATAAGTACTCGAGCAGTTCCGTCGAATCGACCGGCTTCGATCGCGCTCGCACGGCTCGGACGGAGTGCCGAGCGATCGGACCGTTTTTTATCAACCGAATCCAGTGACCGACCGTGACAGACTACGACACCGTCTCCGCGGAGGTCGACGAGGAGGAGGAGATCCCGGAGGACCATCCGCGATACCAGGACCTGCTCACACGCCACCGTATCGAGAAGGGCGTCGAGAAGGGCATCACCCACCTGCAGGGGATGCACGCCGAGGGTCGGGGCAGCGCCTTCGACTACCTGCTCGGCGAGGAGACGATTCCAAGCGCCGACGCCGCCGAACGCGCCGCCGCGGCCCACCTCCTGTTGGCCGACCGGCCCGTGCTCTCGATCAACGGCAACGTCGCCGCGCTCGTCCCCGGCGAGATGGCCGAACTCGCCGACGCGACCGGGGCCGACCTCGAGGTCAACCTCTTCAACCGGACCGAGGAGCGCATTCGGGCGATCGCCGATCACCTCCGCGAGCACGGCGCCGAGGACGTGAAGGGCCTCGAAGCCGACGCGCGCATCCCGAACTTGGACCACCAGCGCGCGAAGGTCGACGAAGACGGCATCTACGCGGCCGACGTCGTGCTCGTCCCCTTAGAGGACGGCGACCGCGCCGAGGCCTTAAACGAGATGGGCAAGACCGAGATCGTGATCGACCTCAACCCGCTCTCGCGGTCGCCCCAGGTCGCCGACGTGCCGATCGTCGACAACATCATCCGCGCCGTGCCGAACGTGACCGCACATGCCCGGGAGCTGGCCGACGCCGACGAGTCGGAACTTGAGGCGATCGTCGAGGAATTCGACCGCGAGGCTGCCCTCGAGGAGGCCGAGGACCGGATTCGATCGGGCGAGCTGTGATGCTGCCTCAGAATTTGTCCGTGATCGCCGGTGAGACGGCGTCTCGCGCGTCTTCGCGGTCGATAACGTAACTCCGTTCGGCGTCGATGCCGGGAATTCGCGACTTCAGTTCGGCGATACGTTCCTCGACGCGGTAGTACGACAGCGAGAGGTACTCGCTGGCCGCCCGCGACAGCGAGTCGTCGATCTCGTACTCGATCCCGTCGGAACCGTTGAGACACCGCCGTTCGTAGTCCACGAGCCACTTCCGCGCCATCGCGACGCCCGTCTCGGCGTCGTACCCCCGTGCGACGTAGTGTCTGTAGGGGTGGCGGATCCAGGAGAGCTCCCAGTGGGCGTAGACGTCGACCTTCTCGGCATCCTCGAGCGCGTGGAGCACGACGTGGAGCTGCTCGTCGGCCAGCGGGGACGGCCGCCAGACCCACGACCCTTCGGAAGTGTTGCCGTCGAGTCGGACCTTCAGCGACGCGATCGGGTTCCGCGAGAAACCCAGTTCGTCGAGGATCGACTCGAGGCGGGCCTCCGAGCAGTGGGCCGTCAGCACGTACTCGTCGGCCGTGGTGTGGCTGATGGCGTAGCCGCCGAACGTCCCCGCGAACAGGTAGTGTAGCTGCGGCAGGAGACTCCGGCGAACGGCGTTGACGGCGTCCTCTCTGTACGTCATGTGATCGGGCGGAGTACGCGAGCCAGCGGGAAGTGTATTCGGGACGGCAGCGTTCGCGGTCGGGCCTGCCACAGCCGGTAAAACGATTAGGGATATTCTCGTCAACGGTAGGATCGATGCCCGGGTCGACCGATCCGTCCGACGACGACGTCGTTACGCGCCGCTCCCTCGACACCTCGCGAGACGCCCCGGCGATCGGGCTCGTCGAGATCGTCGCCGACGTCAAGGGAACCGACGCGATGGAGCTCGCACCGATCTACGATCGGGCCGACGATCTGGTCGCCGATCTCTTCGAGTCGCCGCCCGAAGCCGCCGCCGCCGCGGAACTCGAGTTTTCCTACCAGGGATACCGAATCACCGTTCGACAGGACGGCACCGTCGTGATCCGGAACCCGTCGGAGTAGCCGCCGTCTTCGGCCGGCGATTGCGGCCGTCCTCGGAGTGACGATTTCGATCTCGATCTCGAGCGAGCGCGAGCGCCGACGCTCTCGCGGGACCGGTCGGACCGGGTTCGAGACGGTCTCGACGCCGCCCTGATATCGTCCGGTATACGACCACCGTTCAAGAAAGCATAAATCCGTCCGCTGATTCCACTCAGACAGCAATGGATACCTACGACCTGATCACCCGGAACGCCGAGGAGGTCGTGACCGACGAGGAGGTGCGCGAACTGGCCGCCGATCCCGAGGGCAAACGCACCTACGTCGGCTACGAGCCCTCCGGCGTGCTCCACCTCGGCCACCTGTTGACGGCGAACAAGCTCATCGATCTCCAGGAGGCCGGCATGGAGGTCGTCGTTCTACTGGCGGACGTCCACGCCTACCTCAACGGGAAGGGCACCTTCGAGGAGATCCGCGAGACCGCCGAGCAGATGAAGGCCCAGTTCATCGCGTACGGACTCGACGAGGAGTCGACGGAGTTCGTCTACGGCTCCGAGTTCCAGCTCGACGAGGAGTACACCCTCGATCTCCACGAACTCGAGCTCTCGACGACGATGAACCGTGCCCAGCGCGCGATGGCGGAGATCCAGGGCGACGAGACGGCCAAGGTGAGCCACCTCGTCTACCCGCTGATGCAGACGCTCGACATCGAGTACCTCGACCTCGATCTGGCCGTCGGCGGACTCGACCAGCGCAAGGTCCACATGCTCGCTCGCGAGAAGCTGCCCGAGGTCGACTACGAGGTCCGGCCCGCCCTCCACACCCCCATCGTCGCCGACCTCACCAGCGGCGAGGGGAAGATGTCCTCGAGCGAGGGGATCACCATCTCGATGGAGGACTCGACGGAGGACTTAGCGGAGAAGGTCAACTCGGCGTACTGTCCGCCGACCCGCGATCCCGAGCCCGACGAGGACGGCAACGAGCGCGAGAACCCCGTCCTGGAACTGTTCGAGTACCACGTCTTCCCGCGCTTCGAGGAGATCGTCGTCGAGCGCCCCGAGAAGTACGGCGGCGACCTGACCTACGAGACCTACGAGTCGCTGGCCGCGGACCTCGAGTCCGGGGAACTCCACCCCGCCGACGCGAAGGGGACGCTGGCGAGCTATCTCGACGAGCTGATCGCGCCGGGTCGCGAGAAGCTCCACGAGCTTCGAGAGTAAACGGGGCCGTCCGCACTTCGACTCACTCGACGAACACGCGCTCGTCGTCGGTATCGAGGAGCGAACTGAAGATCTTCCCTTCGGCGGTTCGGAGGTGCTGTGAGAAGGTGGCCGGCGCGATCCCCAGCCGATCGGCGAGTTCGCTGGCCTCGTGTTTCCGCGGCCAGTCGTAGAACCCGTTCATATAGGCCGTCAGGAACACTTCCCGCTGTCTGTCCGTCAGCGCGTCGATGAGGGTCTGCGAGAGGTCGTAGCGCGTGAAGAGCGACGTCGATCGACGCCGGTCGCGACAGTCGGTGGCGGTCACCGTCGGATGCTCCCGCTGGACCCGGTCGACGAGTTTGACGGCGTCGGCTCGCGACGAGACCTCCGCGACGAGCCGCCCCTCTCCGCCGGCGGCCTCGACGGTCCGGGGAATCGCCCCGAAATCGACGACCGTCTTCGCGACGCAGTCGCCGCGGACGTGGAACCGCAGTCGCCCGCCGTCGGCGTGGTGGGCGACGGGGTCCGCGTCGACGTCCGCTGCGTCGTCGATCGATTCGGGAATCCGCTCCGGGGGGACGCCTTCGACGGTGAAGTACTCGACGAATCCGCCGTCCGAATGGGGAAAGAGCACTTCGAGGTCGAGCAGGCAGCCCGCCGTCTCCGAGGCGTCGACGAACGGATACGACGGATCGTCGACGCGGAACTCGACTTCGACGACGGATTTCTCGCTCCGGCTTCGGCTCATCTCCCGTCGACGTTCGCGGGCTCGGCACTGTTCGCTTTCGCAGTCCATAGCAGGGGCTTCTTTCGTCAGTCGGCGCCGTATTCGAGAGTGCGCGCCGCCTCGCTCACCGGCGACCCGACGACCGTCGCTCGAGATCCGTGGACCGTCGTTTCACTCCGCTTCGGATCAGGACGCCGTTCGCGAGGCCGGAACCGAAACGATCCGGCCGGTCGCCGCGGAGTACGTAGAGGTCTCGGTGCCCGTCAGTGTTGCAGTAGCCGCCGCGGACCGAAAAATAGCGGTCAGAACTCCATCGCGCCGATCGCCGGCTCGTCAGCGCAGCGGCTGCACTCGAAACTCGTTCGGTAGTCCTCGCACGGCTCGTGGACCTCCTGACCGCACGTCTCGCAGCGCACGAGTTCGCGCTCCTCGATTCGGCGTTCACAGGTGGTGCAGTGACGTCCGATTTTCATGGCTTATGCTAGCGTATTACACGCTTATTCGGGGCTTCGTGAACCGCCGGTAAAAGCCTACGGATCAGCCAGCAGACCGAACGGTTCCGTTCCGTCGTTCGGCGACGACCCCGCCGATTGAAGTGCGAGCGCGCCCCTCTCGCGTCCATGAACGAGACGCGACGCGCGATCCTCGAGGCGCTGTCCGACGGGCCGGTCTCCGGGCCGGAGCTGGCCGAGTCGCTGGACGTCTCGCGGGCCGCGGTCTGGAAACAGATCGACGGCCTCCGCGACGCCGGCTTCGAGATCGAGAGCGGACCGACCGGCTACGAACTGGTCGCCGTCGAGGCGTACACCGGGCCGACCGTCGAGTTCGGCCTCGAGGCGCCGTTTTCGGTCGACTACCACGAGACGATCGGGAGCACGAACGACCGCGCGCGCGAACTCGCCGCCGACGGGGCCGCGGACGTGGCCGTGTTGGCCGACGAACAGACCGGCAGTCGCGGCCGACTCGATCGCGAGTGGTCGTCGCCCCCGGGCGGCGTCTGGGTGAGCGTCGTCTCGCGGCCGACGATCACGCCCGCGCAGGCGCCGCTGTACACGCTCGCGGCCGCGGTCGCGATCGCTCAAGCGGCCCGCGAGGCCGGCGTCGACGCGCGGATCAAGTGGCCGAACGACGTGGTCGTCCCGGTCGGGGACGACGGCGACTACCGAAAACTCGCGGGCATCCTCACCGAGATGGAAGGCGAGACGGATCGGGTCGACTGGATCGTCCCCGGTATCGGCATCAATGCCAACGTAGACGCCGACGCGCTGCCGGAGGGGGCGACGAGCATCCGCGACGAGGTGGGCGACGTCGACCGCCGACGGTTCGTCCAGCGGCTGCTCGAGGAGTTCGACGACTATCGGAGCGACCTCGAGACCGTCGTGCCGGCGTGGCGCGACCTGGCGCTGACGCTGGGCCAGCGCGTCAGGGTCGATCGGCCCGCAGGCGAGGTCGTCGGCGAGGCGGTCGATATCACCAACTCCGGGGCGCTCGTGATCGAGACGGACGACGGGCGGCAGACGGTCTCGGCGGGCGACTGCGAGCACTTGCGGCCGGTCTGAGAACGGGCGATTACTCGACGGCGACGCGTTTTCGATCCCGACGGGTCCCCTCGTCGTCGGTCGGGTCGACGTGGACCGCCAGCACCGGTACCGGCGCGCGGCGGACGACGCGTTCGGTGACGCTGCCGAGCAGGAGTCGGTCGATGCCGGCCCGGCCGTGCGTCCCCATAACGACGAGGTCGCACTCCCCCGGCTGGGCCTGATCGACGATGATGCGGCTCGGCGATCCCTCGAAGACCTCCGTCTCGACGTCAACGTCGTCCGGCGCGAGATCCTCGACCCGACTGATCGCTCGCTTTCCCTCCTCGTGGAGGGCTTCGGCGACGCCCTCCAGTGCGGTCTCCATCGGGAGGCCCCCGTAGCCGGCGACGTTGACGACGTAGATCGCTCGCACCGTGGCATCGTGGGCCCGGGCCAGATCGAACGCATACTCGAGAGCGTGTTCCACCTCCGGCGAGCCGTCGGTCGGAACGAGAATACAGTCGTACATGCGAATTATGCTAACATACAACACACTACTATAATAGCGTTGTCGTGGTCCAGCCGGACGGTCACGTGAGGTGATAGCCGCAGGCGACGGACAAGAGCCGCGAGAGACGACGAGCGAACGAATCAGACGGTCGCGGAACCGAAGACGACCTCGCGGACGTCGTCGACGCCGGCCCGCCGAACCACGGCCCGGACCGGATCTCGCGCCCCCGCGAGGTTGTGCGAGTCGCCGTCGAGGACCAGCAGCCGCGCCTTTCGGCCCGGTTCGACGAGCCCGTACTCGAGGTCGGCGATCTCGGCCCCGTTGATCGTGGCCATCCGGAGGATTTCGGTAGCCGACAGCTCCGACAGTTTGGCGAGGAACTCCATCTCTCGGAACATCGACGGCGAGTTGAGCATCACGTTGTCCGTGCCGAGCGCGAGCGTCGTCCGCTCGCTCAGCTCCGCGTACGGCGACAGCCCGACGTCAGTCACGAGGTTCGACCGCGGACAGACGACGATCGGGACCTCCTGTTCGGCGACCCGGTCCAGATGAGCCGGTTCGGGGTGGACCATGTGGACCAGAAACTCCGGCTCGAGGTCCAGCGCGGGATCGATGTCGGTCTCGTCGACCTCGCCGGCGTGGATTCCGAAGGGTTTGCCCGCCTCGCGGGTCGCCTCGCGCTCCGCGTCGAAATTGGCGTCGTTAGCGCCGCTCGCGCCGAACCCGTCGCCCGCGCGCATCGCGTCGATCGTCTCGCGGCCGAAGGCGATCGGCTCGATCTCGAGCCCCTCCGCGGCCCGCTCTAAGGTCTCGACGCCCTCGACGCCGCCCTCGCGGAACTCGAGGCAGGCCGCGGTGCCCGATTCCTGCATGAACTGCAGCGAGCGGCGCATCGCGGCGGCGAGTTCCTCCTGGGAGGCCTGTCGCAACAAACGGTGTTTCAGCCCGTCCGGCGGCGCGACGAGTTCCTCGAGGGAGAGTCCGCCGCCCGCTTCCTTCGCGATCGAGTCGCCGATGTGGGTGTGGGCGTTGACGAACGCCGGCAGGATGATGTCCTCGCTCTCGACGGCGGTCTCTTCGATCGCCTCGATCCGGCCGTCGTCGCCGATCACGACGCGGCCCTCGATGGGCTCGAACTCGCGACCTCGGAGGATCGTTCCCGTTCGTTCCATAGGCACGTGTTCGTACCGCGTGCCTTCAACGATTCGGGGTCGGCCGACTCGACCGCGAACGGGCGCTGAACCCGACTGTTCGGTTCCGGGAACGTCCCGTTTCCGTCGTTAGTACGGCTCAGGTGAAGATTTCTCGTCTCCATTCCGATCGTTGGTTCGGGCCGAGTTGAAACGTAACAAAGAAATTCAAAATGTCATGTAGAAAATAGTATTAAGGGGGTAGATTCGGTTCTGTTAGTCGTGACTTGGTCCAATCAAGACTGGTGGCCGGATCTGCTGAGAGTAGACATTCTCGACGATAACACCGTGGACGCCAGTCCGTACGGCGAGGACTTCGACTACGCGGAGGCGTTCCAGCAACTCGATTACGAGGCGGTGAAAGCAGACATCGAGGACGTGATGACGACCTCTCAGGAGTGGTGGCCGGCCGACTACGGCCACTACGGGCCGCTTTTCATCCGGATGGCGTGGCACAGCGCGGGGACGTATCGCACGCTCGACGGCCGCGCTGGCGCGTCCGGCGGCCTCCAGCGCCTCCCGCCGGAGAGCAGTTGGCCGGACAACGCCAACCTCGACAAGGCCCGCCGCCTGCTCCAGCCGATCAAGCTGAAGTACGGACGCAAGCTCTCGTGGGCTGACCTGATGGTCCTCGCCGGGAACGTCGCCCTCGAGTCGATGGGGTTCGAGACGTACGGCTTCGCCGGCGGCCGCGAGGACGCGTACAAGTCCAACGAGGCCGTCGAGTGGGGTCCCGAGACGGAGTGGGAGACGACCTCGCCCGAGCGCTTCCACGACGAGGAGGTCGGCGACCTCAAGGACCCGCTCGCGAACACCGTGATGGGGCTCATCTACGTGAATCCCGAGGGGCCGTACGGCGAACCGGATCTCGAGGGCTCCGCGAAGAACATCCGCAACGAGTTCCAACGCATGGCGATGACCGACGAGGAGACCGTGGCGCTCATCGCCGGCGGCCACACCTTCGGGAAGGTCCACGGCGCCGACAACCCCGACGAGATGGTCGGCCCCGAACCCGAGGCGGCCCCCATCGACCTGCAGGGTCTGGGCTGGCAACACAAGGAGAGCGAAGACAAGCTCGGCGGGCTCGACGTCATCACGAGCGGTATCGAAGGGCCGTGGAACGCCTCGCCGATCCAGTGGGACACGGGCTACGTCGACAACCTGCTCGATTACGAGTGGGAGCCCCACAAGGGGCCCGGCGACGCGTGGCAGTGGCGAGCGAAAGACGAAGACGAGGTCGAGCCCGCGCCGGATGCCCAAGACGAATCGGGGACGCAGCTACCGATGATGCTGACGACGGACGTCGCCCTGAAACACGACCCCGACTTCCGGGAGGTCCTGGAACGGTTCCAGGAGAACCCCAACGAGTTCCGGGAGTCGTTCGCGAAGGCGTGGTTCAAGCTCCTCCACCGCGACATGGGGCCGCCCGAGCGGTACCTCGGGCCGGAGGTCCCCGAGGAGACGATGATCTGGCAGGATCCCGTCCCCGACGCCGACTACGAACCGGTCGGCGAGGACGAGATCGACGAACTCGAGGCGGAGATACTCGATTCGAATCTCACCGTCCCGCAACTGGTCAAGACCGCGTGGGCGTCGGCGTCGACCTACCGCGAGAGCGACAAACGCGGCGGCGCGAACGGCGGTCGGATCCGCCTCGAACCGCAGCGAAACTGGGAGGTCAACGAGCCCGAGAAACTGGAGACGGTCCTTTTGACCTACGAGGATATTCAGGCCGAGTTCAACCTCTCTCGCTCCGACGACGTGGCGGTCTCGCTCGCCGACCTGATCGTGCTGGGGGGCAACGTGGCCGTCGAACGGGCGGCGGCCGAGGCCGGCTACGACGTGGACGTCCCGTTCGAACCGGGCCGCACCGACGCCGCACAGGAGCAAACCGACGTCGAATCCTTCGAGGCGCTCGAGCCGAAGGCCGAGGGCTTCCGGAACTATCTCGGTGGCGAGTACGACGACCTGTACGACTCACCCGAGGCGCGGCTGGTAGACCACGCGCACCTCCTGACCCTGTCGGTCCCCGAGATGACGGTGCTGGTCGGCGGCATGCGCGCGCTGGGTGCGACCTACGGGGAGTCCGATCGCGGCGCCTTTACCGACGAACCCGGCGTCCTGACGAACGATTTCTTCGCGAACCTGCTCTCGATGGACTACGAGTGGGAGCCGGTCGGCGAGGACAGGGAACGCTTCGAAATTCGCGACCGCGACACCGGCGACGTCGAGTGGGAAGCCACCCGCTTCGACCTCATCTTCGGCTCGAACGCTCGGCTTCGAGCGCTCGCGGACGCCTACGGCGCCGACGACGGCGAGGAAGAATTCGTCCGTGACTTCGTAGACGCCTGGAAGAAGGTGATGACGCTCGATCGCTTCGACCTCGAGTAATTCCGGGTGATACGGACCCGTCGTCTCAGGTGACCGGTGCTAACGACCCCATCGTCGCCGGTTTCGGGAAATAGCCCGTCCTGAGTCGAACGCGAGGCACGGGTCGTCGAACTCCGCTCGACGGAACGGGACGACGAGATCGACCCGGCCAGCGACGGCGACAGTGGCATAGCGCGTCGGCGCGCCACATCTTCGCATGACCGAATTCGACGTCTTCGAGGAGATCGAACTGTTCGAGGAGATCGACGCGCCGCCCGACGTCGTCTGGGACGTCCTCCTCGAGTTCGAGCGCTACCCGGAGTGGAACCCGTTCGTTCGGGCGATCGAGGGCGACCCGACGCCGGGCGAACGCCTCCGGGTGCGGATCGAGCCGCCGGGCGCCCGCGGGATGACGTTCGAGCCCGAGGTCGTCGTCGTCGAGGAGAACCGCCGCCTCGCGTGGGTCGGTCGACTGGTCGTTCCCTTCGCGTTCGACGGCTACCACGAGGTCCGCCTCGAGCCGATAGCTGGCGACCGGACGCGGCTGCTCCACCGCGAGACGTTCCGCGGCGCGCTCGTTCCACTGCTGTTCGACCGGGAGTCCCTCGAGAAGGGGTTCGCGGCGATGAACGCGGCTATCAAGGAACGGGCGGAGCGTCGAATTGCCGCCGCCACGTGATGGGATCGGTAATACGTAGCCGGTATTCAGGAGTTCAGTCCGCTCTCGCGCCCGGCGTCGCAAGCAGATTGCTGTCCGATAGTTATATTTTTAACAGTTATGCGCAGATTAGACGTATGGACACGCGAGAGAATGAATGGGTTCCGCTATTCGCCGTCGGGATGGGGCTCGTGGTCGTCGGCTTGCTCCTGTTGGAGACAACAGCGTGGTATCTCCAGTACGCGGTACTGGGACTCGGACTTCTCACGGTTGCCGGTTCGGCCTATCAGGCGACGACGGGCTCTGTCGTCGGTTAATCTCCACGCTGTCGTCGGGAATCGTCCGATGAGCGAGTGAAAACATCCGCGATCGGTTACAGCAACTCGGGAATCGCCTCGAGGCTCTCGATTTCGACGGTCGGCTCCCGCGGGAGTCCCACGCCCTCGACGTGGTCGCGCCGGAGGAAAGCGGCGTCGATGCCGGCGGCGTCGGCCGCCTCGACGTCGACCCAGCTGTCGCCGACGAACAGCGCGTCCTCGGCGCCGAGTTCCTCGAGCGCGAGTTCCAGGTAGTACGGCGTCGGCTTCTTGCGGTCGATCCCCTTCACCGTCGGCTCGCGGCCGTACCAGACGTCGAACCAGTCGAGTTCGAACTGGGAGACGATGTTGCCGATCGTCTCGTGTTGGTTGTTGCTGACGATCGCCGTCGCGACCTCGAGGTCGCGGATCGCGTCGATATCGTCGTAGGGACGTTTCCGGCCGGCCTCGATCTCCTCGAGTTGGGCCGCGACGGCGGCGTGTTCGCGGGCCGTCCAGAGCTCGTGGGGGTCGACGTCGTGGTCGTCGGCGACCTCGCGCAGCGAGTCGACGCTCGGCCCCATCACGGTCCGAACGTGCTCGGACGGCGGGTCGACGACGCCGACGGCCGCGAAGGCGTCGTGCATCGCGTCGATGAGCACCTCGCGATCGGTCGGCGTCGTCAGGACGCCGTCGTTGTCGAAGAGGACTGCGTCGTAGGCTGCGTCCATTCGGGACCGTTCGCTACGGTCCGGGGGGATTTCGGTGTTGTGCTCGAGGGCTCCCGATCCGTCGCGGTCGCGAACGGCGTCGCCGCGCGACGTAGCGTGTGTGCACGGCGCTAACTCCTACCCGGCTCCTACGCCCGTCGCCTATGGGATTTTTCGAGCGACTCGAGCGGACGTTACCCGCCGACGGCGGGGTCGAGTACCAGGGTCCATCGTGCGGGGCCGTCTTCGATACGGCACACGAACGGTGTCCGAACTGTGCGGAGTTAGACGTCCGCGAACGGGCGAGTTTCGAGTTTCGGCCGGAGTGACGACGCGGGGGTCGAAGCCGTCCGCTAGTTCTCTTCGTTTTCGAGTCGGCCCGAACCCGGACCGCAGGTTCAAGTACGGAGGGGCGACCAGCACCGGCGATGGACTCCCCGCTCAGCGTCGCCCGTCACTCGAGACACACGGACAACCACTCGCCGCGCGGGCTCCCGGAGGCCGATGGGGCATAGAGCGCTCGTCGCCTACCGGCGACCGGACCAGCGGTACGACCTCCGATACAGCCACTGGGGCGGCGAGGCCGTCGCCCTCGGCGACCGGATCAGTGCCGAGACCCCGCTGGGCGACGGCGACGTCGACGGCGACCTGCTCGCGGAAGCGATCGACCGGGACCGACTCCTGATCGAGTACCTCGACCCCTGCTGCTACGAGGCGCTGTACGTCGTCGAACCCGGCGGGGACTACCGCGTCACGGCCTACCGCGTCTGCTGGCTCGAGTGGCCCGACGGACGCGACGGGGATCGCGGCGCGATCGTCACCGTCGAGAACGACGCCGCGGACCGCCGGGTGCGGACGTGGTTTCGCGCGACGAAGACGACGCTCGCCGACGTCGTCGAGATGGGCGTCCTCTCGTGGCGCGCGGCCCGGACCTACCTCGAGGCCCGGATCTGCGAGGACGAGGACGGCGCGGTCTACACGTACGGCGCGTCGGATACCGACACCGTCGACTACGCGCCGTCGTCCAACGAGTGGTTCGACGGGGACGGGCAGGACAGACGAGAACGAACCGAGGACTGGCATCCGGACGAGGATCTCGAGGGGAGGGACCGCTAGTCGGTCCCCGTCTCCGTCCAGCGGGCGTCGGCCAGCGTCCGCTGGACGACGTCGTTGCCGACCGCCTCCGCGAGCGTCTCGAAGCCCGCGCGCTCGCCGCGCTCGTCGGCGTTCGCGACGAGTCGCGAGACGATGAACTCCGGCGTCGACCGCCCGACCGTATCGAACCGGGGCTGGTAGTCGACCAGCAACTCGAGGTCGGGGTTCAGCCCCTCCGCGAAGATGCCGTCGACCCGCGCCTCCGGCGGCAGCGGCTCTAAGTCGTCCGCGAGGTGGGTGACGAACACGCCCAACGCGTCGCGATCGACGGAGAGCGTCACCAGCCCGTGCAGGAGGTCGGCCGCGCTCCCGGGTTCGGTGATCGCCTCGAACTCGTCGACCAGCATCAGGGTGCGCCCGCCGGCCGATAGCGGCGGCACGATCGAGCGCAGCGTCGACTCGAGGACGCCCGCGTTGAAACTCGCGTGGCGACGGTGGAAGACCAGCGAGTCGACCGGCGTCACCTCGGCCCGCTCGGCGGGGACGGGAAGCCCCATCATCGCCAGCAGGACCACTTGGCAGAGGGTCTCGAGCAGCGTCGTCTTCCCGCCGCTGTTGGCCCCGGTGAGCACGGAGACGTGCTCCTCACCGGGAACCGCGTTTACGCCCGCCGGAACCGCGGTCACGCCGTGGTCGCCGAGCGCGTAGGTGACCGACTGGACCGACTCGTCGTCGACGGCGGCGAGGGTGAGGTTCCGGGCGTTGACGACGGAGACGGCCGCGTCCGGGCGCTCGACGAACGTCGGCCGGGTGCAGTCGTACTCGAGGGCGAACCGGGCCAGCGAGAGGTGCAAGGCGATGTCGTCGACGGCGGAGACGGCCTGCTCGACGGCATCGCCCGTCTCCTCGAGGGTCGCCTCGAGTTCGCTCGCGACGGTTTCCTCGCGCCCGTCGATCGCGTCGGTGAGGTCGCTCCGGAGGGTTCGCAGCGTGGCGCCGACGAAGTCCGTCGCGTCGGTCGCGTCCGTCGGCATCGCGTCGCGAACCCGGTCGACGGTCACCGCCGTCTCGGTCAGCAGGTGGTCCTCGAAGGCCTCGCGGAACCGGCCGACGTCGCGGACGCCGTCCGACCGGAGTTCCTCGATCAACTCGAGGGCGTTGGCGTCCATGTCCTCGACCGCGCCGAGGGCCTCCCGCAGGCGGTCGAGTTCCTCGTCGGCGCCCTCGCGCACTCGCCCGTGGTCGCCGTCCAGCGCCGCGAGCGCCTCGGCGGCTTCCGCGAGTCGCTCTCGCTCGAGATCCGCGACGGCGGCAAACGGGCCCGAGTCCACCCCGGCCTCGAGCAGGGCGAGCGCGGCCTCGACGGCGGCGCGCTCGCTCCCCGCGCGCTCGTCGTAGCGCTCGTAGGCCGCGAGCACGGCCTCGCGGTCGTCGGTCTCGAGTGCGGCCCAGGCGTCCCGTGCCGCGAGGACGTCGTCCAGCCGTTCTTCCATCGCTTCGCGGTCGGTCAGCGGCGTCAGCACGCGAACCCGGTCGGCCGCGCGCTGCGTGACGGCGTGTTCGACCGCCAGATCCAGCAGTTCCTTGTACGCCGACCGGGCGTCGCTCGTCGCCAGCACGTCCATCCCGTCGCCGCCCGTCGCTCGGCGCAGGATCCGCGTCGCCCGGCCGCGAGCGAGGCCGGCGTCCGCGAGCGCCCGCACGTCGCCGCTCTCGATCGCCTCGATCGCGCGGTCCCGTCCCAGTTCCTCGACCAGCGTCGCCCGCGTCTTCGGCCCGACGCCCCAGTACTCCTCGAGTCGCATACTCGTCGGATTCGAGGCAACCGTCTTGAACACTGTGCCTCGAGTCGCCTCGCCGAACCGAACCAGCGGGCTCTCGGTGCGACTCGTGGACCCTCGTCGACGCCCCTAGTAGAAGAGGCTGAAGAGACCGAACTGGACGGGGAGCAAGAGCAGGATCGTCGCGAGCGAGCAGGCGACCGTGGCGACGATCAACTCCCGCGTCCGGACGTCGCCCTCGTTCAGAATGACGATGAGGACCGCCGACTGGTAGGGGAAGAAGTACGAACTCAGCGCCATCGTTTCCGCGAGCAAGACGGGCGTGAACGGGAGCCCCGCCGCGTCGATGTAGGGAATGAGGATCGGCGTCAGCACGCTCGCGACGGCCAACCCCTCCATCAGGAAGGTCAGCGCGAACGTGATGCAGAAGACGGCGGCGAGAACGACTACGAGCGGTCCGTCGGACGGCACCAACGCGAGTAGCTGGGTCGCCGCACTATCGGTGAACCCGGTTCGGGTCAGTCCGTCGCCGATCGCGAACACCGCGGCGATGAAAAAGAGGATCGTGAAGTCGACGTCGCTCCCGACGGTCTCGAAGTCAGCGACGCCGAGGGAGGGCAGGTACGCCAGGATGACGACGGCGACCGCACCGACCACCGGATGGAAGCCGTGGACGAAGTCCGTCGCCCAGATCAGCGTCCCGACGAGCAGGAACGCGAGCATCCGTCGCTGGGCCCCGGTGTCGGCCGACCGTTCATCTTCGGGCAGTTCGAAACTGGAGTCGGCCGCGGGCCGGAAGAGGGCGTAGACGATGCCGACGACCAGCAGCACGCGGAGAAGTCCCATGACGGGGTACATGTGGAGCGACCACTCGGACCAGGAGATGGTGTGGCCGGCGATCGATTCCCCGAACCCGGAGATGATGATGTTCGGCAGGTCCGCGGTCAGAATCCCTGCCGAGCCGTAGAACGTGGCGAACAGCGGGCCGAGATAGAGGCCGACCTGCGCCCGGCGGGAGTCGAACAGGGAGCCGAGTTCCCGGAGGATGGGCGCGAGCGCGAGGATGCGGACGAGCGCCGACGGCACGAGGAAGGCCAGGGCGTGGGCGCCGATCGAGAGCGCGAGCAACAGGCGACGGTACGCTCGGAGCGAGTCGCCGTCGGCCGCGTCGCCGATGCTTCTGGTCGCGATCCACCGACCGACGCCGTTCGCGAGGCCGCTCTGGCGCGTCGCCTCGCCCATCAGTAACCCGAAGCCGATGAGCCACGTCGCCGGCTTCTGGAATCCGGCGAGCGCAAGTTCCGTCGAGACGGCGACGGCGATCAGTCCGAGCGCGATCAGCCCCGTGTACGACGGCGGTACCGGCGTCAGGACCCAGAGGACGATACAGAAGAGCGTGATCGAGAGCATCGTCGCCGCCGATCCCGCGGCGAGCATCCACGTCGCGACGGCGACGGCGGCAGCGAGCGGGAACGCGATTGTCGGCGATCGAGCCACGTCGATCGCGTTCAGTCGGTTCATTGAACAGTGTTCTCCGATGCAATAGTAAAATTGCCGTGATTTACCGGTCGTCCCTCAGACGGTTCGAAAGCCCGAAGAGGCGCCGCGTCGTCCGACGACCGCAAAACGTCCTCATGTTCGTGGTGGCCACCGCGATCGCGGATCGACCGACCATATCGATCGGTCGAAAACGCCGTCGCTGACGGTCGGTTTTCGGCCACCGCCACGGATCGGGCTCGCGATGAGACGCCGCCGTCGCGTCGTTCCGCGAGAAGTGTACACGATCGTGCCCATATTTTTGCCGCACCGGGAGCTGATGAGGCACAAACACGGGGATTTTTATCGACTGGGCTCCCTACGGACGACCATGACTGATGGGCGGGGCGAGACTCCCCGGCGAACAGGGATGACCGAAAAGTGCGGCGTCGTCGGCGTCTCACTCGACGGTCGAGACGCGGCGCGGCCGTTGTACTACGCGCTCTACGCGCTCCAGCACCGCGGCCAAGAGTCTGCCGGAATCGTCACCCACGACGGCTTCCAGCAGCACAGCCACGTCGAGATGGGCCTGGTGGGCGATGCCTTCGGCGAGGACGACCTCGACACGCTCAACGGGGCAGCGGGGATCGGCCACGTCCGGTATCCGACGGCCGGCTCGGTCGATTCCTCGTGTGCCCAGCCGTTCTCCGTCTCCTTCAAGAGCGGTTCGCTGGGGCTTTCCCACAACGGCAACCTCGTCAACGCCGACGAGATCCGTGACGAACTCGCCGCCGCGGGCCACGCCTTCACCAGCGACGGCGACACCGAGGTCATCGCCCACGACCTCGCGCGCAACTTACTCGAGGAGGACCTCGTTCGCGCGGTCAAGCACACGATGCAGCGGATCCACGGCTCGTACTCGCTGACGATCAGCCACGACGACACCATCCTCGGCGTCCGCGACCCGCAGGGGAACCGGCCGCTCTGTATCGGCGAACTCGAGGACGGCTACATCCTCGCCTCGGAGTCGGCGGCGATCGACACCCTCGACGGGGAACTCGTCCGCGACGTGCGGCCGGGCGAACTGGTCGTCCTGCAGGAGGACGGCGAGGGCTTCGACTCCTACCAGTTGGTCGAGGAGGAAAACACGGCCCACTGCTTCTTCGAACACGTCTACTTCGCCCGCCCCGACAGCGTCATCGACGAGACGCTGGTCTACGAGGCCCGCCGGAACCTCGGCCGCAAGCTCTGGGAGGAGAGCGGCGTCGAGACCGACGTCGTGATGCCGGTCCCCGACTCCGGGCGCGCCTTCGCTTCGGGTTACGCCGACGCCGCGAGCGAGACGACCGCCGACGGCGAGCCTCGAGACTCCGAGGACGCCGGCGTCGAGTTCGCCGAGGGGATGATGAAGAACCGCTACGTCGGCCGGACGTTCATCATGCCGACCCAGGACGAGCGCGAACGCGCGGTGCGGCTGAAGCTCAACCCGATCAAATCGACGATCGAGGGGAAGACCGTCACGGTCATCGACGACTCGATCGTCCGCGGGACGACCTCCACGCAACTGGTCCAACTGCTCAAGGACTGCGGCGCCGAAGAGGTCCACGTCCGCATCGGCGCTCCGGCGATCGTCGCCCCCTGTTACATGGGGATCGACATGGCCACCCGCGAGGAACTGATCGCCTCCGACAAGTCCACCGCCGAAATTCGCGACGAAATTCAGGCCGACAGTCTCGCCTACCTCTCGACCGACGCCGTCGCCGACGTCCTCGAGACGGAGCGCCTCGACCTCTGTCTGGGCTGTGTCACCGGCGAGTACCCCTACGACATCGAGGGCGAGGAGACCGACCGCGACGTCTCTCGTCCCGATATCGGCGGACAGCAGCTCCCAGCGGACGACTAACGAACTTTTCCGCTGCGGGTGCGCCTACGACGCACCCTCGGGAAAACTTCGATGAAAAGCACTCCTCCCTCCGTTCCGGACGCGAAGCGTCCTCCATATCGGTCGTCGGCCCGCTCGCTCGTTTCACTCGCTCGCGGATCTACCGGTGTCCTCAACTGGTTCCTCGCCTATCGCTCTCTCAGTAGACCACGTGCAACAGCACGTAGACGACGATCCCCAGCGAGAAGGAGATCAGCCACAGGCTCGCGGCGATCCGACCGACGCGGGCGTGGTTCGTCCGGTAGAGTTCGTCGATCGGATACGCGCCGGCGAGCAACAGCGCGTAGTAGACCAGCGGCACGCAGACGATCGCGAGGAAGATGTGAATCGCGAGGATCGGGTAATAGACGAACTGTTTGATCGTCTCGGGTCCGGGGAACGGCTGCGGTCCCCCGGTCGCGACCAGCCGGTAGAGGTAGAAGGTCAGGAAGGCCGCGAACAGGACGAACGAGGTGACCATCGCCAGTCGGTGGCGATCGACGTTCCCGCGACGGATCGCCCGCCAACCCACGGTAATCGTCCCGATCGCTGCGGCGCTGATGAGTGCGTTGAGGAGGGGGATCGACTCGAGGACCCAGTCGGGCGCGATCGGTACCGTCGAGGATGGGATCCGGCCGCCCGCGGCCGCGAAGACGATCGCGAGCGAGACGACACTCAGGACGGCCGTCAGGATATTGACGCGCTCTCGAGGGACGTACTCCATACCTCGAGATTCGACTCTGCGGGGAAAGTGGTTACTGTCGTGGTCGGTTGCGCGTCGCGTCAACAGTGACCGATGGAGCCGTAGCCGTCGCTCGAGGGCACAAGTATCGACGGAACCGGTACCGAACAGCGCTGTCGCTATCCGGTGTAGTGTCCGTCAGAAGTTATGCGTGGGTGATGTCCTCGAAGGGAAATCACCTGCATCGTTTCGCTCGACGGCAACGCCGTCTCACGTTTGGTGGACTTCGTCCACCCATGCGATGCGTGGGACCGGATTCGAACCGGCGGACCCCTACGGGACAGCGCCCTCAACGCTGCGCCGTTGGCCTGGCTTGGCTACCCACGCTCGCGGTGTCTTTGTCTTACTGCACTCAACCGTATCCATCGGTATTACAAAAGCCCTTTCTTTTTCTCCCGGCCTGCGCCGAGGTCACACGGGACTGAGGGAATTCGAGGCGGTGATTTGAAATGCTCGAGTTGCCAAAAGGTACCATGGCTAAGTATTCGACCGGTTCGTCCTCCGGCGGCGGCGGGACAAGCTGCGAACTCTGCGGTGCCGAGAGCGACTCGCTGCGACTCGCCACGGTCGCCGGCGCCGAACTCGAGGTCTGTCCGGACTGTGCACCTCACGACGACACCCAGAAGCGTTCGGGATCGGGTTCGGGCCGCGGCTCTCGCGGACAGGACCAGGGCCGAGGCGATTCGAACGACGAACCGAGCCGCAAGCAGAAGGCCGCCCAGAACGTCGCCAAGGCGAACCCGGTCTGGGACGGCGACTCCGAGCACTGGGAGCAGGAGGGGACGAACTACGACGACGATCCGCTGCCGTATCTCGTCTCCGGCTACGGCGAGAAACTCGAGGCGGCGCGCCAGGACGCCGGCCTGCAGCGCGAGGAACTCGCCGAGGAACTCGGCGCGCGCGAGAAGGACCTCCTCGCGGTCGAACAGGGCCGGGCGGCCCAAGACGGCGTCGGCGGCGGCCTGATCGAAGCCCTCGAAGAGCGACTGGACGTGACGCTGTCCGAGTGAGGTCGCGCTCGGCATATCGATTCGACTGACTGTTTCGGCAAGCAGACTTTTCATAGCTGACGAGAGAGTGGACCCAATGACCGGACAACGGGCAGCCAGGGAGCCCTACACCACGCGATTCGAAACCGAGGTGACGTCAATCGACGGGCGCACGGTCTGGCTGGAGACGAGCTACTTCTACGGGACGAGCGACGGCCAACCGGCCGACCGCGGGACCGTCGGCGACGCGACGGTCACAGACGTGCAACTGGTCGACGGCGAACAGGCTCACGTGCTGGCCGAGGACCCGTCGTTCAGGGCGGGCCATCGCGTGCTCTGTTCGATCGACTGGTCGTTTCGCATGTACTGCATGCGCGCGCACACGGCCGCCCACATCTGCTACGGCGCCGCCAGGCGCTGCCTCGAGTCCCCGGGGTACGCCGGCCTCGAGATCGGCGAGGAGACGGTCGCGGTAGACCTCGAGACCGCGCCGCTCGACGACGAGGCGCTGATCGAACTCGACGAGTTGATCAACCGGACCGTCTGGGAGTCGAGGCCGGTCTCCTGGGAGAGTGTTCCCGTCGCGACGGCCCGCGAACGCGAGGACATCATTTTCGACGAGGAGCGTTCCGGGATGGCCGTCGAAAAGGGTCGGGCCCGCGTCGTGACGATCGGCGACGAGGACGACACCGGCCACGGGATGGCGACCGCGGACGCGGGGGAGCCGTGGAACGTGGCGGCCTGCGGCGGGACTCACGTCCGGAACACCCGCGAGGTCGGTCCCGTCACGGTGCTCGGCTGCTCGAGCCCCGCCGAGGGAATCCGCCGGATCGAGTTCGCCGTCGGTCCGCAGGCGATCGACCGGCGGACCGCCGAGAAGCGGGCCGCCTTCGCCGCGTCGGCAGCATTGGACGTCGACCTCGAGGACGTCGGCGACGAACTCGAACGCGCCTGAGAACTGACAAGGCTCGCTCTACGGAGACCGGCGATCGTCGCAAGCACTGGTTTCATATCGCCGTGTTCCGGATTACGACGTAGCTATAGCTCGGCGGCTTGCTCACGGTAGGTAGAAACTATTACTATCTTCGAAGTGAATTTACAACCATGGGAGTCGATTACTCACAGCTGCACGATCCGAACGCCGAGTATACGATGCGCGACCTCTCGGCGGAGACGATGCAGGTCACCCGCGAACGCGGGGGCGGCCGGGACATCGAAATCACCGACATCCAGACGACGATGATCGACGGGAACTTCCCGTGGACGTTGGTCCGGATCTACACCGACGCCGGCATCGTCGGCACCGGCGAAGCCTACTGGGGCGCCGGCGTCCCGGAACTGATCCAGCGGATGACGCCCTTCCTGCAGGGCGAGAACCCGCTTGACATCGATCGGCTGACCGAGCACCTCGTCCAGAAGATGTCCGGCGAGGGGTCGATCGCCGGCGTCACCGTCACCGCCATCGCGGGCATCGAGGTCGCTCTGCACGATCTGGCGGGGAAGATCCTCGATGTGCCGGCCTACCAGCTGCTGGGCGGCAAGTACCGCGACGAGGTCCGCGTCTACTGCGACTGCCACACCGAAGCGGAGGCCGACCCCGAGGCCTGCGCCGACGAGGCCGAACGCGTCGTCGAGGACCTGGGCTACGACGCCCTGAAGTTCGACCTCGACGTCCCCTCGGGCCACGAGAAGGACCGCGCGAACCGCCACCTCCGCGAGCCCGAAATCGAGCACAAGGCCGAGATCGTCGAGCGGGTCACCGAGCGCGTCGGCGACCGCGCCGACGTCGCCTTCGACTGCCACTGGACGTTCTCCGGCGGCAGCGCGAAGCGCCTCGCGAAGCGCTTAGAGGAGTACGACGTCTGGTGGCTCGAAGACCCCGTCCCGCCGGAGAACCACGACGTTCAGCGGGAGGTTACCCAGTCGACCGAGACGCCGATCACCGTCGGCGAGAACGTTTACCGGAAACACGGCCAGCGCCGCCTGCTCGAGGAGCAGGCCGTCGACATCATCGCGCCGGACATGCCCAAAGTCGGCGGCATGCGCGAGACGCGAAAGATCGCCGATCTCGCGGACATGTACTACGTGCCGGTCGCGATGCACAACGTCTCCTCACCGGTCGCGACGACGGCCAGCGCCCACGTCGGCGCGGCGATCCCGAACTCGCTGGCCGTCGAGTACCACTCCTACGAACTCGGCTGGTGGGAGGACCTCGTCGAGGAAGACGTTATCGAGGACGGCTACATCGAGATTCCCGAGGAGCCGGGGCTCGGCGTAACCCTCGATATGGACGTCGTCGAGGAGCACATGGTCGAGGGAGAGGAACTCTTTGACGAGGCCTAAGTCGCGTCGAACCCGCGATCTGACGCGATTGCGTATTTTGCCGGTACGTCTGAGAACGGAGTCCGGACCGGACATATTTTACATCGACCGTCACTCTAGATAACTGAATACGCATGGACGACGACGAGCTCGCTGAACTGCTCGAGCGATTCGGCCTCTCGGAGACGGAGACCGACACCTACCTCGCGATCCTCGAACGCGGGGAGTCGAAAGCGAGCGCCATCGCCGACGCCGCCGACGTCTCCAAGCGCTACGTCTACAGCATCAGCGAGGAACTCGAGGAGCGCGGGTTCGTCGAGGTCGACGACCACGCGGTGCCGACGGTGATCCGGCCCGTCCAGCCCGAGACGGTCGTCGAGCGACTCACGCGCAGCGTCGAGGAGATCGAACCGGAACTGGAGTCGCGGTTCACGGCGACGGAGCGCTCCGGTGAACAGTTCGAGGTGATCAAGTCCCGACAGACGGTGATCAAGCGGATCGAGAACCTGCTGGCCGGCGCGGAGACGGAGGTGACGCTCTCGCTGCCCGCCGAGGTACTCCCGCGGATCCGCTCGACGCTCGAGGCGGCGGTCGACCGGGGGGTGCTCGTCCTCCTCCTGTTGGGCGCGACCGAGGGTGATCAGGACATCGCGTCGCTGGCCGGGACGGCCAGTACGGTCCGGACCTGGGACGCGCTCGTGCCGACGATGCTGACGGTCGACGGCCGCCACGGGCTGCTCGCGCCGAGTCAGATCCTGACGACGTCGGCGAGCGACACGCGGGCGATCGCCATCTCCCAGGAGCAACTCGCGCCCGTCCTCGCCGGCTCGTTCCTGGCGAACTACTGGCCGACCGCGGAGGAACGGTACGTCACGACGCCGAACGAACTCCCCCGTACGTACGAGGGGTTCCGGAGCGCCGTCTTCCAGATCGCGCTCCACCGCGCGACGGACACGCGCATCGAGGCGTCGGTCACCGGCTCGCCGGTCGGCGAGCGGGACCTCCCCTCGTCGCTCACCGGCGAGGTCGTCGACGTCCGACAGAGCCTCGTCCGGCCCGTCAGTTCGACGCTCCCCATCGAGAACGCGTTCGAACTCGAGGTCGACGGCGAGCGGTACACCGTCGGCGGCACCGGCGCGTTCCTCGAGGACTACGAGGCGGAGTCGGTCACCATTCGCGCGCTTGAGGAGTAACCGCCTTCGGATACCTCTATCGCCACTCGAACATCACTTATTTCGATGGTGAGTAAATTTCTTGCACCCGCGGCACGCAGTGCTCGCTGTGATGGAACGTCTCACGAGCGGACGGATCGCGAGCGCGTATCGAACGACGGACGCGACCGGAGGGCTGTGCGGATGACCGACCGGCGAACCGTCAGGAACCGACTCGTCGAGAGCGGCGTCGTCGCGGTCCTTCGCGGCGTCGACGAGGAGCAGATCGTCCCGGTCGCGCGGGCGATGCACGAGGCCGGCGTCGAGGCGCTCGAGGTCACGGCGGACGGGACGCGCGCGGCGGAGAAGATCGCGGCCGTCGACCGGGAGCTCGCGGACACCGACGCGGTCGTCGGCGCGGGGACCGTCCTCGACGCGCCGACCGCCCAGTCCGCGATCGACGCGGGCGCGTCGTTCGTCGTCTCGCCCCACACCGACCCGGACGTGGTGCGGACCTGCAACCGACGCGGCGTCCTCGTCGCCCCCGGCGTCATGACGCCGACAGAGGCCGTGACTGCGATGGAGTCCGGCGCGGACCTCCTCAAGATGTTCCCCGCGTCGACGGTCGGGCCGGGCCACATCGGCGCGCTCGCGGGGCCGCTGGGCGACGTCGACATCATTCCGACGGGCGGCGTCTCCCGGGACAACGTCGCCGACTTCTTCGACGCCGGCGCGGTGGCCGTCGGCGCCGGCGGCGCCATCGTCGACGACGACGCGATCGCCGACGGCGACATGGATCGGGTTCGCGAGACCGCCGCCTCGTTCGTCGAGGCGGTCGAGGCGGCGCGCGGCGAGTAGGTCGTCGCTCTCGTCTCGAGATCGGGTCGTCCCTCGAGTTCGCCCTCGGACGGCTGCTGCTGGTGGCCGTTTTATGCCGCTCGTCGGGGTGGCAACGGGCGTGACGCCAGACCTCGATCAGTGCACTCGCAGACGACTACTCGGCGCGGTCGGCGCGGCCGGGGCCGCAGCAGCGGTCGGTCTCGGCACCACCGGTGGCGGCACCGCACAGAACGAAACCGACGGTTCGAACGCGACGACCCAGGAGAACGGCGGCGCCGACGTCGACAGCCCGTACACGGACACGTATCGCGAGACGATCGATTCCGTCGTTCTGGTCACCATCTCCGGTAGCAGCCTCGGCGGCGGTGGCGGCGGGCTCGGCACGGGGTTCGTCATCGACGACGAACACATCGTAACCAACAACCACGTCGTCCAGAGCGCCAGCGAGGGCGGAATCGAAATCCAGTTCAGCAACCAGGAGTGGCGCCCCGCATCGGTCGTCGGTACCGACGCCTACAGCGATCTCGCCGTCCTGCGCGTCGACGATCTGCCCGACATCGCCGGCGAGCTCTCGCTCTCGGAGGCCGAACCCGTGATCGGCCAGGAGGTGCTCGCGATCGGCAACCCGCTCGGGTTCGACGCGTCGGTCTCCCAGGGGATCGTCAGCGGGATCGACCGCTCGCTCCCCAGCCCCACCGGCTTCTCGATCCCGGCCGCGATCCAGACCGACGCGCCGGTCAACCCCGGCAACAGCGGCGGGCCGCTGGTGAGCCTCGAGGGCGACGTCCTCGGCGTCGTCTTCGCCGGAGCCGCCCAGACCATCGGCTTCGCGATCTCCGCGCGCCTCGCGAATCGGGTCGTCCCCGCGCTCATCGAGGACGGGACGTACGAACACCCCTACATGGGCGTCGGGGTACAACCGGTCGGGCCGGAGATCGCCGACGAACTCGGCCTCGAGGAAGCCAACGGCGTGCTGGTCGCCGAGGTCGTTCCGAACTCGCCCGCGGACGGCGTCCTCACGCCGGCCGGTCGCCGCGGCCCGGGAAGCGGCGACGTGATCGTCGCCATCGACGGCGAGGAGATCCCGAATCAGGATCAGCTCTCGGCGTATCTCGCCCTCGAGACCTCGCCCGGGGACACGATCGAACTCGAGATCATCCGGGACGGCGAGGAGCGAACCGTGGAGTTGACGCTCGCGGAGCGGCCCAACATCGAACGACCGGGAACCGGGATTCCGAGCGGCCCGAGCGAGCGACCGCCGTCGACGGGGCCGTAATCGACCGCTTTCCGCCGACCCCGATCGCCGCGGACAGCGGAAGCCACTCCTTCGGTCCGAATCGGACGGGGTTCGTCGACGAAGACGCGGTGCTATCGGGGTTCGACCGATTGCTCCCTCGAGCGGGGGCTGGACGCATCCCCGACTCGAGGCGTCTCGAAGCGACTCACAGAACTCGAGCCGATCGAAGCCGGTCCGATCACCGGACCGAGTCGGATCGATGGCCCGATCAGGACTCTTCGGCCTCTTCTAGGTCCTCGAGGTCCTCCGCGTCCTCGCGGGGGGCGTTCTGCTTGCCGAGGTCGTCGTCGCCCTCGTCGACCTGGTCCGGGTCCTGATCGACGCGTTCCATCTCGTCCTCGATTTCGGCCTCTCGTTCCGCCTCGTACTCGTTTGCGCGGTCGGAGTCGTCTTCGGCCATGACAGTCGGAGTTCGCCCTCGAGCGGTTTGGTCGCCGGGCCGTCGAGTGCAACGTCAGAAGTCATCAACGAGCCAAACAGTCGGGGGACACGAAAGACAGATAAAAGGCGCCGCGCTGTGAACCAATAGATATGGACGTTCCGTACGACCTGACCTCGTACGTTCGGGTGTTGAAGATGGCGACGACACCCACGACTGAGGAATTCCTCCAGGTATCGAAGATCGCTGGCGCAGGTGTCCTACTGATCGGGCTGATGGGCTTCATTATCGGTGGGATCATGCTGTTCCTGACCGGCGGTGGTTTCTGATGGGTATCTACGCCGTCAAGACCACGGCCAGTCAGGAGCGCACCGTCGCTGACATGATAATCAACCGCGAGGAGCCGGAGATCCACGCCGCGCTCGCGCCCGACTCGCTGACCTCCTACGTGATGGTCGAAGCCGAGGGGAACGCGGTCCTGAACCGCGTCCTCGAGGACATTCCGCACGCGCGCAGTATCGTCCCCGGCACCTCCGACATCTCGGAGGTCGAGCACTTCCTCTCGCCAAAGCCGGACGTCGAGGGGATCGCCGAGGGCGACATCGTCGAACTCATCGCCGGCCCGTTCAAGGGCGAGAAGGCACAGGTCCAACGCATCGACGAAGGCAAGGATCAGGTCACGGTCGAACTGTACGAGGCCACGGTTCCGATTCCGGTCACGGTTCGGGGCGACCAGATTCGCGTGCTCGACAGTGACGAGCGCTAAGGCGCTCGTCAAGCAGTCAGCGCGACGAAGTCGCACTGAATATAGCGACGAGCGATAGCTCGTCGGACCATGCGAACGGGTGCTGCACACCCGTGAGCAGACAGTGACGAGCGCGAAGGCGCTCGTCAAGCAGTCAGCGCGACGAAGTCGCACTGAATATAGCGACGAACGATAGTTCGTCGAACCATGCGAACGGGTAGTGCGCGGCGCTACGCGCCGCGACTGTCGGGACGGCTTCGCCGTCCCGCAGCGCCCGTGAGCAGACAGTGACGAGCGCGAAGGCGTTCGTCAACCAGTCAGCGCGGCGAAGCCGCGCTGAATACTCCGTCGGTCGGTAGGTCGCCGCCGACCGCGACCGATCGCCGCGTCGCTCCTGCGTTCACGCTCGCGACGAACGCGTTTCTCCGCAGTTTCACGTCCTCGGCCACCGATGCGTCCGACCGTTGGCGTCGCGGACACCGGATGTAGCCCGCGTCGTCGCTCGAGTACCCTCCGTCTCTGACGGTTCGGCTATTTACTGCACAATACCTATACGAAAATAAATATTATACGTGTGTTCGTGAAACGATCTTCCGTTCGCATCACAGTGCGAACGATCGACGATGCCATCGAAGGGACACTCAAATTCGGCGGCGAAGAACAGTACACCGACGAACGACGGTTCGGTCTCGCGGCGACGGCTCCTCGGGACCGCGGCGACGACGATCGTCGCAGGTGCCGGAGCGAGCGCCGCGTCGGGATCGGTCGCGGCCGACACCGACGGAATCGCGGAGCTTGACTTTCGAGACGGCGTTCCGGCCGTCACCGATGCACCGCAAGACGAGGCCGAGATCGTGTTCAAGATCCACGGCTACACGAGCTCGTCGGCCAGCGTCGAGCGGGCCGCGACGTTCCGGGACACGGCGAGGGCCGTCGGCTACGACGAGCCCGTCGCGGCGGTCACCTGGGACGACGGCGGCCTGCCGACGACGGCGATCCAGAGCGCGAGGGATACCGGCGACCTGTTCGCCGCCTGGCTGGCCGACTACGTCGACGCGAATCCGTCGACGACGATCCGGATCCTCGGCCACTCCATGGGCGGGATCGTCCAGCTGGAAACGCTCGCGGCCATCGGCGGCGAGTTCACGGTTGCCACGGCCGACAGCATCGGTTCGTACGAGGCGTCCGACGCGCCCTGCGAGGGCGGCGACTTCTCCGACGCCATCCGGACCTCGGCCGAAGCGGTCCACAACTACTACTCGACGAACGACGCCGTCGCCAGGCTAGGGAGCGGCCCGGCGGACTGCGGCGGCTGGTTTGGCGACGGCACCACGCCGGACAACTACGCCGACGTCGACGTGAGCGATTCGGTCTCGGACCACTCCGCCTACAGGGAGGCGACCGGCTGCGTGGCGGCGATCGTCGACAACTACTGACGGCGAGCCGCCCGGATACCGCTATTTCGACATCTCCGAACCGCCCGGAGGAGACGAGCTTCGGAAGCGCCGGGACGGTGCTCGGCGGAGAAGAGGCGAAAATCCCTGTCGGTACGGCCGTTTACCGTTTCAGCTCCGTGGCGATCGCCTGCATGTCCGCGACCGATTCGATCTCCTCGAGCAACTCTTCGCGCTCGCGGACCGCCTCGGAACTCGCGCCGTAGGCGCGGACGTACTCAGCCCGGCTGTGTTCGGTGAAGGCGTGTCGAATCGCGAGGTAGCCGTCGGGGACGACGGTGCCACAGACCTTACACTCCCGCCGCTCGTGTTCCGTCGCCTGATGGACGACGGTCGCCTCGACGTCCTCGAACACCGCACCGCAGCCGTCGATTCCGCATTTCCAGGGCATTCACTATCACTGATGTATCAAGCGGCCGGCCTAATGATCCTTTCGCAGCCACCGCCTCGAGTCGCGACTCGAGGCGTGTGCTGGCCGACAGGGATTCACCGCTGGCCGCCGACGATCGGCTATGCCCGCGACGAACCGCTCGCAACTGTGTTCGTTCGACGCCGATCGCGTCCGGCAGGTCGTCCGGAACACGGTTTCCGGGCCCCTCTACGCGTTCTGTGAGTACGATACAGAGTCGTTTCGCCCGCTGTACATCGCCGACGAGACGGTCGCGATGTACGAGAGCAGGGACGCGATGCTCGAGCACTTCGAACGGATCCACACGAACGTCCACATGGACTTCATGCAGATCGAGCTCTTCCGCAACACGCTGTTTCCGGACGCCGACCGCGTCGAGTACATCGCGACGGCGATGGACTTCCTGAAGATCCTCCGCGTCTACGTCGGCGACGACGGCCTGTTCGTCTCGCTCGAACCCGACGAGCCGGTCGAGCCGATCGTCGACGCCATCAAGGAGACCGTCGCGTGGCCGGAAAATCAGAATTCATAACTCTCCCGTCCCGAAAGGAGCAGACGTGAGCGAGCGAGCGCCAGCGGAGACGCGAATCGACTGTCACGTGAAGGTGCTCGACGACCGGGTCGTCGAGCGAGCCATCGACGCCGGGCTCGACGCGATCGTGTACGCGCCCCACTTCACGCGGGTTCCCGAGATCCGTCGCGAGGCGGCCACGTACTCCACCGACCGGCTCCACGTCATTCCCGGTCGCGAGGTGTTCACCGGATCGTGGCACGAGCGCAAACACGTTCTCGCCGTCGGCCTCGAGGAGCCGGTGCCGGACTTCATTCCGCTCGAGACGGCGATGGACGAGTTCGAGCGGCAGGACGCCGCCGTGCTGGCGCCCCACCCCGAGTTCGCAACCGTGGGCCTGACCGAGGCGGATCTGCGCCAGTACCGGGATATCGTCGACGCCGTCGAAATCTTCAATCCGAAGCATTTCCCGTCGAACAATCGACGCGCCCGAGAGCTCTCCGAAACGCTCGATATCGCGCCGTTTACGTCGTCGTACGCACACCTCCCGGGGTCGGTCGGCGTCGCCCACACCGCCTTCGACGCGGCGATCGATTCCGAGGCCGATCTCGTCGACGCGCTCGAGAACGACGTCTCGCGCCGCGTCGTCTACCGGAACGGCGGTCGGCGGTGGAAAACGACGGCCGCCGAACTCGCGCATCTCTGTTACGAAAACACCTGGGAGAAGGTCGACCGGCTCTTCCTCTCGGGAACGGAGCCGACCCACCCACACCACATCGCCTACGACGGTCGGTTCGACGACGTCTCCGTCTACTGAGCGGCCGAGCGCGGACCGCCGACCGCGGGTATTGTGACGTGGTCGCACGCTCACGCCGAACCGTACGCCGCTGGACGGGGTTTTCTCCGACGATCATGGGAGAGACAGTCAAGGTCATCCAGCTGACCGGAAACTCGACCGAGTCGTGGGAAGACGCCGCACAGAACGCCCTCGACGACGCCGACGAGACCCTCGAGAACATCAGCGAGATCGGGATCGAATCGCAGACCGCGGAGGTCGAGGACGGGACGATCGAGCGGTACCGGACGACCCTCGACGTGGCCTTCGTCCTCGAGGGACGGTAGGAGCGATTCCGCTGGACCCGGCTAGGAGAGCGGAACCGGATCGAAACCCGAGACAGCCTCGAAATCACCGGGTAGCCTCGAGACCCGGCCCAGTCGGACTACCCGTCTTCGTTCGTGCCGTCGCCGGTCTCCCCGATTTTCGAGAGCGTTCGCGCGACGCGGTCCCAGTGACTGCCCCGCCAGAAGTGCTGGCCGCAGTCCCGACAGCGCCAGACGGCGGTCTCGGCGGGGTCGGGCGCGTACTCGGGCGTCGTCGCCGTCGATTCGACGCGCTCGAGGCGACCGTTACAGCGCCCGCAGAACCGCAGTTTGGCGGCGAGCGTCAGGTCGACCCCTGCGGCGGCGAGCTCCGCGAGCTGGTCCTCGACGTCGCGGGACTCGAGCGGGATCGAATCGTCGGCGCGGGCCGCGAGGGCGACGTCCCGCGTGACCAGGGTTCGGTCTTCGTCTCGAGCGAGCGCGAGCAGCGCGTCGTCGGCCTCGAGTCCGCGGTCGCCGGCGTAGACGGTGTCGTGGTCGCACATCCGGAGGTAGGCATCGAGGCCGCCGCACATGACGTCGAGGAGCAGTTGCATCGTGGTCGTAGTATCCGAAAGAGCGCAGTGAGCCGCCGGGCGGTCAGTGCAGGAACTCGCGCAGATCCTCGAGTTCCCAGGTGTTGATCACGTCCTCGGGCTCGGCCCAGCCGCGCCGGGCGGTGTGGACGCCCCAGCGCATGTACTCGAGCGTCGACGGCTGGTGGGCGTCGGTGTTGACGGCGATCGGGGCGCCCTCCTCGAGGGCTGCCTGGACGGCGCTGCCCCAGAGGTCGAGCCGACGCGGGTTCGCGTTGACCTCGAGGGCGGTGCCGTGTTCGGCCGCGGCCGCGCCGAGCGCGGCGGCGTCGAACTCCAGTCCCGAGCGCTCGTTGAGCAGGCGACCGCTGGGATGGCCGAGCACGTCGATCGCCGGGTTCTCGGCGGCGCGGACGAGCCGCTCGGTTGCTGTCTCCGCGTCCTGGCTGAGCGCGCTGTGGGTCGAGGCGACGATCACGTCCAGCGCCTCGATCACCTCCTCGGTGAGACCGATCTCGCCGTCGGCGTCGACGTTAGCCTCGATGCCGGCGAGGACCTCGATGTCCGCGGCGGCGGCGACCTCGCGGATCGCCTCGACCTGTTCTAAGATTTCGGTGTCCGAGAGCCCCATCCCGCCGACGATGCCGGGGCCTTCGGCGTGGTCGGCGACGCCGTAGTAGTCGTAGCCCAGCTCCGCGGCGGCGTCGACCATCGCCTCGATCGTGGTGTTCCCGTCGGACCACTCGGTGTGGGTGTGGAGATCGCCGCGGATGTCCGCGCGCTCGAGTAAGTCCGGCAACTCGCCGTTCTCGGCGGCGGCGATCTCGCCGCGATCCTCGCGGAGTTCGGGCGGGATCCACGGGAGGCCCAGCGCCTCGTACATCCCCTCTTCGGTCTCGCCGGCGACGCGCTCGCCGACCCGTTGGCCTGCCTCGTGGTCTTCGACGTCCGAGACATCGAAGGCGCCGTACTCGTTTAATTTCATCCCGCGGTCGATCGCGTAGTTGCGAAGCGTGACGTTGTGGTCCTTGCTCCCGGTGAAGTACTGCAGCGCGGAGCCGAACTCCTCGGGGACGACCACGCGCAGGTCGACCCGGATCTCGCCGACGCGGATGCTCGCCTTCTCCGGTCCGGACTCGATCTCGCTGTCGACCGAGTCCCAGTCGACGAACGCCTCGACCACGGCCTCGCCGTCCTCGGTCGCGACGAGGGCGTCCACGTCGCCGATCGTCTCGCGCCAGCGCCGGATCGAGCCGGCGACCTCGCAACGCTCGACCGCCTCGAGTCCCTCGAGGAAGTCGAGGACGTCGTCGGCGAGCGGCCGGGCCTCGCCCAGCAACTGCCGTTGGCCGACCTCCCGCGCGAAGTCGATGTTCTCGCGGATGTTCTGCTCGGTCTTCGGGCCGAACCCCTTGACCTCCTGGATCTCCTCATTCTCGGCGGCTTCCTCGAGATCGTCCAGCGTCTGGATCCCCAGTTCGCGGTAGAGTTTGCCCGCGGTCTTGGGGCCGACGCCCTCGATGCGCGTGATGTCGGAGATGTCGATCGGCAGTTCAGCGCGGAGCTCCTCGAGTTCCTCGATCTCGCCCGTTTCGACGTACTCGATCACCTTCGAGGCGATGGCGTCGCCGACGCCGTCGATCTCTTCGAGGATCTCTTCGTCGCCGTCCTCGACGCGGTCGGCGATCGGAACGGGATGGGCGGCGATGTTCTCGGCCGCGCGCCGGTAGGCGCGGGGCTTGTACTCGACGTCGTCGGCCTCGAGCAGGTCGGCGAACTCCTCGAACCGGCCGGCGATCTCGGCGTTAGTCGCCATCTATCGACCCCTCCGCGAGGCGCCGTCGTCGTCTTTCCCCAGCGCCTTTTTCAGGAACGACATCCAGCGCTTTCGGTCCTGGGCCTTCTGGACCTGCTGCTCGCGCTCTAAGTTCGTCGGCCCGAGGCTCTCGAGGGCGTTCAACGCGCGGTCGATGCCGATGATGCTCCCCGCAAGGTCCTCGCCCTCCTCGCGGGAGATGTCGCCCTCCTCGATGGCCTCGAGGCGCTCGCGGCGTTCGCGCCGCAGGTTCCGTTTGGCCTGCTCGACGCGGTCGCGCTCGCCTGAGGGAATCGTCTCGCGGCGCTTGATCTCGAAGACGAAGGTTCGGAGATCGATTGCCTCGCCCTGGACCGTGATCGTCTCCGGGATGTCCGCGCCGACGGTCGCCCCCTCGCGCTCGACGCGCTCGAGCAGCTGCTTGCGCTCGTACTCTTGCACGCCTCGATATGGGGGTCCCGGGAGCAAAAATGTACAGTCCGACGCCGGAGGTCGGCAGCGCCGATCGGTGGCCGGTAGCCGGTGGTCGACCGCCGGAGGAGAGCGAACGCGCCACTTCGGCGTCGCATCACCGACCGTAATGGTTCGTACGGCCGGACTACCAGGCGGGAATCACTGTTCAGCGAATCGAAACCCGCGCATACGGCGGCGAATCACCGCGCCTGCTGCCGGCGTTCGGTGCGAGGAACGAACCCCAAATCCCTTAGCGGTGCCACACATACCCCCGGTCAATGGCCAAGTGCGACGTGTGTGGGAAAGACGAAAGCATGCCCTACAACTGTCGGCACTGCGGGGGGACCTTCTGTGCCGACCACCGGCTGCCGGAGAACCACGACTGCACCGGGCTCCAGGACTGGAACGACCCGCAGGGCGTCTTCGACAGCGGGTTCGACGACTCCGTCAACGGCGGTGGGGGAACCTCGAAGGCCTCAAGCCTCGCTGACAAGATCCCGATAAACACGGGTGCCGGCGGACCGTTAGCCTACTTCCGCGGGAACATGACCTACACGTTCCTCGTGTTGATGTGGCTCACGTTCGCCGCCCAGCTCGTCGTCAGGGCCGCCTTCGATTACGAACTGATGCAGACGCTGTTCGTCCTCCGTCCCTACTATCCGGAGTACGTCTGGACGTGGGTCACGTCCGTCTTCGCACACGGCGGGCTCTACCACATCGTCGGGAACAGCATCGTGATATTCTTCTTCGGACCGCTCGTCGAGCGGTACGTCGGATCGCGAAACTTTGCGATCCTCTTCCTCGTCAGCGGCGCGCTCGCCGGCCTCAGTCAGATCGCCATCCAAATCGTGGAACTCAACACGATCACGCCGCTTACTGGGGGCGTCCTCGGCGCTAGCGGCGCTGCCCTCGCAATTCTGGGCGTCCTGACGATTCTGAACCCCGACCTCAAGGTGTACCTCTACTTCATCCTGCCCGTCCCGATTTGGGTTCTCGCGGGCGGATACGCGATCTTCAGCATCTTCTTCATCGGCACCGGCGGCGGCGGAAACGTCGCCCACATGGCCCACCTCGTCGGCCTCGCGATCGGCCTCGCCTACGGCCAGTACATCAAGCAAAATCGGAACGTCAGCGCGCCGAACCGCCTCGAGTTCGGGGGCGGCGGTGGCCCCGGCGGTCCCGGCGGTCGCCGTCGGTTCTAACCGCTCGCCGATCCGTCTCGCGTCGTGCAACCCAGACACTGATTTTCGCCCGCTGCTAACGTCTCCGTATCGATGCCTACGGCCCGCCCTGACCTCGTTCCCGACGCCTCGCTCGAGCGCGACGACATGGAAGCCATGCAGCGCGAAATCGCCGACGCCGCGGCGTTCGAGGACGACTTCGACTTCGATCCCGCGACGCTCGGCGATCCGCTCGCGGCGGCCTCGAGCGGCGCGGACCAGCCCACTGTCGTCGGCGTCGACCAGTCGTTTCTCACGAACGAGGCGGGCGATCAGGACCGCGCCCTGAGCGCCGTCGTCGCCATGCGCGGCGGCGAGGTGATCGAACGCGTCCACGCCGTGACGCCCCTCGAGATCCCCTACATTCCGGGACTGCTCTCCTTCCGCGAAGGGCGACCGATCCTCGCGGCGCTCGAGGAGCTCTCGGTCGACCCCGATCTGTTCCTCTTCGACGGCAGCGGCCGCATCCACTTCCGGCAGGCGGGCATCGCGACCCACATGGGCGTCGTCCGCGACGCGCCGAGCATCGGCGTCGCGAAGAGCCTGCTCTGTGGCTCCCCGACGGAAGACACCGAGAACCTCTCCGAAGGGGTCCGCGTTCCCATCGAGGCGAACTCGAGGGTCGACGCGCCGGACGGGACCCTCCTCGGCTACGCGGTCCAGACGCGCCAGTACGACTCGCCGAACCGGTACATCAACCCGCTGTACGTCAGCCCCGGCCACCGCGTCGGTCCCGAAACGGCGGCCGACGCTGCGCTCGCGCTCGCCTCGTCGTACAAACTCCCCGAACCCGTCCGACTCGCGGACAACTACGCGGACGAGGCGAAGCGGAACCTCGACGGGGGAACCTGACGGGAAGAACACGGGTCCGGACTGCCGATTCGCGTCCTACGCCGTCGGCAGGAGCCGCCGAATCCGTCGCCGAATCGGTCCGCCGACGGTTTCGCCGTCGCGGGCGAGGATCACCGTTCGGTCGGTCCGACGCGCCACCGTCCGCGCGATCGATCCGACGAGGCGGCGATGAATCGCCCCCTGGCGCGTCGCGCCGAACACGAGCACGTCGTGGTCGCCCGCGACCTCGAGCAGTCGTTCGGCGACGTCGTCGCCCTCGTCGACCAGCGACTCCGTCCGAACGCTCGGGCCCGGTGCCGCCTCGAGGGACGCCGCCGCGTCCGCGAGGAACTCGCGCGCCGCAGCCGGGTCGGTGTCGGGATCGACGACCGACCGGAGGACCACGGTCGCGTCGTTGCGCGCGGCGATCGCTTTCGCCACGCCGACCGCCGGACCGACGTGCTGACCGCCCGCGACCGGGACCAGGATCGAGTCGACGCCGTCGGCTTCGCTGCCGATGCGCTCGACGTAGAGGTCGCACGGGGCCCGCTCGAGGAGGCGATCGACCGTCGTCCCGAGGACGGCGTTCGTACGACGCGTCTGATCCTCCCAGCCGACGACGAGCGCCCGCGGATCGGTCCGTTCGACCGCCGTGAGGATCCCGTCCGCGACGGATCGGCTGACGACCAGTTCGCCGGAGACGGCGACGTCGTCGGGTGCGACGTCGACCGCGCGATCGACGATGTCCCGACTGCGCCCCGAGTACCGTTCGATGATCGCCTCGTCCGAGTAGACGGAGAAGGGCGAGTCGTGGGACTTGACGACGATCGAGACGATTCGGACCGCGCTGCCGCTCGCTCGAGCGAGGTCGCCGGCCGTCCGGACTAACTGGGCGGCGTGTTCGGGATTCGCGACCGCGACCAATATCGGGCGTTCCGCCGTCGCGCCGGTCATGTGTGTTACTTCACGCCACGGGGGTGAATAGTTCTCGGTGCGATTCCGTGACAGTCAGCGCTCGGAACGAATTCGAGGTTTTCCTCTCGATCGAACAGTACGATCTGCGCGACAAACCGTCGCTACTTAGGTATCGGCTCTCGAACCTGTCGCGTATGGCCACCGCTGAGGACGTCGAGGGAACCGACGAGGACGGGCCGGAAGGCACCGTCGTCGAGGAGGATCGCGAGACGGCACGGGACGGCGGCGAACCCGTCGGCGACGAGGACGACCGCTACACCCGCAAGAAGTCCGTCCTGATCACCGGCTGTTCGTCCGGAATCGGGCGTGCCACCGCGGCCGCGTTCCTGCGCGAGGACTGGCAGGTGTTCGCGACCGCGCGCGATCCCGAGGACATCGCAGACCTCGAGGACGCGGGCTGTACGACCTTCGCGTTAGACGTCACCGATCCCGACCAGGTCGCGCGGGCGGTCGAGCGGGTCGTCGACGTCGCCGGCGCGATCGACTGTCTGGTCAACAACGCGGGCTACGCCCAGATGGGGCCGATAGAAGACGTCGCGACGTCGGATCTCCACCGCCAGTTCGACGTCAACGTCTACGGCCCCCACCGGCTCGCCCGCGCCGCCCTCCCCCACATGCGCGCCCAGGGCGCCGGCCGAATCATCAACGTCTCGAGCGTCGTCGGCCGGGTCTCGTTCCCCGGTTCGGGCGCCTACTCGGGGTCGAAACACGCCCTCGAGGCGATGAGCGACTCCCTGCGGGCGGAGGTCGAGGAGTTCGGCGTCGACGTCACCGTGATCGAGCCCGGTCCGGTCGACACGAACTTCAGCGACCGCGTCGACGAGGAACTGCCCGAATCGGAGCGGACGCCCGCCTACGAGTCGCTGTACGAGATCTACGGCGAGATGCAACTGATCGGCGGCGGGAACGGCGGCCCCTTCGCCTCCAGCCCCGAAGACGTCGCCGCGGCGATCATCGAGTCCGCCACGACGCCCGAACCGCCCGCGCGGTATCCCGTCGGGCCGCTGGCCCAGTACGGCGTCTACGCGCGATTCCTGCCGGACCCGCTGCGCGACGCGGGCTACAAACTCCTCCGAAAACTGGTTTGAAACGCGCGGGACTCGAGTTCAGCTGTGACGGCGTCCGTGCGATCGATGGAGTCCCTCACACGTCGAGAAACGGCGAGAGCGTTGCCCTCCCGCTACAACTGAACAACTGGACTTTTGCGCCGGGGATACATCTGCCGGATGGCGACACAACCCCGCTCGGAGTGACGAACTGATTCGACGGTATCACATTACCTGAATAACTATCCGAGATACAGTCAGTAGCTATCCGACGGGGAGCTACAATTCTAACCCGCTCCACGCGGGTATCCCCGTGCTCCAGCGAGGGAAGGGTGTCAACAGAAGACTTATACAGTCTTTCTGATCACAAGCCAGTATGGTTCGGTATCCTGATGGTAGCTGTTCTGACTGCGGGGAGCGGAAGTTCACTCAGATTGACGGGTCTACTCGGTGCCCAAACTGTGAACAACTCCGGCGTATGGAGGGCGGCAGGATCTAGAGACCACCGAGCCGTCGGAGCGTAGGTAGGGTGCTGTGGACTAACCGCTCCCGCGGTAGTCACACGTTGTAACGCTCGCGACAGTCGTCGCAGATCAGCCTCTTGAACCGCTTCCGTTCCCCGCAGGCGTGGCAGAGCCGCCGCCACTCGAAGACCAGGTCGATCACCCTGATCGCGTCGGTCGCGTCCGTGTCCCCCACTCGAGTATCGCCTCGTTCGGGCTCATCACGTCAGCAGTGTTATATGATATTATTACCAACAATTCTCGAAACTGCGTCGTTCAATTTGTCAATAAATGTGTTGACATTCGAACGATATCGACGAAACAGACCGGTCGACCGAATATGTGCGTGCGAGTCGAGAAGAACCGAAGTACCGGGTGAGCCGGCAGCCAGCCACGACGAGCGGAACTCGACCGCGCGGCGGACGCCCGTTCGAACGGCGAGACGCGGGAATCGAGTACGGTCGGTGAGCGACTGGATGCCACGGGGTTGTGCGATGAGCTATGGGACGTCGCTCGCCGCTCGAGGGTGTCCGATCAGTCGGCGGGGTTCGTCGACCGCTGCCGGCCGACGGTCGCGTCGTCGGGCGACGGCGCGCTCGAGTCGAGGTCGGTCTCGACGAGCGCGTACGCGCCGCCCGTACAGCGACGGACATGTCCGGCCCGCTGGAGCGCCCGGCAGTGGCGCTCGACGGTGAGTGGATGCGTCTCGAGGGCCGTCGCTAGTTCGGTGGTCGTCGCTTGACTCGTCTCTGCGAGCGCCTCGAGGATCCCTCGGGCCCGCTCTTGCTGTGTGAACTCGCGGCCTGGCATACCGTCTCACACGAACGAACTGCCGCCGACCGTATGAACCTCACACCCGGTTCCCAGCCCCTCGGAATCCGGTTACCAATGGAAATCGAATCGGGTCTTAGGCCTCCCAGGCCTCGACGAACTCGGTCGGCAACGCCGTGATGTCGATCCCCCAGGCGATCGGCAGCCACGCGAAGGCGACGAGCGTGATCAACGCGATACCGATGATGTTGAGTCCGGCGCCGATGCGGGCCATCTGGGGCAGCGAGATGTAGCCGCTGCCGAAGACGATCGCGTTCGGCGGGGTCGCGACGGGCAGCATGAACGCGAACGACGCGGCGGTCGCCCCCGCGATCATCAACCCGAAGGGATGGACGCCGATGCCGACCGCGACGCCGGCCAGAATGGGCATCAACATCGCCGTCGTCGCCGTGTTCGAGGTGACCTCCGTCAGGAAGATCGTCATGGAGACGACGGCGAACAGGACGACGATCATCGAGACGCCCTCGAGGGCCTGGAGCTGTTCGCCGATCCAGGCCGCGAGGCCGGTGTCGCCGAAGCCGGAGGCGATCGCGAGCCCGCCGCCGAACAGGAGGATGACCCCCCACGGGATGTCGACGGCGTTCGTCCAGTCGAGCAGGAAGGTGCGATCGCCGTCGGCCGTCGTCGTCGGCAGCGTAAACAGGACCATCGCGCCGCCGATCGCCACGATGGTGTCGGCATCCTCCGGTGGCGCGACGTCGAAGAGCGGCTCGATCAGGCTGGCCCCGATCCAGCTGACGGCCATCCCGGCGAAGACGATCGCGACCAGTTTTTCCTGCCTGTTCATCGGCCCGAGTTTCTCGAGTTCCCGATCGATCGTGTCCGCGCCGGCGGGGAGTTCGTCGAACTGCGGCGACACCGCGCGGGTGACGTAGGCGTAGACGGCGACGAGGCCGACCGCCGAGATGGGGACGCCGTAGAGCATCCACTCGGCGAAGGAAACCGACTGATCGAAGAGCGCGTCGGCCTGGCCCGCAAAGAGCACGTTCGGCGGGGTCCCGATGAGCGTCGAGACGCCGCCGACGGACGCGCCGTAGGCGATACAGAGCATCAGGGCGATGCCGAAGGAGAAGTTACCCTCGCTCGTGTCGACCTCGAGGCCGGTCTCGTCGACCAGATCGGCGGTCTGGTAGATGACCGCCAGCGCGATGGGGACCATCATCATCACGGTCGCGCTGTTCGAGACCCACATCGAGAGAAACGCGGTCGCGAGCATGAACCCGAGGATGAGCCGCGAGGGTTCGGTGCCGACGGCCTTGATCGTCCGCAGGGCGATCCGGCGGTGGAGTCCCCACCGCTGCATCGCCATCGCGAGGAAGAACCCGCCCATGAAGAGGAAGATCAGCGGGTGGCCGTACGACGGTGTCGTGTCCGCGACCGGGAGCGCGCCGGTCAGCGGGAAGAGGACGATCGGCAACAGCGAGGTCGCCGGGATCGGGATCGCCTCGGACATCCACCAGACGGCGACCCACGCGGTGACGGCGGCGACGGCCTTTCCCGCGGCCGACAGGCCGTCCGGCGTCGGCGAGAGGAAGATCAGCGCGAACAGGAGCGGCCCGAGGACGAACCCGATCCGCTGGCGCAGATCGTACGTCCCGCCGACGTCGAACGGGGAGCTCCCGTCGTCGCCCCGGTCGCCGCCATCGCCGGGACCGTCACCGCTCCCGGACCCATCCGCGGCGGTCCGGGCGTCGGCTGCAGTGTTGTCGCCCGGATCGCGGCCCCCGTCAGGAAAGACCCGCCGCGCGAGGCGTTTCTCCTCCTCGGAGACGCCGTCCACGTCCTCGAGGATCAGCGGTGCGTCGAGCGTGAGGTACGCTTTCGTCTGGGCGTTGAGTGTCCACAGCGACGCCCAGAGCACGCGGATGAACTTTTGAAGCGTTTCCCGAGAGTTCTGCACCATTTTTCTATCGGTTCCAGGTAAAGGGTGTAAACGGTACCGATTCCACCACCTGTTGAAGAATATCACGGAAATAAGATAGTGGGTTGGAGCGGTAGACAACACGGTTAGAGTTGTGTTTCTGTGATCGGCACCACTCGGAACCGCGCTCGGTTGCTCCGCGTCGGATTGCCGCGCGTTCGGTCGATCACGGTCTCCACGCAGTTGTGCGCCGTTGCCGCGCCCCGGTCGGCCCTCGCTCGTCGCTTCCGGCAGGGAGCGGCGAAATCGCCAACTTCCCGGGCGCTCTACTCGAGGTGTGCCACTCTTACAGTTCGATACGACGCTGTCGCCGTCGGCCGAGGAAAAGACGGCGCTGGCCGACCGGGTGACGGACCTCTACACGACGGAGATGGAGACGACGGCGGGCCACGTCGCGGTGACGATCCGCGAGCGCGACCCGGCCGACCTCCACCTCGGGCGCGCGGTCGACGGGCCGATCGTCTTCCTCGACGCCGAGATCCGGCGCGGCCGACCGTTCGAGCGCAAGCGCGCGTTCGCGCTCGAGACGATGGCGTATGTCTGCGAGACGTTCGACGTCCCCGAAGCGAACGCGAAGGTCGTCTTCACTGAACATCCCGGAGAGCACATGATGGGCGTCGATCGCGTCGGCGGTGAGTGGGACGGCGACGAGCAGGGCGAGTAACGCGGGCGGCGGCGAGCGGTGAGCGGGCGGTCGACGCGACCCGGAACCCGTCTCCGCTACCGGGACAGTCAAGCGCGTCCTCGAGCAAGGCCGTGACGTCCGATGGAGCGGTCGTACTGGCGGACGGTCTCGCTGGTGACGCTGTGGCAGGTGTCGGCGAGCATCTGTTACTACACGGTCTTCGCGGCGACGCCGTTCTTCCGCGACGAGTTCGGCCTCTCGCGGTTCGCCGTCGGCCTCGTCGTGACGGCGCTCACCCTGGGCTATGCGGTCTGGCTCCTGCCGGTCGGGGCGGTCATCGACCGCTTCGGCGAGGGACGGACGCTGGTCGTCGGCCTCGTCGGGCTCGGGGTCGGCGCCGTGCTGGTCGCCGGCGCGCCAACGTACTCCCTCCTACTCGTGGCAGCGTTCGGCCTCGGGTCGACGTACGCGACGGCGATTCCGGGGACGAACAAGGCGATCTACGACGCCATCGAGGCGGGCCGCCAGAACCTCGCGCTGGGGATCAAACAGGTCGGCGTCACCGCCGGCAGCGGCATCAGCGCCCTCCTCGTGACCGGGCTGGCAAGTGCGTTCTTCTGGCAGGCCGGCTTCCTGATCGCCGCCGGGACCGCCCTCGGCGTCGCCGTCGTCTTCGCCGTCTGCTACCGCAGCGCGGGCGAACGCGGGCGAGCGGAGTATCCGGACTTCCGGGCGCTGTCTCGCAACCGCCCCTACCGCGTGCTCGTCGCGGCCGGCTTCTTCCTCGGTGCGGCGCTGTTCACCACGACGGGCTACACGGTGTTGTACCTCGAGGAATCGATCGGCGCCTCGGTCGTCGGCGGCGGCGTCGTCCTCGCGCTCGTCCAACTGTTCGGCAGCGTCGGCCGCCTCGTCGGCGGCTGGCTGAGCGACAATCTGCCCGGCGAGCCCCACGTTCGGATCGGCGCGATCCTGATCGTCCAGGCGCTCGCAGGCGCTCTCCTGTTCGTCGTCGTCGCCGCGACCGCGACGCCCGTCGCGGCCGCCGTCGCCTTCTCAGTTCTGGGGTTCTTCGTCCTCGGGAACACGGGCGTCTACTACTCCTACATGGCGACGCTGGTCACCGCCGACGAGATGGGCGGCGCGACCGCCGCCGGCCAGCTCTCCCTGGTCGCCGGCTCCGTCGTCGCTCCGCCCGCGTTCGGCTACCTCGCCGATTCCGTCGGCTACCGCGCCTCGTGGTGGCTGCTCGCCGCGGGCACCGCCCTCGCCGCCGGCCTGTTAGTCTACGCCGTGCGCCTCGAGCCCCCGGTCGACGAGCCGGCGATGCGGGAGTGACGGTTCGGTAGCGGCGCTCGGCCGCGAACCGGAGGACGACTTTAGGACTTACACGACGTACGGTAGCACATGTACCGCGTCTTGCTCCCAGTCGACGAACACGAATCGCGAGCCCGCGCCCAGGCCGAGGCGGTCGGCGGTCTGCCGGCGGCCGCCGTGGAGATCCGCGTCGACGTCCTCCACGTCCACGAGGAGGTGACGGCACCCGACGCCGAGTGGGCGGCCGGCGGCTTCTCCGACGAGTACGCCGAGGAGATGGCCGACAACCTCAGGAACGTCCAGCGGCTGCCCGACTCCGTCGAGACCGCCGCCGACGTCCTCGAGTCGGCCGGCGTCGAGTACGCGATTCACGAGACGACGGGCGAAGCACCCGAGATGATCCTCGAGGCCGCCGCGGAACTCGACAGCGACGCGATCGTCCTCGGCGTCGGCGAGCGCTCGCCGGTCGGCAAGGTCCTGTTCGGCAGCGTCGTGCAGGCGGTGATCCTCGAGAGCGATCGGCCGGTGACGGTCGTTTCCGCGGGAGAGGAGGGGAACGGAGAGACAGGATAACACCGGTGGCACCGGAGGACCAGCTCCGGTATCGGTCGAGAGCGGCCGGGTTCGGCGTTCGGAGCGAACTCTGAAACTCGGGTTCAGTACAGGAACGGAACGATCGCTAATGGAACCGTGCAGCGGTTGCACGAGTTTTTCTCCAGAGCGTTCGCCTCACGAGGAGCGGGCTGGAGCGACGCCCCGCCTGCTCCGTATCGGACGGACGCCGGATACGAAGCGGTTCGCGTCGTCGACCTCCTCGTCACGGATGTCGACGACTACCGTTCTCCATCACGAACACCCCAGAAAGGAGCTCCTTCCGTCGGATCTACCGACGCCGTATCGGTTGAACATCCAATAGTTTATGTGAGGCACATACGGTGATAGCCGTATGGTACGACAACAAACTCCACATGCGGAACCGTTGGCTCTCAGTAACGTGACCGTCGACGACGAATTCTGGAATCAGTACGTCGAGCGGGTCCGCGAGCGGATGTTGGAGTACCAGTACGAGCAACTCGAGGACAGTGGGTGCCTCGACAACTTCCGGATCGCCGCCGGCGACGCTGACGGCGACTTCGAGGGGTTCTGGTTCGCTGACACCGACGCCTACAAATGGATCGAGGCGGCCAGCTACGTGCTCACGACCGCCGACGACCCGGCGCTCGAGCGGCGCGTCGACGAAGTGATTTCGCTGATCGAGGCCGCCCAGACCGAGGACGGCTACCTCAATACGTGGATCGCGATCGAGTATCCGGGAAAGCGGTGGACGAACCTCTCGATCGGTCACGAACTCTACTGCGCCGGCCACCTCATCGAGGCTGCCGTCGCCCACCACCGCGCGACGGGCGAGGACTCGCTCCTCGACGTCGCTCGGGCGTTCGCCGACCTGATCGACGAGGTGTTCGGCCCCGACGGACGGCAGGGCGTCCCCGGCCACGAGGAGATCGAACTCGCGCTCGTGAGACTCTACCGGGTCACCGGCGAGGATCGGTACCTCGATCTCGCGTCGTTCTTCGTCGAGGGACGCGGCGAGACGCTCGAATACGAGTTCGAGGACACCGAGGACCGGGCAGGGGACGAGGAGATGTGGGACGCCATACGGGGGGCCCTCTTCGACGATGACGAGTACGACGGGACGTACGCGCAGGACCACGCGCCGATCCGGGAACAGGAGACCGTCGAGGGGCACTCGGTCCGCGCGATGTATTACTTCGCTGCCGCTGCCGATATCGTCCTCGAGACCGGAGACCGCGAACTGTACGACCAGTTGCAGGCCCTCTGGCGGAACATGACCGAGCGCCGGACGTACGTCACGGGCGGGATCGGGTCCACCCACCACGGCGAGCGGTTCACTGATGATTACGACCTCCCGAACAGGACCTCGTACGCGGAGACGTGCGCCGCAGTCGGGAGCGTCTTCTGGAATCACCGGATGTTCCAGCTCTCCGGCGACGTGCAGTATCCCGAGCTCGTAGAGCGCACGCTCTACAACGGATTCCTCGCCGGGCTCTCCCTGGACGCGACCGAGTTCTTCTACGCCAACCCGCTCGAGGTCGGTCCGGACGGGCACGCCCTCGCGGACGAGAATCCCGACCGGTTCTCCAACCAGCGGCAAGGCTGGTTCGACTGCGCGTGCTGTCCGCCGAACGCCGCCCGCCTGATCGCCTCCCTTGGGCGCTACATCTACGCTCGCGCGACCGACGAACCCGCCGTCTACGTCAATCAATTCGTGGGAAGCGAGGCCGCGCTCACCATCGACGACACGGACGTCCGGCTGCGACAGGAGTCCGCCCTCCCGTGGGCCGGCGACGTGACACTGACTGTCGACCCGGCCGAACCGACCGATTTCGCACTCCGCGTCCGCGTTCCCGAGTGGTGTTCCGACGTGACGGCGACGGTGGCGGGCGAGTCGCGCTCCGTCGAACCCGATGACGGGTACATCGAGGTCGCCCGGGAATGGGAAGACGGGGACGAACTCACGGTCACCTTCGGAATGGCCCCCGAACGGCTGGTGGCCCACCCGGCGGTTGACGCCACCAGGGGGAACGTCGCGCTCCGGCGCGGGCCGATCGTGTACTGTCTCGAAGGCGTCGACCACGACCGGCCGCTCGCTCAGTACGCGGTGCCGGCGGACGCGGCGATCGAGGCCTCGCATCGATCCGACCTCTTGGATGGGGTGACGATTCTGGAGGGCGAGGCGCGCGTTCCTGATCGGGGAGAGTGGTCCGACGCGCTATACCGTCGGGCAGCAGAGACCGAACGCCTCACTGCGTCGTTTACCGCGATACCGTACTACGCGTGGGCGAACCGCGACCCGGGCGAGATGCGGGTCTGGCTCGAAACGGAGTAAGTCTCGGTTCTCGATTGCTTCGGTGTAGTACCGGAATACCGACGCGACGATCACCGCAGACAGGCCGCGACGACCTCGAGCATTCCCTCGCCCCGGACTTCGTCGGCGAACAGCGGGACGCGCCGCACCTCGGTGCCGCGGAAGAGTTCCTGGGCCTCGGCGAGGGCGCCCTGCTGGACGTCCCACCGGCGCTGGCAGAACTCGCAGTCCTCGAGGTTCGGCTGGAGGAACTCGCCCCGAACGTCGTCGGTGACGTCGGAGAGGGGCTCCATGACGCGGTTGACGACGACCGTACCGACCGGGATCCGAAACTCCTCGAGTTGCCCGCGCAGGCGTTTGGACTCGAAGACGCTCATCTCCTCGGGGACCATGACGATCCGGAAGTCCGTCCGCGCGGGATCCTGCAGGGCCGCTCGCAGGCGCTCGATGCGCTCGCGGAGTTCGTCAAGATCCTCAAGGTCGTCCTCCTCGGGCGCCTCCTGGCCGGGGAACATCCCCTTCATCCCCTCGAGCATGCCGCTGATGCGCTGGCGCATCTTCATCATCCGACCCATCATGGTGTCCATCAGTTCCGGGAGCTTCAGGAGCCGGAGGGTGTGGCCCGTCGGCGCGGTGTCGATGACGACCCGCTCGAACCTGGGGTCGTCCATGTACTCGAGCAGCAGTTGCATCGCGGCGGCCTCGTCGGCGCCGGGCATCGCGCCGCCGAACAGCGCCTCCATCGGCGATCCGTCCCCGCCGCCGAGCAGGTCGCCGAGCCCGCCCATGCCGCCCATCTCGCCCGCGCCGCCGTCGCTCCCGCCGAAGGGGCCCGCGCCGCCATCGGATCCGCCACCGAACGGCCCCGCGGTTCCGTCGTCCGCGTTCGCCGCGGCGTCGTCCCCGGGACCGCCAGCACCGCCACCAGGGAAGGCGACCTCGCCTGCCTCCATCGCGGACTCGGGATCGATCTCGGCCGCGTAGAGTGGGACGTCGTCGCGGATGCGGCCCGGTTCCGCCGGTACGCTGGTCTCGAAGGTGTCCGACAGCGAGTGGGCCGGATCCGTCGAGACGACCAGCGTCGACGTGCCGCCGCGGGCGCTGTCCAGCGCGGTCGCGGCGGCCATCGTCGTCTTTCCGACGCCGCCTTTCCCGCCGTAGAGCACGTAGTCCGGGCCGTCGACGGGCTCGTCGGACGGCTCCACGTCGATGGTTTCCCGTTCCTCGTCCTCGAGGGAGTCCGTCGGCGTCACCTCGATGGTGTGGGCGTCGTCGGTCTCGTCCGCCGTCTCGGCCTCCTCGTCGACCCGCTCGGCGTCGATTCCGCTCATAGCGATCGATTCGCTACCCTGTCACGAGTATTCGTCGGTCTCGAGCGACCCCGTTCGAGTCGCGATCGGAATCGGGCGCCAGCGGAACTGTGGGGCTCCCGGTCCGACGGCTCGAGGATTACGCGTCGCCGCGAGCGAGGTCGACGAACCCTAAACAGATCGGGGCCGCCCACAGCGTCGCGTACAGCGCCTGCGAGAGCGGATTCGCGAGAAGCGAGTACGCGATCCCGTGGGGCCACGAGCGGAACGGAACCGCGTCCCAGGCGGCCCGGTAGGCCCGCAGGCAGTAGTACGCCCAGACGAGGACGTTGAAGCCGACGAGCAGTCGCACCGTCAGCGGGAGCGCCACCGACGCGCCGCTGGCGGACAGCACCGCGACGAGCACCGCGGCAGGCACCCCGACGGCGGAGAGCAGTGCCAGCGATTGCAACAGCAGCGTCCCGGACCAACACCGGAGGTCGTCGACGCCGTTCCAGCCACGCGCGAAGAGCCGGTGATACAGGTCGCGCGTCCACGCTCGCTTTCGGGCGAGCCACGCCTCGAGCCCAGGGGGGCAGTCAAGTCGGACGTACCGATCGACGACGCCGAGCGTGTTGCCCCGGTGGGAGGCGGCCAGGCCGAGCGGGACGTCGTCGCCCGTCCGGCGCCGCCACGCTGTGGCGTCCACGAGTACGCGCCCGGTCGCGAGATAGCCCGAACCCAGCAGGTGGTACGGCCCCGTACTCGAGCGGTGGCCCAGATCCGACCACGCCGCCGTCGCCATCGAGTCGAGCAGCGGGAGGATCCCCGCGTCGACGTCGCGCACCGTGTGTTTGGTCTGGACGATGTCGTATTCCTCGAGGCCGGCGACGGCGAGTTCGAACGCATCGACCGGCAGCCAGCTTCCGGCCTCGAAGACGGCGACGAGATCGTCGGCCGCGACCGAACGGGACTCGAAGGCGGCGGTCAGCATGGTCGCCGCCGTCGGCGACGTCCCCGTTCCGGTGGCCCACCACGTGCGTTCGCCGTTCTCGGACGGATTCTCGCTCTCGACGCCACCGTCGCCCGCAGGCGCGCCGGTGCCCCGCGTTTGCTCGACCGCGCGGGCCGCGGCGTCGAGTGAGAGTGTCTCGACCTCGAGCCCCGGCGGCCGCTCGGCGTCGATCGCGCCCTCGAGTGCGATCGCGTCCGTCTCGCGGGGCTCGTAGACGACGGTGACCGAAACCAGTGACGTCGGATAGCTCTGGACGGCGATGCTCGCGAGCGTCGCCTCGAGGCCCCGCCAGCGGCCGCGAACCAGCGGCACGAAGACGTGAATTCGCCGCTGGAGGGCGGCCGGCAGCCGACAATCGGGACCGAGACTGTGTTTGCGCTTAGGAGAACCACGCTCGCCCTTGAGGGAGCCACCGTCAGTCTGGACGGCGACCCGGCTGGACTGTCCGTCTTCGCGATCGATTTGGCCGCCGTTGGCCTCGAGAACTCGTCCGAGCGTCCGCTCGTCGACGACGTTCGCGGGTCGACGCAGGAATAGCGCCAGCAGGCCGCAGTTGACGACGGCGTAACAGAGTTGGGTCAGGACGAACGCGGCGACGAGGACCTCGAGGGCCATCACTCACTACACAACTCGCGTCGCCCCGTATCTGTATTGCGGCCGGCGGCGGGCAACGGTCGGCGTCACCCTCGACGGTCGGCGGTCGACGCGAGCCTCACTCGAAGTACGTCGCGAGTCGCTCGGCCGCTTCCTCGACGCGGGGCGTGACGAGCGCAAAGCGGAGCCAGTCGGACCGCGAGTCGCCGAAGGCTTCGCCGGGCATCCCCGCGACGCCGGCCTCGTCGATCAGCCGTTCGACGTTCTCGAGCGTCCCCGGATAGCCGTCGAAACGGGCCATGACGTAGAACGAGCCCCGCGGAGTGGTGTACTCGGCGCCCGCGGCGTCTAAGGCGTCGGTGAAGGTCGCGACGCGCTCGCGGAGCAACTCCCGGTTGGCCTCGTAGTACTCGGGCCCCGTTTCGCGCAGCGCCCGCAGGACCGCGTACTGCCCGGGCCGAGTCGTCGCGACGTTGACCAGCATGTGGCGGCTCTTGGCGTTCTCGACGAGCTCCGGCGGGAAGACGGCGTAGCCGACCCGAACGCCCGTAATCGCCATCGACTTCGAGAAGCCGTTGGTGACGATCCGGTGGCTCGAGTCGACCCCCAACGCGCTGGCGAACTCGCCCGAGAGGTCGTAGTGGTCGTACACCTCGTCGCTGATCAGGATCGCGTCGTACTCCTCGGCGACGTCGACGAGAGCCGCCATCGTCGACTCGGGATAGACCGCGCCGGTCGGGTTGTTCGGCGTGGCGACCACGATGGCGGCCGTCTCCTCGCTCGCCGCCTCGCGGACGTCGGCCGGATCGAGTTGCCCCTCGTCGTCCGCCGCGACGAACCGCTGCGTGCCGTCGAGCATCGTCGTCTTCCCCGGGTAGTAGGGGTACACGGGGTCCGTCAGCACGATCTCGTCGCCACGGTCGCGCTCGAGCGCGCGGGCCATCGCGAGGTAGTTGGCCTCGCCCGCGCCGTTCGTGACGACGACCTGGTCGGCGTCGACGCCTCGTCGGGCCGCGATCTCCTCGCGGAGCTCGAGCAGACCCTCGCTGGGGGCGTACTGGAACCGGTCGGGCTCGAGGTCGGCGTAGTCGCGCAGCCCCTCCCGGAGCGCCTCGGGGGGCTCCCAGTCGGGGTTGCCGCTGACCATGTCGATGACGTCGCCCGCCGCCCGATTCGCGTACTCCATGACGTGGAAGAACAGCGGCGTCTCGTAGTCCATGCACGAGAGAGGGGCGGCGCGGACCGTCATTCTTTCCGTTCCGGGTTACCGATCCGTTCGATCTTCCCCTCGCCTCGGTCGTCGGTGACGAGGACCGATTACCGTCCGTTGGTTATCCGATCGAGCGCGTTGGGTGCGTCGATCCGACCGGCGCCGAGTCCCTCGGTGTACTCGCCGGAGAGATCGACCGCGCCCTGTGCGATCGCCTGCTGGATCCGTCGCGGGTGACGGTCTGGCTCGAGTTCCCGAAGGAGCGCGGCGAGTCCTGCGACCTGCGGTGCCGCCATCGAAGTGCCGTAGTTGTAGTCGTACAGCTCCCCGTAGATGGACTCCGGCACCGTCGATAGAATTCCGTTCGTCGGATCCGGATACGCCACCTCGTTGGGATCCGTAATTTCGCTTTTCGACGGGGTTTCGTATCGCCCGCCGGGTGCAGCGACATCGATCGCTCCGTCGCCGTAATTCGAGTAGTGGCTCCGCTTGTCGGTCGGGCCGGTGGCAGCAACGGTAGATGCTCCCGGGACGTCGGCCGGCAGCACATACTCGGATTCGTCGTCCAAATTCCACCCGTAGTTCTCCGCGGCGACGACGACGACAACGCCCTGTTTGACCGCGTGCTGGATTACGCGCCGATACGCCGCGTATGCTCGACTGTCCGGCGGAAGCGTCTGTCCGAGGCTGAGATTGATTACGTCGACGCCGTTCTCGGCCGCGTAATCGATCGCGAGGAGTATATCCGTAATCGATCCCATCAGAACACCGACGGTCTCGTCCGGGAACGTCGGGTTGATGTCCGCAATCCGCTCGAAGAAGAACGAGCGTAGGGAGACGATTTCCGCGTCCGGTGCCATGCCAACGATGCCAGTCTCATTTCGTCCGGTGGCCGCGATCCCGGCGACGTGCGTGCCGTGGCCGTGGACATCGTCGGAGACGTGCTGGGTGGTTTCCCGGATCGACGGGTAGTAGTCTGCCGGTGCCTCGGCGACGAGCGCGTCGGCAGTCCCGGCGTGAACGCGCCCGTACCTGAAGAGGCGGCTGCGTTCAGCGTCGATTCGTGACGCGAGAGCAGGGTGGGAGTGACTGACGCCGGTATCGATGATCGCGATCGTCGTCTCCGCACCCGTCGCCCGCTCGTGAGCAGCCCTCGCACGCACCAGTTGTTTGTCCCACTGTTTCTCGCGCTGGGATTCAGTACTGTCCGACCCTTCGGACGCCGACCGTTCGATATCGACAACGTGTGTTTCGTTCGCAATGATATCGTCTACGACGGCGCTCGTCCGGAGCGCATCGGACTTATCGCTCGGTCCCTCGACGATGAGCGCCGATCCGCCGGCGAGTTCGTGCAACACCTCGAACTCGGTTCGCTCGATGTGCGACCGAAGTCCGTTGCCCCCAGCTAGAACGACGTACAACTGCCGCTGGGTAGCCTCCCGATCGTCGGCGCTGGCCGTGCCGAGTGCGCCGACCGCGATCGTACTCCCTGCGATGCTTTTGAGGACCGATCGTCTCGATGGCCAATCTGTCATGTAATTCAATTAAACCTTCTAATACTTAATATAACTCATTTTCTATTTCACGGAACTGATATCGTGCCACCATTCGTCCGGTGGTTTGACGACTCGTTGGCTCGTTACGTGCGTACCGATGAACGACGACATCGACCGCGAGTTGCCGATGGAGATCGCCGACGCGCTCCGGGACCGCGAGGAGACGCTGGCCGTCGCCGAGTCCTGTACCGGAGGGCTGATCGGCGCCGCGATCACCGCCGTGCCGGGCGCCAGCGACTACTTCGATTCGGGGCTGACGACCTACGCTTACGACGCCAAGCGCCGCCATCTCGGCGTCAGCCGCGAAGCGCTGGACGAACACGGCGCCGTCTCCGAACCCGTCGCCCGCGAGATGACCCGAGGGGTCCGCGACGTCGCCGACGTCACGTGGGGTATCGCGACGACCGGTGTCGCCGGGCCGACCGGCGGTACCGAAGAGAACCCCGTGGGCACCGTCTACATCGGCGTCTCCTACGCTGGCCCGTGGGGCAGCGAGTCCTCGTTCGCCTCGGTCTCGCGGTACGTCTTCGACGGCGACCGCGCCGACGTGCGGGCGAAAACGGTCGATCGAGCGCTCGAGGACTTACTCGAGGCGCTCGAGACCCGCGACGCCTGACGGCCGCGGGGTGCGACCTTCTGCTGTCGAGAAGCACCCAGTTACGACTGTCGAGCCTGCGTTCGAACCCGATAGCAACGGGCGAAAGACAGTCCTCGAGAGTAAACTATTCGGCGGTCGCTTGCCCAGTGGCAGGTGGATGAACAAGAAGGGACACGTTCTCAACGCGATACTTCTGAGTCTGGGGCTGGGGTACATCCTCGAGCCGGCGGGGAACCTCGAGACGTTCCGGATGATCGTCGCGATCGGCGTCCCGGTGACGCTGGGGGCCCTGTTTCCGGACGTCGACACGGCCTTCGGCAAACACCGGAAGACGCTGCACAATCTACCGGTGCTGCTCGGCTTCGTCGCCTTCCCGTACGTCTTCGGGAATCTCGAGTACGTCTGGCTCGGCGTGTTGACCCACTACGTTCTCGACGTCGCGGGCAGCAAGCGCGGCATCGCGCTGTTCTACCCGCTCTGGAAGGAGGAGTTCGGCCTGCCCGTCGGTGTCGCGGTCAGCAGTAAGTACGCGGACGGGATGACGGTGGCCGTGACGGTTCTCGAGTTGGCGCTGGTCGCGGTGCTCGTCTTCCAGTTCCCGCAGTGGGGCCTCGAGATGAGCCAGCAGCTGTTCGGCTTCTAGCGCGTCCCGCGTCGGGATTCCGATTCGGTTTCTGCCGCCCACTCGGAACCGCTACTGACCGGATCGGCGGTATCGTCGGCGGTCGCGTTGACGTACGTTCGGGTAAGGAGAGCCAGAACGAACACCTGACCGACGGCAGTGATCAGGTCGGCGGCGATCGCGCCCGGAGCGCCCGGGAGGATGCCGGCGACGATCGTCCCGGCGAACCAGCAGACGCCGAACGCGACGATACCGAGCACGCCGATCGCGAACGTGCCGAGGAGATTACCGCGGACGACGCTGTACGACGACCCGAATGCGCTGACGAACGACTCGTCGTCGATCACGATCGCGGCCACGAAGAACATGAGGAGAAACGCCACCAGCGGCCCCGGGACCACGACCAGGAGGAGCCCGATCGCGACCAGGACACTGTACGCGATCCAGCCGAGCAACAGGTGGAGGGTCTTCCGTCCGAGACCGTCGGTCGAGATGCCGCCGAGGCTGTCTCGCTCGTCCCCGAAGGCGTCGATAGCGATTGCGACGACCGCCAGTGAGACCACGAACGCGACCAGCCAGAGCACCGCCGCGGCGCCGGGACTCAAGCCAAGCGCGAGCGGGAGGTCGGCGATGTACCCGTTGATCTGCTCCTCGACCGTTTCGATCTCCGACGCGCTCAGTTCCCCGCTGACTTCGGGATCGTGCAACAGCTCCAACGTCCACTCGAGAAACCCGCGAAGGATATCTTGGAGTGCGGCCGTCTGGGCGACGCCGATGACCGTCAGCGCGGCGATCAGTACCGCGGCTGCACTCGTCGTTAACCGATCGACTGCTTCGCTCACCGTGTTACCTACGTTGAATGCCATTGGTTGAGACTACTCGCATATGAAAATAAAACATGTGCTTCGACAAAGGAATTGTCGCGGCCCGACGGCGGCGGTCGGTCAGCGGTTCGGCTCCCACTCCTCGCAGGCGTCCATATCCTCCATCGCGGCGTCGTGACGGGCGCAGTAGGGGACCATCCCCTCCGACGAGCGGACGTACTCGAAGTGTTCGCAGTTGCCGCAGTAGCGGTCCGTCGGCGCCTCGGTCTGGTTTTGAGGCGTCGGCGACTCGACGATCTCCGCGTCGCGGCCATCGCCGTCCATCGGCGAGGTGATGTCCGAGGCGGCCGTCCCGCCGTCGCTGGTCGCCCGCGCTCGAGCGGCCCCGCCGGTTCCGGATCCGGCGCTCGACGACTGTCGGGTCGATCCGGACCCGGCTGCGGTCTCGTCGAACGAGAGCGTGTCTCCGTCGTCGGCCGCGTTCGTCTGCGTTTCGACCTCGCCGTCGGGGGTGCCCCCGAGGAAGCCGATGCCGCCGAGTCCGCTCGAGTCCTCGGACTCGGCGACCTCGACGACCGTCTTGTTCTGGCGGGTGACGTTCATCTCGAGGGCGCCGCCGGGGTCGTTGCGCGTCTTGAAGTTGACGACGGCGGTGAACAGGCTCCAGAGGGCGATAAAGAGCCCGAGCAGGTAGACCGCTGACACCTGCAGCGTGTAATCGTCACCGTGGAATCGCCAGTCGTAGGGGTAGGCTCCCCAGAAGAGGACGACTCCGAGCAGACACAGGCTCACGCTGATCGCGGCCGCGGCGTGGACGCGTCGACTGGCGGGCAACACGAGGAAGACGCCGACCAGCGCGATCGGGACGCCGAGGCCGGCGAGCACGCCGGCGAGGCGGATGGACGCGTAGTGGGTTCCGATACCCGGCGACAGCACGGCCGCGTATCCGCCCAAGAGGTCGGTCGTCGCCATAATCACGGCTACGACGGCCAGGAGCGCGCC